>NZ_JAPDCG010000003.1:173507-607423 GCF_027705845.1 Aeromonas sp. S41-2 | reverse complement strand
TTGAATGGGTTCATGTGCAGCTCCATCAGCAAAAGGGGATGATAAGTTTATCACCACCGACTATTTGCAACAGTGCCATCGCGAGTGGGTCAGGGTGGGACGGCTTAAAAACCCTTGTTGCAATGGCAACCAGGCTGACCGCCACCATGGCCGACGATCCGCTCAATCATGTGCTCGACGGTTATCACCGCTTCCGCCGATACGCTCCACGCATGTTGCGCCTGCTCGATCTGCGAGCTGCGCCCGTTGCACTGCCGCTTCTGGAAGCGGTGACGGCCCTTCGTACCGGTTTGAACGATGCCGCGATGACCAGCTTCTTGCGGCCCAGCTCGAAATGGCATCGCCACCTTCGGGCCCAGAGGGCTGGCGACGCTCGCCTATGGGAGATCGCGGTGCTGTTCCATCTGCGCGATGCGTTCCGCTCCGGAGATGTCTGGCTTACTAGGTCCCGGCGCTATGGCGATCTGAAACACGCACTCGTTCCGGCACAATCCATCGCGGAAGGCGGTCGTCTCGCTGTGCCATTGCGGCCGGAGGAATGGCTGGCAGACCGGCAAGCTCGCCTCGACATGCGGTTGCGCGAGCTTGGCCGTGCCGCTCGCGCAGGCACGATCCCGGGCGGGTCGATTGAAAACGGCGTTCTGCATATCGAGAAACTCGAAGCCGCCGCGCCGACAGGCGCCGAAGATCTGGTGCTCGATCTCTACAAGCAGATCCCGCCCACGCGCATCACCGATCTCCTGCTGGAGGTGGATGCGGCGACCGGCTTCACCGAAGCGTTCACCCATCTGCGCACAGGAGCACCCTGCGCTGACCGGATCGGGCTAATGAACGTTATCTTGGCGGAAGGGATCAACCTCGGCTTGCGCAAAATGGCGGATGCGACAAACACCCACACCTTCTGGGAATTGATCCGCATTGGACGGTGGCATGTCGAGGGCGAAGCCTATGACCGGGCGCTGGCCATGGTGGTCGAGGCACAGGCAGCGTTACCCATGGCCCGGTTCTGGGGCATGGGCACGTCGGCTTCGAGCGACGGACAGTTCTTCGTCGCTACAGAGCAAGGTGAGGCCATGAACCTGGTCAACGCGAAATATGGCAATACCCCGGGCCTGAAAGCCTATAGCCACGTCTCCGACCAATATGCGCCGTTCGCAACCCAGGTGATTCCTGCAACGGCAAGCGAAGCGCCTTACATCCTCGATGGCCTGCTGATGAACGATGCTGGACGCCATATCCGCGAGCAGTTCACCGACACGGGCGGCTTCACCGATCACGTCTTTGCCGCATGTGCCATTCTCGGCTACCGGTTCGCTCCGCGCATCCGCGACCTGCCATCCAAACGGCTCTACGCGTTCAATCCGTCGGCCGCCCCGGCGCACCTGCGAGCGTTGATCGGCGGAAAGGTCAACCAAGCCATGATCGAGCGCAATTGGCCCGACATCCTGCGCATCGCCGCCACCATTGCTGCCGGGACCGTCGCGCCAAGCCAGATTCTGCGGAAACTCGCCTCCTATCCGCGGCAGAACGAGCTCGCGACAGCCCTGCGGGAAGTCGGTCGCGTCGAGCGCACCCTGTTCATGATCGACTGGATTCTGGATGCCGAACTCCAACGGCGTGCCCAGATCGGGCTCAACAAAGGCGAAGCTCATCATGCGCTGAAGCGGGCAATCAGCTTCCACCGCCGCGGTGAAATCCGCGACCGTTCCGCCGAAGGCCAGCATTACCGCATCGCCGGCATGAATCTGCTCGCCGCCATCATCATCTTCTGGAACACCATGAAGCTCGGCGAGGTCGTTGCAAACCAGAAACGCGATGGAAAGCTGCTATCGCCCGATCTCTTGGCCCATGTTTCGCCGCTCGGATGGGAACACATCAATCTCACCGGAGAATATCGCTGGCCAAAGCCTTAGCGTAGGATTCCGCCCCCTCCCGCAAACGACCCCGGTGACGGGATTGGCAAGGTAGCCGGGTCCAGCCTGCACGCCGGCGTGGCGGCCAGGGCCGATGAACGCAAGAAGCTCGAACGGCTGTGCCGGTACATCAGCCGCCCGGCGGTATCCGAGAAGCGGCTGTCGTTAACACGAGGCGGCAACGTGCGCTACCAGCTCAAGACGCCGTACCGGGACGGCACCACGCACGTCATTTTCGAACCATTGGATTTCATTGCAAGGCTGGCCGCCCTGGTACCGAAGCCCAGAGTCAACCTAACCCGCTTCCACGGGGTGTTCGCACCCAACAGTCGGCACCGGGCGTTGGTCACGCCGGCAAAACGGGGCAGGGGCAACAAGGTCAGGGTGGCTGATGAACCGGCAACACCAGCACAACGGCGAGCGTCGATGACATGGGCGCAACGGCTCAAGCGTGTTTTCAATATCGACATCGAGACCTGCAGCGGCTGCGGCGGCGCCATGAAAGTCATCGCCTGCATTGAAGACCCTATAGTGATCAAGCAGATCCTTGATCACCTGAAGCACAAAGCCGAAACCAGCGGGACCAGGGCGTTACCCGAAAGCCGGGCGCCACCGGCTGAGCTGCTCCTGGGTCTGTTTGACTGACGAGCCTGAAGGCCAACGATACCAATCAAAATGCTGCGTTCACAGCGCCGCGGCAGGGATCCGCCGTGCTGGTTGTCGGAAAAGGAGCCGCTAGTGGGAAAGAGGAGGGTAAATTTTCAGCGTTGCTGGCTCCCCGTCAGCCGGATTGGGTTGCATCGCAGGGGTGTCGAAAGAGTCAACTGCGGTCCAAAGCTGTTGGACTTGGGTGAAAAGGGCGTTTATTCTTCCTATACGTGCCGCGTTCCAGGCGGCGACTATGAGGGCTATGTCGATGCCCATGTGCGCCGGCTGGAGGCGCTACGCCGGGCCGGTATCGTCGAGCGGATCGACGCCGACCAATGGCGCATCCCCGATGATCTGGTCAGCCGTGCCGCCGCCCATGACGCCGGCCGAGACAGTCAGGCCAGCGTTCGCGTCCTTTCCCCGGTCGATCTGAACAAACAGATCGGATCGGACGGCGCGACCTGGCTGGACCGGCGGCTGATCCACGGCGAGACGGCCGACCTTGCGCCAACCGGCTTCGGGCAACAAGTCCGCGAAGCCATGGACCAGCGCCGCGAGCACCATATCGAACAGGGCGACGCCACCCGCAGCCGGGACAGCCGCGTCTTCTACCGGCGCAACCTTCTCGCCATCCTGCGGGAGCGCGAGGTAGCCGGCGTCGGATCGGATATGGCTTTGAGTAAGGGCCTGCCGTTCCGCGCCGCCACGGACGGCGAGAGCGTCAGCGGCAAGTTTACCGGAACCGTGCATCTATCGAGCGGCAAGTTCGCCGTGGTCGAGAAATCCCATGAGTTCACCCTTGTCCCGTGGCGGCCGATCATCGACCGCCAACTCGGCCGCGAGGTTATGGGCATCGTGCAGGGCGGGTCGGTGTCGTGGCAGTTAGGGCGGCAGAGGGGGCTGGAACGCTGAGTGCGCCCATGCCGCATTGCGAAGCAAAAGATAATCGGATAAAATGTAGCAATTCATATTCGTAAGCGTGGAGTAATCAGATGGGAAATTCCAAGTCAGCAGACAAGTAAGCCGCAACAACCAGTATTGTTGTTGCGGCGCTCTGTAAGGCTAGTCTCATCTGATTGCTGACGAGCAGACGTCGCCCGGTATTCCTTAATCGAGGGTTGATTCGTCATGACCACCACACGCCCCGCGTGGGCCTATACGCTGCCGGCAGCACTGCTGCTGATGGCTCCTTTCGACATCCTCGCTTCACTGGCGATGGATATTTATCTCCCTGTCGTTCCAGCGATGCCCGGCATCCTGAACACGACGCCCGCTATGATCCAACTCACGTTGAGCCTCTATATGGTGATGCTCGGCGTGGGCCAGGTGATTTTTGGTCCGCTCTCAGACAGAATCGGGCGACGGCCAATTCTACTTGCGGGCGCAACGGCTTTCGTCATTGCGTCTCTGGGAGCAGCTTGGTCTTCAACTGCACCGGCCTTTGTCGCTTTCCGTCTACTTCAAGCAGTGGGCGCGTCGGCCATGCTGGTGGCGACGTTCGCGACGGTTCGCGACGTTTATGCCAACCGTCCTGAGGGTGTCGTCATCTACGGCCTTTTCAGTTCGATGCTGGCGTTCGTGCCTGCGCTCGGCCCTATCGCCGGAACATTGATCGGCGAGTTCTTGGGATGGCAGGCGATATTCATTACTTTGGCTATACTGGCGATGCTCGCACTCCTAAATGCGGGTTTCAGGTGGCACGAAACCCGCCCTCTGGATCAAGTCAAGACGCGCCGATCTGTCTTGCCGATCTTCGCGAGTCCGGCTTTTTGGGTTTACACTGTCGGCTTTAGCGCCGGTATGGGCACCTACTTCGTCTTCTTCTCGACGGCTCCCCGTGTGCTCATAGGCCAAGCGGAATATTCCGAGATCGGATTCAGCTTTGCCTTCGCCACTGTCGCGCTTGTAATGATCGTGACAACCCGTTTCGCGAAGTCCTTTGTCGCCAGATGGGGCATCGCAGGATGCGTGGCGCGTGGGATGGCGTTGCTTGTTTGCGGAGCGGTCCTGTTGGGGATCGGCGAACTTTACGGCTCGCCGTCATTCCTCACCTTCATCCTACCGATGTGGGTTGTCGCGGTCGGTATTGTCTTCACGGTGTCCGTTACCGCGAACGGCGCTTTGGCAGAGTTCGACGACATCGCGGGATCAGCGGTCGCGTTCTACTTCTGCGTTCAAAGCCTGATAGTCAGCATTGTCGGGACATTGGCGGTGGCACTTTTAAACGGTGACACAGCGTGGCCCGTGATCTGTTACGCCACGGCGATGGCGGTACTGGTTTCGTTGGGGCTGGTGCTCCTTCGGCTCCGTGGGGCTGCCACCGAGAAGTCGCCAGTCGTCTAACCGACGACTGGTAGCAGGCCCGCTCCGATGCGGCGCACTAACCATCGAAACCTCGTGAATGTCGGTATCCTGTCTGGCAGGATACCGCTCATTTCCCTTGTTCAGTTCATCGCCGTCGCCGAGCATCTGAATTTTCGGCATGCGGCCAAGGCACTTGGTATCAGCCAGTCGAGCGTCAGCGCGCGTGTGAAAGCGCTGGAGGATAACCTTGGTGTCCTGCTATTTGAGCGCCATGCGCGGGGCGTTCGGCTAACAGACGCAGGCAGGCACTTCATGGAGCGTGTCACGGCGGGTGTCGATCAACTCGATCACGCAGTGAAGACCGCGGAGTGACGGGCACTGGCTGGCAATGTCTAGCAACGGCAGGCATTTCGGCTGAGGGTAAAAGAACTTTCCGCTAAGCGATAGACTGTATGTAAACACAGTATTGCAAGGACGCGGAACATGCCTCATGTGGCGGCCAGGACGGCCAGCCGGGATCGGGATACTGGTCGTTACCAGAGCCACCGACCCGAGCAAACCCTTCTCTATCAGATCGTTGACGAGTATTACCCGGCATTCGCTGCGCTTATGGCAGAGCAGGGAAAGGAATTGCCGGGCTATGTGCAACGGGAATTTGAAGAATTTCTCCAATGCGGGCGGCTGGAGCATGGCTTTCTACGGGTTCGCTGCGAGTCTTGCCACGCCGAGCACCTGGTCGCTTTCAGCTGTAAGCGTCGCGGTTTCTGCCCGAGCTGTGGGGCGCGGCGGATGGCCGAAAGTGCCGCCTTGCTGGTTGATGAAGTACTG
The DNA here is from genome assembly GCF_027705845.1 of Aeromonas sp. S41-2. Taxonomy (NCBI): domain Bacteria; kingdom Pseudomonadati; phylum Pseudomonadota; class Gammaproteobacteria; order Aeromonadales; family Aeromonadaceae; genus Aeromonas; species Aeromonas sp. S41-2. The sequence continues at coordinate 601,730 of NZ_JAPDCG010000003.1, read as the reverse complement.
CCTGAACAACCCATGCGTCAGTGGGTGTTGAGCTTCCCGTTTCAGCTGCGTTTCCTGTTTGCCAGCCGGCCCGAGATCATGGGGTGGGTGCTGGGCATCGTTTACCGCGTCATTGCCACGCACCTGGTCAAGAAAGCGGGCCATACCCACCAAGTGGCCAAGACGGGCGCGGTCACCCTGATCCAGCGTTTTGGATCGGCGCTCAATCTGAATGTTCACTTCCACATGCTGTTTCTCGACGGTGTGTATGTCGAGCAATCCCACGGCTCAGCGCGTTTCCGCTGGGTCAAGGCGCCGACCAGCCCAGAGCTCACCCAGCTGACGCACACCATCGCCCACCGGGTGGGTCGCTATCTGGAACGGCAAGGCCTGCTGGAACGGGATGTCGAAAACAGCTATCTGGCCTCGGATGCGGTGGATGACGACCCGATGACACCCCTGCTGGGGCACTCGATCACTTACCGTATCGCTGTCGGTTCACAGGCGGGGCGAAAGGTGTTCACTTTGCAAACTCTGCCGACCAGTGGTGATCCGTTCGGTGACGGGATTGGCAAGGTAGCCGGGTCCAGCCTGCACGCCGGCGTGGCGGCCAGGGCCGATGAACGCAAGAAGCTCGAACGGCTGTGCCGGTACATCAGCCGCCCGGCGGTATCCGAGAAGCGGCTGTCGTTAACACGAGGCGGCAACGTGCGCTACCAGCTCAAGACGCCGTACCGGGACGGCACCACGCACGTCATTTTCGAACCATTGGATTTCATTGCAAGGCTGGCCGCCCTGGTACCGAAGCCCAGAGTCAACCTAACCCGCTTCCACGGGGTGTTCGCACCCAACAGTCGGCACCGGGCGTTGGTCACGCCGGCAAAACGGGGCAGGGGCAACAAGGTCAGGGTGGCTGATGAACCGGCAACACCAGCACAACGGCGAGCGTCGATGACATGGGCGCAACGGCTCAAGCGTGTTTTCAATATCGACATCGAGACCTGCAGCGGCTGCGGCGGCGCCATGAAAGTCATCGCCTGCATTGAAGACCCTATAGTGATCAAGCAGATCCTTGATCACCTGAAGCACAAAGCCGAAACCAGCGGGACCAGGGCGTTACCCGAAAGCCGGGCGCCACCGGCTGAGCTGCTCCTGGGTCTGTTTGACTGACGAGCCTGAAGGCCAACGATACCAATCAAAATGCTGCGTTCACAGCGCCGCGGCAGGGATCCGCCGTGCTGGTTGTCGGAAAAGGAGCCGCTAGTGGGAAAGAGGAGGGTAAATTTTCAGCGTTGCTGGCTCCCCGTCAGCCGGATTGGGTTGCATCGCAGGGGTGTCGAAAGAGTCAACTGCGGTCCAAAGCTGTTGGACTTGGGTGAAAAGGGCGTTTATTCTTCCTATACGTTGTCGGCAGCGGGCCAAAAAGGAATACGTCCATGCCCATCGAGGTGAAACCGGCTGTGAGCGCGGGTTCAAGCATATAGCCCGACAGGCGCGTATCCTTGCCGATCACGACACGATGGCGGTGGTCACCGCGACGAAAGACACGGCCAGCCGCCATGCCGACGCGCAAGGCGGTTTCCGCCGTCATCGCGCCTTCGTTGGCTTTGCCACGAATACCGTCTGTGCCGAAATATTTGCGCACCATAAGGTCGATTATCCTGTCGTCGGGTCGCCCTCAAAGGGGACATGCCTGCTGAACCGCGAATATAGAGAAATATCCCGAATGTGCAGTTAACGAATTCTTGCGGTTTCTTTCAGCGCCGCCAATACCGCCAGCCCGTCGCGCAAGGGGCGCGGCTCGTGTGTGCGGATGAAGTCAGCTCCACCTGCGGCGGCGGCAAGCTCTGCAGCGAGTGTCGCGGCCCCGACATCCCCCGGACCACGGCCTGTGAGCGCGCGCAGAAAGGATTTGCGCGAAACAGACAGAAGCACCGGCAAATCGAAGCGCAGCCGCAATTCATCGAACCGCGCCAGCACCGAGAGCGAGGTTTCGGGAGCAGCCCCCAGAAAAAACCCCATGCCGGGATCAAGGACAAGGCGGTTGCGTTTGATACCGGCACCCGTCAGCGCCGCGATGCGCGCGTCAAAGAACGCCGCAATGTGATCCATGATGTCGCCAGCGGGTGCCTCGCGCCGATCTGCCTGCCCGTCTTGCACCGAATGCATAACGACGAGTTTGGCAGATGATTTCGCCAATTGCGGATAGAACGCAGCGTCTGGAAAACCGCGAATATCATTGAGATAGGCCACACCACGCGACAAGGCATAGGCTTGCGTCGCGGGTTGATAACTGTCGAGCGAGACGGGAATGCCATCTGCCTTGAGCGCGTCCAGCACCGGCGCGATACGCGCGATTTCTGTGTCGGACGAAACAGGCGCGGCGTCGGGATTGCTGGATGCCGGACCGAGGTCGATCACATCTGCCCCCTCGGCCATCAGCTTACGCGCCTGCGCAATGGCTGCGTCTGGCGCCAGATACCGGCCTCCATCGGAGAAACTGTCCGAGGTTATGTTGACGATGCCGAAAATGATGAGCGATTTATTCATGGGGGCTTCTATAATAATAATAATCGAGCATGAGTCTCATACGGATGCTCGGGTCGAAAGGGAATCCCCAGGCGAGTAACCTGTTTGCGGTGATCCATTAGCTGCAGGAGCAGAAGAGCATACATCTGGAAGCAAAGCCAGGAAAGCGGCCTATGGAGCTGTGCGGCAGCGCTCAGTAGGCAATTTTTCAAAATATTGTTAAGCCTTTTCTGAGCATGGTATTTTTCATGGTATTACCAATTAGCAGGAAAATAAGCCATTGAATATAAAAGATAAAAATGTCTTGTTTACAATAGAATGGGAATAAGCGGCGTAGGCCCTTTCACCCTTCAAGCATAAAAATGTAAAAAAGACGCCCTTTCGGCGTCTTTTCTTTTTCCAATCGTTTGCGCCTCACTTTTCCCTTCGCTAGCCGCTTTCTTCCCTCCCTGCCTCTGTCATATCTGACAGGGGGTGTTTTATGGATCTCGCACTAGGCTCAGCCATGCCAATTGAGACCGGCGCCGTGAGGTGGTGGTCGTGGCAGCAGGGGAGGGTGGCGACAGCAACGCCTTCATGTGCGCTATCGACACTGAACGCACCGATATCTGGTGTGGCCCCCGGTGGAGTCCGGACACCACTTGAATAAACGGGGCGGAACCCGAACAGCCAAACGAGTAGGGACAAGAGATCACGGAGGGTTTGTTATGTCAGAACAAGCAGTGTTGTTGGGCGGATGGACTGCCTACCACAAGCTGAGCGCCAAAGATCAGGCCGTATTCAACCAGGCGCTGGAAGGATTTGTCGGGGTGCAGTACACCCCCTTTGAAGTCTCCACCCAGGTCGTCGCCGGCACCAACTACCGTTTCAAATGCAAAACCACGGTGCCGCTGCCCAACCCGATCCACGGGGAAGCCGTGGTGCAGATCTTCCAGTCCCTGGATGGCTCGGCCCATATCACCTCCATTACCCCGATCTGATAGGGTTGTGGGCAGGGTGGGGAGGGGGAGTAGCTTCCAACCTGCTTGCTCCAGATTCTAGAAATAAGAAAGACGCCTTAGGGCGTCTTTTCTTTATCTACGATCTGGCACCGCAGATATATGCCCAGCATTGGTACTTATTATTTAATTTGTTGATATTTATTAGGAAAGTTCCATATTCCTCTTTTTCTTATCTGCCTTGCTCGCTAGGATAGTTGTTTGGAAATAACCCATTTGGGGCCGACCATGAGTCAGGCCAGAGAAATGCCATAGGTAACAAGCTGCAGGCTGTTATTCAGGGGCGGTAGCATCGGCAATGGCACGAGTACACCGAGCTCCAGTGGAGCCACAGTTGATGTAGGGGATCACAGTCATAGATTGGGTTTGCTGGAATTTTCCATTGCTGATTAGTACCGATTTCTATTTAGGGAGAACAATTTATGTCCGCAGACGAGGAGTTACCACTGCTGGATGCTTTACGAGGCTTGGCAATGCTTCAGCAAGAGTTCTTGCGCCTTGCACTTTTCGTTGCATCCCAAGGCTCCACCACATATGAAGGAAAAATTCTGACTTGTAGCCTCCCGGACGCACAACGACGCACAAGCACATTACTAGCAATGGGAGCAGGACAATCTGTCGAGTCCCTTTTACACATAGCCAAACAGCGCGGAATTCCTGTCCGCGACGCCTATCCAATCGCACGATCAGCTGTTGAGTCTTTCGTAAATGCAAGCTACCTCCTCGTGGAGTCAAATGCAGTTGCAGACCGAGCTGTTAGGTACATCGAATTTGCCGCTTGGCGGCAACACAATCGAAAATTCGGCAGTGGCGAATACTCGATTGAAGTCCACACAGACCCTGACCCAGTATCAACACTTGCATCTAAATTTCCTGAGTTTACGGGCAAAGGAAACGGAGGCTGGACCAACCTAGATATGCCAAGTCGTATCAGGCGGGTCGGTGAACTTGCAGGGCGCAAAGCTGGATCGCGGCTACTCGCGGCATATGGACTGATCTACTCACTCTCGTCAGAGGTCATTCATGGTTCACCCTTTGGTGCCAGCTTCTTTTATTCAGCCCACCTTAAAGGAGAAGACACCACAGAGGCCTTCATCGCTGGAACGATTCGGCAGTTAGAGGAAATCCTTATTGCAGTTCTTCACGCCGGATGTGGTTACTTAGCTGCATTCTTTGAAAAGCAGAAAATGCAAGTAGGGCTTGATGCCGAAGAAAAGCTATTCAAGCGGCTTATGGAGCTGAGTACCAAACCGACATCAGTGGCATAGGGTGAAATGAAATTGCACCTCTACTTTTGTTCCTTACCTTGCACAAAATCCGCTCGGCAAACGGTGCAATGCGTTGCGCTTATTGCACCCTACGTCTTTTCGTCAATTCGCTGGGGGGCGGCTGAGCACTGAGCCTTGCCAAAGCAACAAAAGGGGCGATCTGCGCCCGACTCTGTTAATGCCCTCGCTTTATATCGTGAATGCTCGTTCGGCGTGACCTGATAGTCTGCTGACTCACAACGAACACTCCAGTTTCTCCCCCATCAGGGCGAGCAGAACAAGGCCACTTTCACTCATACCTCGCCGCTTCCCAGGCGTGTATCGCCTGTTTGCGGGTCTCGCCCCAGTGATAGCCGCCGAGTTTGCCGTTTTGCTGGATGACTCTGTGGCAGGGGATCATCAAGGCGACGGGGTTGGCGCCCACCGCCAGCCCCACGGCGCGGGCGGCCTTGGGGTTGCCGACGGCGCTCGCTACCTGGGCGTAGCTCACCACCTTGGCGGGCGGGATCTGCAGCAGCGCCCGCCAGACGCTGATCTGAAAGTTGGTGCCGCTCACGTGTAAGGAGATGGGGCGATCCGCCTTCTTGCTGCTATCGAACATGGTGTGGATGACCCCCTGGGTGCGTGATGGCGCCTCCCTCAGTTCTGCCTCTGGCCAGTTGTGGGCGAGGGCGGTCAGCGGCGCCTGTGGGGCCTGGTCATCGAGAAACGAGAATTTGCATACCCCCCGCGGGGTCAGGGCGACGAACGCCTGGCCGAAGGGGGTGTCGTGCACCCCGTGATCGATAACCAGCCCGGCCCCGCGCTGTTTGTACTCGCCCGGTGTCACCGCTTCGAGCTGCACGAAGTGATCGTAGAGCCGCGAGCCGCTGCTCAGGCCCAGGGTATCGGCCACTTCCAGCAGCGGGCGTGACTCCTGCAGCAGTGCCTTGGCACGCTCCAGGGTCAGCACCTGCAGATAGCGTTTGGGCGTCACTCCGGCCCAGCGGCTGAACAGCCGCTGGAAGTGAAAGGGGCTTAAGTGAACGTGCGCCGCTATCTCGTCCAGGGTGGGCTGGCGCGCCACCTGGCTGGCGATAAAACGGATGGCATCGGCGATACGGGCGTAATCAGACATAAGGCGCTCTCACGATAGGTTTGCAGCCGCAGGATCTTGGGTGCGACAAGGTCATGTGCGACAAATAGATACCCCACCATCGGCCAGCAGGGCAATGCCGGTGGTAAAGCTGGATGCATCGGACGCCAGATAAAGGGCCGAGCGGGCGATCTCCTCCGGTTGGGCCAGCCGTTTGAGGGCATGCATATTCTGCACAAAGGCGAGGCTCTCCGGGGTATCGGTAAAGGCCCGCCCCATGGGGGTGTCGGTACCCCCCGGCAGCAGGGCGTTGACCCGCACCCCTTGTGCCCCATATTCGGCAGCCAGCACCTGGGTCAGGCCAATCAGGCCGGCTTTGCTCGCGGCATAGGCCGCCATGCCGGGCAGCCCCAGGGTATGGCCGACGAAGGTGGAGGTAAAGATAAGCGAACCGCCGCCGCGTGCCTGCATGGCGGGGATCTGGTACTTGGCCCCCACAAAGGCGCTGGTGAGGTTGGTATCCAGGGTCTCCTGCCACTGTGCCAGTTCAAGCGCCGGCACGCTGCCCGGTGTCCCCGTGATGCCTGCGTTGTTGAAGGCGATATCGAGCCCGCCGAAACGGGTCAGCGCGAGATCCACCAGGGCGCGGGCATAGGTTTCGCTTTTCACATCTCCCGCCAGGCTCACCGCCTGGCCCCCCTCGTGGCGGATCTCCTCCACCAGCAGATCCAGCTCGGGCTGGCGGCGGGCGCCGACGACGATGCTGGCTCCTTCCCGGGCAAACAGAATGGCGCTGGCGCGGCCGATGCCGGAGCTGGCGCCGGTGATGATGGCGACCTTGTTGGACAGTAATGACATGGCAGTTCCCTCGCTGAGTGTGTTGTGCAGGCGCACAGGGTTGGTAATGGATTCGACCCTCAATAGGCTCGACCCCACTCTGGTTTGGCCCCACTATGGCAATCGGTCCTCGCTGGCACGACCCGGATCTTGCTCTCTTTGCCCCCATGCCGCTTTGCTGCGCGCTGATACCGGTCCTCGCGGCAACAAAACAGGGGATCTTCTGCCGTCATTCTCTATAATGCCCCCTCATTTTTTGACTGCCGGTTTGACTGCTGGGCCAGACCGGCGGCACCGCTGGCCGCGAGCCGGCCACCCGATAGAGACGATGTCATGCATACCCTGGAACAGCTGCGCGCAGGTGAACTCTGCGGCGCCCGCCACCTCAAACTCGCCGAAAACCTGACGGAGTTCCCGCCCGAAATCTTGAGTCTCAAAGAGACGCTGGAGGTGCTGGATCTCACCGGCAACCAGTTGAGTCGGCTGCCTGACGAGCTGGCCGGGTTCAGCAAGCTGCGCATCATTTTCTGCTCCGAGAACCGCTTTACCGAGCTGCCCGAGGTGCTGGGGCGCTGCCCGGCGCTCACCATGGTGGGCTTCAAGGCCAACCGGATCGCCATTGTGCCTGCTGCGTCGCTGCCGGCGGGGCTGCGCTGGTTGATCCTGACCGACAACGCGGTGGAGCAGTTGCCCGACGAGCTGGGTCAGTGCGGCGCCCTGCAAAAGCTGATGCTCTCGGGCAATCGCCTGCGCGAGCTGCCGGCAACCCTGGCCAACTGCCAGCGTCTGGAGCTGGTGCGTATCGCCGCCAACCGGCTCGACGCGCTCCCGGATTGGCTGGCGAGGCTGCCACGCCTTGCCTGGCTGGCGTATGCGGGCAACCCCTTCAGCGACAGGCAGGAGCAGCGGCTGGGCCAGTGCGCCTCGGTGGCAGACATCCCGTGGGATTCACTTAAGGTGGGCGAGCTGCTGGGGCAGGGGGCATCCGGTGTCATCCATCGCGCCGAGCTGGCAACGCCGGCGGGGCCGCGGGCGGTGGCGGTCAAATGCTTCAAGGGGGCCGTGACCAGCGATGGGCTGCCCCGCTGCGAGCTGGCGGTGTCGTTGGCGGCTGGTCGTCATCCCCATCTGGTCGGGGTTGAGGGGCGGGTGGGCGATCACCCCTCCGGCATCCCGGCGCTGGTGATGGCGCTGATAGACCCAGATTTTATCAACCTGGCGGGGCCGCCGAGCCTGGACTCCTGCACTCGCGACATCTACCAGGCCGATGCCCGCTTTACCCCGGCTGCGCTGCTGGCCATGGTGCAGGGGGTGGCGAGCGCCGCGCTGCATCTGCACTGGCGCGGCATCCTGCACGGCGATCTCTACGCCCACAACATGCTGCACTCCTTGCAACAGGAGGGGCGGCTGCTGCTTGGGGATTTCGGCGCCGCCTCCTGTTATGAGCGAACCGATGGTGAGCTGGCCGGCTTGCTGGAGCGACTGGAAGTGAGAGCCTTCGGCTGCCTGCTGGAAGAGCTGCTGGCCCGCTGTGCCCCCTGTGATGACAGGCTGGATGCCCTGCATGCGCTGGTGGATGACTGTCTTGCCGAGGTGGTGGCGGCGCGCCCCGACTTTGCCGAGATTGCCGCCAGGCTTGCTGCGGTGGCGGCGGTCATCTGCGCCGAGCCAGTTTTGCTCTGATCCGGCTCGCCCTGCCGTCGCTGTAGTAGCAGGCGCAAAGCAGGCGAAAAAGAGCAGGAGTGGATGACAAAAAGATGTCAAAAGGGGGCCTTCGGGCCCTTTTTTGTTTTGTTCCGCTTTTTTGGGCAAAAGTTGTGGCTGCCGCCTTGTTGGTGCTTGCGTGTGCCGGGCTAAGTTGTGATATTGAGGCATCTTTACATGACAGGGGTGACTGGATGGAAGCGGCATTTTGGCATCAGCGTTGGGAAGAGAACCGGATCGGCTTTCATCAGGCGGATTTCAATCGCTGGCTGCAATCCTGGTGGTCGGCCCAGCAGCAGGGCGAGCCCGTGCTGGTGCCCCTGTGCGGCAAGTCCCGCGACATGCTCTGGTTGAGCGGGCAGGGCCATCCGGTCGACGGGTTCGAACTCTCGTCCGTCGCCATCAACAGCTTTTTCAGCGAGAACACGCTGAGCGACACTGTGAGTGCAAAGGGGCCCTATCAGTGCCATCAACACGACAGTCTGCGCATCTATGAGGGGGATTTTTTCGCCGCCCCCGAACTTGGCCGCCGCTATCGGCTGGCCTATGACAGGGCAGCCCTCATCGCGCTGCCGACCGCCATGCGCCGTCAATATGCCGAGCTGATGAGCCGGCTTATCGAGGCGGGTGGTCAGATCCTGCTGGTGACCCTGGAATATCAGCCGGAGCAGCAGCGTCAGCCGCCGTTCTCGGTGGGGGAGATGGAGGTGCGCACCCTGTTCGAGCGCCACTTCCAGGTCGAGGTGCTGGGGCGAGCAGCCGAGCTCGATCACCCCAGGGTGCTGTCGGGCCAGCTCTCTTACTTCGATGAGGTGGCCTACCGGCTGGTGCGCCGTCCAGAGGCTTGACCAAAAGCGTGAGCTGAGGCGATAAAACTGGCCATAAAGCTGCAGCTGGCTGACTCTTTATTACCTCCTTTGACATAGATCAACGTGACAAGGGAGGGGAGTGCCTAAGATGAGCCTGTTTCTCAATCACTGTTGTCATCGGCAGGCGCGCTCTGGTTTGGGACTGCCCGCCGACCATCAACTCAGTGTCTGATTTTCACGCTCATGTTCACTTTTGGCGGCTCTGGTCGCAATTGATTATGGTTTTTCCAGCCGACCCCACGGGGTCGGCTTTTTATTGGCTGCAAAAAGGGGAACAGGCGGTCTGATCAGGCCTCGAAGGTGGCGGCATTGAGCCGGAACGCGCGGGGGTCGTCGATGAACTGGCCGGTGATGCGCTCGTCGTGCTCGTGGCCCTGGCCATAGCTGCAGAGGATCAGTCGATCCGACGTTCTCGATCTCAGCTGGGTGATAAAGCGCACCAGATCGGCGCGGCTCAGGTTGCCGACCTCCTCGCACACCCTTTCGCGCTGATCAAAGCCCAGGTCCTTGTTGCCGATGCTGACCCACAGCCGCTGGCCGCGGCTGCGCAAGTTGGCATCCCGCTCGCTCAACTGGGCCTGCAGGCCCGCCTTGCTGTCCTGCCACTGGCGGGCGGTGAGCTCGAGCATGGCCAGCGGAAACAGGTCGATGAACTCCTCCACCGCATCCAGCAGGATCTGCGGCCCGGCCACCGGCGACTGGATGTAGAAAATGAGGCCGGGATGGCGATTGAGGGGCAGGTTGCCGGCCCCCACCACATAGCCGAGCTGCTGACGGGTGCGCAGCTCGTGAAAGAAGGTGGAGGACATGATGTGGTTGGCCAGGGTGAAACAGGCCAGGTCCCGCGCCCGGGTGGTGCGCGACTGGTAGTAGACCAGCAGAGCCGAGTCTTCATGCTCACAGCCCTGTTCGCGAATGAGGGTGCCCCTGTCCTGAATGGAGATGAGCGGGCGGCGGGTCTCGGCACTGGGCTGGCTGTTGACGCCGAGGTGGCGCTCCAGCAGGGCGGCGAGCTCGAGGGCCTCGGCGGCGGTCCAGTCGCCGTGCACCAGGGTCTCTACGTGCACCTCGGCAAAGAGGCTCGCCACGAAGGCAGGCATCTCGCCCAGCTCGACACTGCGCAGGTGGCGCAGCAGCTGCTCGAACGGCGGGTTGTTGGGCTGCAGCAGGCTGGTGAGCTGGTTGAACAGCTGGGAGATGGGGCGCGCCTTGGACTGGTTGTCCCAGTTGCGAATGAGCTGCTCTTTGATTTCGGCAAAGCGGGCGGGATCCGGGTAACCCAGGGTGCGGTTGCCGAGGATCATGTCGAGCAGCAGCGGCTGCTTGTCGGCAAAGCCGCTCAGGTTGATAGTAAAGCCGCCCTGGTGGGCATAGATCTGGTAACCGAGCCCCGCCAGCTCCGCCGGATAGGTGAGGGCGTTGAGGTGGTCGGTGAGCAGCTCCACCGCCAGCCGGGCCATGGCGATGTGGCGCGGGCTCTTGACCGCGTGCTCGCTGTCGATGGAGATGTAGAGGTTGCCCTTGGGCACGCTGAACTGATGCTCGTGCAGGTGCCAGAGCCGAAAGCCGGGCCGATCAATCAGGCAGGCGGGCATGTCGGCGGTGAGCTCGGGCGTGCGTACATCGAGCCGGTTGCAGATGAAGGGGTTGGGCAGCGGCAGGGCCAGCGCCGGATCCGGTTCGCTCTGTTGCCAGCGGATCTTCTCCGCCTCGGTGATGGTGGTCACGCTGTAGGGGGTCTGATACCAGCGGGCCAGCCGGTCCGTGCCGAGCTCCGGCGCCGTGATGGTCAGGCGCAGGTTGTGGGGGGTGAGCTTGGCGAGCAGGCGGCGAATGAGTGGCTCGTCGTATGCGCGCATCATGTAGTCGCCGTAGAGCAGGTCGTCGGGAGCATAGCTGAACAGGTTCAACACCAGTCCGGAGACGGTGTCGAGCGCCCGGCCCCGCTCCTGGAAGCGGAAGGCGGACTCAAGCACGGTGCGCTTCTCGTCATAGCGCCAGGCTTCCACCCCGCCGCGCTCGATGAGCTTCAAGTAGCCGAACAGGGCTGCCACTATCTCGTTGACGTGTTCAAGCCCGAGCGGGGTCAGCCCGAAGTTGACGCCAAAATCCTTGAAGTTGGCGCCGCTGATGCCACCGCCGGCGGAAAGCTGATTGACCCAGCCCTTCGCTTTCAGCAGAGAGAGCAGGCTGCCGTCCCCTTCGTAGCCGATGAGGTGGCTCAGGAAGGTGAGGGGTTTCTTGTCGTAATACTCATCCACGTTGGGCAACGGGAAGGTGAGCGCGAGCTTGCGGGTCTCCTTGACCGGGTTGATCTGGATGCGAATGCCCAGGTCATCGAGCCGGTAGAGGGGCATCTCGAGGGTTGGCGTTCCCAAATTGCGATTCAAAATGGGAGCGAAAAAGCGATCGCACCAGCCGAGCTGGGTCTCGATGGTGGCTGGCGAGATCATCACCAGCGCCATGCGATCTGCGCTGTAGTGGGTTTCGTAAAACCGGATGAGGTCGGAGCGCAGATCCCGGCCGGGCAGGTCGGCCAGGGTATCCAGGTTGCCCACCGAGAATTTGGCGAAGGGGTGGGCGGGATTGACAGTCTCCTTATGCACCTGGTAGCTGCGGCGCACGTCGTCCTGCAGCTTGAGGCGGTATTCGGAGTCGACCGCGTTGCGCTCCTTGTCCACCCACTCGGGATCGAAGGTGGGGCAGATGAAGAACTGGGAGAAGCGATCCAGCCCGGCCTCGAAGAAGCCGTTGTCGATCTCGAAGAAGAAGTTGGTGAACTCGGTGCCGGTCCAGGCGTTGTTGCTGCCGCCATGACGGCTCATAAATTGCTGGTATTCACCAGGTTTGGGATAGGTGCAGGTGCCAAGGAACAGCATATGCTCAAGGAAATGAGCCATCCCCTGCCGGTCCGCCGGATCGTCGAAGTGGCCGGTGTTGACGGCCAGGGAGATGGCAGACTTGTCGGTGTCGGGATCGCAGATCAACAAGACCCTGAGCCGGTTTGCCAGCTCCAGATAGTGGTACTGCCGATGGTCGTTGGGACTGGCATATGGGCTCATTGGCGCGTGACTCTTGTTGGATTTATTTGAATTTAAACATGATTATCGACCCCGCTACCCGGTGAGGCAAACCCTTTTCTGAGAGGTAGCGCAATTGTTTCCCCCGGCATGGCGGGGTAAGATCCCCCCGCTATCAAAACAGGCCCGTTGGGCGAGGTTGTAATGAAAATCTACATCATGCGTCATGGCCAGGCTGGCATGAATGCGAAAACAGATGAACAGCGTCCACTGACCGAGCAGGGAATCGAAGAGTCCATCCACATGGCCCGCTGGCTGGCCCCCCAGCTTGGCGACAAGCTAGATCGGGTGATCCACAGCAACTATCTGCGCGCCAAACAAACCTGGCAGAGCATATGCAGTGAATTACCCAAGGCAGGGGCTGTCGAAGAGAGCGGTGACATCACCCCCTATGGCGATCCGGCCTTCGTGGCGAGTTACCTCACCGCGCTGGCGGCCAAGCACGACAGCATCCTGATGGTGAGCCACCTGCCGCTGGTGGGATATCTGGTGCAGAGCCTCTGTCCGGCGGCCGGTGCCCCCATGTTTGCCACCTCAGGTCTGGCCTGTATCGAGTGGCAAGATGGCAAGGGGGTCTTGCTCTGGTTGGAAGGACCACATACAATACGCTAAAAGTTAATAAAAAGTTATAGATTGGTTTTTTGGGGAAGAGAGTCGCGATTTTTCCGGATTTTTATACAGAATTTACGGAATTATTTCGCAGAAGCTGCTGTCATACGGATACAACTGCAAGAGGTTGCAAACGATGAGAGTGTTCAAGAAGTACCTGCCGCTGATGGTGGCAAAACATGTCAAAACCTTCTTCAAGGGGCGGATTTACATCCACGGCAGAGGACGCTTTGACTTCCAGTCCGGCCTGCTGATGATGCCTACGTCGGCGGACATTCCCCACCGTCAGACCGTGGTCGAGGTCAACGAGTTGATCTCGAGACTGCACATGGATGCGGCGTGATTGCTTCGTCACCTCGCTGATCCGCGTCATGCCCGCCACCGTGCGGGCATGACTGTTTTTGGGCTCCCTCCGGCCTCTTCAGCGCTGTTCGAACCCCCTTTATGTCAGCCAATTCTGCCTTGGCGGCGCGACGCTTGCTAATCCTGTTGACCCCCCTATACTGCCGCCAGAAATACCCGCTGCTTTTTTCTGGATATAGTGATGCCACTTGCCTTCTTGTTTCCCTTCTCCTGCATGGCCATCTGGGCCGGCAACGCCATCGTCAGCAAACTGGCGGTGGGCGTGCTCTCGCCGGCGGCGCTGGCCTGGTCGCGCTGGATGGTGGCCGCCATCATCTTGACGCCGTTCCTTGCGCACCGGGCCTGGCGGGATCGCGCCAAGCTGCGCGCCGGCTTCTATCAGCTGGCGGCGCTGGCCCTGCTCGGCATGGTGCTCAACCAGACTTTCGGCTATTACGCGGCGCAGACCCTGGGAGCCACCGAGATCGGCCTGATGATGGGGCTGACTCCGCTGATGACGGTGCTGCTCAGCATCTGGTTGCTGCGCGAGCGCCCTACCTGGGGGGCACTGCTTGGCGGCGTCATCTCCATTCTGGGGCTGGCGATTTTGTTGGGGCAGGGGGATCCCGCCCGCCTCTTTACCCAGGGCATCCACATCGGTTCCGTCTACATGCTGCTGTCGGCGGGCACCTATGCGCTCTACAGCGTGTTGCTCAAGAAGTGGGATCTGGGGCTCGACAACTGGTCCATGCTCTACGGCCAGGTGCTCTGCAGCCTGCTGTTCCTCACCCCGTTCTACCTGCTGGTGGACGGGCAGTGGCCGGACGGCCGGGCATTCTGGCTGATCCTCTATGCGGGGATCCCGACCTCGGCCCTGTCGCCCTGGCTGTGGATGCAGGGCATCGCCCTGCTCGGGGCAAGCCGCACCGCCATCTTCATGAACCTGCTGCCGGTGATGACTGCCGCTCTGGCCATCAGCTGGCTCGGCGAGAGATTGACCAGTTATCATCTGATCGGTGGCGGCATGACCCTGTTTGGGGTGCTGCTGGCCCAGTTGCTGGTGCAGCCTGTGGTGCTGCGCCGGCGCAGGGTGGCGTTGGCCGCCTGCCGGGACGAATGAGAAAAAAGACCGCCGAAAGGCGGTCTTTTTGTCTGCGGGGTAGCGAACCTTATTGCGCGGTCAGATAGAGGTCTTTCGAGTAGACCAGATCCTGCGGGTTCTGATAGGGGTAGCCCTTGATGTTGGGTTTGAGCAGGCGGGACTTGACGTAGAAATAGACCGGGGCGATGGGCGCTTCTGCATCGATCAGGGTCTCGGCCTGCTGATAGAGCTGGTTGCGTTCGGCCGGATCCCTGGCGTCATGGGCCTTGGCCAGCAGGGCGTCATACTGCTTGTTGAACCACTTGCCGCTGTTGGCGCTGCTGCTGGAGGTCATGATGTCGAGGAAGGTGGAGGCATCGTTGTAATCCCCGTTCCAGGCGTAGCGGCTGACCCCGAAGTCCCCTTCGTTGAGGGCCGACACCATGGTCTTCCACTCCATGTTGTTGAGCTTGGCCTGCACCCCCAGGTTGTGTTTCCACATGGAGGAGATGGCCAGTGCTATCTTCTTGTGCCCCTCGTTGGTGTTGTAGAGGATGTCCACATCCAGCGGCTTGCCAGGGCCATAACCCGCTTCGGCGAGCAGCGCCTTGGCCTGCTTGATCCGCTCTTCCTTGCTCATCCGCTCGCTGGCCGGTCGCTTGAGCTCGAAGCCGTCCACTATCGGCGGCGTCAGGCTGAAGGCGGAGATCTGGCCCTGCCCCAGGATCTTCTCGGTGATGGTGTCCCGGTCGATGGCCAGGGAGAGCGCCTTGCGCACCTTGGGGTTGTCGAACGGCTTGCGCTGGGTGTTGAACACGTAGTAGTAGGTGGCCAGGGTCGGCACGCTCACCAGCTCCTGCGGGCTCTGCTGCTTGAGCTGCTTGTACTGCTCGAGCGGATAGCTGGTGTAGTGCAGCTCGCCGGCGCGATAGCGGTTGTAGGCGGCGGTGTCGGAGACGATCTCCAGATAGAACACCTTGTTCAGCACCGTATGCTGGTTGTCCCAGTAATGGGGGTTGCGCTCGGAGATGAGACGCTCGTTGGGGGTCCACTCCTTGAGCACGAAGGCCCCGTTGGAGACGATGTTGCCCGGCTTGACCCACTCATGACCGAACTTCTCGATGGTTGCCCTCGGCGCCGGGAAGGTGGTGTAGTGGGAGAGGGTTTTCAGGAAGAAGGGCACGGGGTTTTTCAAGGTGATCTGCAGGGTATGGGCATCGAGCGCCTTGATGCCCAGCGTATCCGGGCTCTGCTTGCCCTGAATGACCTCGGCGGCATTGGTGACGCCGGTTAGCTCGATGAACCAGGCGTAGTTGGAGGCATTCTTGGGATCCGCCGCCCGCTGCCAGCCATAGACGTAATCGGCCGCCGTCACCGGCTCGCCGTTGGACCATTTGGCATCGGGTCTGAGCTTGAAGGTGTAGACGGTGCCCGTGGGGTCAAGCTCGTAGCCAAGGGCGCCAGCAAGCTGCAGCTTGCCGTCCCCGTCCAGGGTGTAGAGCCCCTCGAACAGGTCGTTGACGATTTCGCTGCCCGCGCTCTCTTCCACCATCTGGGGGTCGATGGAGGCGGGTTCGGTACCTATGTTGCGGATGAAGGTTTGCTGTTCTGCCGGCAGCAACTTGGTACCGGCCGGTACCTGGGCTGCCAGGGTGGGGAGTGCGAACAGGGCGGCAACCGTGCCGGCAATGAGAGTCCTTTTCATTGAATATCCTTATGTTTTTTTGCTTCCAAAGCCGGGCCAGTGTGCGGGATTGATGGCGAGATCTCAAGAGGCAGACAGGTCCCCCATGGCATGTGTCCCAGATAGGGGGCATGGCGGGGATCTTGCCATCCTCATGGCGACATCTTCGTGAGTTTTTGCCACGAATTAACATCGGAAAAGTTACCGATTGAAACCAGTTTGAGGGCGATTTCGGGCGAAAAAGGTGGGGGAGATGCGCGTTTATTCAGCGGCTTAATTCGCTGCAAAAACAAAAAACAGGCGTTACATTAGGTTACAAAACAAGGCTGCCGAGGATCGGCACTTTTTTTGTTTATGCGTGCAAACGTTTTCAAAGCCAACGGAAACGATCTTAAAGGAACAATAATGCGAAACATGATCACCATGGGCGAGTTCATCGTCAAAAAGCAGGCGGATTATCCCACCGCGACCGGCGAGCTGACCTCGCTGCTCAGCTCCATCCGCTTGGCCGCCAAGGTGGTGAACCGGGAGATCAACAAGGCGGGGCTGGCGGACATCATCGGCTCCATGGGCGCTGAAAACGTGCAGGGCGAGGTGCAGCAGAAGCTGGACGTTTACGCCAACGAGCGCTTCAAGGCGGCGTTGGAAGCCCGTGGCGAAGTGTGCGGCATGGCCTCCGAAGAGGAGGAAGACTTCGTCTCCTTCGATTCCGAGCTCTCCCGTCACTCCAAGTACGTGGTATTGATCGACCCCCTCGATGGCTCCTCCAACATCGACGTCAACGTCTCCGTCGGCACCATCTTCTCCATCTACCGCCGGGTCAGCAAGCCGGGCGCCGGCGTCACTCTGGAAGACTTCCTGCAGCCGGGCAACCGCCAGGTCGCCGCCGGTTACGTGGTCTACGGCTCCTCGACCATGCTGGTCTACACCACCGGCTTTGGCGTCAACGGTTTTACCTACGACCCCTCCATCGGCTGCTTCTGCCTCTCGCACGAGAACATCCGCATCCCGGAGGAGGGCAAGATCTACTCCATCAACGAGGGCAACTACATCAAGTTCCCGGACGGGGTGAAGAAGTACCTCAAATATTGTCAGGAGCGGGACGAGGCGACCCACAGACCCTATACCTCCCGTTATATCGGCTCGCTGGTCTCCGATTTTCACCGCAACCTGCTCAAGGGCGGCATCTACATCTATCCGTCCGGTACCAACTCGCCGAACGGCAAGCTGCGCCTGCTCTATGAGTGCAACCCCATGGCGTTCCTGGTGGAGCAGGCCGGTGGCAAGGCGTCAGACGGCTTTGGCCGCATCATGGATATCCAGCCCACCGCGCTGCACCAGCGTACCCCCTATTTCGTGGGTTCCACCAAGATGGTGGATCGGGCCGAGGCCTTCATGCGGGAGTTCTCCGCACACGAGAACCCGGCCAATCAGGCATGACGGCCAGCGTCACGGGATAAAAAAACGGGAGCCATCAAGGCTCCCGTTTTATTTGGGCTAGCGGCTGGCCGCCCCCTCAGGGGCTGGCGTGGCTGGCGAGATCCGCCAGCAAGCCATCCACCAGCTTGAGGCGCATGGCCCTGTCCTGGGTCGGCACCTGGAAGCGCAACCGGGTCGGTCCGTCCATCTTGTAGATGCGCGGCTGCTCGGAGAGCAGCTTGACCAGATAGGCAGGGTTGACCTTGGTCTCCTGGGTAAAGTCCAGATAGCCGCCGCGCTCGCTCATCTCCACCCGGCGAATGCCAAGGGCTGTGGCGCGCTGGCGGAAGGCCGCCAGCTCCAGCAGGGTTTTGGTCGGCTCCGGCAACAGGCCGAAGCGGTCGATCAGCTCCACTTTCAGTTCGCGCAGCTCCTGCTCGTCCGCCGCACTCGCAATCCGCTTGTACATGGAGAGGCGCATGTTGACGTCCGGGATGTAGTCGTCCGGCAACAGCGCCGGCAGGCGCAGCTCCACCTCGGTGTGCTGGCTCATGAGCTGTTCGAGCGACGGCTCCTTGCCCGATTTCAGCGCCTCGACCGCCTGCTCCAGCATCTCCATGTAGAGGGTGAAGCCGACCGATTCAATCTGGCCGCTCTGATCGTCGCCGAGCAGTTCGCCGGCGCCGCGGATCTCCAGATCGTGGGTGGCCAGCGCAAAGCCGGCGCCGAGATCTTCAAGGGACGCAATGGCTTCCAGCCGCTTGGCCGCATCCTTGGTCATCAGCTTGGGATGGGGGGTGAGCAGGTAGGCATAGGCCTGGTGGTGGGAGCGGCCGACCCGGCCCCGCAGCTGGTGCAGCTGGGCCAGACCGAGATGATCCGCCCGATCCATGATGATGGTGTTGGCGCTCGGTACGTCGATGCCGGTCTCGATGATGGTGGTGCAGACCAGTAGGTTGAAGCGCTGGTGGTAGAAGTCCGACATCACCCGCTCGAGTTCGCGCTCGCGCATCTGGCCGTGGGCGATGCCGATGCGCGCCTCCGGCACCAGCTCGGCAAGATCTGCCGCGCACTTCTCGATGCTCTCCACGTCGTTGTGCAGGTAGTAGACCTGGCCGCCACGCTTCAATTCCCGCAGCACCGCCTCGCGGGTGACCGCCGGCTCCTGCTGGCGCACGAAGGTCTTGATGGCGAGCCGCTTGGCGGGCGGGGTGGCGATGATGGAGAGATCCCGCATGCCCGACATCGCCATGTTGAGGGTACGCGGAATGGGGGTAGCGGTGAGGGTGAGGATGTCCACATCGGCTCGCAGCGCCTTGATCTTCTCCTTCTGGCGCACCCCGAAGCGATGCTCCTCGTCGACGATGAGCAGCCCCAGATCCTTGAAGGTGAGCTCGGCGCCCAGCAGCTTGTGGGTGCCGATGATGATGTCGACCTTGCCCTCGGCCAGCTCTTTCATCACGGCGCTCTGCTCCTTGGCGGAGCGGAAGCGGCTCAACACCTCGACCCGCACCGGCCAGTTGGCGAAGCGGTCGCGGAAGTTGTCGTAGTGCTGCTGGGCGAGCAGGGTGGTGGGCACCAGCACGGCCACCTGCTTGCCGCCGTGTACTGCCACAAACGCCGCCCGCATCGCCACCTCGGTCTTGCCGAAGCCCACGTCGCCGCACACCAGCCGATCCATGCTCTTGGCCTGGCACATGTCGCCGAGTACCGCATTGATGGCGTTGAGCTGATCATCGGTCTCCTCGAACGGGAAGCCGGCGGCAAACTGGCGATAGGCCTCGCGGTCATGTTTGAAGGCAAAACCGTGACGGGCCGCCCGCATGGCATAGACATCCAGCAGCTCGGCCGCCACGTCGCGCACCTTTTCGGCCGCCTTGCGCCGGGCCTTGACCCAGGCCTCGCCGCCGAGCTTGTGGCTGGGCGGGTTATCCGAGCCGGTATAACGGCTGATCAGGTGCAAACTGGTGACCGGCACGAACAGCTTGTCGCCGCCGGCATATTCCAGGGTCAGAAACTCGGTGGGCAGGCCGCCGGCATCGATGGTCTCCAGCCCCAGATAGCGGCCGACCCCGTGATCCAGGTGCACCACCGGCTGACCCTGGGTCAGCTCGCCGAGGTTGCGGATCACCGCATCCGAGCTCAGGTTCTTGCTCTTCTCCCGCTGCCGTTTGCTGCGGATCTTGCCGCCCAGCAGTTCGGTCTCGGTGATGAGCGCGAGCTCCTCTTGCCCCGGCTCTCGCAGCAAGAAGCCGCGCTCGAGCGGTGCCACCAGCAGGCCGTGACGGGCCTTGCTGGTGATGAAGGCATCGAGTGACGCGAACTCCTTGGGCTGCAGCGCGATGCGGGCCAGCAGATCGCCCAGTACCTCGCGCCGCCCCTCGGACTCCACCGCAAACAGGGTGCGCCCGGCAAAACCTTGCAGGAACTGGTTGAGGGCCAGCAGCGGCTGCTCCTTGCTGTGATCGAGCTGCAGTTCGGGCAGCGCCGAGATGGGCAGGTCATGCTGGCCCGCATCGCCGGCGGTGGGGGCCTCCTGCAACCGTACGGCCGCGTATTGGCCGAGCGCCGCAAACAGCTGCTCCACCGGCAGATAGATCTGCTGGGGGGGCAGCAGGGGACGGGTATTGTCCCAGCGCCTGTCCTCGTAGCGCTGGCCGATGTCGTTCCAGAAACGCTGGGCGGCGGGGTAGATCTCCCCCACGGTCAGCAGCAGGGTGTTGTCCGGCAGGTGGTCAAACAGGCTGGCGGTCTGCTGGAAGAAGAGCGGCAGATAGTACTCGATGCCGGCGGGCCAGCGTCCCTTGCTCACCTCCTGATAGACGGAGCCCTCGGCACGGGAGATCTCGAACTGCTCCCGATACTGGCCGCGAAACAGCTCGATGGCCCCCTCGTCGGTGGGAAACTCCCGGGCCGGCAACAGACTGACGCTCTTGACCGGCTCGCTGGAGCGCTGGGTCTCGGGGTCGAACGGGCGGATGGAGTCCACCTCGTCGTCGAAGAAGTCGATGCGATAGGGGCTGCTGCTGCCCATGGGGAAGAGATCGAGCAGGGAGCCGCGGGCGGCAAATTCGCCGTGCTCCAGCACCTGCTCCACTGCCACATAGCCCGCCTCGGCGAGGCGCGCGCGCAGCTGCTGCAGATTGAGGCGCTGGCTGCTTTTCACCATCAGGCTGTATTTGTCGAGATAGACCCGGGGCGCCGTGCGCAGCATCAGGGTGGAGATGGGCACGATCAGCACGCCTCTGCTCATCTGCGGCAGCTTGTAGAGGGTCTCGAGCCGCTGGGAGATGATGTCCTGATGGGGGGAGAAGGTGTCGTAGGGCAGGGTCTCCCAGTCCGGGAACAGCAGCACCGGACAGCCCGTGTCGGCCAACAGGTATTGCAGTTCCTGTTCGAGGCGCAGGGCGCTCGGGGTATCGGCGGTCACCAGCAGGACGGGACGATCTGCCTCCTGGGTGAGGCGGGCGGCCATCAGCGAGAGGCTGCTGCCTGTCAGCTGGCCGAGCGTTAACTTTTGGCCCGCCTTGGCGGGCAAGGCGGGAAGCTTCATTGGCATCATTCGATTCTTTTAACGTTGACGGTCTTGCGCACGAAGTTTGAGTTGTTTGGACTGGATATGCAGGCTGGCACGTACCAGCAGTTCACGGTCATCCTCGCGGATCCGCACATAGTCGAGCATCACGTGGGTGCCGTGCTCGCTTGGTTCCAGCTGCTTGACCTGGCCGTAGCAGTAGATGGCGGAGGCCTCTTCACGCAGGAAGATCTTGAGCCGCACTATCTGGTGCAGGTGCGGCACCTCGCCGTGGCCCTGGCGCGGATGCAGATAGGTCAGCTGGCCGGCGCCAAAGCGCAGGGTGTGAAAGCGATGTTCCGGATGATCCTGCACCGACAGCACATAGCCCATGATCATGTCGATCTTGCGCGACTGCTGGTTGATGATCTCCACCAGATCGTGCATCGAATCGTTCTGATTGCGGATCAGGCGGCTGGTCACCATGTCGATGGAGGTAATGGCGGAGGCGATGCGAAAGGGTTCGGGCAGCTCGGCCTCCAGTGCTTCCAGCGAGGGCAGATGAAAGTCACCGGGCATGGGGATCACATTGACCGGTGTGGCATGGGTGACACTGAAGAACTGTTCCTGCATGGAGGCTATCCCTTGTTGTCATAGACGGTTTCCCTTTATTATCCGGTATCTTATTTTGTTGGCAATGTAGATATCCTTGAAGACTGGACTTTTTCAGCCACTGTCGCTGGCCATCGGCCTGCGTTATGCAGGCTCGCGACGCAGCAATCGCTTCGTTTCATTTATCTCCCTGTTTTCCACTTTCGGCATCGCCATCGGGGTCGCCGCCCTGATGGTGGTCATCTCGGTGATGAACGGTTTTGAAGGGCAGCTCAAGGGCCGCATCCTGGGGGTGATCCCCCATGTGGTGGTGACCAGCCCGGCGGGGCGCATCGATGCCGCGCAGCAGGGCTTGCCCGACCTGGCCAGGCTGCCGCACGTGATTGCCCATGCCCCCATGCTCGACAGCGAAGGCATGTTGCAAAGCCCCGGTCAGCTCACCGGCGTCAGCGTGCAGGGCATCGATCCCGCCCAGTGGCCCAAGGACGACATCCTGCACGCCCAGATGCAGATGGGGCGTCTGGACAGCCTGCAGGCCGGCGAATACCACATAGTGCTGGGGCAGGGAGTGGCCAATCGCCTCAAGGTCTCCATGGGCGACCAGGTCCGTCTGATCCTGACCGAAGGCACCCGTTTCACCCCGTTTGGCCGGGTACCGGCCCAACGCCTCTTCACCGTCTCCGGCATCTTCGGGGTCGGTGCCGACGTGGACAGCCAGGTCGCCCTGATTGCGCTGGGGGATGCCCAGCGCATGCTGCGGTTGCCAGCGGATCAGGTGGGTGGCATCCGCCTCTGGCTGGATGACCCCTTTGCCGCCGACGAGGTGGTGAAGACGGCGCTGCCGGACGGGCTGGAGTGGCAGGACTGGCGCCGCGAGCGCGGCGAGCTGTTCCAGGCGGTGGCCATGGAAAAACGGATGATGGGGCTGATGCTGGTGCTGATCATCGCGGTCGCCACCTTCAACATCCTCTCCGCCCTGGTGATGGTGGTGACCGACAAGGAAGGGGAGGTGGCCATCCTGCGCACCATGGGCATGAGCGAAGCCGGCATCGTCAAGATCTTCATGGTGCTGGGGGCCTCCAGCGGGGTCATCGGCGCCCTGTTCGGCGGTCTGGCGGGACTGGCGCTCTCCATGGGGCTCAACCCCTTGCTCGATGCGGTGGGGCTCAACCTCTACATGACGGCCGGCGGCTCGGGCCTGCCGGTCATCGTCGAACCCGCTCAGGTCGTGACCATTTTGCTGGGCGCCGTGCTGCTCAGCTTCAGCGCCACCCTCTACCCGGCGGCCCGTGCGGCCCGGGTCAAACCGGCCGAGGCGCTGCGTTATGAATAATTCATCTTCTGTTGTTACTGGTGCCGGTGTTGCTGCCGGTGCCGGCGTTGTTACAGGTGCAAGTGGAGCCTCCTCTATGAATCAATCCGTCTCCTGCGAGCCGCTGCTGCGCTGTCAGGCCCTCAACCATGTCTATAAAGAGGGCGATCTGGAGACCCAGGTACTCAAGGGCATCGATCTTAGCGTGGCGCCCGGCGAGATGCTGGCGGTGGTGGGCAGCTCGGGCTCCGGCAAGACCACCCTGCTGCACCTGATGGGGGCGCTAGATAACCCCTCCAGCGGCGTAGTGCTGTTCAAGGGGCAGGACATCCATCGCTGGGACAGCCGTACCCAGGCGAAGTTTCGCAATCAGGAGCTGGGTTTCGTTTACCAGTTCCACCACCTGCTTTCCGAGTTCACCGCGCTGGAAAATGCCGCCATGCCGCTGCTGATCGCCGGTGAATCGGTAGCCAGCGCGACCGACAAGGCGAGCCGGATGCTGGGGCGGGTAGGGCTCTCCCACCGTCTCAACCACCGACCGTCCGAGCTTTCCGGTGGCGAGCGCCAGCGGGTGGCCATCGCCCGAGCCCTGGTCAACGAACCCAGCCTGGTGCTGGCGGACGAGCCCACCGGCAACCTGGATCACGCCAGCGCCACCGCCGTCTACGAGCTGCTCTGCGAGCTCAACCGCGAGCTCGGCACCGCGTTCGTGGTGGTGACCCACGATCTCAGCCTGGCAGCCAAGCTCCATCGCCGGGTGACCCTGGTGAGCGGCGTGATGGCGGAGGTCGCCTGATGTTCAAACCGCTGCCCCTGTTTCTGGGCCTGCGTTACAGCCGCTCTCGCCGTCGCAACGGCTTCATCGCCTTTATTTCCGCCTCCTCCCTCATCGGCATCGCCCTCGGGGTGATGGCGCTTATTCTGGGGCTCTCCGCCATGAACGGCTTTGAGCGGGAACTCAAGAACCGGGTGCTCTCCGTGGTGCCCCACGGCGAGCTGATGGGGATGGAGGCACCGCTCCCCAACTGGCCCAAGCTGCGGGATTACCTGCTGGCCCAGCCCGGGGTGGAGGCTGCCGCCCCGGTGATCCGGCTCGACGGCCTGCTGGAGCACGGCAGTGCCCTCAAGGGACTGCAGGTGCGCGCCGTGCTGCCGGAGCTTGAGGCCAATCTGTCCGATGCGGGCAACTACATGACGGGCCGCGGTCTGCGCGAGCTGGAAGCCGGCGAGCACGGCCTCATCCTCGGCAAGACCATCGCCGACAAGCTGGGAGTCAAGATAGGGGACACGGTCACCCTGCTGCTGCCCCAGGGCGGCGATGCCGCCGGCATCAAGAACCCGAAGCGCGAGTCTCTCACCGTGGTGGGGCTGCTCGAGATTGGTGGCCAGCTGGACGGTGTGCTCGGCTTCATGCATCTGGCGGATGCCCAGGCCATCACCGGCATGGGCAGCGCGGTGGAGGGCTTCAGCCTCAAGGTGAACGACGTGCTCAAGGCGCAGTCCATCACGGTGGCGGCCGCCCAGAAGTTCCCGCACTACGTCTACATCAGCAGCTGGATGAGCCGTCAGGGTTATCTCTATCAGGACATCCAGATGGTGCGCACCGTGATGTACGTGGTGATGCTGATGGTGGTGGCGGTGGCCTGTTTCAACATCGTCTCCACCCTGGTGATGGCGGTGAACGAGAAACGCAGCGAGATCGCCATCTTGAAGACCATGGGGGCGAGCCCTGGCCAGATCCGGCTCACCTTCGTCATTCAGGGGATGGTGAACGGGGTGGCGGGCGCCTTGTTGGGTGCGCTGCTGGGCGGCCTGCTCTCCAGCAAGCTGACCCAGATCCTGGGAGTCATCGAGAGGCTCATTGGTCATCGCTTCCTCAACCCGGACATCTACTTCATCGACTTCCTGCCGACCGAGCTGCACATGCAGGACTTGCTCATCGTCACCGGCGCCGCCATCCTGATGAGCCTGCTGGCGACCCTTTACCCCGCCTGGCGGGCGAGTGGGCTGGTGCCGTCCCGCGAGTTGGGACACTGATACGCGGCATCTTGTCTGCTGATAAAAATGAAGGGCCCGCCGGTGCAAACCGGCGGGCCCTGCTGTTTTGGGGGGATCTGGCTGGTTTAGTGGGCGTTGAGTTCATCCAGCGGCAGCGAGAAGCTCGCCACGAAGATGTCGATGAAGTAGCGCATCTCGTCGCTCATCCGGGCCGCCAGCATCTGCTCGAGGCGCTTGCGCGCCGGCTCGAACTCCCGGTTGCCGGCATTGATCTCTTCGAGACACTTGGTATAGGCGCAGAGGGTGTCGGCATCCTTCACCAGTCTGGCCAGTTCGCCATCCTGGGCTGCCGAATCGAGCAGCGGGCGAAAATCCTCGACCAGCTCCGGCGGCAACATGTCCAGCAGGCGCTGCTCGGCGGCGAGCTCAATCTTCTTGTATTCGCGGGCAATCTCCGGATTGAAGTACTTGACCGGGGTGGGCAGATCGCCGGTCAGCACCTCGCTGCTGTCGTGATAGAGGGCCATGACGGCGGCGCGGTCGGCATCCACGCTGCCACCAAAGAGCCGGTTTTTGATGAGGCCGAGGGCGTGGGCCACCATGGCTACCTGCAGACTGTGCTCGGCGATGTTTTCGGGCTGGATGTTGCGCATCAGCGGCCAGCGGTAGATGAGCTTCATGCGGGCGAGATTGGCGAAGAAGTGGCTGGGCAGCATGGATGACCTCGAAGATGGCAATGAAAAAGGGCAGACCCTAGTCTGCCCTTTTTTACGGCTGGCGGCATCGCCTTCAGCGAATATAACGGCCGGATTCAGCCTCCTGATTGGTGACGATCATCTGGCCGATGGGGGCCAGGCTGATGAGCGCCAGCTTGAGGTGCTGGATGCCGAACGGGATGCCGACGATGGTGACGAAGCAGGCCAGCGCCGAGGCGATGTGGCCGATGGCCAGCCAGATCCCGATCAGTACGAACCAGATGATGTTGCCAATCAGCCCCATGGTGCCGGTACCCATGTCGCTCAGACCGGTCATGGTCTTGCGGTTGACCGCCTGTTTGCCGAATGGGAAGAAGGTGAAGGTGCCGATGACGAAGCAGGCGCGTCCCCAGGGGATCCCGATGAGGGAGATAAAACAGATCAGCCCGGCCAGCCACCAGGCCAGCCCCATGAAGACGCCTCCCAGTACGAACCAGAGCAGATTGAACAAGAAGCGGAAAAAGGCCATGTCGGTGACTCCAGACTTATCAAGATGGCTGCCACCATAACGAGCGATGGTCATGGACGCAATGGTTGAAGGGGCGGGGTGGACAATTTGGGTCGCAGGGGGCGAAAAGAGACCTCGATGGAGAGATATGAGGTGAAAAAGTAGGCTCTTGCACGAAAAAAGGTGAGCAAGTGCAAATTCTTGCGGCTTGTGTGCTTGAAGTCGGCCCCGCTATTCCCCATATAAGGGGCAGTTTGGCGGGAATGGTGCCATCCCCTGCCCGGTTGGGGGACGTGTGGCTCGACTCGATCAAAGTGCGCCGCTATAATGTCGCGTCATATTTTCTCATCACAAAGACAGTCGTTGTCTTTATAAACAGGAAGACTCCGGGCTTTGCCCAGGGGCAATAAAGGGTCAGCACACAGTGCTGAGTTGAACGAGGTAGAAGAATGCAAGTTTCTGTAGAGACAACCCAGGGTCTGGAACGCCGTCTTACCATCACCGTACCGGCCGCTACCGTTGACGCCGCCGTGCGCAAAGAATTGAACGGCCTGGCCAAAACCCGTCGCATCGACGGTTTCCGTCCTGGCAAGGCTCCGGTTGCCATCATCAAGAAGATGTTCGGCGCCATGGCTCATGCTCGCGTTGCTGACGAAATGATGCAGAGCAACTTCATCAAGGCCATCATCGAAAACAAACTGAGCCCGGCCGGTGCCCCGACCATGGATCCGAAAGAGATCCAGGAAGGTCAGGACTTCGAATTCACCGCGACCTTCGAAGTGTACCCCGAGTTTGAAGTGGCTGGCCTTGAGACCATCAAGGTCGAGAAGCCGGTTGCTACCGTGAAGGATGAAGATCTGGCCAACATGATCGACACCCTGCGCAAGCAGCACGCTACCTGGAGTGAAGTGGACGCCGCCGCTGCCGATGGCATGCGTGTGACCATGGACTTCGTCGGTTCCATCGACGGTGAAGAGTTCGACGGCGGCAAGGCCGAAGGCTTCAACCTGGTACTGGGTGCCGGTCGCATGATCCCGGGCTTCGAAGACGCCATCATGGGCAAGAAAGCAGGCGACGAGTTCACCATCGACGTGACCTTCCCGGCTGACTACCACGCTGAAAACCTGAAAGGCAAAGCTGCCAAGTTCGCTTCCAAGCTGAACAAGGTTGAAGAGCAGATCCTGCCTGAGCTGACCGAAGAGTTCGTCAAGCGTTTCGGCATCGAGAGCGGCAACGTTGAAGAGCTGAAAGCCGAAGTGCGCAAGAACATGGAGCGCGAACTGGCTCAAGCCCTGAAAAACAGCGTGAAAGAGCAGGTGCTGAACGGTCTGGTTGAAGCCAACCAGATCGATCTGCCGAAGGCTGCCGTTGCTCAGGAAATCGATGCCCTGCGTCAGCAGGCTCTGCAGCGTTTCGGCGGCTTCCAGGGCGGCAACGCTCCTGAACTGCCGGCCGAGCTGTTCCAGGGTCAGGCCGAGCGTCGCGTACGCGTAGGTCTGCTGCTGGGCGACGTGATCCGTACCAACGAGATCAAGGCTGATGAAGCGCGCGTCAACAGCATCATCGAATCCATGGCCACTGCCTACGAAGATCCGAAGGAAGTGATCGAGTACTACCAGAAGAACGAACAGATGCTGAACGGCGTTCGCAACCTGGCAGTTGAAGATCAAGCCATCGACCTGATCCTGTCCAAGGCCCAGGTGACCGAGAAGGAAGTTGCATTTGACGAAGTGATCAACAAGTCCGGTGCCGCTGCCTAAGAACATTTGACTTAAGGTCAAGACTGTTAAGTATAATGGCTCGTGTGATCTCCACTCGGGCCATTTTATTTTAGGGACAATGCCTTATGTACAAGAACTATAACGATGTGACTGAATCCCCACGCAATGCGCTCATCCCGATGGTGGTAGAGCAAACCGCGAAAGGGGAGCGTTCCTACGACATCTATTCTCGTCTGCTGAAGGAGCGGGTGATCTTCCTGACCGGTCAGGTTGAAGATCACATGGCGAATCTGGTGGTGGCTCAGCTGCTGTTCCTGGAATCTGAAAATCCGGATCAGGACATCAGCATCTACATCAACTCTCCGGGTGGGGCCGTCACGGCCGGTATGTCCATTTATGACACCATGCAGTTCATCAAGCCGGACGTCAGCACGGTGTGCATGGGGCAGGCCTGCTCCATGGGTGCCTTCCTGCTGGCCGGTGGTGCCAAGGGCAAGCGTTTCTGCCTGCCCAATGCCCGCGTGATGATCCACCAGCCGCTGGGCGGTTTCCAGGGCCAGGCATCTGATATCCAGATCCATGCCCAGGAGATCCTGAAGATCAAGAATACCCTGAACGAGCGTCTGGCCTTCCATACTGGTCAGGACATGGCCACCATCGAGCGTGACACCGACCGTGACAACTTCATGTCGGCCGAGCAGGCCGTGGCCTATGGTCTGGTTGACGGTGTCCTGAGCCGCCGCGGCTGAGCCACGAGCTAGCCCGAACCATCGTCGAGGGCATCATCTGGTTTGATGATGCCCTCAATCGGCAGATCAGGCATGGGCAGGGTGTTCCGGACTGTTGTAAACTCAACAGGACAATCCATCCTCTATTGATAAAACGAGGTTGCTGAATGACAGAAAAACGCAAGGGTGAGGGTGATAAGCTGCTCTACTGCTCTTTTTGCGGCAAAAGCCAGCATGAAGTGCGCAAGCTGATCGCTGGCCCTTCCGTCTACATATGTGATGAGTGTGTCGAGCTGTGCAACGACATCATCCGCGAAGAGATCCGCGAGATCTCGCCCAAGCGCGATGGTAGCGAGCTGCCGACCCCTCATGAAATCCGCGCTCATCTGGATGACTATGTGATCGGGCAGGAGTACGCCAAGAAGGTGCTGGCGGTAGCCGTCTACAACCACTACAAGCGGCTGCGCAGCGGCAGCGAGTCCGGTGGTGTGGAGCTGGGCAAATCCAACATCCTGCTGATCGGTCCGACCGGCAGCGGCAAGACCCTGCTGGCTGAAACCCTGGCGCGCCTGCTGGACGTTCCCTTCACCATGGCCGACGCCACCACCCTGACCGAAGCCGGTTATGTGGGCGAGGACGTGGAGAACATCATCCAGAAGCTGCTGCAAAAGTGCGACTACGACGTAGAGAAGGCCCAGCGTGGCATCGTCTACATCGACGAGATCGACAAGATCTCCCGCAAGTCGGACAACCCCTCCATCACCCGCGACGTGTCCGGGGAAGGGGTGCAGCAGGCCCTGCTCAAGCTGATCGAAGGAACCATCGCTTCCGTGCCGCCGCAAGGTGGTCGCAAGCACCCGCAGCAGGAGTTCTTGCAGGTTGATACCTCCAAGATCCTGTTCATCTGCGGTGGCGCCTTTGCCGGTCTGGACAAGGTGATCGAGCAGCGCTCCGTCAAGGGCACCGGCATCGGCTTTGGTGCCGAGGTCAAGTCCAAGAGCGCCAAGGCGACCTTGAGCGAGAGCTTTGCCAAGGTGGAGCCGGAAGATCTGATCAAGTACGGTTTGATCCCCGAGTTCATCGGCCGTCTGCCGGTGGTGGCGACCCTGACCGAACTGGACGAGGCTGCCCTCATCCAGATCCTGAAAGAGCCGAAGAACGCGCTGACCAAGCAGTATGCCGCGCTGTTCGATCTGGAAGGGGTGGAGCTGGAGTTCCGTGACGACGCGTTGAACGCCATCGCCCGCAAGGCGATGGAGCGTAAAACCGGCGCCCGCGGCCTGCGTTCCATCGTGGAAGCCGTGTTGCTCGATACCATGTATGACCTGCCGTCGCTGGACGGTGTCAGCAAGGTGGTGATCGACGAAACCGTGATCAAGGGGGACTCCGCTCCCTTGATGATCTACGAAAATCCCGAGACCCAGGCCGCCGCATCAGAGTAAATGTCTGATTTTTAATCAAATGAAAGGGGCTTTTTGCCCCTTTCATGCTTTTTGCGGTTTCGGCGATTGAATCTCATCTAAGCGCCCCCATATACTCAGCCAAGCGCTTTGCCAACGGTATAACAAGCCGAGAGGACATATATGAACCTAGAGCGTTCAGAACGCATCGAGATTCCCGTCCTGCCTCTTCGTGACGTGGTGGTTTACCCCCACATGGTCATTCCACTCTTTGTGGGGCGGGAAAAATCCATTCGCTGTCTGGAAGCGGCCATGGAGCAGGACAAGAAAGTTCTGCTGGTGGCCCAGAAGGATGCGTCAACCGATGAGCCGACGGTGGAAGAGATCTTCTCCGTCGGGACAGTGGCCAATATTCTACAGATGCTCAAGCTGCCCGATGGCACCGTCAAGGTGCTGGTGGAAGGGGGCCAGCGTGCCCGTCTTGAGCGGATGATCGACGACCGGGACTTCTTCGTTGGCGAGGCGCAGTACATCGCCTCCAAGGCGATTGAAGAGAAGGACCAGGATGTGCTGGTGCGCTCCGCCATCGGTCAGTTCGAAGGCTATATCAAGCTCAACAAGAAGATCCCACCCGAGGTGCTCACCTCGATTTCGGCGATCGACGATGCGGCGCGCCTGGCCGATACCATGGCCGCTCACATGCCGCTCAAGCTCGAAGACAAGCAGAAGGTGCTGGAAATCGCCTCCGTGTCCGAGCGCATCGAGTTTCTGATGGCCATGATGGAGTCGGAGATTGACCTGCTGCAGGTCGAGAAACGCATCCGCTCCCGGGTCAAGAAGCAGATGGAGAAGAGCCAGCGCGAGTACTATCTCAACGAGCAGATGAAGGCCATCCAGAAAGAGCTGGGTGAGCTGGAAGACAGTCCGGATGAGTTCGAAGCCCTCAATCGCAAGATTGAAGAGGCCGGCATGCCGGAAGATGCCCGTGAGAAGGCGCAGGCCGAGCTCGCCAAGCTGAAGATGATGTCGCCCATGTCGGCCGAGGCCACCGTGGTGCGCAGCTACGTCGACTGGATGGTGCAGGTGCCGTGGAAGGCGCGCTCCAAGGTCAAGAAAGACCTGGGCAAGGCGCAAGAGGTGCTGGATGCCGATCATTATGGCCTGGAGAAGGTCAAAGATCGCATTCTCGAGTATCTGGCGGTGCAGGCGCGCGTCAACAAGCTCAAGGGTCCGATCCTCTGTCTGGTAGGGCCTCCCGGGGTGGGCAAGACCTCGCTAGGTCAGTCCATCGCCAAGGCCACCGGTCGCAAATATGTGCGCATGGCGCTCGGTGGGGTGCGTGACGAAGCGGAGATCCGCGGTCACCGCCGTACCTATATCGGTTCCATGCCTGGCAAGCTCATCCAGAAGATGGCAAAAGTCGGGGTGAAGAACCCGCTGTTCCTGCTCGATGAAATCGACAAGATGAGCTCGGACATGCGTGGTGATCCCGCCTCAGCCCTGCTGGAAGTGCTGGATCCCGAACAGAACAACAGCTTCAACGATCACTATCTGGAAGTGGATTATGACCTGTCGGACGTAATGTTCGTGGCCACCTCCAACTCCATGAACATCCCGGGTCCGCTGCTGGACCGGATGGAAGTGATCCGCCTCTCCGGTTACACCGAAGATGAGAAGCTCAACATCGCCAAGCAGCATCTGGTCTCCAAGCAGATCCAGCGCAACGGCCTGAAAGAGTCCGAGATCACCATCGAGGATTCCGCTCTGGTCGGGGTGATCCGCTACTACACCCGCGAGGCGGGGGTACGTAGCCTGGAGCGCGAGATCTCCAAGATTTGTCGCAAGGCGGTCAAGCGTATCCTGCTGGACAAGAGCATCAAGCATGTTCAGGTCAATCAGGCCAACCTCAAGGAGTTCCTCGGGGTGCAGCGCTTTGACTACGGCAAGGCCACCGACCAGAACCAGGTGGGTCAGGTGTGTGGTCTGGCGTGGACCGAAGTGGGGGGCGATCTGCTCACCATCGAGACCACCAACATGCCGGGCAAGGGCAAGCTCACCTACACAGGTTCCCTGGGTGACGTGATGCAGGAGTCCATCCAGGCTGCCATGACGGTAGTTCGGGCCCGTGCCGAGAAGCTGCGCATCAATGCCGACTTCTACGAGAAGCGCGATATCCACGTGCACGTACCGGAAGGGGCGACCCCGAAAGACGGTCCGAGCGCCGGTATCGCCATGTGTACCGCCCTGGTCTCCAGCTTGACCGGTAATCCGGTTCGTGCTGATGTGGCCATGACGGGGGAGATCACCCTGCGCGGCGAAGTGCTGCCGATTGGCGGCCTCAAAGAGAAGCTGCTGGCCGCCCATCGCGGTGGCATCAAGCGGGTGCTGATCCCGAAAGAGAACGAGCGTGACCTCGAGGAGATCCCGGACAACGTCAAACAAGACCTTGAAATCTATCCGGTTCGCTGGATTGACGAGGTGCTGGAACTGGCGTTGCAGGACAATCCGCAAGGGTTTGAGCGCGTTTCTGTCGTATAAATGTTGATGCGCCGCAAATTTGGCGCATTCGGGGGGTGGTTAAGGCTTGCATGCGCCGGATAACGGAAGTAGCCTTGACCACCGATCGGGTACTCATGATGAGTCGCAATGCGTGATGTGGCGCGGGTTTGCGCTAGATTGTCACTTGCAACTGATCAGGAGGCTTGCTATAAAACCTCCACTTGTTGTGGCCAGGGAAATCGGCGCCGCAGCGATGTTCGATAAAAGGGGAATATAAGAGTGAATAAATCTCAACTGATTGACAAGATTGCAGACGGTGCTGATATCTCCAAAGCCGCTGCTGGCCGTGCGC
This sequence comes from Aeromonas sp. S41-2, assembly GCF_027705845.1. Lineage (NCBI taxonomy): Bacteria > Pseudomonadati > Pseudomonadota > Gammaproteobacteria > Aeromonadales > Aeromonadaceae > Aeromonas > Aeromonas sp. S41-2. Next base: position 568,917 of record NZ_JAPDCG010000003.1, on the reverse strand, counting down.
TGGATGCTTTCATTGACGCCGTGGGTGAAGCCCTGAAAGAGGGTGACCAGGTTGCTCTGGTAGGTTTCGGTACTTTCGCCGTGCGCGAGCGTGCTGCCCGTTCTGGCCGTAACCCGCAAACTGGCGCGACCATCGAAATCGCCGCTGGTAAAGTTCCTGCCTTCAAAGCCGGTAAGGCCCTGAAAGACGCTGTCAACTAAGCCGGGCGCTGATATCACATCGGCCACCGTCCTTGGTCACAGACCAGACAAGTGAGAGGGCTCTCCCTCATACTGATTGACCAAGGCGCATCGCAATCGGTGCGCCTTTTCATTATTTACGCCCATCGAGTTCGGGAGCATAAGTACAAACATGATGTTGGATAAACTACGCGAAGGGGCGCAGGGCAAGGTAGCCAAGGTTATCTTGGGCCTGATCATCCTCTCCTTTGCCTTGGCCGGTGTAGGTAGCTACCTCAACGGCCCGGCTCGTACCGCCCCCGCCACCGTCAACGGCAATGACATCAGCTCCGCTGCGCTGGAAAATGCCTATCGCAACGAGCGGGCCCGCATGGAATCCCAAATGGGGGAGTCTTTCAGCCAGTTGGCCGCCAATCCTGACTACATGAAGCAGTTCCGCCGTGGCGTGCTGGACCGTCTGATCGATCAGGCCCTGTTCGACAGCAAGGCCCGTGAACTGGGTCTGCGCGTCAGCGATGAGCAGATCAAGCAGGCCATCGTCGCCATGCCCGAGTTTGCCGAAGATGGCAAGTTCAACAACGATCGCTATCTGCAGCTGATCCGCCGTGCCGGCATGACCCCGGAGATGTTCCGTGACTCCTTGCGCCAGGACATGGTTCGCCAGCAACTGATGGGCGCCCTGCTGGGCACCGAATTTGCACTCAAGGGTGAAGCCGAGCAACTGGATAAGCTCTACAACCAGACTCGCGATCTGCGTCTGGTGCGCCTGGCCGCATCTGCCTACCTAGGGGACGTGAAAGTCTCCGATGAAGAGGTGGAGCAGTACTACAAGGCCAACAGCAGCCACTTCATGAATGACGAGCAGGTCAAGGTTGACTACCTGCTGCTGGACGCTGCCACCCTTGGCAAAGACGTCAAGGTGAGCGAGCAGGATGCCCAGGATTACTACGATCAGCACCAGGATCTGTTCCAGCGTGCCGAGCGTCGTCATGTGGCTCATATCCTGATCCCGTTCGGCAAGGACGAGAAAGCCGCCGAGCAGAAGGCCGAGGCCGTGCTGGCCAAAGCCAAGGCCGGTGACGATTTCGCCGCGCTGGCCAAGGCCGACTCTTCCGATACCTTCTCCGCCAAAAAAGGCGGTGAGCTGGATTGGTTCGAGAAAGGGGTGATGGATCCGGCGTTTGAGAAGGCCGCGTTTGCACTGACCAAGGCCGGCGATCTCTCCACCGTGGTGAAGAGCCCGTTCGGTTTCCACGTCATCAAGCTGCTGGGGGTTGAACCGGCCCAGACCAAGCCGTTTGCCGATGTGAAAGCAGAGACCATCAGCCGTCTGCAGGCAGACAAGGCCAAGGAGCTGTTCTTTGCCGAGCAGCAGAAGATGGCCGACAGCAGCTTCGAGAACCCGGATTCACTGGACTTGACCGCCGACACCATGGGTCTGAAGGTGCAGTCCACCGGTTACTTCAGCCAGGCTGATGCACCGGCACCGCTCAACGATCCCAAGGCACTCTCCGCCGCCTTCTCCGAGCAGCTGCGCGATGACAACACCAACTCCGACGTGATCGAGCTGGCGGATGGCAAGGCGCTGGTCATGCACATCACCGGTCACCAGCCGAAAGCGGCCAAACCGCTGGCGGAGATCAAGGAGCAGGTGATTGCAGCCATCAAGCACGACAAGGCCAGTGAAGTGGCCCGTGGCAAGGCGCAGGGTCTGCTGGACAAGCTCAAGGCTGGCGAGAATATCCAGGCCGAGCTGACCGCGCTGGGTCTGAAGGTGGAGAATCATGACGGGGTAGCCCGCTTCGCTCAGGATCTGGATCAGAACCTGGTGGCGCAAGCCTTCCGCATGCCTCATCCGATCGACGGCAAGCCTAGCGTCGAGCTGGTGACCGAAGCCAATGGCGACCGCGTGGTGGTGGCCCTGGACAAGGTGACTGTCGCCAAGGAGCCGTCTGGCATGGCCAAGCTGCTGCAAGGCCAGCTGGGTCAGGGCAAGGCTCAGGTGAGCTACAAGTCTCTCATCGACGAGCTGCGCAAGTCTGCCAAGATCGAGTACTTCACCGACGTGGAAGCCACGGTCGAATAAATCGAACCGACTTCAATCGATGTGAAAACGGCCCCTTGATGGGGCCGTTTCTTTTTCTGCAAGGCGCTGTTCGGTCTCCTTTCTGGCGGGATGACAATCCAGTCCTGGCAGGGGGAAGGGGATATGACGCACGGGATGATCCGCATCGTTCGGCAGATATCACTGGCATAAAAAAACCGGCACTCAGGTGCCGGTTTTCATTGACGGGATGTGCGGGCAGGAGGGGGTTACACCACACCCTGGGTGCGCAGGTAATCCTCGTAGGTGCCACCGAAGTCGCGGATGCCATCTTCAGTCAGCTCCAGGATGCGGGTCGCCAGGGAGGAGACGAACTCACGGTCGTGGGAGACGAAGATCAGGGTGCCCTTGTACATCTCCAGCGCCAGGTTCAAGGATTCGATGGATTCCATGTCCAGGTGGTTGGTCGGCTCATCCATGATCAGGATGTTGGGGCGCTGCATCATCAGCTTGCCGAACAGCATGCGGCCCTGCTCACCACCGGACAGCACCTTGACCGGCTTCTTGATGTCGTCCTGGGAGAACAGCAGACGGCCCAGTACGGAGCGTACCGCCTGTTCGTCTTCGTTCTCCTGTTTCCACTGGGCCATCCAGTCGAACACGTTGAGATCGGTGTCGAAGTCTTCGGCGTGATCCTGGGCGTAGTAACCGATCTGGGCGTTTTCGGACCACTTGATGGTACCGGTGTCCGGTGCCAGCGCGCCCACCAGGGTTTTGATCAGGGTGGATTTACCGATACCGTTGGTACCCAGAATGGCGACCTTCTCGCCCACTTCCAGCATCATGTTGAGGCCCTTGAACAGCGGAGCCTCGCCATAGCCTTTGGATACGCCTTCGATCTCCAGGATGTTGCGGTAGAGCTTCTTCTCCTGCTCGAAGCGGATGAAGGGGTTTTGCCGGCTGGAGACCTTCACTTCCTCAATCTTGATCTTGTCGATCTGTTTGAGGCGGGAGGTGGCCTGGCTGGACTTGGAGGCGTTGGCGCTGAAACGCGAGACGAAGGATTGCAGATCGGCGATCTGGGCCTTCTTCTTGGCGTTGTCGGCCAGCAGGCGCTCACGGGCCTGGGTGGCGGCCGTCATGTACTCGTCGTAGTTGCCCGGGTAGACGCGCAGCTCGCCGTAGTCCAGATCCGCCATGTGGGTGCAGACGGAGTTCAGGAAGTGACGGTCGTGAGAGATGATGATCATGGTGCTCTCGCGATCGTTGAGCACCTGTTCCAGCCAGCGAATGGTGTTGATGTCCAGGTTGTTGGTCGGTTCGTCCAAGAGCAGGATGTCGGGGTTGGAGAACAGCGCCTGTGCCAGCAGCACCCGCAGTTTCCAGCCCGGGGCCACTTCGCTCATCGGGCCGTTGTGCTGCTCGATGGGAATGCCGGCACCCAGCAGCAGCTCGCCTGCGCGGGATTCGGCGGTATAGCCGTCATACTCGGCGACCAGGCCTTCCAGCTCGGCGGCCTTCATGTAGTCGTCGTCGGTCGCTTCCAGGTTGGCGTAGATGGCATCGCGCTCGGCGATGGCGGCCCACAGCTCGGTGTGACCCATCATGACCACGTCCAGTACGCGCATCTCTTCGTAGGCGAACTGATCTTGACGCAGCTTACCGATACGTTCGTTGACGTCCAGGCTCACATTACCGCCAGTGGGCTCCAGATCGCCGCCGAGGATCTTCATAAAGGTGGACTTGCCACAGCCGTTGGCACCGATAAGGCCGTAGCGGTTGCCGCCGCCAAACTTGACGCTGATGTTCTCAAACAGCGGCTTGGCGCCGAACTGCATGGTGATGTTATTGCTTGAAAGCACTGGAATGTCCCGGTTGATCTGTCAAATGGCGCGCATTATGGCACAGATCCCCCGAAAGTTTTAGCAAGAACTGTGATCCGGGCCTATTGCAGGGGGGATACAGAGGGTGGTGCTGTGTGCTCGCGTACCCTGGCGGCCATGGACGCGTTGATCGGATTGCAACGGGCGCTGACCACTGCCTGTCGGCATGAAAAAAGCCGGCCCGGGGGCCGGCTTGCAACCGTCAATCGAAGGTTCAGTGGGCGCTGGCGCTGGCTGCCCCCAGTCCGGTCTGGGAGCGAACGAACTGCGGGAAGAACTTGGCGTGCTCGTCGAGCGCATTTTGTGACTTGTCGGTGACCGAGAACAGCCAGATCCCGACGAAGGCCACCGCCATGGAGAAGAGGGCAGGGTACTCGTAGGGGAAGATGGCCTGGGCATGGCCCAGCACCTTCACCCACACGGTCGGGCCCAGGATCATCAGGCTGACCGCGCTCACCAGCCCCAGCCAGCCGCCGTAGACGGCGCCGCGGGTGGTCAGGCGAGACCAGAACATGGAGAGGAACAGCACCGGGAAGTTACAGCTGGCGGCGATGGAGAAGGCGAGCCCCACCATGAAGGCGATGTTCTGCTTCTCGAACAGGATGCCGAGACCAATGGCGACCACTCCCAGCACCACAGTGGTGTACTTGGAGACGCGCAGCTCGTCGGCTTCGTTGGCCTTGCCCTTCTTGATGACGCTGGCATAGAGATCGTGGGACACCGCCGAGGCACCGGCCAGGGTCAGCCCGGCCACCACCGCCAGGATGGTGGCAAACGCCACGGCGGAGATGAAGCCGAGGAACAGGCTGCCGCCCACCGCATCGGCCAGGTGGATGGCGGCCATGTTGGTGCCGCCCAGCAGGGCGCCGGTGGCGTCCTTGAAGTCCGGGTTGGTGCTGACCAGCAGGATGGCGCCAAAGCCGATGATGAAGGTCAGGATGTAGAAGTAACCGATAAAGCCGGTGGCATAGAACACGCTCTTGCGCGCTTCCTTGGCGTCACTCACGGTGAAGAAGCGCATCAGGATGTGGGGCAGGCCGGCAGTACCGAACATCAGGGCCAGACCCAGCGAGATGGCGGAGATGGGATCGGCGACCAGACCGCCCGGGCTCATGATGGCGATGCCCTTCTCGTGCACTTTGACCGCTTCACTGAACAGGGTGCCGATGTCGAAGTTGACCGACTTCATCACCATGATGGCCATGAAGCTGGCACCGGAGAGCAGCATCACCGCCTTGATGATCTGCACCCAGGTGGTGGCCAGCATGCCGCCGAACAGCACGTAGAGCACCATCAGAATGCCGACCAGCACCACGGCCACATGGTATTGCAGGCCGAACAGCAGCTCGATCAGCTTGCCGGCGCCCACCATCTGGGCGATCAGGTAGAGGGCGACCACCACCAGCGAGCCGCTGGCGGAGAGGGTGCGCACCTCGGTCTGCTTGAGGCGGTAGGAGGCCACGTCGGCAAAGGTGTACTTGCCGAGGTTGCGCAGCCGCTCCGCGATCAGGAACAGGATGATGGGCCAGCCCACCAGAAAGCCGATGGAGTAGATGAGGCCATCGTAGCCGGAGGTGTAGACCAGGGCGGAGATGCCGAGGAAAGAGGCGGCGGACATGTAGTCACCGGCGATGGCCAGACCGTTCTGGAAGCCGGTGATGCGCCCGCCGGCCGCATAGTAGTCGGAGGCCGAACGGTTGCGCTTGGAGGCCCAGTAGGTGATGAACAGGGTGGCCGCCACGAAGATCACGAACATCACGATGGCCGAGATATTGAGCGGTTGGCGATGCACCTCGCCGGTCAGCGCATCGGCTGCCAACAGGGGGAAGGAGGCCAGCGTGGCCAGCAACAGCAGAGACTTGCCTTTCATGATTGGGCTCCCTTGAGGATCTTCTGGTTCAGTTCGTCAAACTCGCCGTTGGCCCGAAACACATAGATGCCGGTCAACACGAAGGAGGAAACTATGAGGCCGACTCCGACCGGGATGCCGCGGGTAATGGTGGACCCTTCGCTCAAGGGGGTGCCCAGCCAGCCGGGAGCGAAGGCGATGAGCATGATGAAGGCCAGATAGAGCCCCAGCATCAGGATGGAGAGGGACCAGGCAAAGCGCTGGCGCTTGGCGACCAGCTCCTGGAAGTTGGGATCTTGCTGGATCCGAAGATACGGTTGCTGTTCCATTGCAGTGCTCCATGACATTGAGTGTCGGCGGTGAATGAAGGGAGGTCCCTACCGAGCAGCAGGGCTGCTCATGTAAGCAAAATGTGAATCAAATGTTATTTGTGGACAATTAGACTTTGGGATAAGCCAGTGACCCGCCCCGGGTGAGGCGCAAGAAGATGAGGGCGGCAGTGATGGCGTCACTCAGGGCGTCGTGGGCGGGCAGGGCCGGCAGGCCCAGGTGGCTGCTGATGGTGGCCAGATGCAGATCGATGGCGGCATCGGGATAGCGGCGATAGAGGTGATCGTGGTAGAGCCGGCTCACCTCTATCCCGCGCTGCGCCAGGGTCAGCCCCCAGCATCGCTGGCAGGCGAGATTGAGGATCCGCAGGTCGTAGGAGATGTGATACCCCACCAGTTCGCGCGGGCCGATAAAGGTGAGCAGCAGGCGCAGCGCGGCCTCCAGCGTCATGCCCTGTTGCAGATCCTGATGGCGTAGACCGTGGATCACCACCGAATGTTCGCTCAGGCTGGCCGGCGCTTGCACCCGGATGGACAGTGCCTCGCCGGTCAGCACCCGGTTGCCCTGGATGCGCACCGCGCCGATGGCGACGATCTCGGCCTGGGCGGGATCCAGGCTGGTGGTCTCGAAGTCGAGGGCCACCCACTCGTCGGCGGGTGGATCGGCATAGAGCGGGGTAAACGCCGGATCTTGAACGCGGCGACCATGCCAATGGCGGCGCAGGCGGCTCAACATGGCTACTGCCTCAGACGAAAGTGCAAGGTGAGCCACTGCTGGAACTTCTTCACCTGATGCAGCGCCTGGCGCAGCAGATCCCGCTCGCCGTGGCTGAGGTCATTGACTTGTACCCGGCTCTCCCCCTCCTTGAGCTGGCTGCGCAGCCGCAAGCGGACGAACAACCGGAACGCCTCTGCCAGATTGTCGCCAAAACCGGTACTGAGCCGCCCAGCCGTCACCAGCGCTTCGATCCGTGCCAGGGTAGAGGTCTCCAGAATGGCGGCTTCCAGCGCCAGCATGCGAATGCCGTGTACCAGCGGGAAGAGGCCGCCACGTTTCAGATCCAGCCCCTCCGGTGCCCGCTCCAGACGGCCAAACAGGGTGAGCGGCGCATGAAACGCCACCGCCGGTCGCACCATCTCCGCCAGCAGATCTCGCCGCTCGGCCAGCTGCTCGCGCAACTTGCGGGCGAGAGGGGGAAGCAGGGCACGATCGCCAGCGATGGGGTGGGCGTCGGCCAGGGTGGCGAGCCAGAGCAAGTCTGCTTCACTGGCCTCGACGCAGGCCCGCTCGATCTCCTGCTGCCAGAGCGCCAGGGGCTTGACCCAGGCCGGATTGTTGACCATCACCCGGCCGGGGCAGGGCGGGTAACCGAGCCGGGCCAGCAGATCGCTGAAGGCGGCCAGGTCGGCCTGCTGGGTCGGCCAGTGCAGGTCGGCGGGCAGGATCAGGGCATTGTCCTGATCGGTTTTGAGGATCTGCTCGCCGCGCCCCTCCGAGCCCAGCATCAGCAGGCAGACCTTCTCCTGCACTGCGGGCGGGATCACCAGTGCAAAGGCCTTGGCGATCAGCTGCTCGTTGATGGTGGCGATGAGCTTCATCAAAAAGGCGGTATGGATCCCCTGGCCGAACAGGGAGCGGGTCAGCTGTTGCTGTTCCCGGGCCACTGCCTCCAGCGCCGGCAGGGTGTCGGCGCGGGCGATGCGCAGGGTCAGCACATGGGAGTGGGTGGAGAAGAGGCCGAGCACCTGGGTCAGGTGCAGGATCCCCGCGACGGCCTGCCCCTGCCAGACCACCAGCCGCTTGATGCGATGACGGGTCATCAGCAGCAGGGCGTCGAACAGATAGCTGTCCAGTGGCAGGCCGATGAGCGGGGTCGGATCCAGCACCGCCAGCGGCGTCGTCAGCGGCAGTCCCTTGAGCGTCAGGGCGTGCAGCAGGGTCTTGCGGGTCGCCAGACTCAGGCTGCCATCCGTGGCCGGGTAGAGCAGGCAGTCGGTGCCCTTGGCCACCATGGCTTCGGTGGCGGCCAAGAGCGACAGGCGGCTGTCGACGATGAGTGCCGGCTGCAGATGGCCGGGCTCGATGCGGGTCAGGATGAACTCCGCCAGATTCTTCTGCCCCAGCTGGGCGCGCTGCTCCTGCTGCTGTTGCCGCTGTGCCAGGCTGGCGGTGAAGTAGCGGGCGAAGGCGGGGTTGCCCTCGCACAGCTCGATGAAGGTGGCTCTGGGGATCAGCTGGCAGAGCAGATCTTCCAGCGCACTGAACTGGTGGCGGCAGTGGCCGTCGAACTGGGCGCGCACATCGAACAGGTCCCCCTCGCCATAGTCGCCAAACTGATGATGGGGGCTCGACTCCTCCACCGCCCCCTTAAGGACGAGATAGAGGCCAGGGGGGGCATCGCCTGCCTTGAGCACTGGCTGGCCGGCGCGAAAGTAGCAGATGGAGAGGTGCTGCTCGAGCCGTTGACGTTCCTCTTCGGTCAGGCAGTCAAACGGCGGGCGGGCAAAGTTGAACAGACTGGTCATGGCAATCCTTGGCCGGTGGGTCAAGCCAGTCTGACAAAGCAGCGCCTGGCCAGCCAGCCGACTTTAGTCGCACGCGCCGCAGCAGTGGGAAACCGGGCTCCTCGCTGTACCTGGCGATAACACTCTGATAACGTGGTGGTATGACCAGTACGAACTCAGGAGAGGACAGGGGAAAATGGAAAAACCAAGGGTCAAATGCGAGATCCGGGACGGCATCGCCGAGGTGATGCTGGCGCGGGGCGACAAGCTCAATGCGCTGGACAGGGCCATGTTCAGCGCCATCGACGGGGTACTCGAGCAGCTGCGCCAGCACAAGGGGTTGCGGGCGGTGATCCTGCACGGGGAGGGGCGGGCCTTTTGTGCCGGGCTGGATGTGAAATCCATGCTCAAGCAGCCGGTGGCGGCGCTCGAGATTTTAAAACGCGAGGCCGATGAAGCCACCAACCTGGCCCAGCGGGTGGCTTATGGCTGGCATCAGTTGCCGGTGCCGGTGATCGCCGTGACCCAGGGGGTCTGCTTTGGCGGCGGGTTGCAGATTGCGCTCGGCGCCGACTTTCGGTTCAGCACCCCCGATTGCCGCTTCTCGGTGATGGAGATCAAGTGGGGCATCATCCCCGACATGAGTGGCAGCGTCACCATGCGCAACCTGATGGGAGTGGATACCGCCATGGAGCTGGCCATGAGCGGACGCGAGCTGCCGGCGCCGGAGGCCAAGTCCCTCGGGCTGGTGAGCCGGGTCTGCGACGATCCGCTGGCCCAGGCGCGGGAGTTCGCGAGAACCCTCATCACCAAGTCGCCGGACGCGCTGGCGGGGATCAAGCAGCTCTACAACCAGGCCTGGGCCCGCAGCGACGAGGCGATGCTCAAAGAAGAGACCCGGCTGCAAAAGCAGATCCTGGGACGCCCCAACCAGTGGCGCGCCACCCTCAACAGCCTGTTTCGCTGGCGTCTGCCGTTCGGGCCGCGCCGCAATGCGCTCTGACAGGCAGGGATAAACAAGAAATGGTATCGATCTGGTGCCAAGGCCATTGAGGGCCCCCAGCATCTGGTCGAACCGTTCTGGTTTCATTTCCTTATCCTCGGGTTGGGCTCATCGGTGACGCCGAGGCCCAGCAGGTAGGTGCGCTCCAGATCGGCGAATTGCTCGATCGGCTCGATGGAGCAGAACTGATACAGGCCGCTCTGGTTGTAGTAAATGAGATCCCGATTCGGGCAGAGGATGGCGAACAGCTTCTACTTGCCACCGGCCTCTTCGGTCTTGAGCGCTTGCACGGGATGCCGTCGCAGGACCAGCGATTGTGATTGGGCCAGATGACGGCGGTGTAATCGGTCGTATCGCAGGCCTCAGTGTTTGCTGTGGCAAGACAGGCTGTTGATTTGGATAGCAAAGGGGGCTATGCGGGTTTATTGCAAAGTGTGTGGCCAGCGGGCCGCATTACCAAGACCAACCGACTGAGCGATGATGTCTCGGATCTCTACTGTCAGTGCACCGACGCCGAGTGTGGCCACAGCTGGGTGGCCACCTTGTCGTTCGCCCACACCCTAAGCCCCTCGGCCAAGACTACGAACCAGCTGGTGCTGAGCTTGATGGGGTCGCTCACGCCAGAGGGGCGGCAGTTGGTTCTGAAAGGACTGGGGGCGCAATAGCGCCCCCAGTCCTTTTTCTTATCTCGAATGATAGAAAACAGCTAAACTAGCCTACAGATTGCCCGACGGCACCCACTTCCATCATTTTTTCGCCTTCTACGTGTGCTGAGCTACTTGGCTGAATGTTTTCAGCACCCAAACAGGTGATTTATCGTTTTAGATTCGAGCAGCGCTCAATTAATGCTTCATCTATGTCAACGATTCCATAATTGTTTGCGAGCCAAATTCTTACAAATCTTTGGCGTTTTTCAGGAGTTAAAGAATTATATTTTATGTAAAAAGAATTACTTTTTTCTTTGTTATCTATTTCGTCTTGTACTAAACGTAGACAAAGAACATCTATATCTATGGCTTTTATAACGGCAGAATCAACTTGCTCTACAAAATGGTGAGCCGCATTAATCAGTGATGCGGCTTCTTTGAAGGTTAAGCCATCACCTTTTTCTGCTTTGTCAGCAAGGTTGTCAATGATTAAACCTCTGTAGCATTCAGCTATTTTATCTTTGTTATCTATTAATGTTTTTCTCGTCTCTACACGAAGAGTATTCTCTGCTAACACATGAATGACATTATTTCGCCAAGTAATTAGAATATCTAGGAGGGCGAATAAGCATGGTTCTACCTGATAATGTGAAGCAACGGCTATGACTTTCTTTTGAACAGACCTGTTGGCTGCATCTAATTCTGACTCTAGTCGTGTATTACTAAGATAATTAGGTTTGCGATATAGAAGCGAAATATACATGTCTATCGCATCTACGGCTGAACCAAGAATTGATTGAAGGGCAAATATTTTAGTTCGTTGTATAGATGATTTTTTGTTTTTTGGATTCCATGCAGCGTGTAGTTCTGGTGGGGCAGAAGTGATGTTACTGGAGTCGAGATGATGCAATCCAACTAACGCCGTGACTAAGTAGTGATTTGCTTGACCAAAATAAGATTTAAAACGGGTTCGTGCGGGAGTTTGTTTCATTTTTTGGAGCACCAGGCAAGACTCGAACTTGCGTCTTTCCATTTAAAGAGGATCAATAAAAGACCCTTGTGAAGTGGAACATCTTTCCATAAGACGACAGGCGCTAGTATTTCTGTCAAAACTTATCTTTCTTGGAGAATATACTAAAAAGCACAACATTGTCGATAGGTTCTGTGGATATTTTTTTGAATGAAAAATAACCTGCCTGTTGTGGTTAAACTAAGGCTTTGATTTAAAAAATAATCTTATATCATGGTTTGGCGTTTGGTTCAAGTTTATGGGGGCTGCATACGTTTGCATAAAAAATATGGCAGGGCCGAGCGGTCACAAGGCTATCGTTTCAGTACGGTTAATAGTTTAGATAAGAGGTGCCGTACATGTCGAAAAAGGGGTCGTGTCACATTATACGTAGCCGTAGTTGCTCCCATCATCATCTCGGATGAGCGCAATCAACTAGTTAACTCAACCAGAAATTTACTTGGTAGATAAATTTTGGCTGACTGAGATGAATGTTGTTTGATACAATGCCAGCTCCAAAAGAGGCTCTTCTCGCAGCTTATTTAATGGTTGTTCTCTCTTACTCTTGGTTTTAAGGAGCTACGTTGGAACTAAAACGTCATGCGGTATCCATCTGGTTTAGATTAAATGTAGGGTAGGTAGGAAATTGTATTTTAATAATTTTATTTAGATGGAAACATAATAAAAAGTTATGTTGTTGTGCGTACTGAAATATTATAACTATTTTGAAGTTGTTATGAGGTTAAAATGGTTGATAAACGTTATTCCTCTGAACGTCCTCGCATCAATGCTGAACTAGAGCGGGAAGTGAAGACTCGAGCTGGCCATCGTTGTGAGGTAAGAAATTGCAATGAGCATACATATTTAGAAATGCATCATATAGATCAAAATCGTGAAAATAATAAAATAGAGAATTTAATTTTGTTGTGCCGGAAGCATCATGCTATGGCACATGCCGACAAAATTGATAGGAAGTCACTGAAAATATATATTTCAGGCTCTACATCTTTTTCTGTGCCAGTGAACACTCTTGACATGCGTGCATATGAAATAATTTCTCAAGAATTCTTGAAGAGAAATCTTTTTAATAATTTGCGTAGCAATGAATTTACAGGGCTGCTGTCAAATGAGTTTATTGATTCAATCCATGATGTTATACACATATGGAATGACCCATTCTCAAGTTTCAATGATCTTACACTAAATGAAATTAGTCTTCGACTAAAGGATGCGTGCTGGAATTTGTCAAGAGCTATTTCGAAGGAGACGTACCGCGGTAGGTATGGTGGTGATCACTTTGAAATCCCAAAAGAATATGATGAAGACCGTTATTATAACGTTGTCTCGGTACTCACAGCAGCAGCAAAAAGCGTGTGCGATGAATATACGCGATTGCTTAGAGCTGCTGCGGTTGCAGGAATTGATTGCTAATATTTTGGTGTTTATAAATTCACTCCCTCCTCAACTTGCTGCAGGTAAGACATCATCTGGTTAAGTGCAGGTTTGTTTGGTGGCGCCCGAGTTGGCACGTTCGGTTGGGCTATCCGGCTCTACACAGAAGGGCTGCAGGCTGCAGGTGACGACATTGCGAATTGTGCCACTCTGTTCGATAACCACTGGGTGAGTCCTTCCGCAACACGGTGCTAACCCACTGGTCGGCCATCAACGGAATGCACCTATACCGTGGGGCGGTTGGTTTTGGTCTGATACGGAGTCGGCTCCTCGGGCGCGATGGCCGGCAGGGTCAGTTGCGTGGGGCGAGGTGGTGCGGCGCAGGATGGTGCAGGCCACGTGCTGCTGTTTGCCCTTAAGCAGCTCCAACCATTGGTTGATTTCTTTGGCTGGCCAGCGCTGCTGCAGGATGCAGGTTATTATCCAGGCTGCGGTATTCCTCGCAGCTTACGCTTTGTTTGTTGTTCATACCCACCCCTCGCTGCAGTCGCTCTGTTATTGCATCCACTCTGGGGTGTCCAGTACCTCCAGCACCCGCCACATTTCTGACTGATAGGGCTCCGGCAGCATCTCGATCCAGTGGTGCGCCCCAGCGTGGCCTTGCGCCTGGTAAACCTTGCCGCACAGTTCAACCAGCATCGGCCAGTCCTGATCCTCTTCAGGTACCGCGTATTCATCTGGCTGGTCCTGCTCGGCAGGCTGATCGGCCCTTTCCTGTTGCCACTCCTGCATCAGCCTTGCCTCGTCATCGCTAGGGCGACCGTGGCGGCTGGATTGCAGTTGGTCATTCTCTAGCCAGAGGGTGAAACCGTCCGCCGTGACGCTGGCGCCTGAGTGCAGACGCCCGATAGAGAAGGGCGATAACCCCCACTGCTCTGCCATCAACTGATCCGCGAAAGCCGCTGGATTCGGCCGCGTACAGTTATTGTCAGAGCTCCAAGGTGCCGGGCGGTCGCCCGTCTGAACCCCAACCCCCCTCGCTGCAGCCTCGGCGGCTTTCCTGGCTTCATGGGTGCCGGCGGGCACAATTTCCCACCCTTGCAGGCGGGTCTTGATGCCCAGGCGAGCGGAGGTAATGCCCATCAGGCGCTTGATATCTTCGCCATGGCTGTTGGCCTGCTCCTCGATGAGGTGGGCCAGCTTGATGGGGTGTTTGGCACGGGGCGCCAGTGCGCCGCCCATGGCGTGCAGGTAGCAGCGAAAAATGCCGTTATCAGCGGCAAAGCGGGCCGCCTCAAAGCGCGGGTCTTGCAGCACTGGCTTGGGCGGGCCAACCAGATCGGCATGCTTTTGGCGTTGCTGATGCGGCGCAGCCGCGCCATACCCCGACTGAGGCCCCCGAACTGTTGGAAGGTGCGAATGCCCCACCAACTGGCCCAAGCCACGGCATGGGTTGAGCATAATATATTGATTTAAATTATTTTTATTTATTTTGAAAAAATAAAAATGGCAGCCGAGGCTGCCATTTTTGTTGGGGAGTGGTGCGCGATCAGGAGATCTTGCGATCCTGGTCCGGTTCGAAGGGGTGACCGGATTTCTCCTGCTCCAGGTTGTCTTCGGAGCGGTGGCCGGCCCAGTAGTCGGCGTTCTTGATGCCGAGTTTCTCCGGGTGGAACACCGGATCCAGCCCCTTGGCTTGTTGCGCTTCATAGTCGCGCAGGCAGGCAAAGGCGGTCTTTTGCAGCAGCAGGATGGCGATGATGTTGAGCCAGGCCATCAGCCCGACGCCGATGTCACCCATGCCCCAGGCGAGCTCGGCGGTTTTCACTGTGCCATAGACGGTGGAGGCCATCAGGGTCAATTTCAGTACGAAGGTCAGCCAGGGACGGTTCACCTTGCGGTTGATGTAGGCGATGTTGGTCTCGGCGATGTAGTAGTAGGCGACGATGGTGGTGAACGCGAAGAAGAACAGCGCGATGGCCACGAACATGCTGCCAAAGCCAGGCATCATGCTCTCCATGGCGGTCTGCACGTAGCCCGGGCCCGCTGCCACGCCAGCAATGCCGGTGTAGAGGGCGGCACCATCCGGACCCTGCACGTTGTAGAGGCCGGTGATGAGCAGCATAAAGCCGGTGGCGGAGCAGACGAACAGGGTGTCGATGTAGACCGAGAACGCTTGCACCAGGCCCTGTTTGGCCGGGTGACTTACTGCGGCGGCGGAGGAGGCGTGCGGCCCGGTACCCTGACCCGCTTCGTTGGAGTAGACCCCGCGCTTGACCCCCCACATGATGGCCAGACCCAGAATGGCGCCGAAGCCGGCATCAAAGCCGAAGGCACTCTTCCAGATCAGCAGGATCACGCCGGGCAGGGCGTGGATGTTGAGGGCGATGATGACGCAGGCGACGATGATGTAACCGAGCGCCATGAAGGGCACCACGGTACTGGCGAAGTTGGCGATGCGCTTGACGCCGCCGAAGATGATGAAGCCGAGCAGCAGCGCCAGACCGGCGGCAGTGACGTTCGGATCGATATCAAACGCGGTTTGCAGGCTGGCGCCGATGGAGTTGGCCTGCACCCCCGGCAGCAATACGCCGCAGGCAAAGATGGTGGCGATGGCGAACGTCCAGGCGTACCACTTCATGCCGAGCCCTTTCTCAATGTAGAAGGCCGGGCCGCCGCGGTATTCGCCGTTGATCTTCTCCTTGTAGACCTGGCCCAGGGTGGACTCCACGAAGGCGGAGCTGGAGCCGAGGAAGGCCACCATCCACATCCAGAACATGGCACCCGGGCCGCCAAAGGTGATGGCGGTGGCGACCCCGGCGATGTTGCCGGTACCCACCCGGCCGGCCAGGGTCATGGCCAGCGCCTGGAAGGAGGAGACCCCCGCATCCGTGCTCTTGCCATCAAACATCAGCCGGATCATCTCCTTGATGTGACGCAGTTGCAGGAAGCGGCTGCGCAGGGAGAAGTAGAGGCCTACCCCCAGACACAGATAGATGAGCGCCGGGCTCCAAATAACACCATTGATGGCATTGACGATCTCATTCATGTACAACAACTCCTTTGTTGTGCTGTCTTGTTGGCGGGGTCTGTGCCCCGCTCCCTCAAATAGGTGGTGACCCTGGGGTCACTCGTTATGGTGTGGGACGGGTCGGTGGATGTTTCCACTGGCCAGTCCGCGGGTTTTAACATATCGATTTGTGTTGGGGCTTCCCAGCGAAATATGTTGTTATCTTGTTAATTTGTGAATTGACATTAACAAATGGCCGGTGCAACTGGACAGAATGCGGTGCCGGCCCGGTATCATCTCCTCTTTCGTCGGTGCTCTGCGGCGGGAGAGGGAGAGCAAAATCAAGGCCAAGGATGAAGATGGAGCAAGAAATCGCGATGATCCGCCCGGCGTGTGCCGAGGATACGGCCGCCATGGCCGACCTGTTTGGCCAGCTGGGTTACCCGGTCAGCTCGCAGATGCTGGGCGAGCGCTGGCTGGCGCAAGATCCGGCCCGCGAGGTGCTGGTGGCCTGCCTGGGGGACGCGATAGCGGGCGTGCTGGTGTGGCACTGGCTGAGCCCGCTGCACGTTGCACCAGCGTGGGGCCTGATCTCGGCGCTGGTTGTCGATGAGGGTGCAAGGGGACGCGGCGTCGGCACCGCCCTGCTGGTGGCGGCAGAGGAGCGGGCACGAGCGCAGGGTTGCTGCCAGCTGGAGCTTTCCAGCAGCCTCAAGCGGGAGGGGGCCCATCGCTTCTATCTGGCGCAGGGGTATGTCGAGCGTCCGAAACGGTTTGTGAAAACAGTCTGATCAGCAAGAGGAGTCTGCGTGTTCTGGTCCCGCTTACGAAGTGTGTTTGGTGGTGCGTCCCGGCAAGATGACAATGGGCCTGGCGCGCTGGAGTGGCAGCAGGCCCTGGCCGCGGTGCCCATTTTGCAGGGCTTTTCCCGGGAGGAGGAGCAGACCCTGATCGGGTTGGCGCAGCAGCTGCTGGCCCGCAAGACCCTGACCCAGCTCGGGGTGTCACTCACTCCCCGTCAGCAGGCGGTGCTGGCGTTGCAGGCGGCGCTGCCCATTCTGCACCTGGGGCTCGACTGGTATCGGGGCTTTCACGAGATCATCCTGATCCCCGAGCCGGTGGTGCGCCGACAACAGGTGCAGGACGAGTTCGGGCTGGTGAGCGAGGTTGAAGAGGAGAATGCCGGCGAATCCTGGCCGCAGGGGCCGCTGGTGCTGGCCTGGAGCGAGCTGCAGCAGGACGGGGACTGGGACGGCTTCAATCTGGTGATCCACGAGCTGACCCACAAGCTCGACATGCTGGGAGGGGAGGCCGACGGGGCGCCGCCGCTGCCGGCGGGCATGGAGCCACGCCAGTGGAGCGGTGCGCTGCAGGCGGCATTCGATGCCATGCAGGGGCAGCTGGAGCGTCACGAGCCTACTGCCATCGATCCTTACGCCGCCTCGCACCCGGCTGAATTTTTTGCGGTGTGCAGCGAGTGCTTTTTCACCGATCCGCTGCGCCTGCGCGACACCTATCCGGCGGTGTACCAGCAGTTCACCCGCTTCTTCGACCAGCAACCGGCCGCGCGTTTTCCGGCCACCCGGCTGCTGGCGGGGGAGCCCGAGTATCACGGCTAGCCGGGCGATCCTGGCAAATCGCGCCCAACAAAAAGGCACCCCGCGGGGTGCCTTTTTCGTGACAGCTGTGTCGGCCGGGTGCTTAGGCAGCGGCTTTGAGCTGAACGGCGGCGGCTTTCTTGTGATCGCCGATCGGCATCACGGTACGGCCGAACTGCTCGTTGATCACGGTGGCCATGGCCAGGTAGATGGCGCTGGCGCCACAGATGATGCCTTCGAAACCGGCGATGGTGCCGATCAGGGTGCTGCCGGTGAAGTCACGGGCAGCCAGCAGGAAGAACAGCACGGTCAGGGAGGCGAACACGAACTGCTTCACGCGCGGGTAGTTGACGGTCCCGATCAGCATGAACAGGGTGAACATGCCCCACATCAGCAGGTACCAGCCCATGTAGGCGTGCGGGGTGGCTTCGGCCAGACCCATGGTCGGCATCACCAGCAGGAACACCAGGCTCCACCAGAAGGTGCCGTAGGAGATGAAGGCAGTCACACCGAAGGTGTTGCCGCGCTTGTACTCCATGATACCGGCGATGATCTGGGCCAGACCGCCATAGCACAGGCCCATGGCCAGGATCATGGCGCTGATGGGGAAGAAACCTGCGTTATGGATGTTCAGCAGAATGGTGGTCATACCGAAACCCATCAGACCCAGAGGGGCAGGGTTGGCCAATTTTTCGCTCACGTGGCGTTCTCCAAAAATAGAGGTGGGGGTTGATAAAAGACGCGCGATTTTAGGCAGGCTCTTGGCGCTGGGCAAGGGGGGGAATGGTCGAAACGGTAAAAAAATAACGGGATTTTTTACCCAACTGACCATTCGTGCGATCCAGGTAGATGGCAGGTGAATGAATGGTACGGACAAGGTTGATAAATTGTATTGAGCAGCACGATTCTGAAAGTTTCATACAATTCGGGCGGATGGGCTGAGCAGTGCCGTCAACGGGATGCCCATTGCCAAGCCCGAGTACGTTTGAGGATAAAAAATGCCCTCATATGCCATCAGACAAGAGGTGTTTATTGCTTGGTTAAGGCAAACGGCCAAGCTGTCTGCTCGCAGCATCGACAAGGTTGAGCAGGGGCCTTTGTGTCGGACTTGTTAGGCGCCGGACTGGTTCGCTGAGGGGGTTGAGGAGCGAAACGACCGAAGGCTAGGGGGCTGAGTGAGAAAATCCTGGCCGATAAGTGGCTGTGTCATCGCACGCAGGCGTGGCCGTGCGGTAGTTGAATTGCTGATAGCCATTGGCTGGCTGCAGCAAGGGTAAAGCAAGGCTGCGGCGAGGAATGCATGTGGCAGCGGCTACAAGGAGGAGACGAGCGTGCCACGTGCAGGATGAGAGGGATGGCATCCCCCTCATCCTGCTGAGGTCAGCGGCTCAATCGTCCAGAGTCAGCACCACCTTGGCCTCCTTGTCGGCCTCCTTGACCTGGCTGTCCAGCACGAACAGCCGCTCCGGCGCGATCCCCTGGCGGTCCACCAGAAACTCCTTGGTGTTCTGGGCGCGGCGCATGGCCAGATTGCGCAGGGACTTGGCGGTGATGAGCTGCTGATCCCGCAGCAGAAGAACCGCCTGGGCGCGCAGGGCCGGGCTCTCTTCATCGAGCTTCAGCCGATCGGCCAGATCCCCGAGATCTTCGTTGAAACGGGCCTCATAAGCTTGTGCCAGCGCCGATTGCATGGCGGGGTCCTGATCCAGCAGCTCGAGGTCCACCGGGCCGCCGGTGATCTTGGCCAGCACTCGCTCGAGCTTCTGGCGCTGCAGGATGGGGCGCTCCTCGTTGAAGTTGACCTTGCCGCGGATATTCATGCTGAGCTTGGGCCTGTCCTTGAGGGCTTGCGCCAGTTTGGCCAGTTTCTCCTGCTGGGTGGGGGTGAGATCCGGCTCCCCGGGCAGGAAGGGCAGCTCATCGAGATCCTCGCTGCCGCCCGCCAGGGAGGCGAGCAGCGAGAAGGGGGAGGTGACCGCCTTGCGCAGGGTGTTGCCGAGCACGTCCCAGAAGATGTTGCCGAGGCTGAAGTCCGGCTGATCCAGATTGCCCTTCACCTTCAGGTTCATCTGGATGACGCCGTTGGCATCGCTCAGCAGGGCGACCGCCAGCCCCAGCGGCAGATCCTTGGCCTGTTCGCTTTTGACCTTTTCCCCCAGCTGCAGCTTCTTGATGGTGATGTCGTTGTCCCCCTCCAGCCGGTTGCCCTGTAACTGGTAGTTGAGCTTCATGGAGAGCTGGCCCTTGTCGATGGCATAGCCGGCGTAGGTGCTGGAGTAGGGGGTGAAGGTGGTGAGCTCCAGATTGTTGAAGGTGACGGCCACGTCCAGCACCGGCTGCTCGATCAGCAGGTTGGTGCCGCCGCGGATGGTCACCGGGGCGTAGCGATCCACCTTGCCGTTGAAGGCCAGCTCGGAGCGCTGGCCGGGGATGTTGCTGATGTGGCGGCTCTGGCCGCTGAGGGCCGCGATGTCCACCACAAATTCCGGGCTCAGGCTGCGATCGGCAAAGCGCAGATTGCCCTGCTCGGTGCGGACCTGGGCGATGCTGACGCGGGGGGCCGGATCGCTGCTGGCGGGTTTGGCCGTTGCGGGTTGCGGCAGCAGCAGTTGCTGCACGTTGGTGACCCTGTCCTCGTTGATCTCGATGCGGGCGAAGGGTTTGCGCAGCAGGATGTCGTCTATCTTCACCTGCTGGCTGATGCCGTCATAGTGCAGGCCGCTCAGCTGCAACTGCTCAATTTGCAGCAGGCGCTGGTTGTCGGCCCGATCCAGCACGTTGAGCCGTTCGATATCGAGCCCGCCGCTCAGCTCCAGCTTGCTCAATGTCCCCTTGGCATCGGTGGCCAGCGCCAGCTTGGTGCGACTGGCAAGCTGGCCGTCGCGCACGCTGATGCGCAGCAGATCCTGCAGATAGGGTTGGGCCCAGCTGAGCGGCAGGCCCTGTTGCTTGATCTCGCCGTTGAGGCTGAAGGGGGTGAGGGCGAGGTCGCCGTCAAAGTCCAGTTTCGCCTGGTTGTTGAGCGCCCCGCTCAAGGTGAGCGGGGCGCTCTGTCCGCTCTGGCTGCCCAGCGGACCCAGCGCCAGCGTCAGGGCGGAGAGATCGCGCAGTAG
Organism: Aeromonas sp. S41-2; assembly: GCF_027705845.1. NCBI lineage: Bacteria > Pseudomonadati > Pseudomonadota > Gammaproteobacteria > Aeromonadales > Aeromonadaceae > Aeromonas > Aeromonas sp. S41-2. Next base: position 548,356 of record NZ_JAPDCG010000003.1, on the reverse strand, counting down.
CGGTTTCCCGCTGCTCGATTCGGTCAGCTTGAGCTGGCCCTGTTCGATGCGAGTCTGCTTGAGGCTCCAGCGCCAGGGTTTGCCCGGCGCCGCCGGTTTGGCGGCTTTACTGGTGTTGACCGGCGGCTGGGGGATCAGCAGGGTCGCCAGATCCAGCTGCTGGTTGGCATCGAGCACCGCGCTGACGGCCGGTGCCTTGAGCTCCAGCCGGTCGATCTGCAGCGCCTGCTTGTTGCCGTCGAGCGCGATGCCGGTCAGCGCCAGCTGCTTGAAGCGGGCAAATTCGCCGCCCTTGCGACGCTGGAGCTGCCAGTCATTGAGGGTCAACTTGCCCTTGGATAGTTGCCAGCTCAGCCCCTGCTTGCCCTCGACTATCTGGTAGGCCAGCTCGGCGTTGGCCTCGCCCTTGGCCAGCTTGACGTCGAGATAAGGGGCCCAGAGCGGGGCGAAGGGGGCGAGCGCCAGCTTGCCGAGGCTGATCTTACCCTTGCCGGCGCCGCTCATGATGTCGAGCTCACCGCTTGCCTTGAGCGGGCTCTGCTGGTTGAGGGTGGCGGCGAGCACAAAGGGGTTGGCGCGACCAGGGGCGGTGGAGAAGGTCGGCAGTTGCAGGTCGAGCTCGCTCAGGGTCAGGCTGGGCACCCAGCCGGGGCTGCTCTGCTTGCGGCTGTCTTGATAGGCGATGTGACCCTGCTCTGCCGCCAGTTGGTTGATCTGCACCAGCAAGGGGGCGCTGCTGTCGGTGGTCGCGGCGTCACTTGGCGCGAGCAGGCTGGCTAGCGCTTCGGTCAGGTTGAAGCGGACGGTTTTGCCTTGATCCGCCAGTCGCACCAGGTTGACGGTTGGTTTGACGAGACGAGCCTCGCCGAGGATCAGGGCGCGCTGGCGCCAGCTTTCCCCTAGCAAGGGGATGAGCTGCAGGCGTTCAAAAGCGACGAGGGGCTGCTGCTGGTCATCGAACAGGGTGGTGGGGCCGATGGCGAGGGAGGGGTGGCGCAGGCCGACGTCGATCTCCCCCAGGTTCAGGTGCAGGCCGTAGTGTTTGGCCAGCCAGCTCGGCAGGTGGCGCTGGGTCAGCGTGGGGGCTTGCCATAACAGAATAAGCAGGGAGAGCAGCAGGGCGGCGCAGAGGTAGAGGGCGTAGCGCAGCAGACGGGCACGCAGAGGCTTGGGCATGAGGGTCTCCAATTGATGCGCATAGGGTAACAAACTTTCAGGGCATGATCATGGTGCCACTTGATGCTGTACGCCGTACTTTGTCCAAAGGCTTGCCAATTGCCCGCTCTCTTTCAGCCGGGCCAGCCACTGTTCCAGCTGCTGTACCGAGATCCCGGCGTCCGGGCTGAGCAGGGCTCGCAGCTCATACTGCTGATCCCACCGGTTGGAGCGCAGCAGCTGGCTTGCCTGCTCGGGGTACTCCTTGTCGAACTGGTTGAGGTAGGAGAGGTTGAGGATGGCCACCTCGCCGCGCCCCTTGAACAGCCCCTGCAGGGCGCTGATGTTGTCCTTGACCAGGGTGATATTGAAGCGCTGCTTCAGGGTGCTCGCGGTGGCGTCGAAATCGGCGATGCCGTAGTGATAGCCGCTGACCCCGATCAGCTGGCGTTGCGCCAGGTTGTCAAAGAAGGATTGATCCCGCCCCGGTGCCTTGAGGGCGACGTAGCGCTCGCCACCCAGCAGCAGCGGACGGCTGATGCGCACCTGATCGGCATTCCAGTCCCAGCGGATATCCTCGAACAACATCAGCGAGAAGCGGCCGAGGGCCAGCGCCTTGTAGCGGTGGGGGGCCGAGGTGGGCACGAACACGAAGTGCACATCCTGCTGGATGTCGTTGAGCAGGGCGATGAGATCCAGGGTCAGCCCGCGATAGTGGCCGCTGTCGTCCTTGACGACGAAGGGGGCATAGGGGTAGCCACCGACCCGGATCAGCGGGTGGCCCCATGCCGTACAGCAGAGCAGCAGCAACAACCAGCACCAGCGTTTCATGGGGTATTCCAGCAGGCAGAGTTGATCCCAGATTCGGTTAATCTGCGCTGGTTTTCAAGCTGTTAAGGGAATTAACACAGCGCTGCTCGGCCGCCTCCAGCTCGGCCATCACCATCTGGATATCCTCCAGCTGCTGGCGCAGGGAGTGACGCTTGGCCTCGATGAGCTGGATCATGGAGTTGAGCTGGGTCTTGCTGGAGCGATCGGTGTCATACATGTCGAACAGCTCGCGGATCTCCGCCAAGCTGAAGCCGAGGCGCTTGCCGCGCAGGGTCAGCTTGAGCCGGATCTTGTCCTTGTGGCTGTAGATGCGGGTCTGCCCCTCCCGGGTCGGGGTGATGAGCCCCTCGTCCTCGTAGTAGCGGATGGTGCGCGGCGTGATGTCGAACTCGTGGGCCAGCTCGGAGATGCTGTAGGTCACCTCCTTGCCGGCGAGCCCGTGGGCGAGGGTATTGGACATGGCGGGGCTCCTTATTGCGGGGATGGCTGGCACAGCCGGGTGCGCAGCCGCTCGGCATTGGCGTGCAGGGCCCGGCCGACCCGCGAGCCGTTGGGGCGGCCGAGCTGCTCGCTGACCCACTGGCCGGTGGCGGCCAACTGGTCGAGATCGACGCCGGTGCTCATGCCAAGGCCGTGCAGCAGGTAGACCACCTCCTCCGAGGCGACGTTGCCGGAGGCGCCGGGGGCATAGGGACAGCCGCCGAGCCCGGCCACCGAGCTGTCGATGGTGCGGATGCCGCGCTCCAGCGCCGGCAGCAGGTTGGCCAGCCCCTGGCCATAGGTGTCGTGAAAATGGACCGCGAGCCGGCCGGCCGGGATCTCGTGCAGCACCGCATCCAGCATGGGGGCCACCGTGCCCGGGGTGCCGACGCCGATGGTGTCGCCGAGGGATATCTCGTGGCAACCCAGATCCAGCAGCCGCTCGGCCATGGCGGCGACCCGCTTGGGCCGGGTCGGGCCATCGAACGGGCAGGCGATGACGGTGGAGAGGTAGCCGCGCACCTTGATGCCGAGGCTGCGCGCCTCCTGCACCAGCGGGGCGAAGCGCACCAGCGACTCCTCCACGCTGATGCCGATGTTGGCCCGGGTAAAGCCGTCGGAGCAGGCGGTGAAGAGGCCTATCTCGTCGGCGCAGGCGGCAATGGCGGCCTGCAGACCCTGCAGATTGGGCACCAGGGCGCCATAGCGGGTCGGCCCCCTGCGCGGCAGGGCGTTGAACAGTGCGGCGGAATCCGCCATCTGCGGCACCTTCCTGGGTGACACGAAGGCGCCCACCTCGATGCGCTGCAGCCCGCATTCGGCCAGGCGGGCGATGAGCTCCAGCCGCTGCACCAGTGAGAGGGTGGCGGCCTCATTTTGCAGGCCGTCCCGCGGCCCCATCTCCACCAGGCTGACCTTGTCGTCCCGGCTCTCCTGTGCTCGGCTCATGAGCGCTCCTCCTGCGCGGTATGCTGCTCGGCAAAGCGCACCAGCAGGGCGCCCTGACTCACCTGTTCGCCCTGGCGGCACTGCAGTGCCTCGATCACTCCATCCCGGTCGGCCTTGAGGACGTGCTCCATCTTCATCGCCTCCAGCACCAGCAGGGGCTGCCCCTTGCTGACCGGCTGGCCGGCCTCGACCTGCAACGCCACGACGATGCCGTGCATGGGGGCCAGGATGCCGGGAGCGTCGCCTGCCTCGTGATCATGGTGCAGCTGATGATGCTGATCATCAGCCGAAAAGCGGATGCGCCTGCCCGCCAGTTGCAGCAGATAGTCGCCCTCGCCGAGGGCGTGCAGCGGGTAGCGCTGCCAGCTGTCGGCCTGCTGCAGGCGGATCTGATCCGCCCCGAGCTCGAACGGGATCTGCTCGCCCTGCCAGAGCAGGCTGCCGGCCCGCTCGGCAAGGGTCAGCACTCGGGCCTCCTCGCCGATGCGCACCGCTGCGCTAAAGCTGCGGGTGGGGCCCAGCCGAAAGCCTGCGGCCTGCTGCCAGGGGGAGGCGCCGCGCTCGCGACTGGCGAGCCAGAGGGTGGCGAGCGGCCAGGCGAGCGCTGGGACGGGCAGGGTATCGGTGGGAATGGGCCACTGGGTGTGGTGGCCCATGGCCAATACTTCTGGCTCTTCGCACAGGCGCAGCAAGAGCGGGCCGTTGTGCACCAAGGGGCCGAGTTCCAGCGCCGCCAGCGCGTCGGCCAGGCTGGCAAAGGCTTCGCTGCGGCTCGGTGCGTGGGCGATCAGCTTGGCGATCATGGGGTCGTAATAGGGGCTCACCGCATCGCCGGCACTGACGCCGGTGTCGATGCGCACGCCAGCCGGCCAGTGGAGCCATTGGATGGGGCCGCTGGCGGGCAGAAAACCGGCGGCCACGTCCTCGGCGTAGAGGCGCGCCTCCACCGCGTGGCCGCGCAGCACCACTTCCTCCTGGGTGAGCGGCAGCGGCTTGCCTTCGGCCACCGCCAGCTGCCAGGCCACCAGATCCTGGCCGGTGACGGCCTCGGTGACCGGGTGCTCCACCTGCAGCCGGGTGTTCATTTCCATGAAGAAGAACTCCTCCCCGCACAGCAGAAACTCGATGGTGCCGGCTCCCCGATATGTGATGGCCCGGGCAGCGGCGACGGCGGCCTCGCCCATGGCGCGGCGCAGCGCCGGTGTAATGTCGGGGGCGGGGGCCTCCTCGATCACCTTCTGGTGACGGCGCTGCAACGAACAGTCCCGGTCCCCCAGATAGATGGCGTTGCCGAGGGTATCGGCAAACACCTGTACCTCCACGTGGCGGGCGCGGGCGAGATAGCGCTCCAGCAGCACGTGGTCGTCACCGAAGGCAGAACTTGCCTCCCGCTTGACCGCCGTCAGGGCGTCGTCAAAGTCGGCCAGCTGATCGACCCGTCGCATCCCCTTGCCACCGCCGCCACTGGCCGCCTTGATAAGGAGCGGGAAGCCCACCAGGCTTGCCTGATCGCGCAAAAAGCCGGGGTGCTGATCCGCGCCGTGATAACCGGGCAGCACCGGTACGCCGGCTGCCTGCATCAGCGCCTTGGCGCCCGACTTGTCGCCCATGGCGAGAATGGCGGCGCCGCTTGGGCCGATGAAGCGCACACCACGCTGCTCGCAGGCGGTGGCAAAGTCGCTGTTTTCGGACAGAAAACCGTAGCCCGGGTGGATGGCGTCGGCGTTGGCCTGCTGGGCGATGCGCAGCACCTTGCCGGTGTCGAGGTAGCTCTCCCGGGCGGGGGCAGGCCCCAGATGCCAGGCTTCGTCGGCTTCTCGCACATGCATGGCGCGGGCGTCAGCGTCCGAGTAGAGGGCGATGGTGTGAATGCCGAGGCGCCGGGCGGTCTTGATGATGCGTACGGCGATTTCGCCGCGATTGGCGATCAGCAGGCGCTTAATTGGAGTGTGATGGGTCATGCTGGCTCCCTGTTGTTCAAGGCGCACAAGTGCGAAGCGTGTTGATCCACACTCCCGTTATCTTGACCACAGTTGGCGATCAGCAGGCGCTTGATGGGGTGGTATTGAGTCATGCTTCGTCCTTGAAACGGGGGCGCCAGGCGGGAGGTCGTTTATCGAAGAAGGCTTGCATCCCCTCCTGGGCTTCTAGACCGACCCGTACCCGGGCGATGGTCTCGACAGTTTTCTCTTCGTGCAGGCTGGCGCTGTGGCTCTCGAGGGCGGCCAGCAGCCGCTTGGTCTCTTTCATCGCTTCCGGGCCGTTGCGGCACAGGCGCAGGGCCTGCGCGCGTCCTTCGGCCAGCAGCTGATCCGGTGGGCAGCGCCGGTGCGCCACGTTGAGGCGGCAGGCGGTCACCGCATCGAACGGTTCGGCGCAGAGCATCAGGGCACGGGCCTGGCGCATCCCCATGGCGCGCACCACGTAGGGGCTGATCACCGCGGGCACCAGCCCGAGGCTCACCTCGGAGAGGCAGAAGCGGGCGTCATCGGCGGCCAGCACCAGATCGCAGGCACAGATGAGGCCCAGTGCTCCACCGTAGGCGGCGCCCTGTACCAGCGCCACCGTGGGAAAGGGGAGCTCGTCCAGGGTTTGCATCAGCCGGGCCAGCACCCGGGCGTCTTCCCGGTTGTGCTCGAAATCGGCATGGGCCAGGTTGCGCATCCAGTTGAGGTCGGCGCCGGCGCAAAAATACTTGCCTTCGGCCCGCAGCAGCAAGGCGTGGGGGCGATCGGCGAGGGCCTGGCCGTGGGTGTGGGCCAGCTCGTCGAGGCAGTCGAGCAGCCCCAGCATCAGGTCGGCGTCAAAGGCGTTGTGGCGGGCCGGGCGGTCGAGCACCAGCTCGGCCAGCGGGCCGTGTCGCTCCAGCCGAAAACCGGGCTGGAGAGCGTGACTGAGTGGATCGGACATGTGAACTCCTTACATCCGGAAGATGCCGTACTGTTCCGGGCCGGTCTCGGCCCCCTGACAGGCCGCCAGCGCCAGCGCCAGCACGGTGCGACTCTGGGCCGGGTCGATGACGCCGTCATCCCACAGGCGAGCGCTGGCGTAGTAGGGGTGACCCTGACGCTCATACTGCTCGATCACCGGGGCGCGGATGGCGACCGCCTCCTGCTCGCTCAGGCTCTTGCCCTCGGCCGCCAGCTTGTCCCGGCGCACCTGCACCAGCACCCCGGCTGCCTGCTCGCCGCCCATGACGGAGATGCGGCTGTTGGGCCAGCTGAACAGAAAATCGGGTTCATAGGCGCGGCCGCACATGCCGTAGTTGCCGGCACCGAAGCTGCCGCCGACGATCAGGGTGATCTTGGGGACCCGGCTGCAGGCCACGGCGGTGACCAGCTTGGCGCCGTGCTTGGCGATCCCTTCGCGCTCGGCTTGGCTTCCCACCATAAAGCCGGTGATGTTCTGCAAAAAGATCAGCGGGATGGCGCGCCGGTTGCAAAGCTGGATGAAGTGGGCCCCTTTCTGGGCGCTGTCGCTGTGCAGCACGCCATTGTTGGCGAGGATCCCCACCGGCATGCCGCAGATCCGGGCAAAGCCGGTCACCAGGGTGGTGCCGAACAGCGCCTTGAATTCGTCAAAGTCCGAGCCATCCACCAGTCGGGCGATCAGCTCCCGTGCGTCATAGGGGCGCTTGAGGCTGGTGCCCACCAGGCCGTAGAGATCCTCTATGGGGTAGCAGGGGGGCTCATAGCCGGGGCTGGTCTCTACCGGCTCGTTGCCCAGGTGGGTCACCAGTGTGCGGGCGATGGCCAGTGCGTGGCCATCGTCGCGGGCCATGTGATCCGCCACCCCGGAGTGGGCGCAGTGCACCTCGGCGCCGCCCAGCGCTTCGGCGTTGATCTCCTCGCCGGTGGCGGCCTTGACCAGTGGTGGGCCGGCCAGAAAGATGGTGGCCTGCTCCCTGACCATGATCGACTCGTCCGCCATGGCGGGCACATAGGCGCCACCGGCGGTGCAGAGGCCCATCACCACCGCCAGCTGGGGGATGTTCTGGGCCGACATGCGGGACTGGTTGTAGAAGATGCGGCCAAAGTGATCCCGGTCGGGGAACACCTCGTCCTGCATCGGCAGGAAGGCACCGCCGGAATCCACCAGATAGAGGCAGGGGAGGCGCAGCCGCTCGGCGATGGCCTGGGCGCGCAGGTGCTTTTTCACCGTGAGCGGGTAGTAGGTGCCGCCCTTCACGGTGGCATCATTCACCACCAGCATGCACAGGCGCCCAGAGACCCGGCCGATGCCGGTGATGATGCCGGCGGCGGGCACCGGCTCGTCATAGACCTGCCAGCCGGCCAGCGCCGAGAGCTCGAGAAAGGGGGAACCCGGGTCCAGCAACTGGTTGATGCGCTCGCGGGGCAGCAGCTTGCCACGGGCCTGATGGCGGGCGTTGTTGGCAGCGCCGCCGCCCAAGGCTATCTCCTCCAGGCGGGCATTGAGATCGTCGACCAGGGCCTGCATGGCGGCCCGATTGGCCTCATAGTCGGGGCTGGCGGTGTCGAGGCGGGAGTGGATCCTGCTCATGCATTATCTCCCATCAGCTCGCGGCCGATGAGCCAGCGGCGGATCTCCGAGGTGCCTGCGCCGATCTCGTAGAGCTTGGCGTCCCGCAGCAGGCGGCCGGTGGGGTATTCGTTGATGTAGCCGTTGCCGCCGAGCAGCTGGATGGCATCGAGCGCCATCTGGGTGGCATTTTCGGCGGCAAACAGGATGGCGGCGGCGCAATCCTTGCGGCTGGTGCGGCCCTGATCGCAGGCGCTCGCCACCGAGTAGACCAGTGCCCGGCTGCTGGCGAGGCGGGTATACATGTCGGCGAGCTTGCCCTGCACCAGCTGGAACTCGCCGATGGCTTGTCCAAACTGCTTGCGCTCGCGCACATAGGGCAGCACCACGTCCATGCAGGCCTGCATGATGCCAAGGGGGCCCGCCGCCAGCACCACCCGCTCGTAATCCAGGCCGCTCATCAGCACCTTGACCCCGCCGTGCAAGGGGCCCAGCAGGTTCGCTTGCGGCACCCGGCAGTTGTCAAACACCAGCTCGCAGGTGCTGGAGCCGCGCATGCCGAGCTTGTCGAGCTTCTGGGCGGTGGAAAAACCAGGAGTCCCCGCCTCGACGATAAAGGCAGAAATCCCTTTGGGGCCGGCGGCGGCATCGGTCTTGGCATAGATGACGAAGGTGTCGGCATCCGGACCGTTGGTGATCCACATCTTGTTGCCATTGAGCACGAAGTGATCCCCCTCGTGCAGCGCGGTCAGGCGCATGCTCACCACGTCGGAGCCGGCGCCCGGCTCGCTCATGGCCAGCGCCCCCACATGCTCGCCGCTCACCAGCTGCGGCAGGTAGCGCGCTTTCTGCTCCGCCGTGCCGTGGCGGTGGATCTGATTGATGCAGAGGTTGGAGTGGGCGCCGTAGGAGAGGCCGACCGAGGCGCTGGCGCGGCTCACCTGCTCCATCACCAGCACGTGGGCCAGATAGCCGAGGTTCACCCCGTCATACTCCTCCGCCACCGTGATGCCGTGCAGACCCAGCTCCCCCATGCGGGGCCAGAGATCGCGGGGGAAGACATTGCTCTGATCGATGTCGCCAGCCCGCGGCGCGATCACTTTCTGGCAGAAGGCCTCGACCTGCTCGGTCAGGGCGCACAGGGTCTCGTCCATCACTGCATGCATCCTTGCTCTCCTCATATGAAGGGGATGACAGCTTGGCGGCCGAGCTGAAACAGGGGGCCAAACTGGTCAGTCCATTTGCGATTTAAGTTTACGTTAGCGTAAACGTAAATTGATTGTTAGTCTAAGGTAAATTTGTTGCGCCATGACGGCAAGGGCGATTGCCCGGTCGTGATGGCCCCCGTCACAGGAGTGCCCATGGTCCGTCCGCAAACGGCCCATGATGTGCCAGCAAGGAGAGAGTGCCCATGAACAACCATCAGACCCGGTTTGGCGACGTGCCACTGCACATCGGCGGGGAGGCGTACCCTTCCGCGAGCGAGCAGTGGATCGAGGTGACCGACCCGGCGGATCAGAGCCTGCTGGCGCGGGTGCCGAAGGCCACCTCGGCGGAAATTGAACTGGCGGTGCGCACCGCCCACGACGCCTATCTGCTGTGGCGGGAGGTGCCGGCCTCCGAGCGAGCCCGGGTGATGTTCAACTACCAGCATCTCTTGAAGACGCATCACGATGAGCTGGCGGCTTTGCTGGCTCAGGAGACCGGCAAGAATCTGGCGGATGCCAAAGGGGATGTGTGGCGCGGCATCGAGGTGGTGGAGCAGGCTTGCGCCATCGCCAGCCAAACCCTGGGGGAGACCATGGGCAACGTGGCACGGCGGGTCGACGGTCACTCTTGGGTGCAGCCGCTCGGGGTCTGCCTTGGCATCACTCCTTTCAACTTTCCGGCCATGATCCCGCTCTGGATGTTCCCGCTGGCGGTGGCTTGCGGCAACGGCTTCGTGCTCAAGCCCTCCGAGCAGGATCCGCTCACCCCCATGCGGCTGGCCGAGCTGTTTGCCGAGGCGGGTGCCCCCAAGGGCATTCTGTCGGTGGTGCACGGCGGCGCCGAGCAGGTGGATGCGCTGCTGGCCCATCCCGATATCAAGGCGGTCAGTTTCGTCGGCTCGGCCCGGGTTGGCGGTCACGTCTATCGCAGCGCCACTTCGCAGCTCAAGCGGGCCCAGTGTTTTGTCGGTGCCAAGAACCACATGGTGATCATGCCGGATGCCAACAAGGCGCAGGTGCTCAGCAACCTGGTGGGGGCCGGGGTCGGCGCTGCCGGTCAGCGCTGCATGGCCATCAGCGTGGCGGTGTTCGTGGGCAGTGCCCGGGAGTGGATCCCCGAGCTCGCCGCCGAGTTCGCCAAGGTGAAACCCGGCGTCTGGCACGATCCCGAGGCCGCCTACGGCCCCCTTATCAGCCCGGAGGCGAAAGTCAGGGTGGAGGGGCTCATCGAGGCGGGGATCGCCGAGGGGGCCGAGTGCCTGCTGGACGGCCGTTTTTGCGACGTGCCCGGCTACCCGGTGGGCAACTGGGTGGGGCCGACCCTGTTTCGCGGCGTGACGCCCGAGATGCGCATCTACCAGGAGGAGATCTTCGGGCCCGTGCTGGCCTGTCTCGAGGTGGCGAGCCTCGATGAGGCGCTCGCCCTCATCAATGACAACCCCTACGGCAACGGCACCTCCATCTTCACCGGTTGTGGCGCTGCTGCCCGCAAGTTTCGTCACGAGGTGGCGGTGGGCCAGGTGGGGATCAACGTGCCCATCCCGGTGCCGCTGCCGTTTTTCTCCTTCACCGGCTGGCGCGGCTCTTTCTACGGAGATCTGCACGCCTACGGCAAGCAGGCGGTGCGTTTTTACACCGAGACCAAGACGGTCACCGAACGCTGGTTCGACGAAGACATTCCCAGCGGCCCCAACATGACCATTCAGCTGCGCTGATGGCAGGTTGCCCGGGCGCACCCACTGACAGAAACGGATCGAACAAGTACAAGGAAGCGAACAAGATGGATTTTACGTTGACCCCGGATCAGCAGGCCTATGTGGAGGCCGCCAGCGCCTTCGCCGAGGAGGCGCTCAAGCCCCACGCCGCGCGCTGGGACAAGGAACATGAGTTTCCCATCCCTACCATCAAGCAGGCGGCGGCGCTTGGCTTCTGTGGCCTCTACACCCCGGAGCAGTACGGTGGCCTCGGCCTGCCGAGGCTCGATGCCAGCCTCATCTTCGAGCGCCTCGCCATGGGCTGCACCTCCACCACCGCCTATCTGACCATCCATAACATGGTGAGCTGGATGCTGGGCAGCTGGCTGCCTCCCGAGGTGGCCGAAGAGTGGGTGCCAAGGCTTGCCGGCGGCGAGCTGCTGGGCTCCTACTGCCTCACCGAGCCGGGCGCCGGATCCGATGCCGCGGCCCTCAAGACCCGCGCCGTGCGCGATGGCGAGGATTACGTCATCGACGGCAGCAAGGTGTTCATCTCGGGCGCCGGCAGCACCGACGTGCTGGTGGTGATGGCCCGCACCGGTGGCGAGGGGGCGAAGGGGATCTCCGCCTTCATGGTACCGGCCCAGACCCCGGGCGTGAGTTATGGCAAGGCGGAGGAGAAGATGGGCTGGAACAGCCAGCCCACCCGGGAGGTGAACTTCAGCGCCGTGCGCATCCCCGCCCGTTACCGGCTGGGGCAGGAGGGGGAAGGGTTCAAATTCGCCATGCAGGCGCTCGATGGTGGACGCATCAACATCGCCACCTGCTCGGTCGGCACTGCCCAGCAGGCCCTCGACGATGCCCTGGCCCATGTGCAGCAGCGCCAGCAATTTGGCCACCCGATCAGCGAATTTCAGAGCGTGCAGTTCCGCCTCGCCGACATGGCCACTGAACTGGCGGCTGCCCGGCTGCTGGTACGCCAGGCGGCGGCCAGGCTCGATGCCGGGGCGCCAGACAAGAGCGCCTGGTGCGCCATGGCCAAGCGTTTTGCCACCGATGTGGGTCACCGCGTCTGCGACGACGCCCTGCAACTCTTTGGCGGCTATGGTTATATCCGCGAGTACCCGCTCGAGCGCTACCTGCGCGATACCCGGGTCCACCGTATTCTGGAAGGGACGAATGAAGTGATGCGGCTCATCATCGCCCGCCGCCTGCTGGCCGAGCCCGGGCTGGCGCTGGAGTAGCGGGAGGGCCGCTGTGCCCGGCAGCCCGCCCTGACGACGGGGCTGGTGTGGCTCGACGTCAGGCTTTGTGAGCCAGCTGCAGGTCGGCTCCATTCAACTCTGTCATCATGGGGCAGGTTTTTTGACAAGGACAACGCAATGACAAGGATCAGGCTCGAATATCACGGTCACGTGGCCTACATCACCCTCGACCATCCTCCCGCCAACACCTGGACCCTCGCCAGCCTGCAGGCCTTCTTGCAGATGATGGTGGAGCTCGACAGCCGCCCTGACGTGGTGGCGCTGGTGATCCGCGGGGCCGGGGACAAATTCTTCTGTGCCGGCGCCGATCTCAACATGTTTGCCGACGGCAACCTGGAGCACGCCCGCGAAGTGGCCGAGGCCTTTGGCCGCGCCTTCGAGGCGCTGGCCCGCTTTCACGGGGTCAGCATCGCCGCCATCAATGGCTACGCCATGGGGGGGGGCCTCGAGGTGGCGCTGGCCTGTGACATCCGCATTGCCGAGCAGCAGGCCAAGCTGGGCTTGCCGGAGGCCTCGGTGGGCTTGCTGCCCTGCGCCGGCGGCACCCAGCGCCTGACCGAACTGGTGGGGCCGGGCTGGGCCAAGCGGATGATCCTCTGCGGCGAGAAGGTGAGCGCCACCCTGGCCTACGAGATGGGGCTGGTGGAAGAGGTGGTGAAGGAGGGCCACGCCTGGGAAGCTGCGCACCAGATGGCCCAGCTGGTGGAGCGCCAGAGCCCGAGCGCCCTGCGCGCCTGCAAGCAGCTCATCAATCAGGGGCGCAGCAGCCATCGAGACGCGGCACTGCCGCTCGAGCGCAGCCTGTTCCTCACCCTGTTTGACGATGCCAACCAGCGTGAAGGAGTGGCCGCCTTCCTCGAGAAGCGGGCCCCACGCTGGCATTACGACCAATCCAAGCCGGTAAAGAGTGAGGGAGTGAAGGATGAATGAGGTAATGATGGCGGTCCGCCATGTCGCAGGGGCTGATACCCTGTCTGCGGGGGCTCGCCATGAGTGAGCTTGTGCGCATCGAGACCCACCCCACGGCGGATGGCCACCACATCGGCATGCTGACCCTGGACAGCCCCGCCTCCCTCAACGCCCTGAGCCTTGAGATGATCCAGTTGTTGCAGGCGGCGCTGACCCGCTGGGAGCAAGATCCGTCCATCGTCTGCGTGCTGCTGCAGGGGGCCGGCGAGAAGGCGTTTTGCGCCGGTGGCGACATCCGCTCCTTCTACTACCGCAAACAGGAGGCGAGCGAGTCGGCACTGTTTGGCTATGCCCGCGACTTCTTCGAGCAGGAGTACCGGCTCGATCATCACATCCATCGCTACAGCAAGCCCCTAATCTGCGTGGCGGACGGCATCTGCATGGGCGGCGGCATCGGTCTCTTTGCCGGAGCTGGTTTTAGAGTGGTCACCGAAAAGAGCCTGTTCGCCATGCCGGAGGTGACCATAGGTCTCTATCCGGATGTGGGGGCCAGCTGGTTTTTGAGCCGCATGCCGGGGCGGCTCGGGCTCTGGCTCGGCCTCACCGGGGCCCGCTTCAACGGGGCGGATGCCATCGGCCTGGGTCTGGCGGATCACGCCATGGCGAGCCGCGAGCGGATGGAGCTGCCGGCGCGCCTCGCCACCCTTGACTGGTCTGACTCTGCCGATACTGGCGAGCAGATTATTGAGGGGCTGCTGGCCGGTTTGCAGCGATCCCTTGGTCAGACGCTGCCGGCCCCCGTGCTCTTGCCCCACCAGGAACGCATCGATGCGCTGTTGGCCGGCCGCTCCCTGCAAGGGGTGTTGGCACGCCTCGCGGGGGCCGAGCTGGCCGAACCGGCGCTGGCCCTGGCGCGGGAGACCTGCCAGAGTGGCAGCCCCATCAGCCGTGCCATCCTCTGGCGCCAGTTCTGGCAGGCTCGGCGCCAGTCGCTGGCCGAGGTGTTTGCCGACGAGCTGGCCCTCTCGGTCAACTGCGTGCTCAAAGGGGATTTCGTGGAAGGGGTGCGGGCGCTGCTCATCGACAAGGACAAATCACCCCGCTGGCAGGCCCCGCAGGCGGGCGAGGCCTGGCTGGATGACTTCTATCGTTGGCCCGAGGGGAACAACCCCCTGCGTCCCTGCTGACGGGCGATCACACACAAGGAACAGACCATGACAAGGATTGGATTTATCGGGCTTGGCAACATGGGGGGCCCCATGGCCGCCAACCTGGCCAGGGCGGGGCACACGGTGCAGGTGTTTGATCTGGTGGCCGAGAGCCTGACCCGCGCCATCGAGGCCGGCTGCATCGCCGCCGGCGATGCCCGCGAGGCGGTGAGCGGCTGCGAGCTGGTGATCAGCATGCTGCCGGCGGGCGAGCATGTGCGCAGCCTCTGGCTGGGTGAGAGTGCCGGTGAGCGGGGTGGGCAGGATCTGCTGGCAGCTCTGCCGCTCGGCGCCCTGGTCATCGACTGCTCCACCATCGACGTGGCCTCGGCCCGTCAGGTGGGGGCTGCGGCGCAGGCGCGCGGCATCCGTTTTCTCGATGCCCCTGTTTCGGGGGGGGTGGCCGGCGCGGCGGCGGGCACGCTCACCTTCATCGTCGGTGGCGAACAAGCGGATTTTGAAGCGGCCAAACCTGTGCTCGCTTGCATGGGGCAGAACCTGTTTCACGCCGGGGCGCTCGGCGCCGGCCAGATCGCCAAGATGTGCAACAACATGTTGCTCGCCATCCACATGGCGGGCACTGCGGAAGCGCTGGCGCTCGGGGTCAAGGAGGGGCTGGATCCGGGCGTGCTCTCCACCATCATGGGCAAGAGCTCGGGCAACAACTGGAGTCTCGAGCGCTACAACCCCTGGCCCGGGGTGATGGAAAACGTACCGGCGTCGCGCAACTATCAGGGGGGCTTCATGACCCGGTTGATGGTCAAAGACCTAGGATTGGCCATGGCGCTGGCCGAGCATGCCCACAGCGCCGTGCCGATGGGGGCCCTGGCCCGCAACCTGTTCAACCTGCACGCCACCAAGGGGCAGGGGAACAAGGATTTCTCCAGCATTCTCGAGCTCTATCGGGACAAGACAGCGCCGGATTAAGGGCCGCTATCTACCTTTTTACCCGATAGTCTTTGACTCGACAGTCACCGGCCATCTCACCAGGAGCATTTATGGATATCACACAGAAAGTCATCGCCATCACGGGGGCGGGCAGGGGGCTGGGCCGCGCCATCGCCCTGAGTCTGGCGGAGCAGGGGGCGCAACTTGCTCTCATCGACGTCAACCGCTCCGATCTGGAGGTGACCGAGGCGGAAGTGCGCAGCCGTGACGGCCAGTGCACCCTGTTCGTCTGCAACGTGGCGAGCGAGCTGGAGGTCGAGGCGACCTTCACCGCCATCAAGGGGCAGTTCGGTGCCCTGCACGGCCTCATCAACTGTGCCGGCATTCTGCGCGACGGTATGCTGATCAAGGTGAAGGAGGGGGTGCTGACGGAGAAGATGAGCCTGGCCCAGTGGCAGAGCGTCATCGACGTCAACCTCACCGGCACCTTCCTGTGCGGGCGCGAGGGGGCGGCGCTGATGGCCACCGGCGGGGAAGGGGGCGTCATCATCAACATCTCCTCCATCGCTCGCGCCGGCAACATCGGCCAGAGCAACTATGCCGCCAGCAAGGCGGGGGTGGCCTCGCTGGTGGTCACCTGGGGGAAGGAGCTGGCCCGCCACGGCATTCGGGTGATGGGTATCGCTCCCGGGGTGTTTGCCACCGACATGACGGCGGCGATGAAACCGGAGGCGATGGCCCGCATGCAGCAGGCCATCCCGGTGGGGACCCTCGGGCAGGCAGCGCAGCTGGCCCAGACGGTGCATTTTATTCTCGCCAATGACTATCTGTCGGGGCGGATGATCGAGCTGGACGGCGGCTTGCGCCTCTGAATATCGGCGCTCTGTTGCAGATGCCCCTGGCCCTCGGCGCAGGGGCATTTTTATTGAAACGTTTGTCAGCAGCCGGGTTTGCCGACCTCGGCTGCAAGCTGCATTCTCATGCAGGTCTGATCCGTAAAAACGGGGCTCAGGTCATGGAAAAATGTGAAATATCAACGGGTCTTTCTTAATTTGAACCAGCTCACAGGCCCCCGGGGTCAGTGCTGTAAAATTGCGCGCGGTCAAGACGGTGCATGATTGACGGTACGAGGGATTGCGGTCGGAATAGTCATGCAATATAGTTGCCGCCTTTTTCACGGGGTACGGATTTCTAGCCCCTCCCATATTGCGCGCAGTATGAATACGGACGCTCTGCCGCCGCCTAATTAAACAGGATTGAGATGGACAAGAAACTGGGGCTTGGTGCCCTCATCTCGCTGGTGATCGGCTCCATGGTCGGTGCCGGAGTCTTCAGTCTGCCGCAAAACATTGCCGCTCATGCCAGTGCCGGGGCCGTCGCGCTGGGATGGGCCATCACCGGTATCGGCATGATCTGCCTCGCGCTGGTGTATCAGAACCTCTCCATGCGTCGCCCGGATCTCGATGGCGGCATCTTCAGCTATGCCAAGGCCGGTTTCGGCGATTTCATCGGCTTCAACGCCGCCTGGGGCTATTGGCTTTGTCAGCTGCTGGCCAACGTCTCCTACGCCATCGTGGTGTTCAGTGCGCTGAGCTACTTCTTCGACACGCCGGACAAGGTCATCTTCGGTGACGGCAACACGCCGGTGGCCATCACCCTGGCGTCCATCCTGATCTGGTCGGTGCACGCTCTGGTGCTGCGCGGCATTCAGGTGGCGGCGCTGGTGAACATCGTCACCACCATCGCCAAGATGGTACCGCTCATCGTGTTCTGCGTGGCCATCCTGCTCGCCTTCAACATGGATACCTTCACCCTGGATATCTGGGGTCAGGGCACCCCTGAGCTGGGCTCGGTGATGGATCAGGTCAAGTCCACCATGAAGGTGACGCTCTGGGTCTTCATCGGCATCGAGGGGGCCGTGGTGGTCTCCGCCCGTGCCCGCCATCGCAAGGACGTGGGCCGTGCCACCGTGCTGGCGCTGCTGGGGGCCCTGGCGCTCTACGTGATGGTGACCCTGTTCTCGCTGGGGGTCATGAACCAGCCGCAACTGGCGGCCCTCAAGAACCCCTCCACCGCCATGATCCTGGAAGCCGTGGTCGGCCCCTGGGGCGCCTGGCTCATCAACATCGGCCTGGTGATCTCGGTGATGGGGGCCCTGCTGAGCTGGACCGTGCTGGCGGCGGAAGTGCCCTACATCGCGGGCAAGACCGGTGTGTTCCCTGGCTGGTTTGCCAAGGAGAACAAGAACGGCTCGCCGCAGGTGTCGCTCTGGTGCTCCACCTGCCTGGTGCAGACCTTCCTCATCATCATCTACTTCCAGAGCAGCACCTATCTGGCGCTGGTCAACATCGCCACCTCGGCGGCGCTGGTGCCCTACGTCTTCTCCGGTGCCTACGGGCTGAAGCTGGCGCTGAAAGGGGAGACCTACGCGGGTCAACCTCATCAGCGCAAGCGTGACCTGTTCCTGGCACTGGTGGCCACCGGCTACGGCTGCTGGCTGGTCTATGCCGCCGGGGTCGAGTACCTGCTGCTGGTGGCGCTGCTCTACAGCCCCGGCATCTTCATCTACTGGAAGGCGCGCCAGCACCACGGGCTGCGCGGCCTCAACCGGCTGGAGCAGGGGATGACGGCGGCCCTGCTCGGTTGCGCGGTGCTGGCCTTCTACAAGGTGATGGACGGTACCATTCCCTTGAGTTAACCGGCACAATAAAGAGATGGCCCAAGGGCCATCTCTTTTTTTATGTGCAGCGCGCTTTTGTTCGCTGCACCGCCTCGGAAGGAATTTTTATGCTGTTTATGGGTTATCTGCTGCTGGGGGCGTTCGCCGGCATGCTGGCGGGATTGTTCGGCATCGGCGGCGGTCTCATCATAGTGCCCGTGCTGGTGCTGAGCTTTCACGCCCAGGGCGTTGCGCCCGACATCATTACCCATCTGGCACTCGGCACCTCGCTGCCCACCATGATCTTCACTGGCTTCAGCTCGCTGCGTGCCCACCAGGAGGCCGGTGCGGTCGACTGGGTGATGATCCGCCGGCTCGGTGCCGGCATGCTGGTCGGGGCCTGGCTCGGCGGCATGACCGCCAACCTGCTCAGTGCCAGCACCCTCAACATCATCATCGGCTGCTTCGCCTGGACCATGGCGCTGCAGATGGGGCTCAACCTCAAGCCTAAGGCGGAGCGTCATCTGCCGGGGGCGCTTGGCACCAGCATCGCCGGCACTGTCATCGGCTGGATGTCAGCCCTGTTCGGTATCGGTGGCGGCTCGCTGACCGTGCCTTATCTGAGCTGGAACAGCGTGCCGATGCGCAACGCCGTGGCGGCCTCCGCCGCCTGCAGCATGCCCATCGCACTGGCGGGCAGCCTCAGCTACCTCTACGCCGGCTGGAACAATCCCGACCTGCCAGAGTGGAGCCTGGGGTTCATCTACCTGCCGGCGCTGCTCGGCATCGTGCTCACCAGTACCCAGTTTGCCCGGGTCGGGGCCAAGCTGGCGCACCGGCTCTCTCCCCAGCGGCTCAAGCAGGCGTTCGCCCTGCTGATGCTGCTGGTGGGTGCCAAATTCATGCTGTTTAGCTGAACCCTTGGCCAGATTGTTGAAAAATAAGGCGAACAGCACAAGCGAGGGCAGAAAGCCGTTGCATTGAGAGGCCAGTTTGCCTATTCTCCTCGCCGGTGGTCCTATTGGTCCTCTCGCATTGATAACCCGTCGACCTGGTCAGGACCGGAAGGTAGCAGCCAAGGCGGGGGACTCGAGTGCCGGGATGTGGCTGGTAGGGCCACCACTTGTTTCTGCAATTCAATAAGTTAGCTTCCTAAAGCCCTTGGTCATCCACTTTGTGTGGACGACGAGGAGCTCATCGATGAATCTCTGGCTCAGTCCCCACGGCATCTGGTATTACCGGAAAGTCACCACGCTCCCCTGTGGTCGTCGTAAAGAGATCAAAAAATCCCTGCATACCCGAGACAAACTTTGTGCACGTAACAAGGTGGCCAAGCTGCTTGCCTGTGTGCGTTCCAGACCGAAATCTGGCGTTGAGCCTGCTGAGGCATCAGAGACCCCACCAAATCAATCGAGCACCAAGCCGGTAGCTCGGGCGGTTAAACCGCTTGCTCCGCTCCTGTCAGTCCTGAGTGACCGCTATCAGAAGGAGAAGGCCCTATCCTGGGCTCCCAAAGAGCGAAAGAACCAGAAAAACTATCTCGGCTCCTTTATCGAGGCACTGGGGGATCGCCCTGTGACCGGCTACAGCAAGGCTGACGTGGTCATGTTCAAGGATGGGTTACTGAACTCGGGTAAGAGTCCGGCCACCATCAACAAGTACCTCCAGAAGCTCTCCCTGTTGTTTAGCTGGCTGGCTAACCATCAGGAGGGGATCGTCAACCATTTCGCAGGGCTCAAGTTGCAACGGGTCAAAGAGACCAAGGCCAGAAGTGGTTACACGATGGAGGAGAGGCAGAGGTTCGTCCAATGGGCGAAAAGGCAGGAGCCCTATCGCCGCTGGATAGCCCTGTTGGGGCTCTACACGGGGGCTCGGGCTAACGAGATCTGCCAGCTCTATGCCGATGATGTTGTGCTGGTGGATAACATCTGGTGTATCAAAGTGCAGGCTGGTAGACCCGACCAGAAGCTCAAGACAGACAACAGCAAGCGGCTCATTCCGATCCATTCGGCGGTGCTGGAGGCTGGCTTCCTGGCGTTTGTGCAAGAGAGGGTGGGGGGAAGGCTCTTCGTCGAACTGCCTCATCGCCAAGACGGCTACAGCCACCTTTGGGGGCAGTGGTTCAGCCGCAACCGGCCGGTGCCTAAAGATTTCCACAGTTTGAGACATACGGTAGCGACAATTCTGAAAGATAAAGGTATTCCTCTTCAATTTGCTGCCGCGATCTTGGGTCATACCAACGGAGCGATCAGTTATGACCGATATGGTGGTGGGGTAGCAGTTGAGAAGTTACAAGCCGCTATCGAAGCTGCACTATGAACGCGTTACATTGGTGAACATCTAGTAGGTACTTCAACTCAAATAGCCACTATTAGCTGGATGCTAATGAGCACAAGGAAGAGCTCCGTTGGAACACAATAGGCCTGATACGGCACAATCTGATTTGAATGACTTGAAAGAGCAAATTGCGTTGGAGTACGGGCGATGTCTCCTCCAGCTACAGCAGTTTGAATTGATGCTCAAAGCAGCCCTGCCCACTATGAAGGTGAGCGGATTTTCGGATGAGCTGGTTGGCAACATTGAACGCTATCGCCAGTTTTTAGTTGGAAAGACGCTGGGGCATTTGGTTGGTCAGTGGAGCCAGAGAATTACGCTGGGCGATGAGCAAGAAATTGATGATGCCCTACACAACCGAGCGTACATCAGCATCAGCGTTGGTCTGGAAGACGGGGAATGGATGAGCGAAAAGCTCAAACAATTGGTCGAGTTGCGAAATGAGCTGGTGCATCATTTCCTGTCACGCTTTACGTTGAACTCGGAGGCCAGTTGCCAAGAGGCAATCAGTTATCTGTCTACTGCAGCAAGCACCATCAAGAGCAATAGGGATACGATACAATCCCTCCTGATCGCTTTTGAAGAAAGTAAGAAGAGACTGCTTGAATTTATTAACTCACCTGTCGGAGAGAGTCTCTATTTGTACGGCATCATCCCGGGTGAACCTGTCGAGAATTGGGAAAATACCACCATTATCCAACAGCTGAAATTTGCAGAGCATTCCTTAGCCAAGAACGGCTGGGTACAGTTAAACGAAGCCATTTATAGCATTGGTCAACGGTGGCCAGACTTATCTCCCAAGCTGTACGGATGTAGTAGTTGGCGGGAGGTCATTCATTGTTCCCAGCTCTTCGAAGTAGACAAGCGGCTATCTCCCACAGGTGGAGTGACTTGGTATCGCACACGCCGAACCTAAATTGATACAGCAATGATGGTTTAGCAAGCATCATTCCATCGATACAGATTTCCACAGCTTACGTTATGACGTTGAAGGAGCACAGAGTACCGCCTCAGTATGGGGTAGTGATGTGTGCCATAACCGACAACGAAAAGGGGCCCGCAGGCCCCGAAAATGTTACTGATTTGATGCAAGACGGAGCGTGGGGGATGCACTTGGATAAGCATCAAATGCATCATCCCGTAACACAATCCCAATAATTGCAGCCTTGTTACGGTGGCGTGTTGCTTCGAACCCCTTATCCACAAGTTTTTTCTTGAGGATGATTTTACTCATGGTCCACTCTCCGTTCTGCTGAGCCCAGCGGCTAAAAGCAGCGTAGATCTCGTCCATGGTGCATTTGTAGTTACTGCTTGGCTGAGTGCACTCTTCCAAAAAGCTTCCCACTAGATCGGATTCGGCACGGTAGCTCTCGACATCGGCCTTGATGCTTGCTGGCATCGACCGTTTCAGCCCTTGTGCCAACCACATCTGGGTGCCTTGGATGGCCCAGTTCAAGATACCTGGCAGTTCATCCTGAAGCTTCTGCATCAAGTATGGGTCTAATTGCTCTCCCGTAAACGCTGCATTGAAGGGGATCATCATCATCCGTCGCCACATGCCGGGACTGGTATCCCGGATCAAAGGCTTGTGGTTCCCCACCATTGCAAGTGAGAAGCGGGGACGGAACTCCATCTCGCTCTTGGCATAAGGGGCCCGAGCGACAATTATGTCGTCACCCGTCATGGCTTTCACTAGGTTCTCATCCATGCGAGAGCCCTCTGGTAGCTCATTAGCTACTACCAGTCGGGCGTCCACCAGCTTGGTCAACGATGGGTTCGGGCCGGTACTGGCATTTCGGTTAAACAGCAAGACGTTACTGTTGATCTGCCGACTATAGTCCCCGAGCAGTTGCTGGATGACCGACATGAAGGTGCTCTTACCATTACAGCCATTACCATAGAGGAAGAACAACAATTGCTCGTCGGTACGGCCTGTTATCCAGTAGCCCACACAGCGTTGCAGGAAGGTGGCCAGTTCGGTATCTCCACAGGTGATTTCACTGATGAATTGCTCCCAGCGTGGGCAAGTGGCCCCCGAGATATAGACAGCAGGGCTGGCACTGGTCAGTAAATGGGCTCGACGAGCAGCAAGGAAACATCCAGAGTTCAGATCGATAACCCCGTTACCGACACCAAGTAGCATGGGGTTGGCGTTGAGCTCGGCGAGTTTTATCTGCAGCATCGGTTTGGCTAACTCCAGCATGTTCTGGATGCTCGCCCGACTGAGGCAACGGGTGCCATAGCTGCGAACCATCTTGCCCCATTCCATGGCCTTCTCGTCATCCTTCTCTTTGGCAGTATCGAGTAGCTGCTTTGCAATCTGGTGGAGTTCTTCTCCTACTTGTTTGGCCATGAGCAAAGGGGTTTGGTTGTCCAGTTCCCAGTAGGTCCCATTGAAACAGAGGAAACTGCCAAACTCGGGCACATACTTGAGGTCATGGCCGCATAGTTCAACAAGCCGTTCAGCGTTTCGGCTGTCGTGGAACTCGACTGCCAAGATGGACTGACGTGGGACAATTGTGACGGATTCTGGTTGCAGATCATCATCTTGTGTACCCGTGGCTTCAACTACAAGTTCTCTCAGAGTAAATGCTGCTACCAGCTCCTGCAGAGGGAGTGGATTGTCGCCGTGCAGATACTCGTCTATGTCCTTCACACTATCTGGCAGTTTGACCTGAGTCAGTTTGAGGCCGAGCCGAGCCACCTTGGTGCGGTACTTGTCGCCAGCTTCGTCAGTGTCGAAGAAGGTCATGACATCTCGGTCGGCCAGTTCACGTCCAAGCCACTCCAACTGGGCTTGTGACAGTGTCCCGATGGTTGCTAGTGCGGGACCTGGCCAACCGGCATCCACCAGCGACAGCCGGTCATTCTCTCCCTCGACCAGGGCGACAGGGCCGGGGGCATTTAGACTCTCTTCCCCGTAGAACTGAACCCCGTTAAGCCAGTTGCGGCTCGGCAGTTGGAACTGGTGCTGCTTGTTTGGGTCCTTGAAGGTGAAGCGACTGACTTGTCCGTTGCGGTCGAAGTGCGGGAACACATAGACACCGCTCGGAAAGAAGTCATGAAGTTGGTCAGGGGCATTCTTGCGGGGCTTGACCAGACCGGATGCCAGCCGTTCTTCTTGGGAAAAGCCTGCATCCCGCAACGCTTTGTTCAGGCCACCGGAGAAACCGATGTCCAGCCCTACTAGCACCTCCTCAGAATGGCCACGGAGTTCCACCAGCTCCTCAATGTCCAGACGAGTTTGATAGTGGCGGGCAGCCAGATTGAATAGCTCCTGCAGGCGAGCTGGTGGAGCTGTGTAGACCGGTTGTTCCAAAGGTACGACCTTGGGTGTAGTGGGACTAGCCTCCAGTTCTCCCAGTAGCAGCAGGCGAGCAGCATCGTAGACATTTGGGGCTTGCTTGTATTTGACGATGAGGTCGAGGACATCACCATTCTCTTCACAGCTAAAACAGTGAAAGCTATTTGTTTCAGGATATAAGGTGAAACAATCGTTATGTCCGCACAGTGGGCAACTGCGATCATCCAGTCGATAGATCTCACCAAGTTGTTCTACGTCTTGCCCTGTAAGGGCTGAAGTGACATCAAGAATAGAGAATTTAGCCTTGATATCGGCAAGTTCGAAGTTGAGCGGGTAGCCAGCTTCGGCCAAAGCGAACTCGAGATCGCAATTTGTATGTTGAGACATGATTTCTCTCCAGTTTGACAATCAATTAATAACTCATTGTTTGACTGGCTAGATCTGCCATCTCAAAGGCTGATCGGCGGTCCGTCTACGTTCGAACAAAGGGTTGCCAGATGCTGAGGTAGTGACCACCAGGAATCCATCATGGGAGCTGGCTTCATGGCCACGGGGACGTAAATTACCCAACACAAGGTCGAAATATACTCAGGGATGGATACACAACAAGAGTGAAAGCATTGCTTTTGCTGCCTTTATACTGTTTTTGAGATCAAACATCCGAAACGGAGGGTTTGCAATTTGAGGTGAGATTTGATAATCCTAGCCTTCTTCGCTCGGCTTCAAAAAAGCTGCATATACAAAAACGAGATGCAGCGTTCTAGTTAGGGTAAGGGTTTAGCCGTAGAAGCCCCTCAACTTACACCTATGAGTCCCTTCTTCTTTTTCCATGTATTCGACACTTTCACCTTGCCAAAGCGAGATGTAAGCCATCGGGTTTACGTGCCATTTTTTGAGCATATTTCATAACTTTTTCATGTGGTTAACTAAATGAAAGGTTCTCTTAATTAGCCCGAAAATTGGCAGAAAGTACGTCTTTTTAGGCTGATTTCGCTTTGTTAATAGGGATGTAAGCCAGCACAAAATCGGCGTGTCAGTATGAAAATACGGCAGGGTATTCGGTTTGGTGGCCAAAGTGGGGAAGAAAGGGTTGAGGATAACGGTTGGGATCACGCCCATAGCCAGTCCCCTGTGGTAAACTGCCCGCATTTCCGTTTGGTCCTGAATATGCCTCGGCAGTTCCCCATGTTTTGAGAATCCCAATGACCACTAATATCTCTTCCCTGGCTAGCCTGATCTGGTCGGTTGCCGACCTGCTTCGCGGTGATTTCAAACAGTCCCAGTATGGCCGCATCATCCTGCCCTTTACCGTACTGCGTCGTCTTGAGTGTGTGCTGGCACCAAGCAAGGCCCAGGTGCTTGCCATGGTGGATACCACCAAAGCCATGCCGGAGCTGGCCAAAGAGAAGCTGCTGCTCAATGCCAGCGGCCACGCCTTCTACAACAGTTCGCCGCTGGAACTGGCCAAGCTGGGTGAAACCCATGTGGGCGATAACCTGGATGCCTACGTGCGAGCATTCTCCAAGGATGCCCGTGAGATCTTCGAGCACTTCAATTTCGATGCCAGCATCAACTTGTTGGAAGATGCCGACCTGCTCTACAAGGTGGTTCGCTCCTTTGCCAACGTGGATCTCTCCCCGGAAGCGGTAGACAACTACCACATGGGTCTGGTGTTTGAAGAGCTGATCCGCCGTTTTGCGGAAAGCTCCAACGAGACAGCCGGTGAACACTTTACCCCTCGCGATATCGTGCGGCTCACCACTTCCCTGGTGTTTGCAGGTGATGACGAGGCGCTCGGCAAGCCGGGCATTGTGCGTTCCATCTATGACCCCACCGCGGGGACTGGTGGCTTTCTCTCTTGCGGCATGGAGTATCTGCACGAGCTGAATCCCGCCGCACGGCTGGCCACCTTTGGTCAGGAGCTCAACCCCGAGTCCTACGCCATTTGTAAGGCCGACATGCTGATCAAGGGGCAGGAGATAAGTAACATCAAGCTGGGCAATACCCTCTCTGATGACCAGCTGCCCTTCAAGACCTTTGATTACTGCCTCTCTAACCCGCCATTCGGGGTGGACTGGAAAAAGGTCGAAAAACAGGTGCGGGATGAAGCGACCAAGCTGGGCTTTAACGGCCGCTTTGGCCCAGGCTTGCCACGGGTATCTGACGGCTCCTTACTGTTCCTGATGCACCTTATCGCCAAGATGCAGCAACCCACGGCCGAGTGTACGGGTTCCAAGATCGGGATTATCCTCAACGGCTCACCGCTCTTTACCGGTGGGGCAGGCAGTGGCGAGAGCGAGATCCGTCGTTATATCCTCGAGCACGACCTACTGGATGCGTTGGTGGCCCTGCCCACCGATATGTTCTACAACACCGGCATTGCCACCTATATCTGGGTACTCTCCAACCACAAACCGGCCGAGCGTAAGGGCAAGGTGCTGCTGATCAACGCCAGCGATATGCACAGTCCTATGCGTAAATCGTTGGGTTCCAAGCGCAAACAGCTGAGCGATGAGGCGTTAAGCGAGATCGTCAGCCTCTATAGCCGCTACGAAGAGAGCCCGATCGCCAAGATCTTCCCCACCACTGCCTTTGGCTATCGCCGTCTGACTATCGAGCGACCGCTGAAACTGGCGTTCTATCCGCAGGATGCCGAGCGCCTTGCCAGCCTCACCGCCGATAAGGGATGGGCCAAGCTCGATGACTCCTTGCAGTCCGCCATACAGGCTGCCCTGGGCCAGTTCCCTGAGGCCAAGTTGCTCTCCCGCGACAAATTCAAAAAGCAGCTGACCAAGCTGCTGGGTGAGGTCAAGCTGCCTGCCCCGGCCTTTAAGCTGCTGGTGAGCCATCTAGCTGAGCAGGATGACGCCGCAGAAGTGTGTAAAAGCAAAGGCGAGCCTGAAGCCAACCCGGATCTGCGGGATAACGAAAATGTGCCGCTGGGGGAAGACATTTACGAATATCTGCAGCGTGAGGTGCTGCCCCATGTGCCGGATGCTTGGATCGATACCAGCAAAACCGACCCGCTCGATGGTCAGGTAGGCATCGTTGGCTACGAGATCCCCTTTAACCGCCACTTCTACCAGTACCAGCCGCCCCGCGAGCTGGCAGCTATCGACGCTGATCTGGACGCGGTAGCCAAGGAGATTATGCAACTGCTGGCGGAGGTGCATTCATGAGCGAAGTCGTTGCTACTGCTCAGCAAGGGCTGGCAGGTAAATATCACCCCTATCCGGAATATAAGGATTCGGGAGTGGAGTGGTTGGGGGATATGCCAAGTCATTGGCTAACGAGCAAATTGCGCTATATGTTCACGTTTGGTAAAGGGCTGACTATTACCAAAGAGAATCTTCGTGATGAAGGTATTCCTTGCGTTAACTATGGCGAAGTACATTCGAAATACGGTTTCGAAGTGGACCCAACAAAGCATCCTTTGAGGTGTGTTGAAGAAGATTATTTAAAAACATCATCCAGCTCAGTGCTGAATGTCGGTGACTTTGTCTTTGCCGATACATCCGAAGATATCGATGGGTCTGGTAATTTCACTCAGCTAACAGGCGACGTTGTAACATTCGCTGGCTATCACACCATTATCGTTCGTCCAATTGATAAAGGTAGTCATCGTTTTTTTGCATATCTTTTTGACTCAAAAGAATTTCGCACAGCTATTCGTCATGCAGTGAAAGGCGTCAAAGTTTTCAGTATCACCCAAGCGATTCTTCGAGGGGCTGATATTTGGCTTCCATCACAAGACGAAAGACAACGGATAGCCGCTTTCCTCGACTACGAAACCGCCCGAATTGATCGGCTGATTGCCCAGCAGCAGCGGCTGATCGAACTGCTGAAAGAGAAGCGGCAGGCGGTGATTTCCCACGCCGTCACCAAGGGACTGAACCCCGATGCCCCCATGAAAGACTCCGGCATCGAGTGGCTTGGTCAAGTTCCCGAACATTGGCAGTGTGTACCATTTGGTTTGTTGGTATCACGTGCTGATTTGGGTGGAAACTATCTTGGTGGGCAAGAGGAAAACGGAATCCCATTTTTAAAAATGGGTAATTTAGGTCGAGGCTGTATTGTTCTTGATAAATTAGAGTGTTTAGAAGAAGGCTCTAGTTTTGACGACGCTCATCGACTAAGCATGGGCGATTTTTTATTTAATACTAGAAACAGTTTAGACCTTGTTGGGAAAGTAGCTGTTTGGCATGATGAGCTTGAATTTTCTCTGTATAATTCAAATTTATTGAGAGTGAGATTTAAAAAAGATTTTGTCTCTAGTCCAGATTTCATGGGGTTTGTATTTAATTCCTCAGGTGCATTAGGATGGCTTGCCCTTCTTGCAAAGGGAACAACGAGTGTAGCTGCAATATATTATAAAGACTTACGTTCGATGGTAGTCCCTATTCCTCCAGTAGATGAGCAAAATGCAATCTCGTCATTTATTTCAAAGTGTTTAAATCGACTGGATATTCTTGAGAAAAAAGCAATTCAATCAATAAATCTGATGAATGAGCGCCGTACAGCCCTGATTTCTGCCGCCGTCACCGGCAAGATCGATCTGCGTGGCTGGACACCGCCAGCAGAAGAGGCTGCAGCATGAGTTCAATGCCGCAAATCGAGGCGACTGATGCGATTGCTTCAACCTGCAATGACGCACAGTACCGCTGGCTAACTGAGCTGATCTTCGATAGCAAGGAGCTCGATAAGCTGGGGGGGATGGTCTCCGAGTTCAACCTGTTTGAAGCGATGGGGATGGTGCGTCAGGAGATCCGCCACTCCCATTTTCTCGGCACCCTCTTTAATCCCCGTGAGCCCCATGGTTTGGGCTCTCGCTTCTTTGAGTCGCTGCTTTCAAGGTTGCTCTATGACTTGCCGGATCGGCGTAGTGGCGAAGTCTCTCTGCTCGATATCGATCTCTGCGATTACGACGACCTGCAGGTATTTCGTGAGCAAGATCGTATCGATCTGCTGCTGGTGAGCGAGCAAAACCGCCAGGTCTTTGTTATCGAGAACAAGATTGATGCCGGTGAGCACGGCAATCAGCTGGAACGGTATGAGCAGGCCGTAAATCGCCGCTACCCCGAGCACCGCAAGGTCTTTGTCTTCTTGACCCTCGATGGCAGCGAGGCCAGTCGCGATGGCTGGTTAAACCTGAGCTATGCCCAGGTAATTGAATGCCTGAGCGAACTGGTCACCGATTATGGCCACCAGATCCCGCCATCAGCCCGTATCGGCATTGAGCACTACATCACCCTATTCAAGCGATATTTTATGGAAGATACCGAGATTGCGGAGCTCTGCCGCCGCATTTACAAGAAGCACCAGAAAGCCCTGGATCTGATTTTTGAGCACAGACCTGCTGATGGCGATGGCCGGACCGAGCGCCGGGATTGGGCGAAGGATGTTATCGCTCTTGTCGCAGAGCAGCACGGTTGGGAGATCGATAGTGAGACAAGAACAATGGTTCGCTACGCCCATTTACCGTGGGATGACGGGAAGGGGATGCGTTCTTCAAACTGGACCAAAAGTGGCCGCGTTGTACTGTTTGAAATCCAAAGCAATACCGACAAGCTGGAGCTGAAACTGCTGATTGGCCCTAGCAGCGATGCTTCATTGCGTGACCATCTGTTTAGCCGTGTGGAGCAAAGTGGTGTTGCAGCGCTGTCGACACGAAAACTGCGGCAAAGCCCACAATGGAGCCAAGTCTACTCATTGCGTTTGCTCGATAAAAAACACACTGTCGATGAGCCTGACGAAGAGGCGTGCAAAAAACAGATCGACAAGAAGCTACAGCATTTCTGGTCACACGACTGGCCCTTGCTGAAAGTGACCATGGACAAGGCGATTGAGACGTTGCCGTGATGGACATACGAGTTGATTAGTTGAGTAGAGAGGGATGCAATGATACGGGAGCTGGTTTGCAATCAATGCCAACAGGTAGTTCGTGAGGATGAGCTGTTTGTCCACTTGGTGACCAAACACAATTGGAAAGCCGCTCGTCGAGAGCTTTCTCCCAGTCATAACGAACCAATACCACTCACCACTCGTGAGCCGCGGACGTTTGCCCCCCGATTAGGGCCGATGAAACCCAGCATTAGCTCTGCTGCGTTTGTTCCGAAAAAGTGTAAGTTTTGCCAAAGACCGGTAGATCCCGCCCAGTTAGTGCAGCATCTAGTGGAGTGCGAAAAGAACCAAAAGGCGAAAGCAGCAGCGAGAAAAAGCAAGAGTTTGGCACCTATTGCGAATGACCGAATGCTTTGCCCGCACTGCAAAACTGAGGTCGGCAAAAAGAACCTCAACAAACATATCAAAAAGATGCATCCCTCTATCGCAACCCAAAGTCAGAAAGAGGTGGCAGCCCCTTCGTTGTCCCAGGCTGCACCGGGCCAATGTATCTGTCCTTACTGCAAAGTCAGCGTTGGTAAAAAGAAATACAAACAGCATCTGGAACAACGCTGCCCGAAAAGGCCTGTGGGTGCATCAGGTGTGAAGCTGCCAAATACCTGTCACGATCCCGATATTGCCGCTTATTTGGCACGTACCGCTGCACCTGAAGAGATCGGCCGATTTGGTAAACCACAAGCCAAAATTCGGCACGGCACTTATGGTTTGTCAAACATGGAATACGACGCTTGGGGAAGGAACGATTAAGCGATATTGGTTGACCATCTTTATTTATGACTGGAATAACAATGGATAACAAAGCACGGGAAAAGGCGTTTCAAGACCATATTATCGAGCAGCTGGCTGCTTCGGGCTGGCTGGTGGGTGAGTCGTCTCACTACGACAAAGAGCGAGCACTCTATCCGGAAGACTTGATCGCCTTTGTGCAAGAGAGCCAGCCGGAGGGGTGGCAGAAGTTCAGCAAGTTCTATGACGAACAGCCGGAACGCCACCTGCTGGATGGTGCGGTACGTCAGTTGAAACGCAGTGAAGGGGGAACCCTGTGGTTGCTGCGTAACCAGATTGAAGATCGCGGCCATCGACTCAAGGTCGCCAGCTTCAAGCCTGATCATGACTTGAATCCAGAACTGCTGGCTCGCTATCAAGCCAACCGGCTGCGGGTGGTGCCCGAGTTGGTTTATAGCCCCCATGGCTATGATGGCCGTATCGATCTGACCCTCTTTTTGAACGGCATCCCGGTAGCGACACTGGAGCTCAAATCTTGCTTCAAGCAGTCGCTGGAGAATGCCAAGAAACAGTATCGGGAAGATCGTCTGCCCAAGACCAATGGGCGTGATGAGCCACTACTGAGTTTTCGCCGCGGGGCGCTGGTGCACTTTGCAGTGAATCAGTTCGAGGTGGCGATGACCACTAAACTGGCGGGCGACTCGACTTTCTTCCTGCCATTCAACCAGGGCACCCGTGAGGGTGGGGCGGGCAATGATCAGCCCTTGCCAGTGAATGGTGAGGAGGGCATTGCTACCGGTTATCTGTGGCAAGAGATCCTGCAACCGGATAACTTCCTGCGGATACTGAGTCGCTATCTGCACCTTGAGGTCAAGGTGGAAGAGGATGAGCTGGGGCGGCAGAAGAAGAAAGAGACGATGATCTTCCCTCGCTATCACCAGTGGAAAGTGGTTCAGAATTTGTTGGCCACGGTGGGACAGGAGGGGGCTGGTCAGAAGTACCTTATCCAGCACTCGGCAGGGTCTGGCAAATCCAACTCGATTGCCTGGCTGACCCATCAGCTGGCCTCGCTCTACCTGGATAAAGGGAAGAAGTTGTTCAATTCGGTGATTGTGATTACCGATAGAACGGTGCTCGACAGCCAGTTGCAAGAGACTATTGCCCAGTTTGACCATGCTGATGGGGTGGTGAGTCGCATCAACCGGGAAGAGGGAGATGGCTCCAAGTCGGCACAACTGACCGAGGCACTGGCCAGTGGCACGCCCATCATCATCGTCACCATTCAAACCTTCCCGCACGTACTCAAGGCCATTCAGGAATCAACCACACTGAAAGGCTCTCGCTTTGCGGTGGTTGCCGATGAGGCGCATTCAAGCCAGACCGGCAGCACGGCTCGTCAGTTGCGTGAAGTCTTGATGGCCGAGCAGCTGGATGGGGAAGAGGAACTCAGCGGAGAAGATGTGATGAACATGACGCTGGCCGCTCGTGGCGGCAGCCAGAACATCAGCTATTTCGCCTTTACGGCAACCCCGAAGGGTAAAACGCTGGAGCTGTTTGGCCGCCCAGTGAACCCGGCGATGCCGCTTGGCCCGGATAACAAGCCCAAGCCATTTCATGTTTACTCCATGCGTCAAGCTATCGAGGAGGGTTTTATCCTCGATGTGCTAAAGAACTACACCAACTATTCGCTTGCCTACAAACTTGCCATGAAGGCAGAGGAGGCGGATAAGGAAGTGGATGCCAAGAAGGCTCGCATCCGGCTATCCAAGTGGGTGCGGCTACACCCGCACAATATCGGCCAGAAAGTGGCGATCATCGTTGAGCATTTCCGCACCAACGTGGCCAATCTCCTTGGAGGGCAGGCCAAGGCGATGGTTGTGACGTCGAGTCGGCTGGAGGCGGTTCGCTACAAGCTGGCGTTCGACAAGTATGTAACAGAGCAAGGCTATGGTGCTATTCGTGCCATGGTGGCGTTCTCTGGCGACATCGAAGAGGAAGGGCAGAGCTTTAACGAGCGGAACATGAACCCCGAGCTTAATGGGCGGGACATGCGTAAGGCATTCGATACCCAGGACTATCAGGTGATGCTGGTGGCCAACAAGTTTCAGACCGGTTTCGATCAGCCCAAGCTGTGTGCCATGTATGTGGACAAGAAGCTGACAGGAGTGGATTGCATCCAGACCCTTTCTCGCCTCAACCGCACCTATCCCGGCAAGGAGAGCACCTTTGTGCTCGATTTTGTGAATGATCCGCAGGATGTGCTGGAGGAGTTCCAAAAATATTTTGAGACAGCCACCCTCGATACCGTATCCGATCCCAATCTGGTCTATGACCTGTTCCACAAGCTGAAAGCGACGGGTATCTTTACCTGGAGCGAGGTGGGGGCGTTTAGTGATGCCTATTTCGATCCCAAGCGTGGGGCCGAAGCCTTGCCTGGTTATATCAAACCGGCTGTCGAACGGTTCACCAAGCGTTACAAACTGGCCAGTGAGGCTGTGCGGGAGTGTCGCCAGATGCTTAAACGCATCGAGCGGGAAGGTGGGTCTGCGACTGACAAGGTAAATGCCGAACGTCGGGTCAAAGAAGCGACCGAAGCCAGGGGTGAGCTAGACCTATTCAAGAAAGATCTCAACAGCTATGTGCGGTTCTATGAGTTTGTCTCCCAGATCACCGCCTTTGATGATGAATCATTGGAACGGCTCTGCGTGTTCGCCCGCCACCTGCTGCCGATGCTGCGTCAGGAGGTACTGGAGGAGGACGAGATTGACCTCTCCCAAGTGTTGCTGAGCCATTACAACCTCAAGGCCAAACGAACTCAGGATCTCAAGCTCAAAGCTGACGCAAGCGGCAATGGCTTGCAGGGCATCTCGGCACTCGGCAGTGCCAAAGCAAAAGAGGAGAAGAAAGACTTCCTCTCTCACATCCTGGAGCAATTGAACGATCTGTTTGGTACAGAGGTGACTGATGGGGACAAGCTGGATTGGCTACAGGGGATGGCCAGCAAGATTGCGGAAAACCAGCCCTTGATGGATCAGGTGCGAAATAACCCCCGCGACGCCATCATGCTGGGTGACTATCCCAAGGCGGTTGATGCGGCCGTGATCGAGCGGATGGATATCCAAAACGGCATGTCGCTGGACTACCTCTCTCGACCCGAGGCGGCCAACCGTATCCAGAGCCTACTCCTGGATATCTTGCTCAAAGGCTTGCAGGGGGGATTGAGCCATCAGAATTAAGTTGGGTTAATTGGCACCATTGTTCCCCAGCCTAATAACAGGAGGGGGAAGAGGTGATTATGGTCAACTGCCGATTTTGAGGCATATCTATGAACTTTTCTTATCATCGGTAGCATAGAAAAGATCGTATTAATGCATAGAAATCGGCAGATTAATTACCTCGCTTGGTGTTGTAATCGGTTGGGTAATCTTAACTGTTGAATGAACAAGGGGTCCCGAAGGACCCCTTGGGGTTATAGCAAGCAGCTCAAGTAATTTAGCGCGATCTGACGCAATGAAAGATAGTATCTGCAACGCATCTCAATACCGGTAATGGAGCCATATCGGTAGCCATCGTATTCTGGGCAACACCGCCATCAACACCATAAAAGTCCATGATTTCATGGATTTTGGCAATCTGCTGCGGTGTTACGTTTAATTCACCGAATAGACGGCCCTGAATCGGATTTTCATCACAAGGTACAATCCACAATGCTTGTGTGCCAGCATGGTCACAATCTGAAAAAAGAATATTCAGCTTGTGTTGGCCGGGCAAACTTTGCGCCAGTGTGCGACTCATTAACAAATAGCTGCTGTGTGCTTCGTGTTGATAACGCATAGGTGTTTCCTCATGGTTGGTTTCGTTTGGCTTATATCGATTGCCGTAAGTCGAATGTGTTGCCAAACACCATGTGGATTAAACAGATCCCTGTTTTACCTGGAATTATCAACCCAAGTAATTAATAACATTGCTTGAGGTATATTGACAAGAGGGTGCTGGGTGAGTCATCACTGGGCTTATACCTGAATGTCCAGTATTTAATTTATCAATAATGCGGAGTGTTCTTGGCATAAGTAACTCGTGTATCCAAACGACGCGAGGTTACTGTTATGACACACCACTATGATGATCACCCCGGACAGGGCGATCACATCATTAATCAAGCTTTGGCCATTCTGGAGAGCCGACAGCGGCATCTGGGCCATGCCTTCACTCAGCCCAAAGCGGCAGCAGACTTCCTTCGGCTCAAGATGGGTGAATACGAGCGGGAAGTGTTCGCCGTCATGCTGCTCGACAATCAGCATCGGCTACTCGATTACCAAGAGCTGTTCTTCGGCACAATCAATGCTGGCACCGTTCACCCCCGTGAGGTGGTCAAGGCGGCTCTCAACAAAAACGCCGCAGCGGTCATTCTGGCCCATAACCATCCCTCTGGTATGGTCGATCCCTCGGATGCCGACAAGGCTGTCACAGCTCGTCTCAAGGAGTTGCTCGAGATGGTTGACGTGCGAGTGCTCGACCACTTTGTGGTGGGACAGCACGACATCGTCTCGTTTGCCGATAGGGGGCTGCTATGACCCCATCCAAACAGCTACAGGCTCTGTTCGACAAGATCATCGGCAGCTACCCCGATGCCACTGCCCTGACCCTCAACTTCCGAAGTCCCGATTATTCCGCCGACACTGGTGGATACCGTCCGGTCGAAATTCGTCTGGAGAAACGGGCTGGGAGTTGGGGGCTCCTCTATGTGACGGAGTTCTGCTATGTCACCGATGAGCTGACTAAGTCGCTGGATTTCGACTTCGCCGCTGGGGTGTTCTACGACCCCTGGTGTGGAGAACGGCCGTTGGCCACAACCATGGACCTCTACCGGCTCTGGGAGAGGAACTTTCTCACCTATTACCGGATGGAGGTTTACCACTTGGATATTTCCCAAGAGTGACTGTTATGAACGACTTCACGAAAGCCCTGCTGCTCGATGCCTTGAAAGCGGCATTGACGGCATTTGCATCGGTCATCGTCAACGCGATGATGGCTCGCTATATGCCACCACACTTCTACAACATGAATGGAGATGAATACCAATGAAGAAGATGATCCTGAGTTCCTTGGCCCTGGCAGTATTGACCAGTGGCACTCTGTTTATTCACCAGCAACGTAAGGTCAAGAAGGCTGAATTGGCTAAGGTATTGCGGATGCCTGGTAGTACAACACATCATTAAGTCGAACCTGCAACCTACATATGTACTATTCAGATAATTATGAGTCCGTCATGCTGACAGAATGGGGTGGCGTTACCTGCATGGTACATATGTACCATTCAGATCATAACGAGTCCGTTAATTCGTCAGGATGAGGCGAGGCTACCTGCATGGTACATATGTACCATTCAGATCATAACGAGTCTGTTAATTCGTCATGATGGTGCGAGACTACCTGCATGGTACATATGTACCATTCAGGTCATAACGAGTCCGTTGATTCGTTAGGATGGGGTGACGCTACCTGCATGGTACATATGTACCATTCAGATAAAAACGAGTCCCTTTGTCATTAGGCTCCTCGGCGAGTAGCTCTAACATATGTAGTAAACAGATATCTCTGGCCCTTTATGGGCACCTAAAAACCCCTGCGGGCCCTCCATCACGGAGCGGCCCGTTTTCATTTGTATCACTGGCACAGGTCAATAGACCAAGGCCATGTAACGCGAGCGAAAGCAGGACTTTTTGCCGGTCACATGGGTTCCTTTGGACCTTTTGACAGGTCGCGTCAGTGTACCTTGCCCTATTGACCAGGAGGAGACCATGGCACTGGTGGGATATGCACGTGTCAGCACTGTGGGGCAGAGCCTGGATGCCCAGCTTCAGGCACTGGCCGAGTGCAGCAAGATTTTTCAGGAGAAGGTGAGCGGGGCCAAGGATGATCGCCCGCAGCTCTCGTTGATGCTGGATTTTGTTCGTGAGGGAGACGTGGTGATGGTGACCAAGCTGGATCGCTTGGCTCGCAACACTCGCCACCTGTTGGAGATCTCGGAGTACCTGCACGCTAAGCGGGTTGCTCTGAGGATTTTGAATCTGGGTATCGATACCTCGACACCTACCGGAAAACTGATGTTAACCATGATCGGTGCCATCGCCACGTTTGAGCGGGAACTGATGCTGGAGCGTCAGGCTGAAGGGATTGCAATGGCAAAACAGCGTGGGGTCTACAAAGGTCGCAAGCCGACCGCCATGGCTAAAGGGGAGGAGGTGCTGTCACTCGCTGAACGGGGACTAGCCAAGGCCGAAATCGCACGTCGAACGGGGATCAGTCTCTCCAGTGTGCAGCGGATCTTGCGTGGACTGTCTGGCGAATGAATAGTTTTGACAACAAGGAAAACGACATGGAACAAGAGAAGACGAAACAAGAGTCCGGCCGGTTCTTCGAGCAGCGGGAAACTGCATCGGCACAGGTCGCAGGTAAGTGGGCCCGCTATCGCGATTGGTTAAAGCAATCTGTGCGACTAGAACTTCCGTCCAATTCAAGCGAGGTCAACAACAACCCTTATCTGCGGGGCGGGATCTGCAGTTATAACGCCTATCTCTCGGGCATGCTGAGGGCTCACCTGTGGGGGTTGTGGCTGACGGCACTTCTCGTGCTCGCTTGGCAGTTTCTGCTGCCTCGCATGGGGATGAGCATTAACTACAACGCAGGGTTTGGGATCATCATGGGCACTGTTGTAGTTGGTACTCTGCACTGGGCCATTCTGGTCTTTATTGGCTACGAAAAGCGTCTCCAGGCTGCCGTACTCACAGACCCGCTGAGCCGCATGATCGGTGTGGCTACTGTTGCGATGACTGCGACAGGATTCGTGATCGGATGGTTCATCAGCATTGAACGTTCTGCACACTTTGCAAGGATTTATGGACTATCCAATGATCTTGGCCTCGGCTATGACGTTGGACTCAAAACATCAGAGTTTCTGTCGGAGCTAGGCTATGACTCCTGGATATTGGCCAGCCAAGTCATGGTCTACATTGGCTTGGCTCTGCTCTTCCTGATTCCCAGTTACCGCAACAGCGATAACCTTGCAGAAGAGGCGAAAGAGGCGCTAGGGAAGGCACAGGGCTATCCTACCCCGATCCTGTTGGTGTTCCATTTGCTTCTGCTGTTTCCGGCAGTGGCGATTCTGGCCTAGTAGACTTGAAGGAGCTCACATCAGAGCTCCTTTTCTTTAGCAGGTATGCAAGGCATCAAGCCGGTAGCGGTGCTTGGCTCGGCAACCACGGCACCATGATTGTATCCTGGTTACACCAGCCATCCGTCTGAATCCGAATTCTCCTGCCCGATAGAACACATGAACGCCAGCCTGCTCTGAACAGTTCGGGCAGCTTTTGAGTTTCTGCCCGTTTTGATGGAACACAACTGAATGGTTGAGGGGCTGGCCACAAGAACACTGGTCGGTCATCGATGAACTCACTTCCGGCGGTTGTCGGTTTCTTTGGCTACCCCTTTGAAGGGCTCCCCACCTTGTTTCTGCTCGATAAACTTGCCGCTATCCGTATCGCGTTTCGTCCAGTTCCCATTAACCGGATTCTGAACTTGGGTACGGTCGTTGACGGAACCTTGTCGATAGCCTTTGCCTGTGTTCGTAGCCATATGTCACCTCGGGTTTAAGTGAGACCCAAAGTTACCATTAGATTTCATTTTGCTCAATATTGGGTTGATTGTTGAGCTTTTGAGGGAGGGGATGGGGCCTGTAATGAGGTGCTTGCAGTGTACGGGAGAGGGCGGGTAGGATTGGCCTGTTTGTTACCAATTTAAGCATGTCCACTTGATGTGGATGACCGTACTTGCGGCGGATTCTCGCTTGTTGAGGTTTCAGAACACTGTGATGGCAATCAGTTCCATCCCCAAGTGCCTGATTTATTTGGGCTCGCATTGATAACCCGTCGACCTGGTCAGGACCGGAAGGTAGCAGCCAAGGCGGGGGACTCGAGTGCCGGGATGTGGCTGGTAGGGCCACCACTTGTTTCTGCAATTCAATAAGTTACAGCTAGTCACCCCCTTAAGACCTCTTGGTAATCCACTTTGTGTGGATGGATCAGAAGTCTTCTCTGTGAATCTCTGGCTCAGTCCCCACTGTATCTGGGCTTACCGGAAAGTCACCACGCTCCCCGGTGGTCATCGTAAAGAGATCAAAAAATCCCTGCATACCCATGACAAGCCTTGTGCTTTCCACAAGGTGACCTAGTTGTTGGCCAAATTCAGACCAACATCTGGTGCGTCGCCTGTCGCACAGCCAGAGACCGCCTGGCAGCCGTGACTGGCCAAGATGATGGCTCAGGCGGTTATGTCGCTTGTACCACTCCTCCTGGCCAAAGTCGTAGATATCCCAATAGAAGAGGGCCGCTCTTTGAGCCTGCAGCCAGAGCCATCTTCATCCAGGCACTAATGCTCGCGGCTCATCGGGTGACAGGCAATGACACCAGTGGCGTTGTGTAAATATTTACGCTGCGGCGGTTTAATCAGTGGAGTGTGCCGGGCATCACCAGAATGACAGGGTGGGGGCGCTGTTCGACCTGCCTTTGTGCTGGGATAGCAAGATATTCCGTGGCTATGTATGTTCTCTTGGATTGTGGTCAGGCAATTTAGACCGAGATAATCAACATGTGAGCGGCAGTGCATGTTGCACATAATCGGTGATGTGATCGATCACCTGATTGACGATGAAGGGTTGATTGTCTCTACGTCGATAAATGAGATATATCTTTTGATAATGATTCAACCGGTAATCGAAGAGTGGTATTAGCCTTTCTGAATCGAGATGCTCCTGTACCGTGTAGTAGGGTACATAAATAATGCCGAGACCATTTTTTGACATTTCGATAGCGGTTGACATGTTGTTGCAACTGATCTTGCCTGCGATATCAATTTTGACCTGTTGCTTGTCGATGGTAAATATCCACTGCCTCCCATCTTTTGCCGGGAGCATGTTATCTTCCCAAATGATACAGGCTGCCTTGCTAAGGAAGGAGGGATCATGAAAAGTGGTATTGAACAAGGTTGGTGAGGCAAAACAGTTATAGCCTATCTCGGCAATCTCTCTCACAATGATGTTATCATCCTTGGGTATTGTGGAAGAGACAATCAGATCCCATTCATCATTGTTATCTGGCGCATACTCTCCTAGGGTTGCAATGAGTCTGATGCTGACATCTCCCTGTATTGTCGTCAAACAAGGTGAAATCTTGCTGGCGATGAAATTCAAGGCAAGGTCATCTCCGTATATATAAACTTCACCACAGGCCGAGTTTTTATAGCCCGCGATAAAATTATCCAGTTCACCATAAGCCATCAGAATGTTATCCACTTTTTCAATGAAGTTTTTCCCCATTGTGGTGGTGGTCACACCAGCATTGTCTCTATTAAATATTTTAAAACCGAGACCTTTCTCCAGATCACTGATGATCTTGCTGACGTATGGTTGGTGAGAATTGAATTTGACTGCGGCCGCGCTCATGCTTTGCAACTCATCAACTGTTTTTGCAATGATGAGTGATTTTAATTTTATGGATGTAAGTTTTTTCATCTCTGACCACAATAATAAAGTAACGTTAGAGAGATATTATTTCATGTTTCTTGAATGGCTTGATATACAAGAATTGTTATGACGACATATATTTTTTTTGTGGTGACAGTTTTGCCATACCTGTGTAAAAAGGCAAAAAGGATAAATCATCAAGAAATACGTTATTGTAGTATGCGCCAGCTATTGGATTCAGATGGGCTTATTTATGATTGTATAAAGCACGGAGGGGAGTTATGTCTGGTTTGATTGCGGAGCTCAGAGATAAGGGTGTTGATCTGCAACCCTATCGGCTGATAGGGATTGAACAAATCGAATCATTCAATGCAAAACGCCGATCCTTGTTCAACCCAGCCATCATACATTCGCTCAAACCGCTTGTGCAGGAGTTGTTCACTGCCGATTTCATAAGAAATAATATGGATGCATCTTTAAGTGGTGCTGCTGTTGCGGATGAGCGATTATCTGAGTTGTTCTATCGACCTCATGACACCCAGTCTGCGGTTGCCTTTTACAATAGTTGTGATGCCATCTCGCTTGTCGAATTGACATTGTTGCAATTAAGCGATGCACTGTTGAATGCTTTGAGAGAAGAATCAACCGCTTTATTCTTTAAAGTAGAATCCAGAGTGTTATATGCGCTTGGGGATGCTCTGATTTACTTTTCGGAGGTATTTTTAGATCATGGTGTCAGGCTCCATATAGAAGTCAGCCAGTATCCTTTTATATCAAGTGCATTACCAGTAAGCACGTTGGTGAAACTGCATGAACATGGCGTCATTTTGGTGATGGACAACTTCGATTGGCGAGGTGGTGACTGGCGTGAGCGTTACCTGTCGAGTGGGATATTCAGTTGTGTAAAGTTTGATACGCCCCCTTTGTTGCAAAGCGAGATAAATGTTTTCAAAGATGCATTGTTGTCATTGCAGGAGACTTTCAGGATGAAAACCATTGTCAGCAAAGTGGAAACAAAGAGGCAGAGCGAGGTGGTGCTCTCCACTGGCTGTTGGGCAGTGCAGGGTTTTTATTACGCCAGACCAAGAAGTGTCAACTTGATGGACCTGCAATCATTGTGAAGTGGGTTCACTATCACCGCTTGTTCAGATTGAATGCAAGCATATGCAACGCGGTTGCCCTTGCGATGTGTATTATATTTTCTATCGTTGCCATGTACGCAGTATTCAATCATGAAAAACGAGATATTATTGCGCAGAGCAACAGAGATGCCCGTCGAGCTATATTGGGTATTAACAATATTTTTCAAGTGGTTGAAGGGGGGATGGATGACATAGTGGTGCGCAGTAAAAAAGTGGGCTGCCCCGAGCTGACAAAGATGTTGGTTGATACCGCAACCCGTAATGCTTATACCATGATTTACTCTTTTCTGGATCAATCCGGTGAAATTTGCTCATCCTACAAAGACAACAGCCTGAATATTGCTGGTATTGTCTCGAGGCTTAACGCGTCGGCACGGCAGGAAGGTGTTCATCTTGATGTCATACTCGGTCATCCTGTATTTTTGCTCTCTCGACATGGCCCAAGTGGCAGCATCATGGCCTTCATCGATGCAAGATATATAGCGGATCTGATTGCCGACAACAATAGACTGAGCAATATCGTCAATTATAAACTGACCATAGACACGATACATGACACTCAGTTGTTGCAGGGGACGGGGCTGCAGATTGAGAGAGCTCCCCCTGCTACCGTATTGAGTCACTCAGATAAATACGGTTTTGGTATTGTTCCTTATATTGAAGGTGACCTCTATATCATCATGGCCATGATGGATAGCTATGGCTGGTTGATGGTGGCCATCATGATTCTCTCGCTTGTTGCATATATGCTGATACGGCACTGGCTTGTCGGCATTGATTTCACTGAGATCGATATACGCAAGGGGATTGCCAACCATGAATTCATACCCTATCTCCAACCCGTGGTTGATAGTCGGTCACAAGCGGTAATTGGTAGCGAAGTGCTGGTGAGGTGGTGTCATCCTGTATACGGGCTGCTCAGCCCTGCTGAGTTTGTAACCCAGGCAGAACGGAGCGGATCCATCATTCCTATGACGGAATGGTTGATGGCATTTGTTGCCGAAAAAATCAGCGTGGCTGACGTCACACTGCCGCCGGGGTTCACCATCAATTTCAATGTTACCCTTTCACATTTGCTTAATCCCTCCCTGAAAACAGCCTGCGAAGCGTTTTTGAAGGCGTTCGAAAGAGGAGACAAACCCAGACTATGTCTTGAGCTGGTGGAGCGAGAATCACAATTGCATCACTCGGAGTCGGTACTGATGGGGGCATTCAGATCTCTGCAAGCTTCCGGTGTCTGCTTTGCCGTGGACGATTACGGCACTGGCTACTCGTCCCTAAAGCACATCCATTCGTCTTTTATCGGTGCCATCAAGATAGACAGATTGTTCGTGCAGGACATTGAACGGAGCACGATGGCCTATCAGATCGTGATGAATATCATGGACCTGGCAGATCGCATTGGTGCCAGCGTCATTGCCGAAGGCATTGAGACGCCGGCGCAGGTAGCACTGTTAAGAAAGGCAGGGGTCGATCGCTTTCAGGGGTATCTCTACGGCAAGCCGATGCCGCTAGATACCTTCATCGCTCACTGTCTGCCTGCGCAGCACGACATGCATCTATCGGGCGGCAGCCGGGGTTAGCCTGCTATGACGCAGGGCCCGGTTGACTCAGATCG
Source organism: Aeromonas sp. S41-2 (assembly GCF_027705845.1). Classification (NCBI taxonomy): domain Bacteria; kingdom Pseudomonadati; phylum Pseudomonadota; class Gammaproteobacteria; order Aeromonadales; family Aeromonadaceae; genus Aeromonas; species Aeromonas sp. S41-2. The sequence goes on along the minus strand of NZ_JAPDCG010000003.1, from coordinate 506,066 downwards.
GCGACAATCTGCCAGAAGGCGTCGATGAGTGGGCCCTTGCTGTGGGGCGGGCGGATGAGGCCAATAATCCAGCTCGCCTCGGTATCACGCAGCGGCAGGGTCAGCACATCCGGGTGCTCTATGGTGGTGGAGGAGGGCACCAGGGTCCAGGCGATGTCGGCGGCGGCGGTGGCGATGCCGGCGGCGAAGTCGTTGACGTACTGGATATCGCGAAAGCGCAGCCCGCTCTGGGCCAGATAGTTCATCAGGTGATCATAAAACGAAGGGGCCTTGTCCCGGCGCAAGATAGCCAGCGGCTTGTCCACCAGATCCGCCAGTTCGCGCACGCCGGCGTAGCTGGCCGGCAGCACGGCGACAAAGTGTGCCCGCACCACCGGCAGACAGTGCCACCCCTTGGGGGCGGGCAGGCGGCAAAAACCGAGGTCCAGCTTGCCCTCGCTCAGAGCCAGCAACTGGTGGTGAGTAGAGAGATCGTTGAGCTCTATGGTGACCTGCGGGCGTTCGGTGCGAAAACGGGCGATGGCGGCGGGCACTAGGATCTTGGTAGCGACTCCGAAACCGATGCGCAGGGTGCCGCTGTTGCCCGCCAGCACGTCACGGGCGGTGCGGCCGAGTTGCTCGCTGGCCGCCACCAAGGTGCTGGCATCCTGGTAAAGGGCCCGCCCCAGCACGGTGAGGCGGGTACTGCTGGCATTGCGCTCGAACAGCTCGCCGCCCAGCGCCTCTTCTAGCCGCCGTATTTGCTTGCTCAGGGCCGACTGGGTGACGTGCTGGCGCACCGCAGCCTGACCGAAGTGCAGCACTTCTCCCAGAGTGACGAAGGCTTTCAGATCCCGTAACTCCATTCCGGCCCCTATGATTCCTGTTTGGAATGTTGAATGGTTTGATTTGTCATTGGACGGAATTTTATAACTGTTCGATGCTTATGCCAATTCCATTGGGCGCCGCTAGTCGGCGCGATATAGGTGGCAGGTGCCACCGCCGCAGAAGGAGCAACCCCAGATGCATCACCACAAGTTCAACGACTTCCCGAGCGATTTTCTATGGGGCGCCGCCTCCGCCGCCTACCAGGTGGAAGGGGCCTGGAACGCCGATGGCAAGGGCCCCTCGGTGTGGGATCTGTTCACCAAGTTGCCGGGCAAGACCTTTGAGGGCAGCAACGGCGACGTGGCGGTGGATCACTATCACCGCATGGAGGAGGACGTGGCGCTGATGGCGGAAATGGGGCTCAAGGCCTACCGCTTCTCGGTGAGCTGGCCGCGCATCTACCCCACCGGCCGCGGCGAGGTAAACGAGGCGGGGCTGGCCTTTTACGAGAAACTCATCGATACCCTGCTGGCGCATCAGATAGAGCCGGTGCTCACCCTTTATCACTGGGACTTGCCCCAGGCGCTGCAGGATGAATACGGCGGCTGGGAAGACCGACGCATCATCGAGGATTTCGAGCGCTACTGCGTGACCCTGTATCAGCGTTTTGCCGGCAAGGTGAAGTACTGGGTGTCGCTCAACGAGCAGAACTACAACCTGACCAACGCCTATCAGCTCGGCACTCACCCGCCCGCAGTGCAGGATCGCAAGCGCTTCTTTGCCGCCAACCACATCGCGTTTCTGGCCAACGCCCGGGTCATCAAGGCGTTCCGCCAGCATGTGCCGGGGGGGCTGATCGGCCCAAGCTTTGCCTACTCGCCCGCCTATCCGGCGTCGTGCGATCCCAAAGACATGCTGGCGTTTGAAAACGCCGAGGAGTTCACCAACCTCTGGTGGCTGGATGCCTACTGCTTTGGCCGCTATCCGCAGGCGGCGCTTGCCTACCTGCGGGAGACCGGCGAGGCGCCGGATATCCTGCCCGGCGATCTCGAGCTGCTGCGGGAAGGGACGCCCGACTACATCGGTGTCAACTACTACTACACCCTGACCTTCACCGACAACCCGCTCGGCGGCCAGACCCTGCAGCGCATCAACACCACAGGGCAAAAGGGCACCACCCCCTCGAGCGGCATTCCCGGCCTCTACAAGACGGCCCCCAACCCGCACCTTGAGACCAGCAACTGGGACTGGGCCATCGACCCGACCGGGATGCGCATTGCCCTGCGCCGGCTCTCCTCCCGCTACGGTCTGCCGCTGATGATCACCGAGAACGGCCTCGGCGAGTTCGACAAGCTGGCAGAGGGAGATCGGGTGCACGACGACTACCGCATCGACTATCTGCGCAGCCACGTCAAGGCGTGCCAGGAGGCGCTGCAGGACGGAGTGGAACTACTCGGCTATTGCGCCTGGTCGTTCATCGACATCCTGAGCTGGCTCAACGGCTACCAGAAGCGCTACGGCTTTGTCTTTGTGGAGCGTGACGAGCAGGGCGGCTCCCTGCGCCGGCTTAAAAAAGACAGCTTCTACTGGTACCAGACGGTGATAAGCTCGGGCGGCAAAACGCTCTAAGCAAATCGAGCAGCAGTACTTTGACAGGCTCCGCCCACCGGTGGGGCCTGTTGTTTTTGGTGGGAACGAGACGGTGAGGTGAAAGAGGGAGTGGCCCGCAATGGGATGTGAGGTCAGTGATAGCTGGCGTCCACGCTCTCTTCCGTGTTGTGGGCAAGATGGGTCATGGCATAGATGAAAAATTCGGCAGGGGAGAGCGGCTTGGAATAGTAGTAGCCCTGGATCTCGTCCACCCCGATATGGGCCAGTTGCTGCAGTTCATGCAGGCTCTCTACCCCCTCGGCCACCACTACCAGCCCCAGCTGATGGGATAGCTTGGTGATGGACTCGACGAACATGAATTGCCGCGGGTCGGTCTCGATGTTGCTGACGAAGGACTTGTCAATCTTGAGCTTGTCAAAGCTCAGGGACATCAGATAGGAGAAGGAGGACCAGCCGGTGCCGAAATCATCCAGTGCGATGCGTACGTGGATGTGTTTGAGCTCCTTGAAGATGCGCTGGCTGAGCGGCAGATCGTCGAGTGCGATGGTTTCTGTCAGCTCCAGAATGAGTTGTTCGGCGCGCAGCGGGCTCTGTTGCAGCATCTCGTTGACCTGGTGGAACAGGGCCGGGGTGAACATGGAGTTGGAGAGGTTGATGGCCAGCTCCAGCTTGTCCACGAAGCTGGCCGGCAGCTGCGACATGTCGTGGTTGACCCGGCTGAAGATCCATTTGCCGAGCAGCTCGCCGAGGCCGTTCTCCTCCGCCATGGCGATGATGTCCAGCGGGTTGATGAAGCCGTATTCGGGGTGGTGCCAGCGGATCAGCACCTCGGCCCCCATGTTGTAGGCATTGCCGGGTTTTATCACCGGCTGATAGTGCAGATAGAGGGTGCTGTTGGAGATGATATTCAGATGTTCACGCAGTTCGGCGGCTAGGTTCCGGTTGCTGCTGTAGTGTTCGAACATCCGGTGGTTGAACACCTGCAGGTGGTTCTCCTTGAGCTTTTTGGCATTGGCGAGGGCAATGTCGGCGAACAGGATCAGCTCCTCGATCTTGTGGGCCGTGATGGGGTGCTGGCTTATTCCCATGCTGACGCGCACCCGATGTGCCGGATCAGCCTGAAAGACGGTGGGCCTCAATTCATCCAGCAGCCGGACAAGATAGGGAACACGGTGCTCGATGGGCATGGCGCCATAGATGAAGAGGGCAAATTCATCGCCGCCCATGCGGGCGATGAAGGCCTGGTCATGGGCATACTCTCTGATCTGGTTGGCCACCATGGTGAGCAGTTCATCCCCGGCGGCATAGCCCAGGCTGTCGTTGACCTCCTTGAAGTTGTTCAACTCGACCAGGCAGATGGTCAGGGTACAGTCGGCAGGCTGTTTGCCCTTAGCCAGCCGCTCCAGCCGGGTCATGAAGGCGGCCCGGTTGGGCAGCAGGGTCAGCGGGTCGTTCCAGGCCAGGAAGTATTGCAGCTTCATCTCCCGGGAGACCACGAACAGGATGAGCAGGCCGATGGCCAGCAGAGCGACCAGTACCAGTACGTGCCCTTCCTTGGACTGCTGCAGCTCCTGACGCTGCTTGATGGCGGAGGGGCCGGTGAAGTTCATCACCATCAGATCCCGGATGGAAGGCAGCAGCTTGTTCATTCTGCCTTCCATCTCGGCCAGCCGGGCTGAATCGGGGGTGGGGTTGACCACGTCCTGCTCATACTCCTTGAGCACCTCAAAGAAGGCGCTGACTCTCTCGCTGGCCTGGTAGCGGGAACGAATAAGCGCGGTCTCTTGTCCGGTCAAGAAGATGTCCAGCCGGTTCCAGGCGATGTCATAGGCCTTGTTCAACTGCCCGGCATCGGTCTGGCCGCTGCGATACAGCGACAGCTGCTCGTCAAAACCGTGCAGCTCCAGTTCCAGCTGGGCCAGAGACCAAGCGGAGAGCTGGTTGTATTTGACCATGTCATTGAAGGTGCGATCGTAATTGAAGAGTGACCAGATGGTCACCCCCAGAAAGGAGACCATGATAAAGGCAAGGGAGAGGAACTTGCCCTTGATCATCGTTACATCCCTTCAAGCTTGAGCACTTGCCACACCATCAGGCTGTGATATTGCTCTATATTGAGCTCGGGGTGGTCCGACAGGGGGTAGATGACCCAGACTGGGCCCTTGTTGCGCAGGGTCAGTGCCTTGCCATCTTCCTCGATGGCCAGCAGCACGGGGTATTTCTCGACATCTTGCCGCGGGATCACCGCAAAGTAGTCGTTCTGGGCCATCACTTTTATCTTGTCGGCAGTGACGCCGAGGGTATCGAGCACCGTCTTGAGCAAGACGCCGCGATAGACATGGGAGCCCTTGGTCCAGGGAGTGGTAGTGGTGACGCTGGCTTGCGGCAGCGCCTGCAGCTGGGCGCGGCTGTACTCCATCTTGCCGGCGTTGTTGCAGCAACCCTTGGCGGCGACGCTGAGGATGACCTCATCGGCACTGTAGGCCTGACCGCAGAAGAGTAAAGACAAGAGGTAAAACAGGGGTAAGGTTAGCGCTTTCATGGTTGGTTCCTTATGGGCAACTTATTGATATCCAGCCTGTTGAGGCCGTTTCGCTCTAACCATAGACCATTTCCGAATGACTATTGATGATGGTTTCAGGTAACCACAAGGCCTCATTTTCTTCACATCCATTACACAACCGGCACGTGCCTTGCCAAATTGATCCAACTCATCTTTTTATCAATTAGATGAGGGGTATCTGGGTGAGGCTACCACCAGAGTTCATATTCTGATTTAAATTCAATGTGTTTACCCGGCCCCAGACACGGGATGTTTCACGTTGGCAGATGTGGACACGCATCATGAACAGCAACACCCCATACACCCGCAGCGGTGAGCACGTTTCCCAGCAGGTTGATTTGCGCCAGGTGGTATACGCCTTGTCGGCGTCGCTGGATCTGGTCGGCATCGGTGATGTGGCGCACGGCAAGCGGGTCGGCATCATGGCCGCCGAGTGCGGCAAGGCGCTGGGAGCAAATGCCAGCGAGCGAGCCTGCCTGTTCGAACTGGGGGTGCTGCACGATATCGGCGTCTCCTCCACCTTCATCCACTGCCATCTGGTCAGCGAGTTTGACTGGGAGTCCTCCCAGTTCCACTGCGAGGTCGGTTATGACCTGCTCAAGGACTTTCCGCCGCTGACGCCGCTGGCGGAACCCATCCGTTATCACCACACCCACTGGCACCGGTTGGTACAAACCCCTGGCCTGGCGGCGGGCGTGATGCGCCAAGCCAATCTTATTTTTCTGGTGGATCGGGTGGATGCCCTGGCGGCACCTCACTACGGTGACGGCTCCCTGTTGATGCACACCCACGAGATCAGGCAACGGATCGAGGCGTGCGCCGGCGAGTTTTTCGATCCCGAGCTGGTGGCGGCCTTCCTCTTGGCATCCCGCTCGGAGGCGTTCTGGCTGCAACTGGAGGGGCGTGCCATCAGCGACTACATGCACGACATGTTGAGCGAGCGGGAACCCTGTCTCACCAGCAACGGCGAGCTCAAGCAGCTGGCGCGGATCTTCTCGGCCATCGTCGATGCCAAGAGTCCCTTCACCGTGGCCCACTCCCTTGGCGTGGCCAGACTGGCCCGGCTGCTGGCCGAGCTGATGGGCATTGAAGAGGGGCACTGCGAGCAGCTGGAGATTGCCGGGCTGCTGCACGATCTCGGCAAGCTGCGGGTGCCTGACGAAATCCTCGACAAGGCGGGGTCACTCGATGAGCGGGAGCGGGCCATCATCAATACCCACAGTTTCGAGACCTACCAGATCCTGCGCCACATCGACGGCTTCGAGGCCATCGCCCTGTGGGCCTCCTATCACCATGAAGAGCCCAATGGCTGCGGTTACCCTTTCCACCTGACCGCCGAGGCGATGCCGCTGGAGGCGAGGATCCTGCGGGTGGCCGACATCTTCCAGGCCATGGTGCAGAACAGACCTTACCGGGAGGGGTTGAGCGCCGGGCAGGCGCTCGGCTTTTTGCAGCAACTGGCCAGCCAGAGCCGGGTCGATGTGGAAGTGGTTGCGACCCTGGCCGCCCATCTGCCGCAGGCGCTGTGTGCTGCCTGCGGGCAGGCGCCTGACGTCAGCTCAAGTCACTGACGGGCTGCCGCTGTTGGCAGCGCCGTATCCTCTGCGGGGGGCAGACCTAGAGGAACATGCCGCCCGAGGCTTCGATGCGCTGGGCATTGATCCAGCGGCTGTCAGGGGAGAGCAGGGCGGCAATCACGCCACCGATGTCCTCCGGCTGGCCCACCCGTCCCAGGGCGGTCTGACTGGCGATGAAGTCGTTGACGGCCTGGTTGTCTCGCACCACACCCCCGCCAAAGTCGGTCTCGATGGCCCCCGGCGCCACCACGTTGACGGCGATACCGCGCGGCCCCAGCTCCTTGGCCAGATAGCGGGTCAGCACTTCGACACCCCCCTTCATGGCCGCATAGGCGGCATAACCGGGCAGCGCAAAGCGGGTGAGCCCGCTCGACAGGTTGAGGATGCGCCCGCCATCGCGGATCAACGGCAACAGCTGTTGCGTCAGAAAGAAGACCCCCTTCAGGTGAATGTTGAACAGGGTATCGAACTGCTGTTCGGTGGTCTGTTCTAGGGGGGCGTGAATGCCGATGCCGGCGTTGTTGACCAGAAAATCGATCTGCTGGCTCTGCCATGCACTCAGCTGCTCGCGCACCTGGTGGGAGAAGGTGGCAAAGCTGCTGCTGTCGGCCACATCGAGGGGCAGGGCATGGGCCTTGACGCCGAGTGCGGTCGCCTCGGCCACCACGGCCGCCGCTTCATCGGCCTGACTGCGATAGGTGATGATGAGATCGATGCCGCGGGCGGCGAGGGCCAGCGCCGCCTGTTTGCCAAGGCCGCGGCTGGCGCCGGTGATGAGTGCGATGGGGTGTGCCATGTGAGGACTCCTGTCTGTGGGTAATGCGCTCGGGATGAGCCGGTGTGATCACTCTATTGTCCGTTGTTGATTGGATAAATAAGGTGATAATGAATGCACTGTTCCAATTGGCGAGACAATGGCGGCATGGATCAACTGGATGCGATGAGGATGTTTGTACGGGTGGCGGAGCTGGAGAGCTTTACCCGCAGTGCCGAACAGTTGAGTGTTCCCAAGGCGACGCTCTCGGCGACCATTCGGCGGCTGGAGGAGCAGATGGGCACCCGCTTGCTGCAACGCACCACCCGGCGGGTGCAGCTGACCCCGGATGGCAAGCTCTGCTACGCCCGCTGCCAGGATCTGCTGGCGGACATGGAGGAGTTCAACGCGCTGTTTCGCCAGCAAGGGCTGCTGAGCGGCCAGCTGAGGGTGGACATGCCGAGCCGGATGGCCCGCCATCTGGTGATCCCGGCGCTGCCCGCCTGGCTTGCGGCCCACCCCGACCTGCAACTGCTGCTGAGCAGCACGGACCGGCGGGTTGATCTGGTGCGGGAGGGCTTTGACTGCGTGATCCGGGTCGGTGCACTCGAGTCCTCCAGCCTGGTGGCGCGCCCCCTTGGCCACTACCGTCAGATCAACTGTGCCAGTGCTGCCTACCTGGCCCGCCATGGAACACCGCGCAACCTGAGCGAGCTGACTGATCATCGGCTGGTGCACTACGGCGGCGGCAGCGGGCCCAGGGAGAGCGGTTTCGAGTACCTGCAGGCGGATGGCTCTCGCGCCGTGCTGGCGATGAGCGGGGCGCTCACGGTGAACGACAGCGAATCCTATCTGGCGGCGGCGCTGGCCGGGCTTGGCATCATCCAGCTGCCGCGAGTCGGGGTGGAGCCACTGCTGGCCAGGGGCGAGCTGGTGGCCATCCTGCCAAAGTGGCAGGCTCCCCCGCTGCCCATTCACGCCCTCTATGCCCATCGCCGTCAGCTGGCTCCCCGGGTGCAGGCGTTCATCCAGTGGCTGAGCGGCATTCTGGCATCAGCCCTGGAGCCTGACAAACTGCGCGATGGCGGGCAGCAAAGCGTCGGGAGCGACGCGGCCGATTGACTCGTTGACGTTACTCTCATCGGCGGCCGGCACTGCGGGCCTCTCTATGGTTGCCATCGACAATCCCGGTTTGGCGCCGGCCGGGCAGCTTGGCATAATGGCGCCCCATGTTGGCCGCCCCTTTACTGTGCGGCCAGAGCCAGCAACAGTGCAGAGGAGATGAGATGAAATTTATCGGAGCCCACGTCAGTGCGGCCGGCGGGGTGGAGAATACCATCGCCCGCGCCCAGGCCATCGGCGCCAATGCCTTCGCCCTGTTTACCAAGAACCAGCGCCAGTGGCAGGCGGCGCCGCTCTCCGAGACCAGCATCCGCGCCTTCAAGCTGGCCTGCGAGAAGGGGGGCTTTCGCCCCGAGCAGATCCTGCCCCACGACAGCTACCTCATCAATCTGGGTCATCCCGACCCCGATGGCCTCGCCAAGTCCCGCGACGCCTTTCTGGACGAAATGAAGCGCTGCGAACAGCTGGGGCTTTGCTATCTCAATTTTCATCCGGGCAGCCACCTGAAGCAGATCCCGGAGGCGGCCAGCCTCAAGCTGGTGAGCGAATCCATCAACTGGGCGCTGGAGCGCAGCCAGGGGGTGACGGCGGTGATCGAAAATACCGCCGGCCAGGGCACCAACCTCGGCTGGTCGTTCGAGCATCTGGCCACCATCATCGACGGGGTGGAAGACAAGAGCCGGGTCGGCATCTGCTTTGACACCTGCCACGCCTTTGCCGCCGGTTACGACCTGCGCACCGCAGACGCTTGCGCCGCCGTCTTTGCCGAGTTCGAACAGACGGTGGGCTTCAGCTATCTGAAGGGGATGCACATCAACGGCGCCAAGTGCACCTTCGGCAGCCGGGTCGATCGCCACCACAGCCTGCGCGAGGGGAACCTGGGGGAGGCGGTGTTCCATCACATCATGAATGACCATCGCTTCGACGGTATTCCGCTGATCCTGGAGACCATCGACGAGTCCATCTGGGGCGACGAGATCCGCTGGTTGCGCAGCCTGGCGAAGGCATGATGACCGACCGGCGGACAGCATAAGGAAACAGGGATGCAACAGAGATCAAGCGACCAGCCGCTGCGCTGGGGGATTGCCGGGGCGGGGGCCATTGCCCGCCGTTTTTGTCAGGATGTGAACGGGCACGCCAGTGGCAGCCAGGTGGTGGCGATCGCCGCCCGTGATCAAGCGCGGGCGCAGGCCTTTGCCAACGAGCAGGGGCTGCCCCACGCCTATGGCAGCTATCAGGCGCTGGCGGCCAGCCCCCAGGTGGAGGCTGTCTATGTGGCGGTGATCCACCCGGAGCACGCCGCCCTGATCGAACTCATGCTGCTGGCGGGCAAGCACGTGCTGGTGGAAAAACCGGCGGTGACCCGGGTGGTGGACTGGGATCGGCTGGTGCGGCTCGCCGCCGAGCGGGGCCTGCTGCTGATGGAGGCGATGAAGGTGATGTGCTTCCCCGCCATGCGCGAATTGCTGGGGCGACTTGCGGCCCTGCCTGCCCCCGACAGGCTGCGGGCCGCCTTTGGTTCGGTGCAGGCGCGGGACGGCAAGCTGTTCGACCCGGCGCTGGCCGGCGGCGCCGCCTGGGATGTGGGGGTCTACCTGCTCTGGCTCTATGCCGCCCTGTGTCACCAGCTCGGGCTGGCGGCGGGTGAGCCCGAGGTCACGCTGTCTCGCCAGGCGGGCGAGGTGGACGAAGCTGCCCGCTTTGATTTTTCCGGCCCGCTCAAGGCCGCACTGGCCGCCTCCATCGTCGCGGATCTCGACAAGTCGGCCTGGTTGTCCGGGCCTGACTGGGAGCTGGAGCTGGTGGGCAAGTGGTGGAATCCCCAGCAGATAGCGTGGCGGGGCGGCGACCCCCTGCCAGCCTGGCCCGACGACATCGCGCAGCCGGTCGGGGGCGGCGGCATGCAGCACGAGGCGGATCACTTTGCCGCCTGCGTCAGAGAAGGATTGAGCGACTCGCCCTGGGTGCCGCAGGCGCTGAGCAGACAAGTGCTGGGCTGGGTCGAGCGGGGATTGCAGCCCGCGAAACGCTGAGTCACAACAAGGCAGAATGGCAAAGAGGGAGAGCCTGGGCTCTCCCTCTTCTATTGCTGCCGATACTTTGGTGGCAAGTGCAATGCGGGGCAATAGGCTGCCCGATCATCCCATTGGCTCAGGTGCTGCTGGCCTCGCTGGAGAGTACATCCTCCTGGGCGCGGCAAAATTGCAGAAAGCGGCGCAGGGTGGCGGAGTGATACTTCTGCCGGTGCCAGATGAGGGAGAGCTGACGGGGGAAGCGGCGGGTCAGGGGCAGGGCCACCAGGCGGCCGGCCTGCAACCGATCCGACACCGCCAGGTGGGAGATGAAGGAGATGCCGAGCCCCTTCTCGACCGCCAGCATCACCGCCTCCAGGGTATTGAGTTCGAGCCCCGCCTGCCAGCGCGGCAGTTCGGGCTGGATCTGCTGCTCGAACTGCTCGCGGCTGCCGGACTGGGGCTCGCGCAGCACCCAGGTCTCATCGCTCAGCTGGGCGAGGGAGAGACGGCTGCGACCGGCGAGGGGGTGAGCGGGCTGAGCCACGATCAGCATCTCGTCGTGGAGCCAGGGCTCGCTGACCAGATCTGGGTGGTGGTTCTCCCCCTCGATCAGCGCCAGATCCAGCTCGAAGTTGGCCAGCAGGTGGCAGAGCTGGTGGGTATTGGTGATGGTGACGCGGGGCGGCTGCCCCAGCTCCTGCTTGCTGGTGGCGAGCAGGGCCGGCAGCAGGTAGTTGCCGATGGTCTGGCTGGCGCCCAGACGCAGCTGGCCGCTCGGTTCGGCATCCGGGCTGAACAGGGTTTCGATGTCTTGCATCCGGGTCAGCAGCTCCTCGGCCGCCGGTTGCAGCAGGCGTCCCTCGTTGTTGAGCTGCAATCTGGGATGAATGCGATCGAACAGCGGGGTGGCGAGCTGGCGCTCCAGCTCCTGCAACGACTGGGAGACGGCGCCCTTGCTCAGGCACAGTTCATTGGCGGCCAGCCCCAGATTGCCGTAACGGGCGATGGTGGCAAAGACCTTGAGTTGTTGCAGGGTCAGCTTCATGTTTGGATATCCTGAACGATTGATTTAATTCATTTAGATATCGTAAACGATACGGGGCCATTATCCTATGCCCATCGTCTCTCATCAGAGGTTTCAGACATGATCGCAAGAACCCGTCAATCCTTAGGCAAAGCCCCGACTCCCATGGCAGGGCTGGCGCTCGGGATCGCCAGTCTCGGTTGGTGCTGGGAAAATGCCGGTCACTTCGATGGCCGCCTGCAGTTGCTGGGGGCTGCCATTGCCGCCGTGCTGCTGGTGATCCTGACCTTCAAGTTTCTGCTGCACCCGCGCCTGCTGTGGCAGGATCTGGCCCACCCCGTGGTCGGCAGCGTGGTGCCCACCTACGCCATGGGCACCATGGTGGTCTCCAAGGCGGTCGGCATGCTCGACGCCGGTCTGGGCGAGGGGCTCTGGCTGTTTGCCGTGCTGCTGCACCTGGCGTTCCTGGCCACTTTCGTCTGGCATCGGGCCAAACAGTTTGAAATCCACCACATGGTGCCGAGCTGGTTCGTGCCGCCGGTGGGGATCATCGTTGCTGACGTCGCCTTCCCGGGTGGCCAGTTTGCGGCGCTGGCCAACGGCCTGCTCTGGTTCGGCATGCTCTGCTACGGCCTGATGCTGCCGCTGATGCTCTATCGCCTCATCTTCAGCCATGAAGTGCCGGATGCCGCCAAGCCGACCATCGCCATCCTGGCGGCCCCCGCCAGCCTGTCACTGGCCGGTTACCTGACCGTGAGCGAGGAACCCTCCTTGCTGCTGGTGGCCGTGCTGCTGGGGATTGCGGTGCTGATGACCGGCATCATCTATCTGGCCTTCATCAAGCTGCTGCGTCTGCCGTTCTCACCGGGCTACGCCGCCTTCACCTTCCCGCTGGTGATCGGCGCCACCGCCCTGTTCAAGGTGAGCCACCTGGTCGAGCAGTGGCCCCAGGCAGCCGAGTATGTCGAGCAGATCCGGCTGCTGGCCCACTTCGAACTGGGCGCCGCCACCTTGATCGTCGGCTATGTGGCCCTGCGCTACCTGATGTTCTTCCTGCCGCTCGGCGGCAGCGACGAGATGGCGCACGGCATGGTTCGTCGCTAAGAAAAAGACGGCGAGAGCCGGGATACGGGGCGTTGATGAGCAACCTTGCGACAGACAGGGGCCATCAAACGGATAATGACCAAGCGCTTCACCCTCGGGTGAAGCGCTTTTTGTACCGGTTCTGGCAGCGAAAGGTGCCATTCATGCCCGTTGGTGCCCCGTTTTTTGCGCCAGCGCCCAGCTTGGGGGGACAATGATGAATTTCACTGGTATTACCTGTCAGGACGAATACAATGCAGCTCCATTTTCTTAGTTTGATCCCCATCCATGTCTTCCCATGATCCCGTGTTTGACACCCGCTTCGAGGCCAGATTCCTGCATCCACGCTATTGGCTGAGCTGGCTGGCGCTTGGCGTACTGATGCTGCTGGCCTTCGTGCCGGTCCGTCTGCGCGACCGTCTCGCCGCCGCCCTGGCACCGCTGGTGTTCCGTATCTCGAAAAAGCAGATCTATATCGCCAGAACCAACCTGGCACTCTGTTTTCCGCAAAAGAGCGAGGCCGAACGCGACGCCATCCTGATGACCTCGATCCGGGTCGGTCTCAAGAGTCTGCTCGGCTTTGGCGAATTCTCCGTGCGCAGCCCCGCCTATCTGATGAGCCGGATGCAGGTCAGCGGCTGGGAACATATCGAGGCGGAGCAGGCCGCCGGCCGACCGGTGATCCTGGTGGTGCCTCACAGCTGGCCGGTGGATGCGGCCGGTTACTACTTCACCCGGCGCGGGGTGCCCATGTGCACCATGATGAAACGGGCACGCAACCCGGTCTTTGACTGGCACCTCAATCGGGCCCGCGCCCGCAACGGTTGCCGGGTCTATGAGCGCAGTGCCGGCATCAAGGCGGTGATCCGTACCATCAAGGGTGGTCGCAGCTTCTTCTATCTGCCGGATCAGGATCATGGCCGCGAGAAGAGCATCTTTGCCCCCTTCTTCGGGCACCCCAAGGCGACGCTGCCGGCGTTGCCACGGTTGGTGCAGGTGAGCGGGGCCAAAGCGGTGCCGCTGCTGGCTTGCTATGACGAGGCCAAGCACTGCTACCGGCTGGAGATCGACGCGCCGTTTGACAACTATCCCACCGAGGACGTGATGGCCGACACCTGCCGGATGAACGACATGGTGCAGCAGCAGCTCTGCCGCGACCCCGGTCAGTACATGTGGTTCCTCAAGATCTTCGATACCCGCGAAGATCAGGTCGGCCTGGATGGCCGCTACGAGGCGGGGATCCAGCGCATCCGCAGTGGCTTGCAGCCGCTGCCCTGAGGCGGCACGCCTTCATGTCATATGGCCCTGCGGGGCCATTTTTATTGGCGATGGTGACCCGTCATGGAAGGAGGGCTTCCTTGCCTGCCAGCCCGGTGGCCGGGGGGCGTGGCCGCCAAAGTGGAAAAATCTGTCAGGATAATTAAAATAACCGTTTATTTTCTATGACTTGATGGCGGCCATGTCCTCACACGATCCGGTTTTTGACACCTCATTTCATCCTCGTCTGCTGCATCCGCGCTGGTGGGGTAGCTGGCTGGCGCTCGGTCTGCTCTGTCTGCTGGCGCTGGTGCCCCATGGTCTGCGCGACCGGCTCGCCAACTGTTTGGCGCCCACCCTGCTGCGGATGTCAAAGAAGCAGGCCTACATTGCCGAGACCAACCTCAAGATCTGTTTTCCCGAGCTGGACGAGGCTGGCCGTCAGGCCCTGCTGCTCAAATCGATCCGGGTCGGTCTCAAGACCTTCATGGGCTTTGCCGAGCTGACCCTGCGCAGCGCCGCTCATCTGGCCAGCCGCGTCAAGGTGCGTGGCTGGGAGCATATCGAGGCAGAACGGGCCGCCGGCCGGCCGGTGATCCTGGTGGTGCCCCACACCTGGGCGGTGGACATGATCGGCCGCTACTTCGCCATTCGGGGGATGACCATGTGCACCATGATGAAGAGCCCGAAGGATCAGGTGTTTGACTGGTACATCAACCGCGAGCGGGCCAAGGGCGGCAAGATCTATGAGCGCAGCGTCGGCATCAAGCCGGCCATCAAGGCGATCCGCAGCGGCGCCAGCTTCTTCTACCTGCCGGATCAGGATCACGGCCGTGAGGCCAGCATCTTCGTGCCTTTCTTCGGCCATCCCAAGGCGACCCTGCCGGCCCTGCCCAAACTGGTGAAACTGACCGGCGCCAGGGCGGTGCCCATTCTCGCCTGTTATGACGAGGAGGAGGGCTGCTACCGGCTGGAGATCGAGCCGCCTTTCGACCCCTATCCCGGTGCGGATCTGGTGGCCGATGTCTGTGCCATGAACGACATGGTGGAGCAGCAGCTGCGCCAGCATCCCGAGCAGTACATGTGGTTTCTCAAGATCTTCGAGACCATGGAGCACCAGCAAGGGTCAGATGGGTTCTACGAAGAGGGCATTAAACGGATCCGTGGCGATCTCCCTCCCGGGGAGTGAGGCCGGCCGACCCGGCGGCGCGGGTTATCGCACCGGGATCACCGCGGTTGCCGGCATGCCGGGCGCCGTCAGGAAACAGGGATAGGCAAGTGGCCCGGGAGGGGCTATCTTCTGATGCGCAAATAGGGTAAAAGGGCGGCCATGAAAATTCCAAATCGAATCCAACCTCTGGTTGATGACGGCCTGGTAGATGACGTCATCAGCCGGCTGATGAGCGGCAAAGAAGCCGACGTCTATGTGGTGCGCTGCGGCGACGAGATCCGCTGCGCCAAAGTCTATAAAGAGGCGTCCAAGCGCAGCTTCAAGCAGGCCGTGGTCTATCAGGAAGGGCGCAAGGTGCGCGGCAGTCGCGATGCCCGCGCCATGGAGAAAGGCTCCAAATACGGTCGCAAGCAGCACGAAGAGGTGTGGCAGAACACCGAAGTCGATGCCCTGTTCAAGCTGGCGGCGGCCGGGGTGCGGGTGCCCAGGCCCTATGTCTGCCTCGATGGCGTGCTGCTGATGGAGCTCATCACTGACGAAGAGGGCAATGTCGCCCCCCGTCTCAACGACGTGGCGCTCTCTGCCGAGCAGGCGGTCATCGACCATGGCAAGGTGATCCGTTACGTGGTGCGCATGCTCTGCGCCGGCCTCATCCACGGCGATCTCTCCGAGTTCAACGTGCTGGTGGATGAACAGGGCCCGGTCATCATCGACCTGCCCCAGGTGGTGGATGCCGCCGCCAACAACCAGGCCAAGGCCATGCTGGAGCGCGACGTCAACAACATGCGCAACTACTACGGCATGTATGCCCCCGAGCTGCTCAAGACCCGTTACGCCCGGGAGATGTGGGCCCTGTATGAAGATGGCAAGCTGACCCCTGACAGCGAGCTGACCGGCTTGTTCGAGGAGAGCCGCGAGCAGGTGGATCTCGACTCCGTACTGCACGAGATCGAGAGCGCCCAGGAGGAGGCGTTGGCCCGTCAGGCCAGGATGAAGGCCGAAGAGGAAGACAGCTACTGATCTTGCTAGTGGCCGTGGTCAGTGAACAAAGAGCGCCTTGTGGCGCTCTTTTTTATTGTCTGCCGCTCAGTCCTGGCCCCTTGGCCGGGGCCAGCCGGTAAAACCGGAGCCAGCAGCGATCGCCGGCATGGTAGCGGCGATCCAGCCATTGCCCGCCGACGGCATCAATGACCTTGAGCGAGGCGGCATTTGCCTCGTCACAGCTGATGAGCACGGGCTCGCTCAGCACATGGCGCTGCAGCCAGCCGAGCAGGGTGCGGGCGACGCCTTCACCCCGGCGGGTGGGACGGGTCTCGTAACCGATGTGGCCGAGCCACTGGCGGGTGGCGGAGTTGTCGCCGTGACGCAGGCGCAAGGTGGCGAGGATCTCTTCCCCCTCGAGGGCAAAATAGGTGGTGGTGGGTGGGTAGCCCGGTGGCAGATGCAACCCATCGGCATGGGCGAGCAACTCCTGCAGCCACTGATCCGGGTCGAATTGCGCCACCTGATAGAGCGGCAATCCGGCGGCGCCACATTCGGCCACGTAGCGGCGGTAGGCGAGGGCGTCGGTCAGCCGAGCGGCCCGGCACTCGATGGGGGGGGGCATCAGGTCTGGGTGGCCAGGGGCCACAGCGGCCTGGGCTCGCTGTGGTGCGGCTCCTGGATGCAGGCGCGCTGGCGGCCGGCCTGTTTGGCGGCATAGAGTGCCCGATCCGCGCGCGGATAGGCCTGCTCGAAGCGCTCGCCCTGCTGCAGCGAAGTCAACCCGATGCTGAGGCTGATGGGGCCGCCGGCCAGCAGCCGGGTGGCGTCTGCGACCCGTTGCTGCAGGGTCTGACAGCAGGCCGGCAGCGTCTGTGGAGTCTCCATCACCAGCAGCGCCAGCTCGTCGCCGCCAAGGCGGCCGGCCAGTCCCGCCGGTGGCAGGCTCCCCCGGATCACCCGGCCCACCGCCCGCAACATGGCATCGCCGGCGGGGTGACCGTGGCGGTCGTTGATCTGCTTGAAGTTGTCCAGGTCGATCAGCAGCAGCTGCCAGGGGCGGGCACTGCGACAGGCGCGCGCCGCCAGCTGCTGTTCGAAATGGTGGCGGCTGTCCAGCCCGGTCAGGGCATCCAGGTTGGCGCGCCGCTCCAGCTCGCGCTGGGTGGCGAGCAGCGCCTGCTGCTGGCGAGTGTGCACCAGGCTCAGCAAAATGAAGCTGCGGGCGATGGTAAAGAGCAGGCTGAGCAGGATCACCGGGCCGAGCAGGGGATCGGTCAGGCTGGAGGCGGCCGACTCTGGCCACCACTGATGCTTGGCCATCCTGACCAGCTGCAAGGCCAGTTGCAGGGCGAGCAGCAGGATGGCGAAGCGCAACACCCGGTAGGCGGGGGCCAGCCGCTGATAGCGCCAGAGCTGCCACAGCAGCAGGCATATCTGCAGCGAGATGGCCCCGGAGAGCACCACGATCCGGCTGTGTATGTCATCGGGTGGCAGCTGCGCGGCGGTAACGGCAAACAGCAGGAAGCCGGCGAGGGCGAGGAGCGGGCAGAGCCAGCCAAAACGGTCGGCCTCGCGCCGAAAGAAGTGGCGCAGCCCCCGCTCATAGAGCAGCGGGGTGGCGATGATCAGCAGGTTGGTGAGCAGGATATTGGCAAGGGAGCTATCCCCTGTGAGGGTTCGCAGCAGCAGGCAGCCAAAGGCGGCGGCGATGGCCAGTTCGCTGGCCGACCAGTAGAGCAGGGAGCGCAGCGGTCGCTGGGTATGCCACAGGTAGGCGAAAATGGCCGCGACCCCGATGTGCGACAGGCTGACGAACAGCACCAGACTCAGCAACTGGGCCGAGGAAAACAGACTCTGCATCAAGGGTGTGGGCTCTTCCTGCCGGGAACGGCGCAGCGACCTCAGGGCCGGGTGACTGGGCCGGATCACAGCATGAATTGCGCCGCTGAGCAATGGTTTAAGTGATCCGGGCACGATCGCGGCAACAACCGCCACAAGAGGGCTGCTGACTCGATTAATCAGGGGCGGGGCATGACGCCGGGGCGTTTATGCTTTCCTCACGCTGAGGTCAGTCGCTCACGACCGGCAGCCGCATGACGGTGGCCTCCCGGCCGAGGTGGGCCAGCAGGCGGCGCACGTCGTCGAGGCGGATAAGCAGGGTAGCGGTATTGACCAGCGGGTGGCACTGCACCCGCTCGGCCTGCCAGATGGTCTCGTCCACCACCAGTTCCACCGCTTTTTCCCTGTCGCACACCATGGCGAGCAGGGTGACCGAGCCCGGGGTGAGGCCAAGCACGGCCTCCAGCCGCTCCGGCGAGCCAAAGCTCAGCCGTTTGACGCCAAGGGTGGCTGCCAGCGCCTTGAGATCGACCCGGCTCTCTTCAGGGGTCACCACCAGAAAGAGTCGCTCGCTCTTCGGGTCGCGCAGGAAGAGGTTCTTGGTCTTGGCGGCGGGCAGCTTGGGCAGCAGCCGGCTGGCCTCCTCGCAGGTGAAGACGGGGGCGTGATCGATGCGCTGATAGGGAATGGCCAGCTGATCCAGCAGAGAGTAGAGCGCCACCATGACCTCCTGATGTCGGGTGAAGAGTGAGTGTTGGATGAATGGCGCGGCGAATAAAGCCGCCACCGGCATTAGCTGCCACTTTGGCCGAGCTTACCAGTTTGCGGCTCCTCTCGCAGCTTGGTTAGGCCATGGCGGCTGGGCATGCCGATTGCAGCAAAGCACTGTATGAACGTACAATGGTTCCATCCCAGCGTTGACCCCAGTAGCCTGCATGACCGAGATCCAGCCTGTTCCTCCCGTTACTCTGCCACTCGATGGCTTCATCCTGACCCGTCACGGACGGGATGTGCGTGGTCGCAACGGGCATGGCGAACGCACCGAGATCGTGATGTGGCTCTGGAGCGCGCAGGGGCCGGTGCGACTGGTGGTGCCGGGGCAGGAGCCGGTCTTCTTCCTGCCCCAGAGCCATATGGAAGAAGCCGCCGAGCTGTTCAAGGGGGCGGGGGTGAGCGGGCGGTTTCGCCGCCTGCCGATGCACACCTTCGACGGCCGCGCCGTGGTGGGCTGCTACTTTGCCACCTTGAGCGCCTTTCACCGCGCCATCGAGTTGCTGCTCATTCGCGGGCTGGAGCACTTCGAGGCGGATATCCGGCTGCCGGAGCGCTACCTGATGGAGCGTTTCATCACCGCCGGCGTGCGCTTCGAGGGGCGCACCCTCAAGAAAGGGGGCAAGCACGGCTACTGGGAAGTAAACGAGGCACGCTGCGCACCGCAGGCGGTGACGCCGACCCTCTCCTGGGTGTCGCTGGACGTGGAGTGCGCCATGGACGGGGCGCTCTTCTCGGTGGGGCTCTACAGCGAACAGGATGCGCGGGTCATCATGATCGGTACGCCGGAGGCGGATGCCGACAGCTGGAGTACCCAGGTCGAGTGGGTGGCGGACGAGAGCGCCCTGCTGAGTGCGCTGGAGCGCTGGTTTGTGCGGCACGACCCGGATCTGGTCATCGGCTGGAACGTGGTCAACTTCGACTTTCGCCTGCTGTTGCGCCGCGCTGAGCTCAACAAGCGGCGGCTGCGGCTGGGGCGCGGCCACGAGCTCTGCTTCTGGCGCTCATCGCGCAATGATCCCCAGAGCGGCAGCGTCATCATTCCCGGACGCATGGTGCTCGATGGCATTGATACCCTGAAGAGCGCCACCTGGCAGTTCCCGAGCTACAGCCTGGATGCGGTGGCGAGCGAATTGCTCGGTCGCGGCAAGGATATCGAGGACGTGGCCAACCGGGGGGAGAAGATCACCGAGTTGTTCCACTCCGACAAGGAAGCGCTGGCCCGCTACAACCTGGAAGATTGCAGGCTGGTGTGGGAGATCTTCGATTTCTGCCACCTCATCCCCTTTGCCATCGAGCGTGCCTCCCTCACCGGCCTTGAGCTGGACCGGGTAGGGGGCTCGGTGGCGGCATTTACCAACCTCTATCTGCCGCGGCTCCATCGCGGCGGTTACGTGGCCCCCAATCTGCCGGCTGATGGCGGGCTGGCAAGCCCTGGCGGCTATGTGATGGACTCCAAACCCGGCCTCTATCGCCACGTGCTGGTGCTCGATTTCAAGAGCCTCTATCCCAGCATCATCCGCACCTTCTGCATCGATCCCATGGGGCTCATCGAGGGGCTGCAGCATCCCGAGCACGCCATTGCGGGCTTTCGCGGCGCCATGTTCTCCCGTGAGCGCCACTTCCTGCCGGATCTCATCGCCACCTTGTGGGCGGCGCGGGATCGGGCCAAGGCCGCCAGCAACAAGGCGCTCTCCCAGGCCATCAAGATCATCATGAACTCCTTCTACGGGGTGCTGGGCTCGGGGGGCTGTCGCTTCTATGACCCGCGGCTTGCCTCCTCCATCACCTTGCGCGGTCACGGCATCATGCAGCAGACCCGGGAGTGGATCGAAGGGGAGGGCTTCGAGGTGATCTATGGCGACACCGACTCCACCTTCGTGCACCTGGGGCGGGATGCCAGCCCCGAGCAGGCGGACGAGATTGGTCGGCGGCTGGCGAAGATGATCAACGACAACTGGGCTGCACTGATCAAGCGCGAGTTCAACCTGCCGAGCTATCTGGAGATCCAGTACGAGACTCACTATCGCCGTTTCTTGATGCCCACCATTCGCGGGCTGGAGAAGGGGAGCAAGAAGCGCTATGCCGGGCTGGTGGCAGGCCATCAAGCAGGTGAAGAGGAGCAGCTGGTGTTCAAGGGGCTCGAGTCGGTGCGCACCGACTGGACGCCTCTTGCCAAGGCGTTTCAGACCCGCCTCTACGAAATGGTGTTTCACGACCAGGATCCCAGCGGCTATGTGCGCACCATGGTGGACGAGACCCGGGCCGGCCAGCACGACGAGCTGTTGGTCTATCGCAAGCGGCTGCGCCAGAAACTCGAGGAGTATCAGAAGAACGTGCCACCCCATGTGCGGGCGGCACGCCTGGCGGACGAGGAGAACCTGCGCCGCGGCCTGCCCCAGCGCTACCAGCACAGGGGCTCTATCGCCTACCTGATGACCCTCAATGGCCCCGAGCCGCTGGAATACCGGCGCAGCGCCATCGACTACGAGCACTACATCGACAAGCAGTTAAGGCCCATTGCCGATGCGATCCTCCCCTTTATCGGCGAGTCGTTCGAGCGGATCTGCGGCCAGCAGCTCGATCTCTTCTGAGCGGTGTGGAGCTGGCGGGGAGGTTGGCCTGCCGGGCATGGTTGAGCATCTGGCGGGTGCAGCCGTGCGGATGCCGGGAGAAGCTGGAAAGGGGAGATGCAAAAAGCCCGCTCGAGGAGCGGGCTTTTCTTATCTGGTGCGTCCTAGTGGATTCGAACCACCGACCCCCACCATGTCAAGGTGATGCTCTAACCAGCTGAGCTAAGGACGCAGGGTGCGCAAGGCGACTTTATGTGATTGCAGGGGAGTGGTGGGTTTAATTGGATTCGAACCAACGACCCCTACCATGTCAAGGTAGTGCTCTAACCAACTGAGCTATAAACCCACATCTGCATTTCTATCAATGCTGTTATGGTGCGTCCTAGTGGATTCGAACCACCGACCCCCACCATGTCAAGGTGATGCTCTAACCAGCTGAGCTAAGGACGCATAACAGGTTTCCATGATGGTGCGTCCTAGTGGATTCGAACCACCGACCCCCACCATGTCAAGGTGGTGCTCTAACCAGCTGAGCTAAGGACGCATCACGGAAAAGTGGTGGGTTTAATTGGATTCGAACCAACGACCCCTACCATGTCAAGGTAGTGCTCTAACCAACTGAGCTATAAACCCACTTTGCAAACCGGGTCAGAAACCCGTTTCACCATACCAGCACTGCTGGCGTGGTCGGCATACTACCCATGCCCCCCAAGGCTGTCAACAGGCCGCACGCACAAAGCAGACTGTTTGCCCAGTTCTTGCGCAGCCTGTTGATTTTGCAGGCGAGTTTGCCCTATTGCGCCTTGGAGAGGGCGCTGCAGGCCTCCGGGCTGGCAAAGCGGCCATAGATATGACGCAACCGGGCACCCAGCATCAGGGCGGCGCCGGTCAGGCCGACGATGAAACCGATCCAGAAGCCCTGCGGCCCCATGCGCGGCACCAGCCAGTCGGTCAGCCCCAGGATCATGCCGGTGGGCAGCCCCAGTCCCCAGTAGGCGACGATGGTGACGTAGAAGATCGCCTTGGTGTCCTTGTAACCGCGCAGAGCGGCGGCGGCCACCACCTGCACCGAGTCGGAGATCTGATAGATGGCGGCGAAGAACAGCAGTATGGCCGCGAGGGTGATCACCTGCAGGTCGTCGGTGTAGATACTGGCGATATGCTCGCGCAGCAGCACGGTGAGGGCGGCGGTACCGGCAGCCACCGCCATGCCCAGCATCAGGCCGGTGCGGGCGGCGACACGGGCGTGCTCGGGCTGACCCTCGCCGATGCTGTGGCCGACCCGGATGGTGACACCCACCCCAATCGACAAGGGCAGCATAAACACCAGGCTGGAGAAGTTGAGGGCTATCTGGTGGCTCGCCACCGTCTCTGCACCGAACGGTGCCAGCATCAGGGCCACCACGGTAAACAGGGTCACCTCGCAGAAGATGGCCATGGCGATGGGAAAGCCTAAGCGGAACAGGCGCCAGATCCGGCTGCCGTTGGGGCGGGCGAGCCGAGAGAAGAGGTTGATCTCCTTGAAGTGGGAGGAAAGCTTCACATAGACGATCATTGCCAGCAGCATGGCCCACAGCACGATGGCGGTGGCCACGCCGCAGCCCACGCCACCGAGCTTGGGCATGCCGAAGTGACCGTGGATGAAGACATAGTTGGCGGGGATGTTGACCGCCAGCCCCACGAAGCCGATCACCATGGTCGGCATGGTGTGGGAGAGCCCCTCGCTGAAGTTGCGCAGCACCTGGAACAGCACGAAGGCGGGCAGGCCCCACATGATGGCGTGCAAAAAGCCGGTGGTCTTGGCGGCCATGACGGGATCCACCTTCATCAGGTGCAGCGCCAACGGGCTGAAATAGAGCGCCAGCATGGCGATCGGGATCACCATCAGCGCCAGCCAGAAGCCCTGATGCACGGCGGGACGTACCTCGTCCCGCTTGCGGGCCCCGTTGAGCTGGGAGACGATGGGGGTGAGCGCCATGATGATGCCCTGGGTCAGCAAGATGATCGGCAGCCAGAAACTGGAGGCCACCGACACCGCGGCCAGATCCACGGCGCTGACCTGGCCCGCCATCACGGTATCGACGAAGCTCATGGCGACCTGGGCCACCTGGGCCACCAGAATGGGACTGGCTAGACGAACGAGTTGCCTCGCCTCGGACCAATAACGTTGCACTGACACCTCCGAGTGGATCAGATAAAGCGTAAAAAGAGCGGGTAGCGGGAAGAGCCTTTGCACTCCCGAAACGGGAATGCAAAGTGCGGGGGGGTCATTCTAGCCTGAAATTCATCCGGGACGAAACGTTTGGCGCAAGGGCCGGATCAGGCGTCTTCGTGATCGCTGATCAGCAGGTTGGCGGCGGCGTAGGCGGCCTGTTCGCGCAGATCCGCCGGTACCCGCTCGTCCGATGCCACGGCGTTGAGCGCCCTGATGGTGGCGGCAATGGCCTGCGGCACATAGCCCTGCTCCCCGGAGCCAATCTGGTTGTAGGCGATGCGAATGGCCTCACAGCATTGATATACCTGCATTTTTGTTTCCTTGTCAGCGCTGGTTTGAATGCCGTCACTATAGCGATCGGCCGCCCGCTTGTCAGCCAGCGTGCTTGTCTGGGGCCCGGGGCGAGGTTACCCTGCCTTTTTTCGTAGCAGGAGACGAGACATGTTCACTGGCATAGTACAGGGGACCGCCGAACTGGTGGCCATCGACGAGCTGCCCAACTTTCGTACCCACGTGATTCGTATGCCGATCCTGGCCTGGGGCGAGGGGCTGGCGCTGGGCGCCTCCGTGGCCCACAACGGCTGCTGCCTGACCGTCACCCGGATCGAGGGGGATCTGGTCAGCTTCGATCTGATGCAGGAGACCCTGCGCCTCACCAACCTCGGCCAGCTGCAGCTCGGGGACAAGGTCAACGTGGAGCGGGCTGCCCGCTTTGGCGACGAGATTGGCGGCCACGCCATGTCCGGCCACATCATGGGCACCGCGCAGGTCGTCTCGGTCATCGACACCCCCAACAACCGGCAGGTATGGTATCGCCTCGCCCCAACTCTGATGAAATACGTGCTGACCAAGGGTTACATCGGCATCGACGGCATCAGCCTGACGGTGGGTGAGGTGCGCGGCAACGAGTTCTGCGTCAATCTCATTCCCGAGACGCTGGCTCGCACCAACCTGGGTTGGGTCAAAGCCGGCTGGCACACCAACATCGAGATTGACCCCCAGACCCAGACCATCGTTGACACGGTGGAGCGGGTACTGGCGGCCCGTCAGCCGGGGTAAGCTGACCCACGCGCCCTCAGGGATTTGCCATTGAAAAGGGCCTGCATCATGCAGGCCCTTGGCGATCTTGTGGGTGGGTTCACTGGCAGTCAGAACATCTGTTCATCGTCTGCGTCCACAAACAGTTGCAGACAGTCGCGCGCCTCATCCCGGTGCAGTCGCAGGTGGATGGGGTTGCAGCAGGCCATGCAATCCTCGTAGAACTCCTGATCCCCCTGGCTGGCATCCAGCTCGACCCGGGTATGATGGCCACAGTGGGGGCAGACGATGCGCTTGCTGGTGTACTCGATCATGATGACCTCCTCGGGCCCGTGGGCCGCCTCTCTCCCCTGATTCTAGTTGGTTCGCACTGTCCTGACCGCGAGCAAGCGCACGTTTATGACCGGGATCAAGGGAGGCAGGAGGTCAGTCCGGCAGCGCCTGCCTGTTGTTTACTTGACCCAGTTGGCCAGCATCTCGGCATCCAGCTCGCTCAGGGAGAAGAGCTGGTGATCGGCAATGGCCAGACGGGGATCGCCCACCAGCGCGGGGTCGGGTACGATCAGCGCCTTCATGGAGGCCGCCTTGGCCGCCAACAGGCCGGTGAAGCTGTCCTCGATGGCCAGACAATGCACCGGCTCCACTCCCAGCTTCTCGGCGGCGTGGATATAGACATCCGGGTGCGGCTTGCCGAAACGCTCCACCTCGGCGGAGTGGACCGCCAGGAAGCGATCGCGAATGCCGAGCTTGCCGAGCACCGCTTCCACCATGGCAAAGGGGGAGGAGGTCGCCAGACCGATTTTAAGGCCTTGCGCTTCGATGAGATCGAGTGCCTCCAGCACGCCGGCCTTGGCCTGACCTTCGGAGAGGATCAGCGAGTTGACCCGATCCAGAATTCGCTGCACCACCTCTTCCTGGCTGGGGCCGCTCCAGGGGCGCAGTCGATACCAGTGGGCCACCAGCTGATCGATGCGCACGCCGATGGTCGATTCGCAATCTTCCACCGTGTGGGGGTGACCCAGCTCGGAGAACACGGCCATCTGGGCCCGTTGCCAAAAGGGTTCCGAGTCGATCAGAACACCATCCATATCGAAGATCACGGCAGTTAACATCTTGTACTCCTGACATAGGTGAGGGGGGGATTATAAGCGAGGCGCCTCAATGCAAAAGGGGCATTGCCATGCCCCTTGCGCCGGATCACGCAGGCAAACGTTTGTTTGTGCGAGACAAAAAACAGCGGTCAGAAAATCACGTCCACCCTGGCGGCCACGGCTTTGGCCTGCTCGACGGCGGTGGGGCAATCTTCAGCCCGGGCCAGTGCCACGCCGAGCCGGCGGCGACCGGCGATCTCCGGCTTGCCAAACAGCCGCAACTGGGCGCCCGGCACCAGGGCCAGCGCTTCGCCAATCCCCTGATAGCGGATGTCCTGGCTGTGGCCTTCGCGCAGCACCACGGCGGAGGCGCTCGGCCCGTACTGGGTGATGGTGCCGACCGGCAGCCCCAGAATGGCGCGCACGTGCAGGGCAAACTCGGAGAGGTCCTGAGAAATCAGGGTCACCATGCCGGTGTCGTGGGGGCGCGGTGAGACCTCGCTGAACCACACCTCATCACCCTTGATGAAGAGCTCGACCCCGAACAGGCCGTAACCACCGAGGGCCTCGACCACCTTGGCGGCGACCTCTTTGGAGCGGGCCAGCGCCAGTTCACTCATCGCTTGTGGCTGCCAGGATTCGCGGTAGTCGCCATCTTCCTGCCGATGGCCGATGGGCTGGCAGAAGTGGATGCCGTCGACGGCGCGCACCGTGAGCAGGGTGATCTCGTACTCGAAGGGGACGAAGCCCTCGACGATCACCTTGCCGCGGCCGGCGCGACCGCCCTCCTGGGCATGGGTCCAGCTCTCGTCGAGCTTGGCGAGATCGCGCAGCACGCTCTGGCCCTTGCCGGACGAGCTCATCACCGGCTTCACCACGCAGGGCAGGCCGATGGTGTCAACGGCGGCGACGAACTCCTCCTTGCTCTGGGCAAAGCGGTAGGGGGAGGTGGGCAAGCCCAGCGTCTCGGCGGCGAGGCGGCGGATCCCCTCCCGGTTCATGGTGAGCTGGGTGGCGCGGGCGTTGGGCACCACCTTGACGCCTTCCTGCTCCAGGGCCGCCAGGGTATCGGTGGCGATGGCTTCCAGCTCGGGAATGATCAGATCCGGTTTGACCTCGTTGACCAGGGCGCGCAGGGCGGCGCCATCCAGCATGTCCAGCACATGGGCTCTGTGCGCCACCTGCATGGCGGGGGCATCGGCATAGCGGTCGGCGGCGATCACCTCGATGCCGAAGCGTTGCAGCTCGATGGCGACCTCCTTGCCAAGTTCGCCGGAGCCCAGCAGCAGGGCGCGGGTGGCGCCGGGGCGGGTAGCGGTTCCAAACATGTGATCTCTCCTGATGTCGTGAGTGATGGTTGATGGCCGCTATTGCGCGAATAGCGGGCAAAAAAAGAGGCACGCATGGCGTACCTCAGGAAACGGATTTGTGGGCGCGCTGCTCCAGATGGGTGAGCAGGGTGATGGCGCCGATGATGATGGCGGCCCCGAGCCACAATCGACCGGGCGGCGCCCAGCCAAACACCAGCCAGCCGGCCAGCACGTTCATCGGCAGCTTGGCAAAATCAAAGGGTTGCACGAACGAGGCCTCGGCCACGCTGTAGGCGCGGGCGATGGACATCTGGGCCAGTGCCGACAGTACGCCGGAGGCAGCTACCAGCAGCCACTGGGTTTCGCTCGGCCACTGCCACTCCGGCAGCGCCAGCATGGCGTTGAACGGGGTACTGAAGATGAGCAGGTAGACGACGATGGTGTGGGACGACTCGCTCGCCGCTTGATAGCGCACCAGCAAGGAGTAGCCGGCCCAGAACAGGGCTGCCGCCACCGGTAGCAGCGAAGCCCAGCTGAACTCGTCTGTCCAGGGGGCCAGGAGCAGCATGGCGCCGACAAAGCCGGCCAGGGTCGCCAGAATGCGGGCCCGGCTCACCTGCTCTTTGAGAAAGAGGGCAGAGCCCAGGGTGGCAAACAGTGGCGACGTCATCAGCAGCGCGATGCCCTGCCAGATGGGCACGGGCACCGCCAGCGCCCACAGCCAGAACTGGATGCCGACCACCGCCAGGGCGACCCGCAGCAGGTGCAGCCGCAGCTGGTTGGTCATCAGCGATTGGCGCAGACCGTGCCGAATGAGCCAGGGCAGCAGGCAGACCAGGGCAATCAGATATTGATGGAAGGCGACCTGAGGCGAAGGAAGGCCGAGTTTGAAGCTGACATACTGGCTCAGGCTGTTGACGGCGGCGAAGCAGAGGCCCGCTACCATCATCCAGACTGCACCGGCAAAGGGAGAGTGCCTGCGCGAGGGTGTCATGGGATCCGGAACGCTGAAAAAAGTGCGGCGGATCATAACGGCAATCGTTTGTTCTGCCAAGCCTTGGCGGGGTGGGGGAGCTGTGGCTGGCGAGATAGTGAGCTAACATCAAATATTTTGAATAAGTTGAGCATCTATTTTCGCTATCTGTATAGAAGCCCAATGTTTAGAGTGACCTCCATCGACAGCACCGCTGTTCAACCGACAACCAAATGGAGTTTCACCATGGCCAATATCCTCGTACTCAAGTCCAGCATCCTGGGCCAATATTCCCAATCCAACGCTCTGATCGACGGCTTCCTGGCCGACCATCCGTCCGACACCGTCACCGTGCGTGATCTGGCGTCCCTGAACCTGCCGGTACTGGATGGCGAGCTGGCCATGGGCCTGCGCGGTGGTGAGAACCTCAATGAGCGTCAACTGGCCGTGCTGGCCCAGTCCGACGATCTGGTTGCCGAATTGAAGGCAAGCGACCTGGTGGTGATTGCCGCCCCCATGTACAACTTCAACATCCCGACCCAGCTGAAGAACTGGATCGATCTGGTGGCCCGCGCCGGCGTTACCTTCCGTTACACCGAAACCGGTCCGGTCGGCCTGGTGGAAAACACCCGCGCCCTGGTGATCAGCCCCCGCGGCGGCATGCACGTCGGCAGCGCCACCGATCTGGTGACTCCCTACATGCGTACCGTGCTGGGCTTCATTGGCATCAAGGACGTGGACTTCATCTACGCCGAAGGCATGGGCATGGGCCCGGATGCCCAGGCCAAGGGCATTGAGCAGGCCAAAGGCCAGCTGGAAACCCTGGCCCTCTGATCAAGACGGCACTTTGCCAGACGTCAGAAAGCGACAACGCAGCCCTCGGGCTGCGTTGTCTGTTTTGGGGCCTTGTGGCGAATGGGGCTAGGCAGGTCAATCCCGCAGAAAGCGGCGACAGCCGCTGCCGACCATCAGGCAGACCGCCACCAGGGAGCCCAGCAGCAGGGTGGTGAGCCACTGCTCGGCGCTGTCGGGCAGGCGCGGTGAGAAGAGGCTGATCATCAGCAGGGCACAGAGGGTGATCAGGCTGGTCGGGCGGGTCAGGAACATCATGGGTCATCCTTGGCTGCGGCTGGTGAGTAGAAGGCTAACCGCGGTCTGTGACAGCAAGATGTATCCATACCTCTTGCCGCAGGTCAGTTGACCGGGGTAGCCATCACCATAGCAGCTTTTGCCGCCGGAGCCAGCGGCATGGGCCGGGTTGTGATCCGGATCCCTATCTGAACTGCTTCTGATCTTCCTGATAGTGGAAATCGCCGCTGGCCAGCCTGGCGACCAGCGCCGCCTTGTCGAGATCCTGCGCCTTGCAGAGATCATCGAGATCATCGAAGCGATCACGCAGCTGCATGTTGACCAGGCTCAGCAGCATGTTGACGTCCATGGTGGCAAAGTTGTTCAGGTTCATGAGGGTCGCTCGCTATCCAGCAGGTGAAGTTGTTCGATGGCGTCGCTGACGCTTTGCAGGTGCAGACGAATGGATTGACGCGCCTCGGCCGGCAGGTAGTCGGTGAGGGTGTGCTGCCAGCTGCCCGCTTCGGTCTTGAGCTGCTGGAACAGGGTGAGCCCCGCCTGGGTGAAAGAGACCAGGCTGACCCGCTTGTCGTGTTCGCTGCTCTCGGTGAACAGGATCCCTTTCTCCACCAGCCGGTGAATTTCACGGGAGATCCGCACCTTGTCCATCCCGCTCGCCTCGACCAGCTCTTTCTGGCTGATGGGGTAGTTGGGGCCGAGCACCATCATCAGGCGCCATTGGGGCACCGTCAGCTGATAGCGCTGCTGGTAAAACTGCTCAAAGGTGTCGCGCACCATCTCGGCGGCGTGAACCAGCTGATAGGGGGGATAGTGGGCAAGCAGCTCTATGATCTTTGACATATGACATCCTGCTGTGACGGCTGCATCGGGTGCAGTTTCTCTTGATACTTTGGCCTTGATGATACGTAACACAAGGCCGTTTGTCTGAACATGCACCAGAGAAATGTGCGGTTGCGCACGTCATCCGCCGCAACCGGGTCTGTTCGAGGCTGGTTTTGTGGCTGCGGCTCAGCCTTTGCGCAGCCAGATCAAGGCGTTGTGCTTGAGCCAGGCCTCGCGGCTTTGCAAGGTGTAGAGCGCCGCTTCGTCGCGACTGCCCGCCTGCCAGCTGTGGGGCTCCTGTTTGGGCAGCTTGCGCTGGCCCAGCAGACAGGCCGGTACATGGGCGTTGGCCTTGATGGCGGCGCTCAGCAGCGGCTGCGCGGCCTCGGCACCCGCGCAGACAAATGTCATCAGCGCCTTGTTGTAGAGCAGCCAGCTGGAGGCTTCATCAAAGCGCACCAGCAATGCCTGCAGCGCCTGCCACTCCCCTTGCAGGACATAGAGGCTGGAGAGGGGATAGCGGCAACCCAGCTCGTCGGCCACGCACAGTTCGAGCAGCGCCAGATATTCGCTGCGCGCCTGTTCCAGCTGGCCGAGGCGCAGCAGGCAATCGGCCCGTCCGGCCCGGGCGGCCAGCAGCGGGCGCGCTTCGTGGGCACTCCAGCCATGGCCGGCAATCTGCTGCCAGAAGGCGGCGTCGAACAGCGGCTCGGCGTCGGCGATCACCTTGTCGAACCAGCCGATACGGTTCTGTGGATCGCGACTGGCATCGGCCAGTTCGAACCACTGTTGCCACTGCTCGGCCTGCTTGCTGTCCAGGGTCTGCTCCGTGCTTGGCACGACCTGATACTCGTCCAGTTGCAGCAGCTGGTTGAGAGCGGTCTTCATGTTCTGGCGCTGGCGCTTGCAAAACTCCATGAAGGGGAGGTCACTGCCGGCGGCCGAGTGCAGCATCTGCGCCATGGGCTTGTCGCGAAACAGGCTCAGCTCGGCGGCCAGGCTGAAACGGTACTGGGTGGTCGGGTCGTTCAGATCCTTGGGCTTGGGCCAGGTGGCAAAGCCCTGGCTGAAGCCGTAGCACCACTGACCGAGCGGGTGACTCTGCTCGAAGACCTGCTCCGGGCTCTCGGTGGAGAGGCGGCACTGGCTCGGCAGGGCGAGCTGGGCCTCATCGGCCTGGGCTTCCAGCTCGGCGATCAGATGGTGCAGCGCGTCGCTGCTCTTCTCATCCAGCTCGGCGTCATGGGGCAACAGACCGGCCAGCGGGGCCTGCCAGTCAGGGGCATCCGGCCCGACCAGGCGGGCGCACAAAAAGCCGTGCAGCGCCGGGTAGGTCATGTCCTGCCCACTGTGGGTCTGGATCCATTGATTGAGATGACGGGTACGAGTGGATGGATTCATCGACAGTTCCTCTGGATTTTGACAGCGGCGAAGTCTACCCAAAAGTGGGGTTATTTGCAGCTAAAGGGCGGCTGACTGGCGATTATATCGCCGTGACGCTGCCAAAAGGCCCTGAAAATAACCCGCGAACAGGGCAAGGGACTAGGCCCTGTTACCGCTCTTGGGGTAACATGCGCGCCCATACGGACAATGAAAAATTGGCCATCCGGACAATGAAAGAAGAGAACACCATGCTACAGATTGGCAAGATGAACACCCTTACCGTAGTCGAACTCGAAGAGCGCGGCGCCTGGCTTGCGGCCGACGAATATGGCGAGCTGCTGCTGCCCAAACGCCAACTGCCGGAAGGGGTGGCCGAAGGCAGTGAGGTCAAGGTCTTCCTCTATCTGGATGCCGACTGCGAGCCGGTGATCACCACCGACAAGCCGTTTGCCATGGTGGACGACATCGTCGGCCTCAAGGTGGTCAATGCCAACAAGATCGGGGCCTTCCTCGACTGGGGCATGAAGAAGGATCTGTTCGTGCCGACCCGTGAGCAGAACAAGCCGATGCAGGTGGGCCACGTCTATCTGGTGCGGCTGATGCTCGATCACGAAGGCCGCATGGTAGGCACCAGCCGCCTCGAGCGCTTCCTGCGCACCGACAAGCCCCCCTTCAAGGCGGGTGACGAAGTGACTGCCCTGCCCGGCGAGCGCACGCCGCTCGGCATCAAGGCCATCGTCAACGGCGAATACGCCGGCATGCTGTTCAAGAACGAGGTGTTCGGCCGGGTCACCACGGGCCGGCCGCTGACCGCCTGGGTCAAGCAGGTGCGTGATGACGGCAAGCTGGACCTGACCCTGCAAAAGCCGGGCATGGCGCGGATGGACGATGCCGGCGAGCTGATCCTGGCCCGCCTCAAGAAGCAGGGCGGCAGCCTGGCGGTGGGTGACAAGAGCGAACCCGAGCTCATCTACAAGCTGCTCGGCATGAGCAAGGGCACCTTCAAGAAGGCCATCGGCGGCCTCTACAAGCAGGGCAAGATTGTGCTCGAGGACAACTGCATCACGCTCGTGGCTGCGGATAACGCGCCGGATGGCGAATAAGTGCCGAGCCCCTGCATTGGCCATTGCCAGGCGAAGGACGGCCTCTGTCTCGGCTGTGGCCGTACCCTGACCGAGATAGGTCGCTGGTCCGCCATGGACAGTGATGCCCAGCTGGCGGTGATGGCGCAGCTGGACGGTTCAACCAGCACCCATCGCTGCCCCGGCTGCGGTGAACCGGCCTTTTGCGCCGTGTCAGCCGGCGCGCCCATCGCCGAGTGCTGGTGCAGCCAGTTGCCGGCCCTGCCCATGGGGGAGGCCAGCGCCTGCTGGTGCCGCCGCTGTCTGGTCAAGGCCATGGCGGCCCGCCCCTGAGGGGCTTTGCAGAAAAGAGAAAGGCGCCGAGGGCGCCTTTTTCATGCCTGTTGCTGGCGGTGCCAGCGCACGTGGACATCGTGCTCATTGAGATGGCGGGGCAGCAGGAAGGTGGCGAAAATCACCTCAAACTCCTCCTGATGATCCAGCAAGCCGACCCACACCTCGACCCAGCGCTCCATGTCGACCGGCACACCGAGTTCGGCTGACCAGTCGGCGTTGGGCAGGGTCGCCTCGACGGCGCCACGCAGCTCAAACTCCAGGGTGATGTCGACGATTTGTTCGGGGGCCAGCATGTCTGCGGCCTGCTCAAGAAACTGATCATAGGCCCATTCGACCAGTTGATCCGGGGTACGCTGTTCCATGAAATCACTCCAGATACATCGAGGTTCGCTACTGTAGCAATTATTGGCGGTGGCGGCCAGACCAGTGGCCATGGTGTGCCGGGTCTGGGCAAGGGCGCCGGCAAAGGGGTATGGTTGAAGGGGGGATGGCCAAGGGAGAGGTGCCATGAAACGACGGACAAGGCGACAGCAGATCAAACGGCGGCGAGAGGCCTGGTGGTGGCACTATCTGCCGCTGCATCGGGGCACCGTCGGCGGCCATCTGGGCCCGCCGGCAGACGATCCGGCCACCGGCAGTTAAGCCTTGGCGGCCGGCTGGTCAATCGGCCTGATGCACCTTGTTGAGGGTGATCTGACCCAGCTGGCCCATCTGACGGCGGATCCAGGCCGAGCGCTGCTGGACGTAGGGTGAAGGAGGCTTGACCCGGTAGCGCCAGGGATTGGGCAGGGCGGCGGCCAGCAGGGAGGCCTCGTAGCGGGTCAAACGGGCGGCCGGTTTGCCGAAGTAGTGCCTGGCCGCGGCCTCGGCGCCGTAGATGCCGGGCCCGAACTCCACGATATTCAGGTACACCTCGAGGATGCGGGACTTGTCCCAGCCCAGCTCCATCAGCAGGGTGAACCAGGCCTCGATCCCCTTGCGCAGGAAGCTGCGATCGCTCCACATGAAGAGGTTCTTGGCGGTCTGCTGGCTGAGGGTGCTGGCGCCGCGCACCCGCTCGCTGTGCTGATTGTGCTTGAGGGCCGAGCTGATGGCATCCATGTCGAAGCCATTATGCTCGGCAAAGCGTTGATCTTCGGCGGCGACCACCGCCAGTTGCAGCTCGCGGGAGATCTGCTCGAGCGGCACCCAGTCGTGCTTCACCTCGGCTACCTTGGCCGGTGGAAACAGCGCCCGCTCGAGGCGCCAGGTCCACATGGGCGGATCGATGAAGCGCAACAAGGCCACCGAGACGATGGTGCTGAGCAGCGCCGCCAGCAGCAGTTTGCCAAGCCCGCTCAGCAGGCGTCTGGCGAGGGCGGGACGCACGGGGTCGGGCTCCGGTTCTGGCTCCCAGACGTAGTGGCTGGGATCATCGGGATCCGGAATTATTGGGGCAGCCATTCGATGTGGCAGAACTTCTCGTCAACACGGCGGGAGAGCAGCATGCGGGCGAACAGGTGCTCGTACTCTTCCTGTTCGTTGCCAAGCCCGATCCAGACTTCGGCATAGTCGGCGTCGCTGACTTCGAATCCCACGTCCGCTTCCCAGTCATCGGCCGGATCGGTTTCCGCCAGCAGGCCGCGATCGTTGAACTCCTGATTGAAGCGGGCAATCTCCTGCTCCGGCAGGTTGTCGGAGGCCAGCTCCATGAAGAGTTCCAGAGCGGTGTCGAGCAGTTCCTCGACGCTGTGCATTTCGTCGTTCAAAGACATAAGCGGTCTGTTCCAGCTGAAAATAAAAGAAAAACCCCGTCGGCAAGGCCGGCCGGTGGCGCGCGGTATTCTAGCTGGCCCCTGCTTGCTTGGCGAGTACGGCTGGCGGCACCGTGGCAATAAAAAACCGGATCCTGGCACAGGATCCGGTCTTCATTGGGGGAAGGGGTCACGCATAGGGCGTCAGCTCATCCCTTCTTGTCATCGGCGAAGGTGATGTTGAGCTCCAACACGGACAACTCATCACTCTTCTTGTCCAGCTGGACCGTGATCTTGTCAGGGTCGATCTGCACATATTTACGGATCACGTCGAGGATATCCTGCTTGAGCTGGGGCAGGTAATCCGGCCCCCCTCTGGATGAACGCTCGTGAGCCACGATGATCTGCAACCGCTCTTTGGCCAGTTGTGCGGTGCTCTGTTTCTTGTTGGAACGAAAATAATCCAATAATGACATGCT
Organism: Aeromonas sp. S41-2; assembly: GCF_027705845.1. NCBI lineage: Bacteria > Pseudomonadati > Pseudomonadota > Gammaproteobacteria > Aeromonadales > Aeromonadaceae > Aeromonas > Aeromonas sp. S41-2. The sequence goes on along the minus strand of NZ_JAPDCG010000003.1, from coordinate 471,364 downwards.
TAACTCCCGAACAGTCGGCTAAAGAAGCCCTTCTTTTCTTCTTCCAGAAAACGAAAATCCTTGGTGTCGCCCAGCAGGCGGGCAACGGCATCCTCATAGGCCTGACCGGCATCGGACTCCTTGTCCAGGATGACGGGTTCCCCCGAGTTGGAGGCACGCAGCACCGCCTGGGACTCCGGGATCACCCCGAGCAGTTTGATGGCCAGGATCTCCTGTACGTCCTGCACGCTCAGCATGTCGCCACGGTTGACGCGAGTAGGGCAGTAGCGGGTGAGCAGCAGGTGTTCCTTGATCGGATCTTCGCCACGCTCGGCGCGGCGGGACTTGGAGGCCAGGATGCCGAGGATGCGGTCCGAGTCGCGCACCGACGAGACTTCCGGGTTGGTGGTGACGATGGCCTCGTCGGCGAAGTAGAGCGCCATCAGGGCCCCCGCTTCGATCCCCGCCGGGGAGTCGCAGACGATGTAGTCGAACTTCATCTCGGTCAGCTGATCCAGGATCTTCTCGACCCCTTCACGGGTGAGGGCGTCCTTGTCCCGGGTCTGGGAGGCGGGCAGGATGAACAGGTTTTCGCAGCGCTTGTCCTTGATGAGGGCCTGGTTGAGGTTGGCCTCGCCATTGATGACGTTGACGAAGTCATACACCACGCGCCGTTCGCAGCCCATGATGAGGTCCAGATTTCTCAGACCAATGTCAAAATCGATGACCACGGTCTTGTGGCCACGCTGAGCTAAACCGGTACTCAGGGCCGCGCTGGTTGTGGTCTTGCCAACGCCACCTTTACCCGATGTAACGACTATGATTCGCGCCATTCTCGCTTCCTTGTAACTCTATTTGATACGGTCTATACGGAGTTGTTCGTTATCCAGCCGGACATGAACCGGCTGCTGGATGAGGCCGGCCGGCAGTGCATCGCTCAGCTGGAATGTGCCTGCGATGGAGAGCAGCTCGGCCTGCAATTGCTGGCAATAGATCCGTGCCTGGGGGTTTCCCTTGGCACCGGCAATGGCCCTGCCGCGCAGAGTGCCATAAATATGAATACTGTCGTCGGCGATCACTTCGGCGCCCGGACTGACCGAACCCAGCACCACCAGCGAGGTGCCGGCGGCATAGAGCTGCTGGCCGGATCGCACCGGGCCCACATGCACCTTGCTCGCTACCAGCGGAGCCGGCACGGCTTTCACCTCGACGATGGGTGCTGGTGCTGGTGCTGGTGCCGGTTCTGGCTGGGGTTGCGGCTCGGCTTTGCGGCTTTTGCCGGAGGCCATCACCGCCAGTCCGGCCGCCTTGGCGGCCGTCTTCATCGCCTCGCTCTGGGCCCCCGTGATCCCGACCAGCACGAAGTCTTCCGATTCCACCAGCTCCTTGAGCTGTTCGAAGTCGGGGATATCGGTGAGCCGTTCCACATTGATGACGAGGGGGGCACAATTAAAAAACTGGGGCGCCTGAGCCACTTTGGCCGCCAGCAACTGGCGGATCCGCTCAGGTTTGCCATCGCTGATATGCAACACAGAAATAGTGAAGGTGGTCCCTTTCAATTCGTTATCGCGCTCAACCATGAATCTTCCCCGAGACAGAGACGGTAATCCGTTATTGTTATTCAATTCCTGATGTTATAGTTTGCCATCCTCAGAGGCAATAAACCGGTTGGATTATATCAATTTCCATGTTGTGTGCAGTCTATAAAAGTCGCAAAAAAGCCGAGACCTATCTTTTTGTTGAAAGAAGAGAGGATTTTTCCCGCGTACCCGAGGTGCTGATGAGTGCATTCGGCCGTCCCGAACTGGTATTGATGACCAAACTGGACCCAGCCAAGCCCTTGGGGATCGCCTCCACCAGCCGGGTGATGGAGGCGCTGCAGAGCCAGGGTTTCTATCTGCAGGTGCCACCGCCACCGGAAAACCTGCTGGAACAACACAAGGCCCAATTAAAGGCCGAACGGAAATGAAGGGTCGGCTGGCTCTGTTATTGATAAGCGGGATCATCAGTTACCCGCTGCAGGCCAGCCCCGATTTTGAACATTATGTGACGGGTCTCAAACAAGAGGCCCTGGCCGCCGGGATCTCGCCGGTGACGGTCGCCACCGCCTTCGCCGATATTCACCTGATCGAGGTCGCCATCCGGCACGATAAAAATCAGCCGGAATTTAAACAGACCCTCGCCACTTATATTCCTCGCGCCGTGCCGCAATGGAAAGTCAATCAAGCCAAACGGCTATATCGTCAGTATTTGCCGCTGCTCACAAAAATAGGGGCGGAATATGATGTGCAACCGCGTTTTATTGTCGCCCTGTGGGGCATTGAAACCAATTTCGGCAAATTGACCGGCAAATATCCGCTGGTGTCGTCGCTGGCGACCCTGGCCTGGGAGGGGCGCCGTGAAGCCTTCTTCAAGGGGCAGTTGTTTGACGCCCTGCGCATTCTGGAGCAGCAGAAAATGGCGCCAGCCGATCTCAAGGGATCCTGGGCCGGTGCCATGGGGCAGGTGCAGTTCATGCCCTCGTCCTATCTCAAATATGCGGTCGATCAGGACGGGGACGGCAAGCAGGATCTGTGGGGCAATCTGGCGGATGTATTTGGTTCGGCAGCCAATTATCTTCATCAGAACGGCTGGCACGGGGATGAAACCTGGGGTCGTCGGGTGAGGGTGCCGGCAGGGCTGGATCCTGCGCTGGTCGGACTGGAGGAGACTCGGGCGCTGTCGGCATGGCAGGCCCTCGGAGTGCGCAAAGCGGATGGGGCAGACTTGCCGCGGGCATCGCTGCAGGCCTCGCTGGTGCAGCCTGATGGGGAGGGCGGGACAGCCTATCTTGCCTATCCCAATTATCGGGTGCTGCGCGACTGGAATCGCTCCCACTATTTCGTGGTGGCGGTGGGCACCCTGGCCGATCGTATCGTGGAATAATCGATCTCAGCAGCGCCAGATTTGCCGTGGTGGGCAAGCCATCAGCGTGGGAATAACGATCGGATGCGGCGAACTCGCCGGGTGAGGCGGGGCGGAATATCCAAACGACAGGCAATAAAAACGGCGGGAATTCCCGCCGCTTTTATTGTTGCCACGCCGACTTATTCGCAGGCGACTTGCATCACCTTGATGGCCAGGCCACCGCGGGAGGTTTCACGGTACTTGGAGTCCATGTCCTTGCCGGTGATGTACATGGTCTCGATGACCTTGTCCAGCGAGACACGCGGCTTGGAGGTGCGACGCAGCGCCATGCGGGAGGCGTTGACCGCCTTCATGGCGGCGATGGCGTTGCGCTCGATGCAGGGCACCTGCACCTGACCGGCGACCGGGTCACAGGTCAGACCCAGGTTGTGTTCCATGCCGATCTCGGCGGCTTCACAGACGTGCTCCGGGCTGCCGCCCATCAGCTCGGTCAGACCGGCGGCGGCCATGGAGCAGGAGACGCCCACTTCACCCTGACAGCCCACTTCGGCGCCGGAGATGGAGGCGTTCATCTTGTAGAGCATGCCGACGGCGGCGGCGGCCAGGTAGAAACGGGTGTAGTCGTCGCGGCCAACCGGCTGGATGAATTTGTCGTAGTAGGCCAGCACGGCCGGGATGATGCCGGCGGCACCGTTGGTCGGCGCGGTCACCACACGGCCACCGGCCGCGTTCTCTTCACTCACCGCCAGGGCGAACATGTTGACCCAGTCCACGATGTTCATCGGATCGTTGGAGAGGTTCTCGTTGGTGGTCAGCTGACGATAGAGCGGTGCGGCGCGGCGCGGTACGCGCAGCGGGCCGGCGAGAACGCCTTCGGTGCGGCAGCCACGCTCGATCCCTTCACGCATGGTGGTCCAGATCTTGCCAAGCTTCTTGTAGATCTCTTCCGGGGTATTGAAGCACTTCTCGTTCTCCATCATCAGGGCGGAGATGGAGAGGCCGGTCTGGCTGCAGTGGGCGATAAGCTCGGCCGCGCTCTTGAACGGGTAGCTGACGGACATGTCGCCGCTGTCGGCCTTGCCGAAGTTCTCTTCGTCAACGATGAAGCCACCGCCGATGGAGTAGTAGGTCTTGCTGTAGACGGCAGCATCTTCGATGAAGGCGGTCAGCTTCATGCCGTTTTCATGCAGCGGCAGGGCTTCGTCATGGAACACCATGGCATCGCGCGGGAAGCTGACGGTATGGCAGTGCAGGCCGATGGGCAGACGACCGGTCTGCTCGACGCGGGAGATGAACTCGGGGATGCCGTCGATGTCGACATTTTCCGGCAGGTTGCCTGCCAGACCCATGATGATAGCGGTATCGGTGTGGTGACCTTTGCCGGTCCAGGAGAGTGAGCCGTAGACATCGACCTGGATCCGGGTGATGTCACGGATCTTGCCGCCTGCACGCAGTTCATCCACGAACTGTTTGGCTGCTTTCATCGGGCCGACAGTGTGGGAAGAGGAGGGGCCAACACCGATTTTGAAGATATCAAAAACGCTGATCATGTAACAATTACCTCAGGATAGAAGGGGGCGCCATGCCCACTCGCAGAAACGGGGTGATCCATGGGACGAGGGCGTCGTCGCCGAGGTCAATGAACCAGATAACCACAGTGTAACGGCTCAAAGCCCAAAAAAAGTTGAAATAGATCTATTTTTGTTGAATCAGAGCGGCGAGTATAAAATTTATTTTGATGCTTATCCATTTTGTTAAGCGTTTGCCCATAAAAATACCCGACAATGCCGGGTATTTAGGAACCAAATGGAGCAAGTTACCGATTTTTAACACTCGGTAATGTTAACCGCCAGGCCGCCGCGGGCAGTTTCCTTGTATTTGGTCTTCATGTCGTTGCCGGTTTCCCACATGGTCTTGATCACCTTATCCAGCGACACCTTGTGCTCGCCGGTACCGCGCAGGGCCAGGCGCGCGGCGTTGATCGCCTTGACCGCGCCCATGGCGTTGCGCTCGATGCAGGGCACCTGCACCTGGCCACCCACTGGATCACAGGTAAGCCCCAGGTTGTGTTCCATGCCGATCTCGGCGGCGTTTTCGACAATCGCCGGACTGCCGCCCAGGATTTCGGTCAGCGCCCCCGCCGCCATGGAGCAGGCGACGCCCACCTCGCCCTGGCAGCCTACCTCGGCGCCGGAGAGCGATGCGTTCTTCTTGTAGAGGATGCCGATGGCGGCGGCGGCGAGGAAGTAGCTCAGCAGCAGCTCATCATCCACCTTGCGTACGAAGCGATCGTAATAGTGCAGCACGGCGGGGATGATGCCGGCGGCGCCGTTGGTGGGGGCGGTCACCACCCGGCCGCCGGCGGCGTTCTCCTCGTTGACGGCCAGCGCAAACAGATCCACCCACTCCATCACCATCAGCGGATCCTTGTTGAAATTGGTCTCGCAGCTGAGCTGGCGATAGAGCGCCGGGGCCCGCCGTTTCACCTTGAGGCCGCCGGGCAGCACCCCCTCGCTGCGGCAACCACGCTCGACGCAGCCCTGCATGGCCTGCCAGATCTTGCGCAGGCCCGCCTTGATCTCGGCTTCGGTGCGAAACACCTTCTCGTTGGCCAGCATCACCCCGGAGATGGAGAGGCCGCTCTCCTGGCAGTGGGCCAGCAACTGGGCGCCGCTCTCGAACGGGTAGGGGATGGGGTGGGCTGCATCGAAGCGGGCGGCCTCCTCCTTGGCATTGGCGAAGTGGCTCTCCTCGATGATGAAACCGCCGCCGATGGAGTAGTAGGTCTGGCTAAACAGCAGCTGTTCCCCGGCAAAGGCGCGCAGGGTCATGCCGTTGGAGTGGGCGGGCAGGGTCTTGCGCCGGTTGAAGATGATGGCGCCGCTGCGGGCAAACTGGCTCGGCTGTTCACCCGCCAGCAGCAGCGACTGGCTGCGCTCTACCTCGGTCAAAAAGGCGGGGATGGCTTCGATGTCCACCGACTCGGGTTCGAAACCGGCCAGTCCCAGGATGATGGCCTTGCCGGTGCCGTGGCCCTTGCCGGTCTGGCCGAGCGAGCCGTAGCACTCCACTTCTACCCGTTGGGTGCTGGACAGCACTCCCTGCTGCTTGAGCGCGTTGACAAAGGCGTAGGAGGCGCGCATCGGCCCCACGGTATGAGAAGAAGAGGGACCGATCCCGATGGAAAACAGGTCGAAGACACTGATCATGACACCACTCCGATTATGGGTTTCGTCTAAATATTGTAAATTTTTTGTAGTCGATGGAAAGCGGGAAAACCGAGGGGTGTGATGGCGGCACGCAAATGAAAGCAAGGATGGGCTGCAAAGAGGAGGGCGGTTTGCGCCAAAAAAAGAAGGAGCAGCCCGAGGGCGGCTCCTTTGTGCGTGTTCAGGCAAGGGTTGCCGGCGGTTTAATCGAGAAACTCGCACAGATAGGCGGTGGGGGTCTTCACTTCCAGCTTGAAGGAGGAGTGGCCGGCCACGTCGAAGGATTGACCCTGCTCATAGGTGTGCCATTCGTCTTCGTCGGCCAGCTGGATGGTGAGCGCACCCTTGACCACCGTCATCCGCTCGGGGGCGGCGGTATTGAACTGGTAGTGACCGGCTTCCATCACACCCACGGTGGCTTTGTCGCCTTTTTGCTCGAAACCGATGGATTTTACATTTCCATCAAAATACTCGTTAACTTTCAGCATGTTTTCATCCCTGTATGCACGTTTGCCCAGCCAAAGTAGCACAATCTTTTGCCAGTTGTCATGAATAAAGCGGGAAAAATCGCCGTGAGCCTTTTGAATCTTTACTTTGTTGCAAACTTATCAATAACTCCCGTTAACGATTTGACGATTTAAAACAGCGAATAAATATGAGATAAAGCGCGCGCTCAGGGGAATGGACAGCTGTTCATCCCCTGTTTGGTTGATTGCACTGGGAAAGTGCGAATATTTGCTACTTAAAGGAACATTCTGTGTTAACAAAAGGACTCATTAAGAACGTTGGCTTCCAGGTAGTGGTCGCCATGGTGCTGGGGGCACTGGTAGGGGCGTTCATGGGTGAACAAGCCACCGTGTTTGCGCCGCTCGGTACTCTCTTCATCCAGCTGATCAAGATGCTGGTGATCCCGCTGGTGGCGGTGGCCATCCTGTCGGGGGCGGCCAACCTCGGCGCCAGCCCGGCGGCGGGCAAGATTGGCGTCACCACGCTGGCCTTCTTCCTCGGTACTTCGGCGCTGGCGGTACTGCTGGCCCTGGTGATGGGGCAGATCTTCAAGCCCGGTGTCGGGGTCGAGTTCGGCTCCATGGCCTCCATGTTCTCCGGTGACTATGCCGACAAGGGCGCGCTGCCCGATGCGGTCGCCACCCTGCTCGGGATGATCCCGACCAACGTCTTCCAGTCGCTCAACGAAGCCAACATCCTGCAGATCCTGGTGTTCTGCATGTTCCTCGGCATCGCCCTGGCCAAGCAACCCCGCGAGCGGGCCAAGCCGCTGGTGGACGGCCTCAACACCCTGGTGGATGCCTTCGTCTGGATGATCAACAAGGTGATGCTGATCGCGCCGCTCGGCGTGTTCGGCCTGATGGCCGATGCCATCGGCACCTACGGTTTCGACGTGCTGACCCTGGTGCTCAAGCTGTTCGTGGTCTATCTGGCTGCCATCCTGATCTTCGCCTTCGTGGTCTATCCGCTGCTGATCGTGCTGTTCTCCAACACGCCAGTACGCAAGTATCTGTCTGCCATGAAGAAGCCGCAGATCGTTGCCTTCTCCACCGCCTCTTCCATGGCAACCCTGCCGGTCAACATGGAGACCTGCGAGGAAGAGCTGAAGGTAACCAATGCCACGGCCTCTTTCGTGCTGCCGCTGGGCGCCACCATCAACATGAGCGGCAACGCCATCTATTACGGTCTGGTTGCCATCTTCTTCGCCCAGGTCTACCAGATCGATCTCTCCATGGGGGCCTGGGTCGCCATCATAGTGACCGCCACCCTGGGGGCCATCGGCCAGGCCGGTGTGCCGGGCCCGAGCTTCCTGGTGGTCGCCGTGCTGCTGGCCGCCGGGATCCCCATCGAGGGGCTGCCGTTGTTGTTTGCGCTGGATCGCCTGTTCGACATGATCCGTACCGCCCTCAACATTACCGGTGATGCGGCCTGCGCCGTCATCGTCGACCGCTACAGCCCGGATTACGATCCGGACCGCTGGAACAAATAATCCAGCAGCAATGAACAAGGGGCCCGTGGGCCCCTTTCTTTATGTTTGTTGCTGTGACCGTCAGCCGAGCTGAGCGAGTGCCTGCTGGCAGCGCTGCTCGGCGGCGTCCAGCTCCAGCAGCACCATCTTGATGTCTTCCAGTTGCTGCTGGAGGGTCTCCCGCTTGTCGGCCACCAGCCCCAGCATGGTCTGCAGCTGGGTACGGCTGCTCTTGTCCGCATCGTAGAGATCGAACAGATCGCGGATATCCGCCAGGCTGAAGCCCAGTCGCTTGCCGCGCAGGGTCAGCTTGAGCCGCACTCTGTCCTGCCGACTGTAGATCCGGGTCTGTCCCTGACGGGCAGGATTCAAAAGTCCCTGATCTTCATAAAAACGAATACTTCGGGTCGTAACATCAAATTCACGGGCCAGTTCGCTGATGCTGTAGGTCCGCGTGTCATCCTTGGTTCGGTTCATGGCGCTATCTTGGCTGTCAATCCTGGCTGGCACCTTACCCAAACGTCAACTGCCCCGCAAGTCTTGTTCCCGCAGCGGCGGCAGCATATGTTATTCCAATGTAACAAGGAGAGTGCAATTGATGGATATCGTGATTGTTGCGGCCAAACGTACCCCCATGGGGGCCTTCCAGGGAGCCCTGGCCAACCTGACGGCTCCCGAGCTAGGCGCCTGTGCCATTGCTGCGGCCATGGCAGAGGTGGGGCTCCGGGGAGAGCAGATAGATGAAGCCTATCTGGGCAACGTGCTGAGTGCCGGGGTCGGCCAGGCACCCGCCCGTCAGGCGGTGCTGAAGGCGGGTCTGCCGGACAGCATCCCCTGCTCCACGGTCAACAAGGTGTGCGGCTCCGGCATGAAGGCGGTGATGCTGGCGGCCGATGGCTTGCGGCTCGGCGACACGAACGTGGTGATCGCCGGCGGGATGGAGAGCATGAGCCGTGCCCCCTATCTGCTCGACAAGGCGCGCAGCGGTTTTCGGATGGGACACCAGAGCGTGCTCGATCACATGTTCCTCGACGGGCTGCAGGATGCCTACGAAGGGCAACTGATGGGGCATTATGCCCAACTGAGTGCCGATCGCGCCGGGTTGACTCGTGCCGACATGGATGCTTTTGCCATCGCATCGCTGGAGCGGGCGCTGGCGGCCCAGCGCAGCGGTGCCTTTGCGGCGGAACTGGCGCCGGTGATGGCCGGAGATGTCCTGCTGCTGGCGGAGGATGAGCAGCCTGCCAAGGCCAGGCCCGAGAAGATCCCCCAGCTCAAGCCTGCCTTCAGCAAGACGGGCACCATCACGGCGGCCAATGCCAGCTCCATCTCGGACGGGGCGGCTGCGCTGATCCTGATGCGCTCCGACACTGCTGCGCAGCTGGGGCTGCCGGTGCTGGCACGACTGGTGGGTTATCAGAGCCACGCAGCCCTGCCCGCCGAGTTTACCAGCGCGCCGATCGGGGCCATCAAGGGCCTGCTGGCCAAGGTGGGTTGGCGGGTGGAGGAGGTGGACTTGTTCGAGGTCAACGAGGCGTTTGCCATGGTCAGCCTGCTGGCGATGGCCGGTTGCCAGCTGCCCCATGACAAGGTCAACGTGAACGGCGGTGCCTGCGCGCTCGGTCATCCGCTGGGGGCGAGTGGCGCTAGGATCCTGGTGACCCTGATCCATGCTCTGCGCGAACGCGGTCTCACACGCGGGGTGGCCAGTCTGTGTATCGGCGGCGGGGAGGCGACGGCGGTCGCCATCGAGCTGGGTTAATCTGTCTCCGCCATCGCCTGGAGTTGCTGGTTGACCCAGGCGGTGGCAGTCAGATAGAGCTGGCTGACCTTCTCTTCATTGAGCCCGAGCCGGGCCGTTCTGGCCGTGATCCGCTGCCAGTTCGCACTCTCGTAATCTTCGCAAAACGACAGATAGAACCCCAGGTTGCCCTTGCGTTCCAGCAGGGCGACCCGGATCTCCTCGATCAGCGGAATGGTGCCGAGCAGCTTGTCCATCGGCTGTTCCATCAACACATCGAGCAGGGAGAAGAGGCCGGTGATGAAGGCCTGCTGGGCTTCCTGGGTCGGCGCATGGGTGTGTGCCAGCAGTTCGCAGAAGCGGGCCCGGATCATCGACATCTGATAGAGTTCGGCACTCTTGCCGTGACCGGCGCTGGTGGCGGCCACCAGGGTCACGAAGCGTTTGAGCTGGGTGTGGCCGAGATAGACCGCCGCCTGGCGAAAGGAGGAGATGGGGTTGGCGTGGCTCTTGAGGTGGTTGACGTAACGCAGCAGCTTGAGGGACAGGGAGATGTCCTGACTCAGCAGCTGTTCAATGCGGTTGAGGTCGGGCTCGGGCTGGTTGACCACGTTGAGCAGTTGCATCACCACCACCTGGGCCGGCTCCATGGTCGCCTGTTTGACCATCTCGGGTCGACTGAAGAAGAAGCCCTGGAACAGGTCGATACCAAGGCGCTTGACCCGTTCAAACTCCGCCTTGTCTTCTACCTTCTCCGCCAGATAGGTGAGCTTGAGCTGCTGATGCTGCTGGATGAACACCTTGATCTGCAGCAGCGACGTGGCGCGCAGATCGAACTTGATGATGTGGATGTAGGGGAGGAAGCGCTCCCAGTCCGGCGACAGGGTGAAGTCGTCGAGGGCGAGCTGATAGCCCAGCCCGTGCAACTGCTTCACCTTGGCCAGCAGCGCATCGTCGGGATCGGCATCTTCCAGGATCTCGATCACCACCTTCTCCGGCGGCAGACACTCGGCCAGCCCTTCCAGCAGCAGCGAATGAGGGAAGTTGATGAAGCAGGGGCGGCCGCCGAGCAGCTGATCGATGTTCTGTTGCAGAAACTGTTCGACCACCAGTCTGGCGGTGGCTTGCTGGGAGGAGATGGGGGGGAACACGTTATCCAGACTGTCGCGAAACAGCAGCTCATAGGCGTGGGTGTTCAACTCCCGATCCAGGATGGGCTGCCTTGCTACGTATGAATACATGCATCTCTCCAGCGTGTGTACTGGATTGATTTTATTGTGAAGCCGCGCACTATGCCAGCGCTTGGAAGCCAGAAACGGTCAATAACTGGCATAGTGCTTGAATAGGTGGGCAGGGGATGCCCGCCCGCGTCAGAACAGGTAATTGAGCTGCAGACCGGCCAGCCAGGCGTCCCCTTCCGAGGTGCCCTGGAAGGTGGAGGTGGTCTGCGGGATGCCGGGTTTGAGCTGCATGGTCTCGCTCACGTCCACCATCTTGCCGTCGATCAGCGTCACCCCCAGATCCAGCGAGAGGTTGCGATCGATCTGATAACCCACCCCGGCGCTGTACCAGACCCGATCCGAGTCGGGGATGGAGATGGTGCGGCGATCCGCCGGGACCGGGCTGCGGTCATAGGCAAGACCGGAGCGCAGCTGCCATTGCGGCGCCAGCTGGTAGGTCAGGCCCAGCGCGTAGCGCCAGCTGTCTTCCCAGTGCTCGTCCTTGATGTGCATGACACCGTGGTGATCGAGCTCGGATTCCAGCTGCACGAACTTGCTCCAGTTGGTCCAGTTGATGCTCGAATGCAGTGCCAGCGCCGGCGTCAGCTGATGGAACAGGGCCAGCTCGGCGGTGGCGGGCAGCGGCAGATCCAGGCTGCCGGTATCGGTGAAGGGCTGCCCGTTCTGATCGATGCCGATGGCGTCGCCGGAGAGCTTCAGGGTGACGTCGTGGCGGTAGGAGAGGCCGATGCGGGTCGCCTCCGACAGCTCCAGCAGGGTGCCCAGGTTCCAACCCATGGCCCAGCCATCCCCTTTCAGGTGCTTGGCGATCTGGTTGTTGGACGGGAAGGTGCCACCCACTTCCCCTTCGCCCTGAATGGCGGAGAGGCCGGCGCCGACGGACCAGACGCGGTTGACGCGGTAGGCCAGCGACGCCCCCAGATCCACGGTCTTGATGTCGGAGACATTGCCGAAGTGGCCGGCGTTGTAGTTGTCCGGCATCTTGACGCCGAGCCCGTAATAGGAGGTGGCAGCCAGCCCCAGGCGCCACTGGTCGTTGAGCGGCACTATGAGGTAGGCGTTGGGCACCCAGGCATCATCGGCGATGTCGTGGGCCGCCGCATCCAGGCTGACCGGCCCCTTGGGGGTCGGCACCCGGGTGGTGCCCTCGATGTTGACGTCGGGGTGCACATAGATGAAGCCACCGGAGAAGGCCATGGTATCGAAACGGGTCATGGCGGCGGCGTTGCGGGAGAGCACGCTGGCATTGTCGGCGATGGCGGCTTCGCCGGCGAAGGCGCGGCCCATGCCGGTGGCGGATTGCTCGGCCAGCTGAAAACCTGCCGCCTGGGCCTGGCTCGACAGCACCAGCAGGGCGATGAGAGACGGCTTCATGATGGAGTGCATTGCATTGTCCTTGAAAATGAACTTGGAGTTCGAACGTTCTTATGGTTGGAGGCAGGATTTTATATGGTATGACCAGTAAGGCAACGGGCGTGGGGGCAAGGGGATGAAAACGGGATTAAATGCTGGGGGATGTGCTGCTAATAGCTTGATAAAAAAAGAAAAGCGTACAGTTGTTTACTACAGATGTACGCTGAAACATGAATTTGGAATAAAAAAAGAGCGCCCGCAGGCGCTCTGGTCAATTCGCTGATTATCAGAACTTCATGTTGAACTGAGCGGAAGCGAGGAAGGCGTTGCCGTGGGAGGTGCCTTTCCAGCGCAGCGCTTCGTTGCTTTCGACCAGCTTCTCGTTGACGTCCACTTTCTTGCCGTCCAGATAGGCCATGCCGAAGTCGACGCTCATGTCCTTGTCGATGTGGTAGGTGGCGCCAGCGCTATACCATACGCGGTCGGAATCCGGGATGCTCAGGCTGCGGTATTCCGGCTCGATCGGGGTATTGTCGTAGGCAAAGCCGATACGGGCTTCCCAGGACGGGTTGACGTACCAGGTACCGCCCAGAGAGTAACGGGTGGAGTCCTTGAACTTCTCCGGCTTGTAGAGGCAGACGCCGGCACCGTCGGTGCTGTTGCACTGACCGCTGGTGGCTTTGAGCTCCTGGAAGGCACTCCAGTCGGTCCAGTTGACGGAGTAGTGCACGGCAAACTGCTGGTTCAGACGGTGGTAACCGGCGAACTCGGCCTGGGCCGGCAGATCCAGCGGCAGTTCGCCACCGACGGTCTTGAAGCCGGAAGAGGTGCCCTGATAGTCACCCTTGAACTTCAGGTCTACCTGGGAGCGATAGGTCAGCGCGAAGCGGTTGTTCTCGTTCACTTCATACATGGTGCCCACGTTCCAGCCGTAACCCCAGTCATCACCCTTCAGGTGGCTGACGATGGTGTCCTTGCCGATACCCGGTACGCTGCTCAGCGGCGGCACGGCGGCCAGTACGCCGGCGCGGCGGTTCAGTTCAGCCTTGGCATAGACCAGGTTCAGACCGGCGCCGACGCTGAAGTGCTGGTTGACGCGGTAGGCGATGTTCGGGTTGATGTTGAAGGTGAGCAGTTCGGTGTTGCCGGCAATGGAGCCACCGTTGAAGTTCTCGGTGTACTCGGTCGACAGACCGTAGTTGGAGAACAGGCCGATACCCCAGGCCCACTGGTCGTTCAGCGGCTGGATGAAGTAGGTGGCAGGCACGAAGGCGCTCGGGGCGATGCCGCTTTCGCTGGCACCGGCCATCTTGGCGGAGCCTGCATAGATGTCACCATTTACATCCACGTCCGGCTTGATATAGGTACCGGAAACAGAGAACGCCATCTTGTCAAACTGGGTCATGGCTGCCGGGTTGCGGGACAACACGGAGGCGTTGTCCGCCACGGCGGCTTCCCCTGCATACGCACGACCCAGGCCGGAGGCTGAGTGTTCGTTCAATTGGAACGCGGCGGCGAAGGTTTGGGTACTGGCCAGGGTGACGGCGGCAGCGATCAGGCTCTTTTTGAAAAAGGCAGTTGTCATAGTGTTCTCTCTTGTAGGCAGATTTTCCGTCGGCATCAGGGCTATTTTGCCTCTGTATGTGACAAGATCTGTTGTTATTTCAGCTTCTTCCCATTCAATTCTGGCGTGATTCTATGGATCTGGTAGGAGGTAAGAAATCAGACCAGTGACAGCAGAATACATAAAAGTTTCCAGAGTGTTAATCATTTGTTTGAATTCGCCGCTTAAATAGTCTCTTTTACCATTAATTGGATAAAAAACACTCACATGCAGCGATCTGCATCACAAAAATATTTTTGGGTATTTGCAGGGAATGAGTGGCGAATAGGGGAGAATCGTGACGGGAAAGGAGATAAACGGGCAGCCAACCTGATTGGTCTGCCCGTTGGCTTGACCCGGTTCGAGGCGAGTCAAGATTGGGTTAATGCCTGTTAAATTGACCAGTGCAGCCGGGATTCCAGCTGCTCTGCCACCGGCGCCAGCGGCTCCTCCATCTCGCCGATCAGCACCATGTTGGCCCCCTTGAGTTGCAGGATCTCGCCCTTGAGCTGGCCATCTTCAAAGGTGGGCTGCAGGGTGAGTGGCACGTGCTTGGGCACCAGGAACAGGGTGACCGGGCCCATCTTGCCCTGCAATACCATGTGCAGCGCCGGCCCCTGATAGAAGGAGCAGTGGTTGACATAGGTGATCTTCAGCCCCTGCATGCCCATCAAGGTCGCGCCATATTTCTCCATCTTGGCGTTGATGGTGCGCAGGCTCACCTGCTCGTCCACATCCTTGATGAAGGGCTCTTCACCATAGACGTGGGCCATGGCGACCTGGGCCAGCGAGAGCTCGTCGGGAGCGGCCAGCGGCCAGCTCAGCCAGCGAGTGCTCATGCCGAGCAGAAAAGCAACCGAGGCCGCCATCGCCAGCGCACGCCAGTTGCTGCGCGGGCGCACCGGCAGGGGAACCACCTGTTCCTGATCAGCTTCCAGCGCCTGTCTGAGCAGGATGCGCTCGGCCAGCCCAGCCGGGACCTCGACCTCCATGGCTCGCTGCAGGCTGCGATCGAGCTGCTTCATCTCGTCCAGATGCTTGCGGTTGGCGGGGGAGCGCTGGGCCTGCTCGAGAAAGGCGGGATCCTGCTCATGTGGATGGGCTATGGCCCGACGGCGAAATTCCAGCTCATCCATTGGTGTGTCCTCTCTGTTGGGTCGTTGACTCCATGGCCTCTTTTATCTGGTTGCGGGCCCGAAACAGGCGAGTCATGACGGTGTTCTTGTTGAGCCCCAGCTGGGCGGCGATCTCGTCGCCGCTAAAGCCCCCCAGCACCTGCAGCAGCAGGGGTTCCTGATATTCGGCCGGCAGGCGGGCGATGTGGCGTCTGAGCCACTCGTTCTCCATCTCCTGCTCGCTGTGCAGTGCCTCCTGATCGCTCTGGGGATGCTCGTCGAGATCGACGAGGTCAAACTGCTTGCGCTCGAACCGGCGTGCATTTTCCCGCCGCAGTATGGTGATGAGCCAGGCCTTGGCGGCCTTGTCGTCGAGCAGGGAGTCGATGCTCTTCCAGGCGCGCAGAAAGGTCTCCTGCACCAGATCTTCCGCCACTTGCGGATCCCGGCACAGCCAGTAGGCGTAGCGGTAGATGTCCCCGTGCAGGGCATGTACCAAGGCTTCGTATTTGGTTTGTTTGTCTGCCATGCCTCCATAGACCGGGGAGGTCGTGGGATCCTTTCCGACCGTGGCACCTTTTTTTCTGAAAAAACCTAAAGCCATCGCTGGGCTTCCTTATTTGAATGAAGGCCAGGATCAACCGATCCTGGCCAGTTGCCTGAGGCCATAGGCTATCGCAAAAGTTTCGTGGCCGCATAGGGCGCTGGCAAAGTCCGCCCAGGTTTGCGGGTGGTTCTCAGTAGGGGATACGGTAGCGAAGCAGGCGCGCTCCAGGGCGGCAAAGTGGGGCACCAGGGCGGGATCGTGGCGACAGGGCAGGGCATCGAGGCGGGGATGGGGCAGTGACCAGCGCAGGCGGGCCCACGCCAGCAAGCGGGCCCGGGCCTGCTCGGCATCGGCCCGACACAGTGCCTGTTGCAGGCGATAGAAGGCGTGCCAGCGCGGCCCGTGGCGCCAGCAGGCCCGCAGCAGCAGAGCCCAGATGACCCACCGCAGGCTCTCGTCATTCGGCCCATCCTGCGCCGGCGGCGCCTGCGTGCTTGCGGCGATGTGCAGGGGCGTGGCGGGCAGCCGAGCGTATTCGATGCGCCCGCGCTGGGTGTTGAACCAGGCCAGCTCGATGGCGGGCAGCAGGTAGTCACCGGGTTCGTCCACGGTCAAAGCCTGGCGCCACTCGCGCTCGAAGCGCAGCGTCCCCTTGGCGAGATAGCGCTCCTGCTGCTGCTCCCCATCCGGCCTGGCCCTGATGCCAGCGGGCAGGCCGGATGAGCCGAGCAGGCGTGCCAGATTGAGGCGGCTGCCATCCCCCCCCTCCAGCGTGAGGGTCAGGGTGCGGATCACCGGCTCACCCGCTCTGGCCGCCGTCGGCGGATCCAGCCGCTGGCTCAGGGTGAGCTGGCTCGCCACCGGTTGCAGCGGGGGCGCATCGATCTGCACGAACAGGGTGGCCGCCCGGGCCGAGAGCGGGTCACTGCCACCGTCATCTTGCGGCAAACGCCCCTGAAAGCGGGGGGACTCCAGCGGATGGCGCCCCGCTTCTTTGGCCTGCAGCAGCCAGCTGCGGGTCAGGCGGCCGGGCAGGCCGGGACTTGCCGGTGGTTGCCACTGATCGTTGCCGAGGCGGCGAATGGTGAAGGCATCGCTGGCCGGCTCGGTGAGGTTGGGGGCCTCCATGTTGGCCGGTAGCCAGAGGCTGAGCTGATAGACAAACGGCTGGCCGGGGTAGAGCGGCCCCTGCTGCAGCACCCGGGCCTGCAGTTCGATGGGGGAAATGGCAGGCGCTGGCGCCAGGTTGCCGGCTTCGCTGCGTGGCGGAAAGGGGATGGACGGAGTCTGCTCCGCCCCCAGTGGCAGGGCTGGCACCTGCTGCGGGCTGGTATCCAGCAGGTGCAGGGGGATCTGCCAGCGGGTCAGGCTCTGCTGCGGGGCGCTGACCCGGCTCATGGTCACCTTGCCCACCGCGAACTGACGCAGCAGGGGGGTGATGGCAAGCTCACTGCTCTGGCGCTCGCCGTCCGCTTCGATGATCAGCAACCAGTCGCGGCGATCTGCTCCCGGCAGCAGCTCGGCCCGGGGCGGGGCGGCAAAAACCTGCGCCGTCATCAGCCAGAGCAGCAACAGGCACAGGGCATGGCAAGGGGCGAAGAGGCGGCTCACCAGGGATCCTCTCCTTTCAAGGTGCCAGGGGCGAGGCTGCGGTTGGCCTCCTGCTGGCGCCTGCGTTGATCTTCCTTGCGCAGCCGCTGCTCCAGCAGCAGGACGGGAGGCGACGGAGGCAGGGGAGCGTCCGGGGTGGCGGCCTGCTCTGGGGCATCGATGGGCTTGGGATCCTGCGCCTGTGGGGTTGCCTCGGGCGGCTGGGCGCGCAGCAAGGTCAGGTTGTAGCGCGCATCCTGATGGCCCGGCTCCAGCGCCAGCGCCGCCAGATAGGCCTGCTCGGCCGCTGCCAACTGACCGAGTTGCACCAGGGCATTGCCCCGGTTGTAGTGGGCAGTGGCCGTGCTGGCCCGGCCATAGGCGGCGGCCGCCTTGGCGTAGTCGCCAGCCCGATACCAGGCATTGCCCTGCCAGACGGGATCCGCAAAGGCGCGGGCGGCCTCCTGATAGCGCTTTTGCAAGAAGGCTTGCCAGGCCTGATTGTCATGGGCAGCAGGCGGGATGGCCGTTGGCGCCGGGCTGGCCTGCAGAGAGGGTGGCGTCAGCAAGAGCGTCCCCACCAGCACCAGCCAGAGGGTGCCGATACGGGCCAGCAGGGCCAGCGGCAGCAGGGGCAGCAGCAGCCAGGGGCCGAGATCCATGGCCTGGTGGGCACCTGTGGTCTGGCTCATGAGCAGGGGGGCAAAGCGTGGCGCCCCCTGTTGCAGCCACTGCAGTTGACCGCCGAGATCGCCAGTCAACTGTTGCAGGGTAACCACATCGGGTGCCGGCAGGGCACGGCCGAAGCCACCGCCTATGGTGGCGGGCAGGCGACTGGCCTGGCCGCTGTTGACCAGCAAGACGTCGAGGCGTGCCTGCACCTGGGCGTGGCAAAAGAGGCTGCCTTGGCAGGGCCACCCCGCCTTGATCCGCTCGGCCTGACGGGCGGTCAAGTCGTCGGTGATCAGCAGCAGGCGGGCCTGCTGGCCGGCGGGGATCTGCTTGAGCGCCAGCGCTACCGCACGCTCGGGCGCGCTGCCTTGCCTTGGCATGATGGCCGGGCGCAGGTCGGGCAGCAGCAGGGCGAGGGCCTGGTGATCCCGGGTCGGCGGCATGGCGAGGTAGGCATCCCCGGCAAACAGGATGAGGGCGATGGGATGGGCCGCTTCCTGTTGCGCTCGGTCAGCCAGCAGATCCTGCAGCAACACCCGCACCCGAGTGGCTCGATCCGGCAGCAGATCGGTGGCCAGCATGGAGCGGGAGAGATCCAGCAGCCAGATGTCGAGGGCCGGGCTTGGAGTGCTCTGACTCTGCTGGCGCAGGGCCGGGCCGCTCAAGGCCAGGATCAGCGGCAGGCAGGCCAGCCAGAGCCAGGGAAAGTGGCGCCGCTGCCCCGGCAGCAGATAGGCCTGCATGGCGGGGGCCAGCAGCGGGGCCTGGCGACGACGGCGCCATCCCTGCCACAGCCAGGGCAGCAGGGCCAGCAACCAGAGCGGGCGCAGCAGGGTGAGCTCCATCATGGAGCGCCTCGAGACGGGCTGTCAGGCAGTGCGGTTTTGCGGCTCAGCCGCGCCGGCCAGCGCAACCGGGCAGGCCAGCTCAGCAGCAGCCAGGCCAACGCCAGCGGCCAGGGGTAGAGCTCCTGATTGGGGCGATAGCGGGTCTGCGCGGTGGCGACGGGCTCCAGGGTATCCAGCGCCTGATTGATGGCCTCGAGATCCCCCTGGGTGCGCGCCCGGAAGTAACGGCCATGGCCCACCTCGGCCAGCTGTTGCAAGAGGGATTCGTCGAGCTCGGCACTGGGGTCGCTCTGGGCCGGGGCCTGTGAGGGGGTCATCGCCTCGGCAAAGGTATCCGGATCGGCGCCCACCCCCAGGGTATAGAGGCGAATGCCTGCGGCGGCGGCCTGCTTGGCCTCGCGCAGGGGATCGGCGCTGCCTGCGGTATTGCGCCCGTCGGTGACCAGCAACAGGGCAGTAGAGCGTTCGGGGGCCTTGTGCTGGCGCGCAAGCAGGATGGCCTCGCCTAGGGCGGTGGTGCGTCCCACCAGCTCGAAATCGAGCTCGCGGGTCAGACCGAGCAAGGCGTTGGTCTCCTGGGTCAGGGGGGAGAGCAGGTAGGCGTGATCGGCGAACACGATGAGGGCGATACGATCGCCGGGGCGGGCGGCAATGAGCCTCTCTATCTGCTGGCGCACCGCGCTGAGCCGGTCTTTTTGCTCCCCTTCATCCAGCATGTCCTGGGTGCGCATGCTGTCGGAAAGATCCACCGCCAGGATGAGATCCCGGCTGCTCTGGTAGCTCACCTGAGGCGGTTCTTGCCACTGGGGGCGGCAGAGCGCCAGCACCAGGGCGCACCAGCACAGCGCCATTCGCCACAGGGGCTGGCCGGCATGGGGGCGCAGCAAGGGAAAGCCGGCATGGGTCAATACGCCAGGATCATGTGCGCCGCGGGGGCGGGGCGGCAGACCAAAGCGCACCAGCAGCGGCAGCACCAGCGCCAGGGCAAACCAGGGCCAGGCGAGGATCATGGCCGTCTCCCGGCGTGCGCATTGCTGGTGCGAGTTCGCCCCCGCCGCCAGCGAGTGCGCAGGTCCAGCAACCAGGCTGGCGGGCAGATGCAGCTGCGTCCCCAGGCGAGGTAGGCCTGGCGCAGCGCCTGGCGCTGCTGCGCATCCGGGCTTTGACCACCGTAGAGCCAGGCAGACCAGTGCGGGGCCAGCTCGCGAAAGCGGCTGCCCCCCAGAGCATCGAGCTCCAGAGAATCAAGAAAGACGAGCCAGGGCGCGCCTTGCAGTACGGCCGCCTCGGGCCAGCGGGGCAGTACGGCCTCGCGCAACACGGCTTGCAGTTGGGGCACCAGATCGGGGGCCTGCCAGTCGAGCTGTCGCCGCCAGCGGCGATAACGCAGCAGGCTCTGCACGCCAAGGATGATCATGGCGCCGACCAGCAGCGCGA
Source organism: Aeromonas sp. S41-2 (assembly GCF_027705845.1). Taxonomy (NCBI): domain Bacteria; kingdom Pseudomonadati; phylum Pseudomonadota; class Gammaproteobacteria; order Aeromonadales; family Aeromonadaceae; genus Aeromonas; species Aeromonas sp. S41-2. Next base: position 451,147 of record NZ_JAPDCG010000003.1, on the reverse strand, counting down.
TCAGCAGCCACCACCAGCCCAGCAGGCGGGGATCAGAGGCCAGTTGCAGCGGCGGGCCTGGGTGAATGTCGCGCAGCTGCGCCGCCAGCGGCGAGGTGGGGACGCTGCTGCCCGGCACGGCGTTGGCAAGCCAGTTCAGAATTGGCGGCATGCCCCCTCCTGCCACTGGCGTTGCAGCGGCTGGCCGTTGTCGAGCCGGTAGAGGCGCTGCACCAGCGGCAGCAGTTGCTGATGGTTCTGGCGGGCCAGCTGCTCGGCAGCCTCTTGATAACGCAAGGCGAACCCCGGTTCGCCGGCCTCGAGCCAGCCGCTCTGCTGGCCGGCGCGCACCGCCAGGCGGCCCTGGGCGGGCAGGGCTGCCTCCAGCGGATCCAGAATTTGCCAGCAATGCAGGTCGTGGCGCCGGCCGAGCAGTTGCAACTGGCGGCAGAGCGCCTCATCGAGGGGACTGTGATCGGTGATGAGAGTCAGTCTGGCACCGTGGGGCAGGTTGAGCCGGGCCAGAGTATGGGCGAGGGCGTGGGGGGGCGGCGTGCGCGCCAACCCCAGCCGGTAGTGGTGGCAGAGGGCCTCCAGCAAGGGCACCAGGGGACCGCGCTGGTGTTGCAGATGCGGCTCCACACCGTGGCAGATCAGGGTGTTGGCCTGCTTTTCACCTTGCCATAGCAGGGCGGCGGCCAGCTCGCAGCCCAGGCGCGCCTTGAGCTGGTGGCAAGAGCCAAAGTACATGGCCGGAGAGAGATCGAGCAGCAGCCAGTGGGCCTGATCCTGCTCTTCGCTGTAGAGCCGGGTATAGGGGCGACCAAGACGGGCGGTTACCCGCCAGTCGATGTGGCGTACCTCGTCGCCGGCCTGATAGGCGCGCAGCTCGCGAAAGGTGAGCCCCGGCGTGCGGCCAAGCCGCCCCTGCGCCACCGGTTGAATGCGCGAGCGCGGCCCCTGCCGGGCCCACAGCCTGATTGCCAGCAGTCTGGCGAGCGGCAGGACGATATCGGGATGGGTGAGGGGATCGGCGGCGTGCGTCATGGCAGCAGGGCCCGCACAGAGGAAACGAACGGGCTCAGGGGCATGGGATCGCGTCCAGCAGCAGGGTGATGAGCGCCTCGTTGTCGAGGTTGTCCGCCAGTGCCTGATAACTGGGAATGAGACGATGGCGCAGCACGGCTGGCGCCAGCTGTTGAATGTCTTCGGGCAGCACGAAATCCCGTCCGGCCAGCCAGGCCCTGGCGCGAGCCGCTCTGGCCAGACCTATGCTGGCCCTGGGGCTGGCGCCCACCGCGACCAGGGGTTCGAGTTCCGGACACAGGCCGCTGCCCGGCCGGGTGGCGCAGACCAGTTGCACCAGATAGTGCTCGAGGCGCCCCTGCATCTGCACCGCCTGCACCGCGCTGCGGGCCGCCAGCAGATCGGCCTGGCTCAGGGTGAGCGGCGGTGTTGGCAGGGTGTCGCCGCGGGCGTTTAACTGGAGGATGGCCAGTTCCATGGCGGGGCTCGGGTAGTCCACCAGCAGCTTGAGCAAGAAGCGATCGAGCTGGGCCTCCGGCAGGGGATAGGTCCCCTCCTGTTCTATGGGGTTTTGCGTGGCGGCCACCATAAAGAGGGGCGGCAGGCGCCAGCTCTTCTTGCCCACTGTGATCTGATGCTCGGCCATCGCCTCCAAGAGGGCGGACTGTACCTTGGCCGGCGCCCGGTTGATCTCGTCCGCCAGCACCAGGTGGTTGAAGAGGGGGCCGGGCTGAAACACGAAGCTGGCATCCTGGGGATGAAATACTTCGCTGCCGGTGAGATCGGCAGGCAGCAGGTCGGGGGTGAACTGGATGCGGGCAAAGCGCCCCTCCACCGCGCCTGCCAGTGCCTTGACGGCCCGGGTCTTGGCAAGACCGGGGGCGCCCTCGATCAACACATGTCCTTCACATAACAGGGCGATCAACAGCCCCTCGATGAGGGGGCCCTGTCCCAGAATTTGACTACCCAGATAGTCCCCAAGCGCTCTGAACTCGGCCGCTGCCATGCAATAAACCCGTTGTTTTCATAGAAGTTGATCTTTTTATACTCCAGTTGGCGCACAAGGGCGAGGGAGGGGGCCAAGATGGCGGCAATTTAGTTTCAATCAGCCGTATGAAATTTGTGAGTGGATTGTTAAGATGTGGCGCAATGAGGTCAGACCTCTCCCTTTAGTCTTCTCGTTTAACCAAGGAGCCAGGATGAAAGAGCCATTGAAACTGACGACTCGCCAGGGCGAACGGATTGCCGTCGTGGCGGGTTTGCGCACTCCCTTTGCCAAGCAGGCCACCGCCTTTCACGGCGTGCCTGCGGTGGATCTGGGCAAACTGGTGGTGAGCGAGATGCTCGCTCGCACCGATCTCGACCCCAAGCTCATCGACCAGCTGGTGTTCGGCCAGGTGGTACAGATGCCGGAAGCCCCCAACATCGCCCGCGAGATCGTGCTCGGCACCGGCATGAGCGTTAGCACCGATGCCTATAGCGTGTCGCGTGCCTGCGCCACCAGTTTCCAGGCCGTCGCCAACGTCACCGAATCCATCATGGCCGGCACGGTGGATATCGCCATCGCCGGCGGCGCCGACTCCTCCTCCGTGCTGCCCATCGGGGTGAGCAAGAAGCTGGCCCGCGCCCTGGTGGATCTCAACAAGGCGCGCAATCTGCAGCAGCGTTTCAATATCCTGCGCCAGTTGCGGGTCAAGGATCTGCTGCCGGTGCCGCCCGCCGTGGCCGAGTACTCCACCGGCCTCTCCATGGGGCAGACCGCCGAGCAGATGGCCAAGAGCCACCAGATCAGCCGCGAGGCGCAAGATGCGCTGGCGCACCGCTCCCACACCCTGGCCGCGCAGGCCTGGGCCGATGGCAAGTTGAGTGGCGAGGTGTTTACCGCCCACGTGCCTCCCTACAAGGCGCCGCTGGAGCGAGACAACAACATCCGCGAGAGCTCTGATCTGGCGAGCTACGCCAAGCTCAAGCCGGTGTTTGACCGGGTGCACGGCTCCGTCACCGCCGCCAACGCCACCCCGCTCACCGACGGCGCCGCCGCCGTGCTGCTGATGCGCGAAGGGCGGGCCCGCGAGCTTGGCCTCGAGCCGCTCGGTTATATCCGCAGTTTCGCGTTTTCTGCCATCGACGTGTGGCAGGACATGCTGATGGGCCCCTCCTACGCCACCCCGCTGGCGCTGGACCGTGCCGGCATCACGCTGGCCGACCTGACTCTGATCGACATGCACGAGGCTTTTGCCGCCCAGACCCTGGCCAACCTCAAGATGTTTGCCAGCAAAGAGTTTGCCCAGAGCAAGCTGGGTCGCGATCAGGCCATCGGCGAGGTGGACATGGACAAATTCAACGTCCTCGGTGGCTCGCTGGCCTTTGGTCACCCCTTTGCCGCAACCGGTGCGCGGATGATCACCCAGACCCTGCACGAGCTGCGGCGCCGGGGTGGGGGATTGGGGCTTAACACCGCCTGTGCGGCGGGTGGTCTCGGCGTGGCCATGGTGTTGGAGGTAGAGTGATGAGCGAGAAGACTTTTTCCCTGGCGGTGCGCCAGGATGGCATCGGCATTCTCACCATGGATGTGCCGGGCGAGAGCATGAATACCCTGAAAGCCGCCTTCGTGGAAGAGATCCGCGCGGTGCTGGCCGAGGTGAAAGCCAATAAAGAGCTGATCGGCCTGGTGGTGGTCTCCGGCAAGAAGGACTCCTTCATCGCCGGCGCCGACATCAGCATGCTGGCGGCCTGTACCAGCGCCAAGGATGCCGAGACGCTGTCGCGCGAAGGGCAGGTGATCTTCGCCGAGATCGAGTCGCTGCCCATTCCGGTGATCGCCGCCATTCACGGCCCCTGCCTCGGCGGCGGGCTGGAGCTGGCACTGGCCTGTCATGGCCGGGTGGTCACCGATCACGGCAAGACGGTGCTCGGCCTGCCCGAGGTGCAACTGGGCTTGTTGCCGGGCTCCGGCGGGACCCAGCGTCTGCCGCGCCTCATCGGGGTGGCCAAGGCGCTCGACCTGATGCTGACCGGCAAGCAGGTGCGGGCCAAGCAGGCCAAGAAACTGGGGCTGGTGGACGACGTGGTGCCGCCCTCCATCCTGCTGGACGCCGCCATCAAGTTGGCCAAGAAGGGCAAGCCCCGTCACGAGCTCAAGCGGGATCTGCAGGGCAAGCTGCTGGAGACCAACAAGCTGGGTCGCAAGGTGCTGTTCGATCAGGCCCGCAAAGGGGTGAAGGCGAAGACCCGCGGCAACTACCCGGCCCCGGATCTGATCCTGGAAGTGGTGCGCATCGGGGTGGAAGAGGGGATGCAGGCCGGCCTTGCCGCCGAATCCCGCCACTTTGGCGAGCTGGTGACGACCAGCGAATCCGCCGCCCTGCGCTCCATCTTCTTTGCCACCACCGAGATGAAGAAGGAGGTCACCTATCAGGGGGCCGAGCCGCGCAAGGTGGGTCATGCCGCGGTGCTGGGCGGCGGTCTGATGGGAGGCGGTATCGCCTTCGTCACCGCCACCAAGGCGGGCGTGCCGGTGCGGATCAAGGACGTGGCCAGCAGCGGCATCGGCAATGCCATGCGCTACAGCTACGACATCCTGGCCAAGAAGCTCAAGCGTCGCCAACTGCTGCGCAGCGAGCTTGAGAAGCAGATGAGCCTGCTGACCGGCACCCTAGACTACTCCGGTTTCCACCGGGTCGACATGGTGGTGGAGGCGGTGTTCGAAGATCTTTCCCTCAAGCACCAGATGGTGAAGGACGTGGAGCGCGAGTGCGGCGAGCACACCGTGTTTGCCTCCAACACCTCCTCTTTGCCTATCCACCAGATCGCCTCCGCGGCGGCGCACCCGGAGCGGGTGGTGGGGCTGCACTACTTCAGCCCGGTGGACAAGATGCCGCTGGCGGAAATCATCCCCCACGCCGGCACCAGTGCCGAGACGGTCGCCACCACCCTGGCGTTTGCCCGCGCTCAGGGCAAGACCCCCATCGTGGTCAAGGATGAGGCGGGCTTCTACGTCAACCGCATCCTGGCCCCCTACATGAACGAGGCGGCGCGCCTGGTGCTGGAAGGGGAACCGGTGGAGGTGCTGGACGGTGCCCTGCTCGATTTCGGCTTCCCGGTCGGCCCCATCACCTTGCTGGACGAGGTGGGGATCGACGTGGGTGCCAAGATCTCCCCGATCCTCGAAAAAGAGCTGGGGGGCGAGCAGTTCCAGGCCCCGGCGGCCTTTGACAAGCTGCTGCAAAATGATCGCAAGGGGCGCAAGAACGGCAAGGGCTTCTACCTCTACGGCAAGGCGGCCCCGCGCAGCAAGCTCACCGGCAAAGAGGGCAAGAAGACGGTGGACGAGAGCGTCTACGGTGTGCTCGGCATCTCGCCCCAGGCCAAGCTGGCCAAGGCGGAGCTGGCCGAGCGCTGCGTGCTGATGATGCTCAACGAAGCGGCCATGGCGCTGGACAGCGGCGTGGTGGCCTCGGCTCGCGACGGCGACATCGGCGCCATCTTCGGCATCGGCTTCCCACCGTTCCTGGGCGGCCCGTTCCGCTACATGGACAGCCTCGGCATCGAGCACCTGGTGGGGCGCCTTGAGCACTACCAGAAGCGCTATGGCGACCGCTTCGCCCCCTGCGATCGCCTCAAGGCGATGGCGGCGGAGCAGCAGCGCTTCTATTGAGCGTGCGCCGCTCGCGGCAACAGGCCAACCGACAAGGAGGCGACCCCGGGGTCGCCTCCTTCTTTTTGGCGCCGAGATGGGAAATGCGGGGGCAGCAGGCTGACAACTGGTTGAATCCCGTCCATATTTTTCCTCGGCAAGGGATAAATTGTTGATCCAACTCAAACTAGCCCCCTATTTATTACTTTGGTGGCATAGGACTCAGGCGCTGGTTGGGGTCAAATAGCATCATCAGGAACGGGGGGATAACCCCGTCACGAAAGGGACACCCATTTCACTGGATGAAGGACACATAATGAGTCTGCTTGAACAAACCATCTGGACTGTATTGGGATACGGGGCCATGCCCTTTATCTTCCTGAGCGGGTTTGTGGCGGTGGCAGTGACCTGCTGCCTGCTGCTCAATGCCTTCGGGGTCAAGTCCGCCGAGAAGTGATCCGCTTCTTTCGTTCATACCGCCAAATGCCAGTCTTCGGACTGGCATTTGTTTTTTGAGCCTTGGCAGGCAGTTATCTGCGGTCTATGGGCCAAATGTGTGCTGCTTGAGGTCGAACCGGCCGCCGATTTTGATTACACTGGCGCGCAGTTTTTCGTTTCGGCCCGCTTCCCAAGGTATTCAAGGTTTTCTATGGCTCTCAAGGCAACCGTATTCAAGGCTCAGCTCAGCCTGTCCGACATGGATCGCAATCTGTATCAGGACTTCTCTCTCACCCTGGCCCGTCACCCCTCCGAGACCGACGAGCGGATGATGATCCGGCTGGCGGCCTTCGCCTGGCACGCCGCCGAGCGACTGGAGTTCACCAAGGGCCTCTCTGCCGATGACGAGCCGGAACTCTGGCGCAAGAACTATTCCGACGAGATTGAACTCTGGATCGAACTCGGCCAGCCCGACGAGCGCCGTCTCAAGAAGGCGTGCAACCGCTCTCGTCATGTGGTGCTCTACCTCTACGGCGGCCGTGGCACCAGCGTCTGGTGGAAGCAGAACCAGGGCAAACTCGGCCTGCACGACAACCTCACCGTGATTGAGCTCTCCGACAGCCAGACCCTGCCGCTGACCGAGATGGTGGAGCGTACCATGCAGCTCACCTGCACCATCTCCGACGGTCAGCTCTGGGTGAGCAATGGCCGCCAGGAAGTAACCCTGGATCCCGTGCTGCTGATGGGAACCCCCGCCCGCGAACTGTAAAGGACTCGCTCATGTTCAGCGCGCTGCTCAATATCGTCATTCCGGTGTTTGCGGTGGTGGGGCTTGGCGCCCTCTACGGCCGGTTGCGTCCGGGCGGCGCGCTGGGTTACGTCAACCGGGCCAATATCGAGCTGTTTACCCCGGCGCTGGTGTTCTCGGCGCTGGTCAAATACCCGCTGGATCTGATGGCTCACCTGTCGCTCATCGCGGCGGGGGCCCTGGTGATCCTGCTGCCGGGGCTGCTGCTCTCCCTGCTCAGGCTTCGCAGCATCAGCCGACCGGCCCTGATCCTGCCCGCCATGTTTCGCAACACTGGCAACCTCGGCATTCCGCTGATGGTGTTGGCCTTCGGCGAGCAGCAGCTGGGCGCCATCATCATACTGTTCGTGCTCTCCAACCTGCTCCACTTCTCGGTGGGCATGTTCATCCTCTCGGCCAACACCTCCCGCTGGCTCTGGCTGAAAAGCCCTGTGCTGTGGGCCGCCCTGGCGGGCCTGCTGGTGGCCAATCTGCATATACCGCTGCCCGAATACCTGGTGACCAGCGCCTCTCTGCTCGGCCAGATCTCGGTGCCCTTGATGCTGTTTGCCCTCGGCATCCGGCTGATGGAAGGGGAGCTGGATCACCTGGGGCTCGCCCTCAAGTGCAACCTGCTCTATCTGTTGGCCGGCGGCATCTCCCTGGGTCTGGCGGTCTGGCTGCTGCCGCTGCAACCGGCCTGGATCCCGCTGCTGATGCTGTCGGTGGCGCTGCCCCCGGCGGTGCTCAACTACATGCTGTGCGAGCAGTACCAGTGCCAGCCGGAGAAGGTGGCCAGTATCGTACTCGGCGGCAATGCGCTCTCGGTCCTGGTGATCCCGCTGGCAGTCTGGCTGGCCCTGCATCTGGGCAGTTGATCCGGCTGTTCTCACCCGTTTTTGCGCACAGCAGGTGATGTCCGTGGCCTGCTCCTTGGCGTTTCTCTTCCCCAGCCTGCGCCAGCTCTCACTCCGGGGAGTGGGGTGGGTGCAAGTTCCCTTTTCGTGATCCTCGGCGAAGTCGCTGCCATCGAATTGGCATAGTATCTGGCCAGCATGAATCCCACCCGGGGTGGGAGCCAGGGGATTTACAACATGATGTCCGTCAGTAACCAATGTTTGTTGATGCAGATCCAGCCCACCATTTTGCGCTTTGCCAAGATGCTGGCCAGCGTGCTGCAACTGGAAGTGGAAATCGTGGACGCCAACATGGTGCGGGTGGCGGGAACCGGCCCTTACGGCAAGTTCTTCGGTCGCCAGCTGGAGGGTGACTCCCGCCTGTTGCGCTACGTCATCGAGCATCAGCGCGAGAAGATCGTCACCCACACCAGCGAGGATCCGGTCTGCGAGGGGTGCAGCTGCAAGGAGAGCTGCCGGGAGCGGGCCTTTCTCGGGGTGCCCATCATGGTGGAGGAGAACTGCATCGGGGTGATCAGCCTGGTGGCCTTCAACCCGGAGCAGCAGGCCCGTCTCAACAACAACCTGCAGGAGGTGTGCGACTATGTGCAGCACATCTCCAGCATCTTCGTGGCCAAGCTGCTCGACTCGCGCGGGCTGTCGGACGGGGTCAACAAGGTCTTCCTCAGCCTGATGAACCACATGGATCAGGGCTGCCTGTTGCTCGACGAGAAGAGCCAGGTGCTCTACGCCAACGAGGTGGCGCTCAAGCAGCTCAACTGCCAGCAGGAGGCGCTGCTGGGCTGCGAGATAGGGCTGCGGCCGCTCACCTTTGCCCAGCAGGGGTTGACCGGCCACCTGCAGCACATCGTTACCCTGGGGGATCGTCAGGAGCTGATCATCGGCCAATTGCACCACGTGCAGGGCCAGCAGCTGTTTCTGATGGCGTTTCACCAGTCCCACGGCACGCCGAATCCGCCGCTGGAGCCCGATGAGGGAGTCAGCATGCTGATCGGGGAGAGCAAGCCGATGCGGGCCCTGAAAAAGCTGCTCCATCGCATCGCCCTGAGCCCCTCCAGCGTGCTGGTGTGCGGCGAGAGCGGCACCGGCAAGGAGGTGGTGGCCCGCGCCATCCACCGACTCAGCCCGCGCCGCGACAAGCCCTTCATCGCCATCAACTGCGCCGCCATCCCCGAGCAGCTGCTTGAGAGCGAGCTGTTCGGCTACGTGAAGGGGGCCTTCACCGGGGCCTCCAGCACCGGCAAGCAGGGGCTGATCCAGGCCGCCCAGCAGGGCACTCTGTTTCTCGACGAGATCGGGGACATGCCGCTCACCATGCAGGCCAAGCTGCTGCGGGTGCTGGAGCTGCGGGAGGTGACCCCCATCGGCGCCAGCCGGCCGGTGCCGGTGGACATTCGCATCATAGCCGCGACCCATCAGCATCTGGAGCAGTACATCGCCGAGGGCAAGTTTCGCGAGGATCTCTTCTATCGCCTCAACGTCATTCCCATCCACCTGCCGCCCCTGCGCGAGCGGGAGGGGGACGTGGCGCTGCTGACCCACTACTTCCTCAACCTGCACACCAGCCGCATCGGTCTGCTGTATCCGGGACTGAGCCCGGAGGTGATGGCTCTGCTCGAAGGCTACCGCTGGCCCGGCAACGTGCGCGAGCTCAGCAACCTCATCGAGTACCTGGTGAACGTGGTGCAGGCGGGGGAGGTGATCGAGAGCATACTGCTGCCCCCCAATATCCTGCGCAACCAGCGCAGTGGGGCGGACGAGCCGCCTCGGAGCACGGCGCAAATCGCGCGTATGCCGCTCTCGCCCGACCCTTATTCCCATGGCGTGCTGGCCGACCCTGCGCTCAGCCCTGCCGCTGCCAACCCGGCATCGGCTACCGGGACGCCCTGGTCATCGCCAGAGGCAAGCCTGCCAGAGCCGGCCGCCGGTCAGGTAGAGCGCGGGTTGGCGCTGCCACTTGGCGAAAACGGGCTGGAGAACATGGAAAAGCAGATGATAGAGGAGACCCTGCTGCGCCTTGGCAACAAGAAGCTGGCCGCCCAGGCACTCGGGATTGGCATCGCCACCCTCTATCGCAAGATCAAGAAGTACGAGATAGCCGTGCAGGCCTGATCCCGCCGCGGGTCGCCTGGCGGCCCCGCTTGACCGCGCCGCGACCGACAATCGCGGCGTTATCATTATGAGAATGTGGCCCCGCTTTCTATCAATTGGCAGGCTCTGGTGATAGCCGGACTGATAATTATCAGGGCCAGCTTGGCCTTCTCTCACCCTATTCTCGCGCTATTTCAGCAGCGCGCAGCCATCCGCTTGAAAATAAGCTATCTCACCGGCCTTGGTGGGGCGCCATATAGCCTCAGGCTGTGCGCCGGCTCACATTCAAGACGCCTTTTCTGGTTATTTCCCGCTTATTTATGCGTTGGCACGCTTATTGATTGCCCTTATTTGACGCTGACCGATGAACTCACCCAATGGCCCTTGTTTCGGTGACCTGTGAGTGGAAGGGGAGCAATGCATTTCTCATCAACAGATTGGGGCTAACGATGAAAGCAGTGAACCAGTTAATCAAAGAGATCAATGAACTCAAGTCCAACCTGCATGAAAAAGACTTCCTGCTGACCTGGGAGCAGACCCCTCAGGAGCTGGCGCTGGTGCTCAAACTGGCCGAGGCCCTCAAGGGACTGCGCGCCGAAAACATCGCCACCAAGCTGTTCAATACCGGTCTTGGCATCTCGGTGTTTCGTGACAACTCCACCCGTACCCGTTTCTCCTACGCCTCCGCCCTCAACCTGCTCGGCCTGACCCAGCAGGATCTGGACGAGGGCAAGTCCCAGATTGCCCACGGCGAGACCGTTCGTGAAACCGCCAACATGATCTCCTTCTGCGCCGATGCCATCGGTATTCGCGACGACATGTACCTGGGGGCCGGCAACGCCTACATGCGTGAAGTGGGCGCCGCGCTTGACGAAGGGTTCGAGAAGGGAGTGCTGCCCCAGCGCCCGGCGCTGGTCAACCTGCAGTGCGACATTGATCACCCGACCCAGTCCATGGCTGATCTCGCCTGGTTGCAGGAGCACTTCGGCAGCCTGGAGAACCTCAAGGGCAAGAAGATTGCCATGACCTGGGCCTACTCGCCGAGCTACGGCAAGCCGCTCTCCGTGCCGCAGGGCATCATCGGCCTGATGACCCGCTTTGGCATGGACGTGACCCTGGCCCATCCAGAGGGGTATGACCTGATCCCGGACGTGATCGAAGTGGCCAAGGAGAATGCCAAGGCCTCCGGTGGCAGTTTCCGTCAGGTTACCTCCATGGAAGAGGCGTTCAAGGATGCCGACATCGTCTATCCCAAGTCCTGGGCGCCCTATCAGGTGATGGAGCAGCGCACCGAGTTGCTGCGGGCCAACGATCACGCTGGCCTGAAAGAGCTGGAGCAGCATTGTCTGGCGCAGAACGCCAAGCACAAGGATTGGCACTGCACCGAAGAGATGATGGCCCTCACCAAGGGGGGCGAGGCGCTCTATATGCACTGCCTGCCGGCGGATATTTCCGGCGTCTCCTGCAAGGAAGGGGAAGTGAGTGAAGGGGTATTCGAGAAATACCGGATCGCCACTTATAAAGAGGCGAGCTGGAAGCCCTATATTATCGCCGCCATGATTGTTTCCCGTAAATTCTCGGCACCGGGCGCCGCCCTCGAAGGCTTGATAAAAGAGGCGCAAAAACGCGTCAAATAATGGCCTGGCCGGGCGGGAAATAAGTCCCGCCCGGCCGTCGTCATCACGCAGTTATTGTCACGGGTTCTCTCCCCGGGGCGCTTTTCACTCGATGATCCCCGGCGAGATGACTCTTTGCGAGGTATTCATGTCCCAATTTTCCCTGAAGATGGAAATTGCCGATAACCGTTTCTTTACCGGTGAGTCGCTGCCCCTGTTTTCCCGTGCCGAGGCGCAAAAGGCCCGCGCTTTTCATAAAAAACTGGCCGGTTATGAGCCCACCCCCCTGTGCGATCTGAAAGCGCTCGCCGCCTATATCGGGGTGAAGAACATCCTGGTGAAGGATGAGTCCAAACGCTTTGGCCTCAACGCCTTCAAGATGCTGGGGGGCGTCTACGCCATCGCCAACCTGCTCTGTGAAAAATACGGGGTGGCGGTGGAGGATTTCACCTTCGATCTCATCAAGCGCACCATCAAGGAGCCGATGACCTTCGCCACCACCACCGACGGCAACCACGGTCGTGGCGTCGCCTGGGCCGCCAAGCAGGTGGGCCAGCATGCGGTGGTCTACATGCCCAAGGGCTCGGCCCAGGAGCGGGTGGACCACATCCTGGCGCTGGGGGCCGAGTGCATCGTCACCGACATGAACTACGACGACACAGTGCGCCTGACCATGAAGATGGCCGAGGAGCGTGGCTGGTACATAGTGCAGGACACCGCCTGGGAGGGTTACACCAAGATCCCGACCTGGATCATGCAGGGCTACGCCACCCTGGCCGACGAAGCGGTCGAGCAGATGCAGGCCATGGGCATCAAGCAGCCCACCCACGTGCTGCTGCAGGCCGGGGTCGGGGCGCTGGCGGGCGGCGTGCTCGGCTATCTGGTGGACTGCTTCGGGGCGAAGAACCTGCACAGCATAGTCGTCGAGCCGGATCAGGCCGACTGCATCTACCGCTCCGGTGTGGCGGGGGAGATGGTCAACGTGGGGGGCGACATGCGCACCATCATGGCCGGTCTCGCCTGCGGTGAACCCAATCCCCTCGGCTGGCCGGTGCTGCGCGGTTGCACCACCCAGTTCATCTCCTGTCACGACAAGGTCTCGGCGCTTGGCATGCGCGTGCTCGGCAACCCTCTTGGCGATGATCCCCGCATCATCTCCGGCGAATCCGGCTCGGTCGGAACCGGCGTGCTGGCGGCGGTGCGCCACCACCCGGATCGCGCGGCGCTGATGGCCCGGCTGGGGCTTGATGAGCAGTCGGTGGTGCTGGTGATCAATACCGAAGGGGACACCGACGTGGCCCATTACCGGGAAGTGGTGTGGGAAGGCAAGCACCCCGCCTGCGACTAATCCCTGCGAGAACAGAGACACGAATTGAAGAACTGATCGCGCCTCACCAACGGGGCGCGGTAACGGGCACAGGGCGCTGCCGACGAACAGGCCGCGCACTCTCAGTTGTTATGGAGAATCACAATGAGCAAGCAAATTCCGTTTGAAATGGTGTTGGAGAAGGCCTACCAGTACAAGGCCGAGATGACTCAGTTCCTGCGCGACATGATCGCCATCCCGAGCGAGAGCTGCGATGAAGAGCGGGTGGTGCTGCGCATCAAGCAGGAGATGGAAAAAGTCGGCTTCGACAAGGTGGAGATCGACCCCATGGGCAACGTGCTGGGCTATATCGGTCACGGCCCGCACCTGATCGCCATGGATGCCCACATCGATACCGTGGGGGTCGGCAACATGGCCAACTGGACCTTCGACCCCTATGAGGGGATGGAAGATCACGAGATCATCGGTGGCCGCGGCGCATCCGATCAGGAAGGGGGCATGGCCTCCATGGTCTACGCCGGCAAGATCATCAAGGATCTGGGGCTGGAAGACGAGTACACCCTGCTGGTGACCGGCACCGTGCAGGAGGAGGACTGCGACGGCCTCTGCTGGCAGTACATCATCGAGCAGAGCAAGATCCGCCCCGAGTTCGTGGTCAGTACCGAACCGACCGACTGCCAGATCTACCGTGGCCAGCGTGGCCGCATGGAGATCCGCGTCGAGGTGCAGGGGGTCAGCTGCCACGGCTCCGCGCCGGAGCGCGGTGACAACGCCATCTTCAAGATGGGCCCCATCCTGGGCGAATTGCAGGAGCTGAGTCACAACCTCGGCAACGACGACTTCCTCGGCAAGGGCACCCTGACCGTCTCCGAGATCTTCTTCACTTCGCCAAGCCGCTGCGCCGTGGCGGACAGCTGCGCCGTCTCCATCGACCGCCGCCTCACCTGGGGCGAGACCTGGCAAGGTGCACTGGACGAGATCCGCGCCCTGCCTGCGGTAAAAGCCGCCGGCGCCGAGGTCTCCATGTACCAGTACGACCGTCCGGCCTACACCGGCCTGGTCTATCCGACCGAGTGCTACTTCCCGACCTGGAAGGTGGAAGAGGATCACATCACGGTTAAAACCCTCTCCAAGGCTTACACCCAGCTGTTCAACAAGGCGCCGGTGGTGGACAAGTGGACCTTCTCGACCAACGGCGTCTCCATCATGGGTCGTCACGGCATCCCGGTGATCGGTTTTGGCCCGGGTAAAGAGCCGGAGGCCCACGCGCCGAACGAGAAGACCTGGAAGGAGCATCTGGTCAAGTGCGCCGCCATGTACGCCGTGATCCCCATGCTCTATTTGGCCGAGCTGGACAAGTAAGGGGGCTGCCGGGTGGTGACTGCCATCCCCGCCCGGCTGTCGCAAGTGTGGCAAGTGCCCCGTCTGTGTTGAGGCGGGGCCTTGCTGTTTGAAGGGAAGAAACATTCGAGGTGGTGGGGATGAAACGGCTGATCAAGAACGGCATGCTGGTCGATGTGCAGGGTGAATATCGTCAGGATCTGCTGATCGAGAACGGGGTGATCCTTGAGCGCGCCGCCGCTATCGAGCCCGATGGCGAAACCGAACTGATCGATGCCAGCGGCTGCTACGTGATGCCGGGCGGCATCGACGTCCACACCCACTTCAACATCGATATCGGGATTGCCCGCAGTTGCGATGACTTTTTCAGCGGTACCCGTGCCGCCGCCTGTGGTGGCACCACCACCATCGTCGATCACATGGGATTTGGCCCGGCGGGGTGCAACCTGCATCACCAGCTGGCCCGCTATCACGACTATGCCGCCGATCAGGCCGTGGTCGATTACAGCTTTCATGGCGTTGTTCAGCATGTGGATGACGCCATCCTCCACGAGATGGCCGCCATGGTGCAGGAGGAGGGGATCAGCAGCTTCAAGCTCTATCTCACCTACCAGTACAAGCTGGGGGACCATGACGTGCTGCGTGCCCTGGCCCGCCTCAAGGAGGTGGGGGCGCTTGCCACCGTCCACCCCGAGAACGATGCCGCCATCGCGGCGCGCCGGGCGGCTCTGCTGGCCGCGGGCCACCATGAGCCCTGGTATCACCCGCAAAGCCGCCCGCTGGAGTGCGAAGCCGAGGCCATCGCCCGGATGATCAATCTGGCGGGGCTCGCGGGCAATGCGCCGCTCTATATCGTCCACCTTTCAAACGGACTGGGGCTGGAGTATCTGAAACTGGCGCGCCGTCAGGGGCAGCCGGTCTGGGTGGAGACCTGCCCGCAATACCTGCTGCTCGATGAGCAGTGTTATTACAAGGAGAACGGGGTCGACTATCTGCTGAGCCCGCCGCTGCGCGGGCGTAGCGAGCAGGACAAGCTGTGGGTCGGCATCGCTGCGGGCGACATCGACACGGTGGCGACCGATCACTGCAACTTCTCCCACGCCCAGCGCATGACCCTCTCCGGCGGCGATTTCAGCCGCTGCCCCAACGGCTTGCCCGGGGTCGAAAACCGGATGCGGCTGCTGTTTGCCCACGGAGTGCTCGGCGGGCGCATCTCGCCGTCCCGCTTCGTGGCCCTCACCAGCGCCAACCCAGCGCGCCTGTTTGGCCTCTGGCCGCGCAAGGGCAACCTGCAACTTGGGTCTGACGCCGATCTGGTGGTGATAGATCCCCGCAGTGACACCCTGATTTCTCACCCACTGCTGCACGACAACGGCGACTACAGCCCCTACGAGGGGATGCACTGCCCCGGCCGGATCAGGCTGACCCTGAGTCGCGGCGAGATAGTGGCCCGCGATGGCGAGTTTCTGGGGCGACGTGGTCACGGCCGCTTTCTGGCCAGAGCGCCCTTTGATCCGGCGTTGGCACCGGAGCTGCACTCGCCTTGCCCCACAGTGGCCGGCTGACAATCCGTTCGAAACACGCAGATCAGCAAGGTTATGTGAACAACGAAAGGTGGGCCGGTATCGCGCCGGCTTGTCCCCTCACTGGAGATAACAAGATGAAACAGCGAATCGTACTGGCCCTTGGCGGCAATGCGCTGGGCAACAACCTGCCCGAGCAGATGAAGGCGGTACAGAGCACGGCGGGCACCATTGCCGACCTGATCGCTCAGGGGCACGAGGTGGTGGTGACCCACGGCAACGGCCCGCAGGTGGGGATGATCCAGCAGGCGTTCGAGGTGGCGGCCCGCCACGATCCCAAGGCACCTCATCTGCCCATGTCGGTCTGCGTGGCCCTGAGCCAGGGCTACATCGGCTATGACCTGCAAAACGCCCTGCGCGAGGCCCTGCTTGAGCGCGGCATCCACAAGCCGGTGGCCACCCTGGTGACCCAGGTGGAGGTGGATAAAAACGATCCCGCCTTCCTCGACCCCAGCAAGCCCATCGGCGGCTTCTTCAGCAAGGAGGAGGCCGAGGCGCTGATGGCCAAGGGCGAGCGGCTCAAAGAGGACGCCGGCCGCGGCTATCGCCGGGTGGTGGCGTCCCCCAAACCCATCGACATCATCGAGAAAGAGACCGTCTCTGCCATGCTGGCCGCCGGTCAGGTGGTGATCACCGTCGGTGGCGGCGGCATTCCGGTGCTGCGCGAAGGCAATCACCTGCGCGGTGCCAGCGCGGTGATCGACAAGGATTGGGCCAGTGCCAGGCTGGCGGAGCTGATCGATGCCGACATGCTGATCATCCTTACCGCGGTGGAGAAGGTCGCCATCAACTTCGGCAAGCCCGAGGTGCAGTGGCTCGATACCCTGAGCGTGGCCGATGCCAACAGCTTTATCGCACAGGGGCAGTTTGCCAAGGGCTCCATGTTGCCCAAGGTGGAGGCGGCGCTCTCGTTCGCGACGTCCATGCCGGGGCGCAAATCCCTGATCACCCTGCTGGAGAAGGCGGCTGACGGCATTGCCGGCAAGACCGGCACCCTGATAAGCCAGTAGGGGCGAGCAAGGTTGTAACCTGGGGGCCGTCGGCCCCCTTTCTGTTGGCTGGTGCCAGGGATTGGCAGAGGGAAGCATGGGCCGGCCAGCTCTTATCTGCGGTGGGCAGGGGGGCGGCAGAGGAGTAAGATGGCGTCCCGAATGGCGGACGTACCGACCGCAGCAACAAGGCAGCACAATGAATAGCAAGTTGAACATGGCGGCGCTGGGGGGATTGGTCCTGCTCACCGCCATCTGGAGTTACAGCTGGATCGTGATGAAGCAGGTGATGCTCTACGCGGGGGCGTTCGAGTTTACCGCCCTGCGCTGCCTGTGCGGATCCCTGGTGTTGCTGCTGGTGCAGTGCCTGCGCGGCCGCCGTTATCTCAAACCCACCCCGTTTCGCTATACCCTCGCCATCGCCCTGTTCCAGACCTGCGGCATGGTGGGGCTGGCCCAGTGGGCGCTCATCAGCGGCGGGGCGGGCAAGGTGGCCATTCTGAGTTACACCATGCCATTCTGGGTGGTGATCTTCGCGGCGCTCTTTCTGGGGGAGCGGATGCGCAAGCTGCACTATCTGGCGGTCGGGGTAGCGGCCTGCGGCCTGCTGCTGGTGATCGAGCCCTGGCAACTGCATCTCGATTCCATGAAGAGCGCGCTGCTGGGGATTGCCTCCGGCATCTGCTGGGGGATCAGCGCCATCA
Organism: Aeromonas sp. S41-2; assembly: GCF_027705845.1. NCBI lineage: Bacteria > Pseudomonadati > Pseudomonadota > Gammaproteobacteria > Aeromonadales > Aeromonadaceae > Aeromonas > Aeromonas sp. S41-2. The sequence goes on along the minus strand of NZ_JAPDCG010000003.1, from coordinate 433,713 downwards.
TCGCCAAGCGGATGTATGCCCGCCATCCCGCGGTGGATCTCATGTCCCTCACCACCTGGCAGATGATCTATGCCACCCTGGTGATGGCGCTGGTGGCGGCGCTGGTGCCGGAGCGACCCATCGACTGGCAGCCCTACGTGTTTGGCGCGCTTGCCTACAGCGCCATCTTCGCCACTGCGCTGGCCTGGAGCCTCTGGCTGTTCGTGCTGAAAAAGCTGCCGGCGGGGATCGCCGGGCTCAGTACCCTGGCGGTGCCGGTGAGCGGCGTGCTGCTCTCCTGGTGGCTGCTCGGTGAAAACCCGGCGCCGGTGGAGGGGAGCGGCATTGGCCTTATCGTGCTGGCGCTGGTCGTCATCAGCCGCAAGGGCAAGCGTTCCGTGGTGTCGGTGGCGGGGGAGACCCGCATCAAGCAGGGCTAAGCCGATTGCCGGCAAAGAGATAAAAAGGGCCCGCCATGATGGCGGGCCCTTTGTGTTGGCGCGCTGGCTTATCTGCGCTGGGCCAGATGCATCATGGCTTCCAGCACGGCGCCGCCGATGGCTCTTGCCTTGTCAGAGACGGTAGTGGGATCGGCCCGCTCGCCTCTGGGGTCGATATCACCGATCTTGAAGCCGACGGTCACCTCGATGCCATCGCTGAGCAGCCCCCGCACCATGCCGGAGAGCGGCGCAATGATGGGAGCATCTCCCACGTGGGCGATCACGTCCCCCTCCTGCACCAGATCGCCGAGCTTGATCAGGCTCTTCATCACCCCGGCGACGGGGGCACGCACCACCCGGCGGGCGGAGTGCCCCTCGATCACCCCGGGAATACCGGTATTGGGCTGGGCAGGGCCCTGATAGATGACCCGCCCCAGATGGTGGCCACGGTTGGTCTCGATGACCGCATCGCAGTCGCGCCCCGCCTCGAAACCCGGGCCGAGGGCCACCGTGATGGGGGCCATCTCCCTGTGGGTGCCGAGATTCTGCTTGGCGAGGATGGCATCCACCAGATAGCGGGGCTTGAGTTCGGCAAGGGTGGCGCAGTCGGAGTCAACCAGCAGTGGAATGACGCCCAGATCCAGCTGCTCGAACGCCTGCTCGACGCTCTCCACCCGCTTGGCACGTACCCCTTCGACGCTGGTTTCGCCGTCGAACATCCCCTGGGCGAAGGCGACGGTGCGGCGGATCACCGTTGGCTTGTCGAGATCCAGCATCACCACCTTGAAGCCGGCATGGTAGAGACGCAGCGCCACCCCGGTGGCGATATCGCCTGAGCCGCGCATCACCACCAGCTGATCCCGCTTGAGGCGCACGTCATCCTGCATCAGGCCGCCCGCTTTGCCGTTTTTCACCTGCAGCAGCTCGGCGAGGATGCTGATGGCGATCTCCTCGGGGGTCTCGGCACCTATGTTGTAGCCGATGGGGGCGTGCAGCCGCTGCAGTTGGGCCTGACTCACCCCTTGCTGGCGCAGGGCCTGGGTGAAGGTCTGCACCTTGCGCTTGCTGGCGAGCAGCCCCAGGTAGGCGAGGGGACGGCTGATGAGCCGATCCAGCGCCTCCTTGTCCTGGTGGTTGGTGGCGATGATGACGAAGTTGGCGGGCTCGATGGCCAATTTCTCGATCACCGCGCTGATGGTGTCGGCCTGCTGCAGATGGGTGCCGGCCGGGAAGCGATCTGGGCTGAGGCTCCCCTCGAAGCAATCCCCCACGTGGATATCAAAGCCGAGCGGCGCCGCAGCATGGGCCAGCGCCCGGTTGACGTGGCCGGCGCCGATCAATACCAGGCGGGGGCGCAGGCCGTAGACGTCGATATAGACCGACATGGCGCCGCCGCAATCCGAGCCCACCGCATGCTCGCCGTTGCGGGCCATCCGGCCGTGGAAGATGCGCGGCTTGCGCTCGGCAATGGCGGCCACTGCTTCTTCGATCACCAACCGCTCTATCATGCCGCCGCCGATGGTGCCGAGGATCCGGCCATCGGCCATCACCAGCATCTGGGCCTGATGGCGCGGGGTGGAGCCCCGACTCTCGATGATCTGGGCCATGGCAAAGGGGGTGTTCTCCTGCTCCAGTCGGGCAGCGTGTGCAAACAGATTCATAAGGTACCTCGTATCATCCTTAACGGGTCAGCGACTGCGCGGCTTCGGGGGCAGGCCGACAGCAAACATGGTGAATGGCGCCGGGTTCACGCACGGCCCCCTGCCAGATGGCGTGGAGCTCGGGGTGGCGTTGCAGCAGGTTTATCAGGGCGGGCAGCCACTGCTGCTCATTTTGATAATCGCCATTGATAAACCAGATCCGTCGCGCCCCGGGCGGGGTGCCCTTGAACGCCCCCTCGGGGTGGGCGATGAGCCGGTCAAACAGGGCCCAGTCGAGCCGTTCACCGGCCGCAATCCCGCACAGGGCCTGGAACTCGGCCCAGCGGTGGATCTGCGCCGGGTCGGCGCAGGCGCCCACCATGGCGCCGCCCACCAGGGCGATCACCCAATCACTGTGCTGAGGAATGCAAGGTTCGTGCAAAGCGGGCGCTTTCAATAACTTGTGATGGGCGCCGTCCGCCTCCACCAGGATGATGTCGAAGCGTTGCTGTCCCTTGAGCAGATCGATCTGCTGAGGGCTCGGCCCCACCGCCTTGCCGCTGGCCCGATCGAGGTGGCTGAACAGCACCAGTTGCATCGGTTCATCGGGCAGCGCCTGGCAGCGGGTCAGCTGCCGAATGGGGTCGGCCTCGATCAGCAGAGTGCGCCGAGGGGAGGGGGCGGGCAGAAACATCCGGGTGCTGGTGGTGAGCAGCACCTTCTTGCCCTGTTGATGGAAATAGTCGGCCAACCAGAAGAGGGTGCTGGTTTTCCCCCCGGCGCCGCAAAGACTAATTAAAGTGGTACGCCCATCAATATTTTCGGTGAGCGGGTTTAATACACTCTCGATATTTGGCGAGGTGAGCAGAATGGGTGATGAAATAGCCATGGTGACGACCGATGAAAATAGAGGCGCGGTCAGTGAGAAGCACTGGCATTCGCGCGAGCGGTGCGACTGCCTAATTACGGCGGCCGGGCTCTCATCACGAATGGGCGCGTGGAAATTGATGCTACCGTATCGCCAGAGCACGATTCTTGATGAGAGTCTCAAAAATGCCCTGGTGCTGTGTGACCGGGTCATTCTGGTGGTGGGGCACCGCGCCGATGAGCTGATCAGCCGCTATGCCAATCACCCCCGTATCCGGCTGGTACACAACCATGATTATGCACAAGGGCTCGGCAGCTCCATCCGCGCGGGGCTGGCCGCCTGTAGCAGCGATCACCTCTTCGTGAGCCACGGCGATCTGCCCTGCATCCCCCCCGAGGTGTACCGCACGCTCTGGCAGGCGCGGGGGGACGAGACCCTCTTTCCCTCCTATCAGGGGGAGGCGGGCCACCCCGTGCTGTTGCCCAGAGCCCTTGTCAGGGCGCTGGCGGCGGCGCCGGCACAGGGTTCGGTGCGCCGCTGGCTGCTGGCGCATCCCCACCGATTCATCGAGGTGCAGAGCGCCGCCATCCTGCAGGATGTGGACACCCCGGAGCGCTATCAGGCGCTGCTGGCAAGGGGCGCATTCGAGCGCTGAACTGGTCGGCTGGCAGGGGCTTGCCGAGCCTTGCTTTGCATATCTATCCCCTTGTCTAACCCGTTATCAGGGGCCGACCGCGGCCGTTATCATCCTAGCCTGCCTGATAATGGCGATGGCCTCGCTCTTTATCAAACTGATAGCGCGCCGCGCCAAAGTGAGATCATTTTTAGCCGTGAGGGCGGCATTTCCATTATTTAAATTCGGTGTTGATAGCCACTCTCATTGTGGAAACTGGTATCGGTTTTCGATGTTTTATTAATTGGAGGTGCCTCACGTTTTTATGGCTGAAAAATAAAAAGATCCGGCGCTGGCCTGATTGTTGCTCCTGTCAGTTTCAAGGGGCTTTTTATGCGTGGTTATGGATGGGCCCCATTTATTCACCCTGTCAATGAGCAGTGCCGCTGCAAGGAGATCAACATGGGCGATATTATGCGACCCGTTCCCTTCAAGAACCTTCTGGTCCGTATCTTCTCGGAATATAAAGCGAGTCAATCCATCTTCGGCATTCCCGCCGCGCAATTCTATCGCAAGCAGGACGAGCGCAAGATCAAGGTGTTCGGTGAAACCTGCGAGACTCCCATCGGCCCGGCAGCCGGCCCCCATACCCAGCTGGCCCAGAACATCGTCACCTCCTGGCTGACTGGCGGGCGCTTTATCGAGCTCAAGACGGTGCAGATCCTGGACCGTCTCGAACTGGAAAAGCCCTGCATCGATGCCGAAGACGAGTGCTTCAACACCGAGTGGTCCACCGAGTTCACCCTGCCCAAGGCGTTTGACGAGTATCTGAAAGCCTGGTTTGCCCTCTACCTGCTGGAAGAGGTGTTTGACCCCCGTCTCGACGGGGAGGCCAAGTCCTTCATCTTCAACATGAGCGTGGGGTACAACCTCGATGGCATCAAACAGCCACCGATGCAGCAGTTCATCCACAGCCTGATGGATGCCGGCAGCAATCCGAAATTTGCCGAGTACCAGCAGGTGGTACGTGACCTCGTGGCCGACGAGCAGTTTATCGCCGAGCTGGGGCTGGGGGCGCGGCGCGCTCGCCTGCAACAGCTGGTGGAGCGCATTCCGGCCAATCTGGTGCACGGCGTCACCCTCTCTACCATGCACGGCTGCCCGCCCAACGAAATTGAGGCCATCTGCCGCTACATGCTGGAAGAGAAGGGGCTCAACACCTTCGTGAAACTCAACCCGACCCTGCTGGGCTACCCGCGGGTGCGCGAGATCCTCGACACCTGCGGCTTTGATTACATTGGTCTGAGCGAAGCGTCGTTCGATCACGACCTCAAGCTGGATCAGGCCAAGGCGATGCTGACCCGACTGATGGCGCTGGGGGCCGAGAAGGGGCTCACCTTTGGGGTCAAGCTCACCAACACCCTGGGCACCATCAACCGCAAGGGGGCACTGCCCGGCGATGAGATGTACATGTCCGGCCGTGCGCTGTTCCCGCTCTCCATCAACGTGGCGGCCGTGCTGTCCCGCGCCTTCGATGGCAAGCTGCCCATCTCCTACTCCGGTGGTGCCAGCAAGTTCAACATCAGCGATATCTTCGAGACCGGCATTCGTCCCATCACCATGGCGACCGACCTGCTCAAGCCAGGTGGTTACCTGCGCCAGATTGAGTGCCTCAACGAGATCGATGCCTCCGATAGCTGGGCCATGACCCAGGTTGATGTCGAGAAGCTGGAGGCCCTTGCCGCCAAGGCGCTCACCATGGATTACACCCAGAAGGAGTGGAAGTCCGAGGATCGTATCGAAGTGGGCGGCGGTCTGCCGCTGACCGACTGCTACGTGGCGCCCTGCGTCACCGCCTGCGCCGTGCATCAGGATATCCCCGAGTACATTCGTCTGATGGGCGAGGGGGAGTATGTGGCAGCCCTTGAGCTGATTTATCAGCGCAACGCCTTGCCCGCCATCACCGGCCATATCTGTGATCACCAGTGCCAGTACAACTGCACCCGTCTTGATTACGACAGCCCGCTCAATATCCGCGAACTCAAGAAGGTCGCGCTGGAGCGGGGCTGGGAAGGGTACAAGGCGCGCTGGCACAAACCGGCAGGCAGTGGTGACAAACACCCGGTGGCGGTGATTGGCGCCGGCCCGGCCGGCCTCTCAGCCGGTTACTTCCTGGCCCGTGCCGGTCACCCGGTCACCGTGTTCGAGCGTGAAGCGGATGCCGGTGGCGTGGTCAAGCACATCATCCCCGAGTTCCGCATTCCGGCGGAGCTGATTCAGCACGACATCGACTTTGTCGCCGCTCACGGGGTCAAGTTCGAGTTCGGCTGCGATCCGGCGCTCACCGTCGACAAGCTGCACGCCCAGGGCTTTACCTATGTCTTCGTTGGCATCGGCGCCGACAAGAACGGGGGCATGCGCCTCGAAGGGGGACATGATCGGGTCTACAAGTCTTTTAACTTCCTGCGCAGCTTCAATCAGGGCAAACCGCTGCCGCTGGGCCGCCATGTGGCGGTGATCGGTGCCGGCAACACCGCCATGGACTGCGCCCGCGCCGCCCTCAAGGTGCCCGGTGTCAGCGATGTGACCGTTATCTACCGTCGCAGCGAGAAAGAGATGCCCGCCTATCGCGAGGAGTATCTGGAAGCGGTGGAGGATGGGGTGCGTTTTTGCTTCCTCACCAATCCGGAGGGCTTTGAGAAAGATGGCAAGCTTGTCGTGCGGATGATGGCGCTGGGGGAACCTGACGAGCAAGGCCGCCGCCGTCCGGTGCCCACCGAGCAGACCGAGGTGATGCAGATGGATGCCCTGATCACCGCCATCGGCGAGCAGCCTGATTGCGAGGTGCTTAAAGCCATGGGCATTCCTCTTGGCAGTGATGGCTGGCCCGAGGTGGATAGCCTGAGCGGCGAAACCAGCCGTCGCAACGTCTTCCTCATCGGTGACGTGCAAAGCGGCCCATCCTCCATCGTCGGTGCCATCGGTGGTGCCCGCCGCGCCGCGGATCTGGTGCTGGCCCGCGAGCATATCGCCAGCCAGCAGCGTGACGTGACCACCCAGCCGTCGGGCAAAGACGAGATCTACCGCCGCAAGGGAAACATCGCCGTCACCATGATTGACAAGAGCGAGCGCGATGCCTTCGTGGCGCAAGAGGCGCACCGCTGCCTCGAGTGCAACTACCTCTGCAGCAAGTGTGTGGACGTCTGCCCCAACCGGGCCAACGTCGCCATCGCTGTGCCGGGCTTCAAGGACCAATTCCAGACATTGCACCTGGATGCCTACTGCAACGAGTGCGGCAACTGCGCCCAGTTCTGCCCCTGGCAGGGCAAGCCCTATCAGGACAAGGTCACCATCTTCAGCCTGCCCGAGGACTTCGACAACAGCCGCAACCCCGGTTTCTATCTGGCTGATGGCGGTGAGCTGCGGGTACGTCAGGGCGGCGAGACCTATCGCCTGACCATAGACGCCCAGAGCCGGATCAAGGATGCGCCTGCGGCCCTTGGCGACATGTGCCGCATCATCAGCCATGTCCATGCTCATCACCACTACCTGCTGGGGGCCGTCGCGGCCTGAGCGAACCACGAATAAGCGAAGGAGCCAACCATGTTTATTCTGAAAAACGTCACCGCCGTCCAGCTGGAGCCGACCCGGGTGCTGGAAGGGGTGGATATCGCCATCGAAGGATCGCTTATCAAAGCGGTGGGGCCCAATCTGCGGGCCCTCTACCCAGAGGCCACCTATCGGGAGATGGGGGGCAAGCTGGTGATGCCTGGCATCGTCTGTGCCCACAACCACTTCTACTCCGGCCTGTCGCGGGGGATCATGGCCAACATAGCCCCCTGCCCGGACTTTATCTCCACCCTGAAAAACCTCTGGTGGCGGCTCGATCGGGCGCTCGATGAAGAGTCCCTCTACTACAGCGGCCTCATCTGCTCGCTGGAGGCGATCAAGAGCGGCTGCAGCGCGGTGATCGACCACCACGCCTCGCCCAACTTCATCAAAGGCTCCCTGAATGTGCTGCGCAAAGGGTTTGTGGAGGCGGGTCTGCGCGGCATGACCTGCTTCGAGACCACGGATCGCAACGGCGGCCTCGCCGAGCTGCAGGCCGGGGTGGAGGAGAACATCCTGTTTGCGCAGGCCATTGACGCTGCCAAGGCCAAGGGGAGCGAGCCCTATCTGGTGGAGGCCCATATCGGTGCCCACGCCCCCTTCACCGTGCCCGACGAGGGGCTCGCCATGCTGCGCGAAGCGGTGCAGGTCACCGGTCGCGGTCTGCATATCCATGTGGCGGAAGACCGTTACGACATGGCTCACGGCCACCATCACCATGGCAAGGAGCCCATCGCCCGGCTGGACGAGTTTGGCCTTGTCGACAGCAAGACTCTGATCGCCCACGGCATTTACTTAAGTCCGGCTGACATCGAGCTGCTCAACAGCCGCGATGCCTTCCTGGTGCACAACGCCCGCTCCAACATGAACAACCACGTGGGCTACAACCTGCACCTGCCGGAGTATCGCAATCTGGCGCTTGGCACCGACGGTATCGGCTCCGACATGCTCGAAGAGCTCAAGTTCGCCTACTTCAAACACAAGGATGCCGGCGGGGCGCTCTGGCCCGACAGCTTTGCCCGCTTCCTCTGGAACGGCAACACATTGCTTGAGCGCAACTTCGGCGCCAAATTTGGCCGCCTGGAACCGGGCTACAAGGCCGACCTCACCATTTGCGACTACGCCGCACCGACCCCGCTGGCACCGCGCAACCTGGGTGGCCATCTCGCCTTCGGCATGGGCTCATCCTCGGTCAACAGCGTGATGGTGGAGGGGCGCATGGTCTATCAGGATCGCGAGTTCGCCTTTGACGTCGCGCCCCTTTATGAGCAGGCCAGCAAGGTGGCAAGCCGCCTGTGGCAACGAATGGACGCGCTGGCCTGAGGCCACCCTCCGCACGTTTGGACTGGATTGCCCGCCCAGTGGATCTCCCCGGCGGCGGGCAGCAAGAGTAAGGACGACACATGATTGAGCAATTCTTCCGACCCGAGCAACTGGGTCAGGCTTTGGAACTCAAGGCCCGCTTTGGCAACGACGCCGTCTACATGGGGGGTGGCAGCAAGCTCAACGCCGCCCCGACCCGCACCGACAAGAAGGTCGCCATCTCGCTGGACAAGCTCGGGCTTGGCCAGATTGAGCAGCAGCACGGTCAGCTCCACATCGGCGCCACCGTCACCCTGCAAGCCCTCAAAGATGACCCGCGTACGCCGGCCGCCCTGTGCGAGGCGCTGGGGTTTGTCTACTCCCGCCATCTGCGCAATCAGGCCACCCTCGGCGGCGAAATTGCCTGCCAGCAGCAGGACTCTCCGCTACTGCCGGTACTGCTGGTGCTTGAAGCCGTGGTGGTGCTGGAGAACAACCAGCTGCAACCCATCGACGCCTACCTGGCCGGTCAGCGCAAGGAGCTGGTGCTGGGGGTGGTGCTGCCGGAGCCTGAACTGCGCTGCGCCACTCGCCGCATCAGCCGCAACGCCGACGGCCTGGCGGTGATGACGGCCGCCGTGGCCCTCGATGCTCTTGGCGAGATGCGGGTCGCCTTGGCGGGCGTGACGCCGCAGCCGATGCGTCTGCGGGATGTGGAGCGTCATGAGCTGCGGGATGCGGCGCTGGAGGCGGCGGTGAGCGCACTGATTGCGCCGCGCGCGGATCTCGGTGGCAGCGTGGCCTACAAGCGCTATATCAGCGGGGTGGTGGTGGCGGATCTGCTGGTGGAGTGCCAGCAGCAGGAGGTACAGGCATGATGGAACTCAACTTTACCCTGAACGGTGCCCTGCGCACCGTCATCACCCCGGCTGGCGAGAATGCCCAGCGGGTGCTGTTCAACCAGTGTCGGATGCACTCGGTGCGCAACAGCGACGACGGCTTTGGCTTTGCCGGCTCCGACGCCATCCTCTTCAACGGCAAGGTGATCAACGCCTCCCTGCTGATCGCCGCCCAGCTGGAGGGTGCGCAGGTGCGCACCGCCGAGTCGCTCGGCAGCTGGAACCAGCTCAGTCTGGTACAGCAGGCCATGGTGGACGTGGGCGTGGTGCAGTCCGGCTACAACGATCCGGCTGCTGCGCTCATCGTCACCGACCTGCTTGATCGCCATCCCAACCCCAGCCGTGATCAAATCGACGACGCCCTCTCGGGCCTGTTTCACCGCGACGGCGGCTACCAGCAGTTCTATCAGGCCATCGAGCTTGCCAGCTCGCGCCTCAAGGATCCCGATTACCTGTGCCAGATTGCCCCCGAGTTTCGGGGCGACTTGCGCCACATCGGCAAGAGCTGCCCGAAAGTGGACGCCGCCAAGATGGTGCAGGCCAAGCCCTGCTACGTGGAGGACAGGGTCAGCGAGGATGCGCTGGTCATCAAGATGCTGCGAAGCCCCCATCCCCATGCGGTGATCACCAAACTCGACGTGAGCCGCGCCGAAGCCATGCCGGGCGTGGTGCACGTCATCACCCACCTCAACTGCCCGGATGTCTACTACACCCCGGGTGGCCAGAGCGCCCCCGAGCCGTCACCGCTCGATCGCCGCATGTTTGGCCGCAAGCTGCGTCACGTGGGGGACAGGGTGGCCGCCGTGGTGGCCGAGAGCGAAGCCATCGCGTTGGCGGCGCTCAAACTCATCGAGGTCGAGTATCAGGTGTTGCCGGCGGTCATGAACATAGACGAGGCGATGGCCCCCAATGCACCCTTGGTGCATGACGAGCCCATCGTCTACATGGCCGGGGCGCCGGCGGATCTGGAACAGCAGAACGCCTGCTCGGTGCGCCGCGGCGACGAGCACATGATCATCAACTTCCCCATCGGCTCCCGTCCCCACGAGAACCTCGCCGCCAGCGTCCATGGCCAGATTGGCGATGTGGCCAAGGGTTTTGCCGAGGCGGACGAGATTGTCGAGCGCACCTACGAATCGACCCAGGCCCAGCAGTGCCCGACCGAGCCGCACATCTGCTTCACCTACATGGATGGGGAGCGTCTGGTCATTCACGCCTCCACCCAGGTGCCCTGGCACGTGCGCCGTCAGGTGGCGCGCATCGTCGGCATGAAACAGCACCAGGTGCATGTGATCAAGGAGCGGGTAGGGGGCGGCTTTGGCTCCAAGCAGGATATCCTGCTGGAAGAGGTGTGCGCCTGGGCGACCAAGGTCACCGGCCGTCCCGTTACCTTCCGCTACACCCGTGAAGAGGAGTTCATCAGCAACACCTCGCGCCACGTGGCCAAGGTGAAGGTGAAAGTGGGGGCCAAGAAGGATGGCACCATCACCGCCATCGAGATGGATTTTCGTGCCAACACCGGTCCTTACGGCAACCACTCTCTGACGGTGCCGAGCAACGGCCCGGCGCTCTCGCTGCCGCTCTACCCGTGCGAGAACGTGCGCTTTACCGTCAACACCTACTACAGCAACATCTGCCCGACCGGCGCCTATCAGGGTTACGGCGCGCCCAAGGGCAACTTCGCGCTGACCATGGCCATCGCGGAACTTGCCGAGAAACTCGGCATCGATCAGCTCGAGATGGTGGAGCACAACCGGGTGCATGAGGGGGACATCCTCAAGGTGCTGGGTGCCATCGGCGAGGGCAAGATGCCCACCTCGGTGCCCCATGCGGCCAGTTGTGCCCTCGAACCCATCCTCAAGCAGGGTCGCGAGCTGATTGCCTGGGACAGCCCCAAAGCCGCCGACGGGGATTGGCGCATCGGTCGTGGCGTCGCCATCATCATGCAAAAATCGGGGATCCCGGACATCGATCAGGCCAACTGCATGGTCAAGCTGGAATCGGACGGCACCTTTATCGTCCACTCCGGTGGCGCCGATATCGGCACCGGCCTCGATACCGTGGTGGCCAAGCTGACTGCCGAAGTGCTGCACTGCCCGCTCGGGGATGTGCACGTCATCTCGGGCGACACCGACCACGCCCTGTTCGACAAGGGGGCCTACGCCTCGTCAGGCACCTGCTTCTCCGGCAACGCGGCCAAGAAGGCGGCCGAGAATCTCAAGGAGAAGATCCTGTTCCATGGCGCCGCCATGCTGGGCGAGCCGGTAGCCGATGTTGAGCTGGCGTTTCCGGGCCTGGTGCGCGGCAAGCTGGGGGAGGTGAGCCTCGCCAAGCTGGCCCACAAGGCCGAGACGGGTACCGGCTTCGGTATCCTGGTGGGCACCGCCAGCTACATCACCTCGGAGCTTGCCTTCCCGTACGGGGCCAACTTCGCCGAGGTGGCGGTCAACGTCAGAACCGGCCAGATCCGGCTCGACAAGTTCTACGCCCTGCTCGACTGCGGCACCCCCATCAACCCGGAGCTGGCGCTCGGCCAGATCTACGGGGCGACCATGCGGGCCATCGGCCACTCCCTGACCGAGGAGATCTGCTACGACGGCAAGGGCATCCCGCTCACCCGGGATCTGAAGAGCTATGGCGCGCCCAAGATTGGCGACATTCCGCGCGATTTTCGGGCCTTCCTGGTGCCGAGTGACGACAAGGTCGGCCCCTACGGCGCCAAGTCCATCTCGGAGATCGGGGTCAACGGCGCCGCACCTGCCATCGCCACCGCCATCCACGACGCCTGCGGTGTCTGGCTGCGCAAGTGGCACTTCACGCCGGAGCAGATCCTGCGCGAACTGGGCAAGCTGGAGCAACAAGCGTCGGCATAACAAAAGAAAAGGTGAGGGGCGGGCGCAGGCTCGCCCCCAGCACCTGACAGCGGAATGAGTACTCCGCCCATATTCTGTGTGATGGGACAATCAAGATGTCTAAAACAACACGCAAGCACTCGGACCTGATTTACGCGCTCGAAGACAAACCACCCTTTTACCAAACCCTGATGGGGGCCGTGACCCACCTGCTGGCCATCTTCGTGCCCATGGTGACGCCGGCCCTGATCGTGGGCGGGGCCCTCGGCCTCTCCACCGAGACCACCGCCTACCTGGTCTCCATGGCGATGATCGCCTCCGGCATCGGCACCTGGCTGCAGGTGAATCGCTACGGCCCCATCGGCTCGGGGCTGCTCTCCATCCAGTCGGTCAACTTCTCCTTCGTCACCGTGATGATTGCGCTTGGCAGCGCCATGAAAAAAGATGGCCTGCACGAGGAGCTGATCGTCTCGACCCTGCTCGGGGTCTCCTTCGTCGGCGCCTTCCTGGTGATGGGATCCTCCTTCGTGCTGCCCTATCTCAAGCGGGTGATCACCCCCACCGTGAGCGGGGTGGTGGTGCTGATGATTGGCCTGAGCCTCATCAAGGTGGGGATCATCGACTTTGGCGGCGGCTTCTCCGCCATGAGCAGCGGCACCTTCGGCAAATACGAGAACATCGGCCTGGGGCTGCTGGTGCTCTGCGTCATCGTCGCCTTCAACTGCAGCAAGAGCCCCTTGCTTCGCATGAGCGGCATCGCCATCGGCCTGCTGGTGGGTTATGCGGTGGCCCTGATGCTCGGCATGGTGGATTTCTCCGCCCTTGAGAACCTGCCGCTCATCACAGTGCCTGTTCCGTTCAAGTACGGTTTTTCCTTCGATCTGCACGCCTTTGTGCTGGCCGGCACCATCTATCTGTTGAGCGTGCTGGAGGCGGTGGGGGACATCACCGCCACCGCCATGGTCTCCCACCGGCAGATCCAGGGCCCCGAGTTTCAAAAACGGCTCTCCGGCGGCGTGCTGGCGGACGGCCTGGTGTCGGTGATCGCCTCGGCGCTCGGCTCCCTGCCGCTCACCACCTTCGCCCAGAACAACGGCGTCATCCAGATGACCGGGGTGGCCTCGCGCCACGTGGGCAAGTTCATCGCCGTCATCCTGGTGCTGCTCGGCCTCTTCCCGGTGGTGGGGCGCTTCTTCACCACCATACCGTCACCGGTGATGGGGGGGGCCATGGTCATCATGTTCTCCATGATCGCCATCGCCGGCGGGCGCATCATCATCAGTCACGGCTTCGATCGGCGCGAGACCCTGATCGTCGCCACCTCGCTCGGGCTGGGGCTCGGGGTCTCCTACGACCCGAACGTGTTCAAGGTGCTGCCGGCGGGGATCTACATGCTGGTGGAGAACCCCATCTGCGCCGGCGGCATCACCGCCATCATCATGAACCTGGTGCTGCCGCAAAGCCGCAGACGCCAGGCGGCCGCCAATGCCACCGAGGCGGTGGAGCTGATCCAGCTGAGCGACAAGCCCGACACCCGTTTTGCCACCCGGCCCGCTCCGTCGGCCACCGCCCGCCAACAGGGGCTGGCGACGGACGAGGCCCAGATACGCGCCCCGCAAGTGGATCGCGGCTAACGAACAACAAGAGGGAATTGAGAGATGAAAAACGACAACTCCGTCAAGGCGGTGCGCGGCAGCTTCTTTGACATCACCCGGGTGGTGAGCCAGCCCGAGGAGATAGAGCCCAATGCCCGCCTCATCGAAGACGGCCTGCTGATCATCCGCAACGGCTGCATCGATTGGTTCGGCCAGTGGGAGGAGGGCAAGGATCGCATTCCGGTCCAGGTACGGGTGCGCGACTATCGCGGCAAGATGATAGTGCCGGGCTTTGTCGACACCCACATCCACTACCCGCAAAGCGAGATGGTGGGGGCCTATGGCGAGCAGCTGCTGGAGTGGCTCAACCGCCATACCTTCCCGGCCGAGCGGCGCTACAACGATCTCGAGTACGCCCGCGAGATGTCCACCTTCTTCATCAAGCAGCTGCTGCGAAACGGCACCACCACGGCGCTGGTGTTCGGCACCGTCCACCCCGAATCGGTGGATGCCCTGTTCGAGGCGGCCAGCCGCATCAACATGCGGATGATCGCCGGCAAGGTGATGATGGATCGCAACGCGCCAGATTATCTGCTGGATACTGCCGAGAGCAGCTATGAGCAGAGCAAGGCGCTCATCGAGCGCTGGCACGGCAACGGCCGCTTGCTCTACGCCATCACGCCGCGCTTTGCCCCTACCTCGACTCCGGCGCAGCTGGTGATGGCGAGACGACTGCGCGAAGAGTACCCGACGACCTATCTGCACACCCATCTGTGCGAGAACAAGGACGAGATAGCCTGGGTCAAATCCCTCTTCCCAGAGCATCAGGGCTATCTCGACGTCTATCACCAGCATGGGCTGACCGGCCACAACTGTGTGTTTGCCCACTGCGTCCATCTGGAAGAGCAGGAGTGGGATTGCCTGAAGGAGACGGGCTCCACCATCGCGTTTTGTCCCACCTCGAATCTGTATCTCGGCAGTGGGCTCTTCAAGCTGCACAAGGCGTGGCACAAGCAGGTGAAGGTGGGGATGGGCACCGACATCGGCGCCGGCACCACCTTCAACATGCTGCAGACCCTCAACGAGGCCTACAAGGTGATGCAGTTGCAGGGCGAGCGCCTCTCGGCCTATCAGGCCTTCTACCTGGCCACCCTGGGCGGTGCCCATGCGCTCGGGCTGGACGAGCAGATCGGCAGCTTCGCGGTGGGCAAGGAGGCGGATTTCGTGGTGCTCGACCCGGTCGCCACCCCGCTGCAGCAGCTGCGTTATGACAACTCCACCACCTTGCGCGACAAGCTGTTCGTGCTGCTGACCCTGGGGGATGACAGATCCATCTACCGCACCTATGTGGATGGTCAGCTGGTGCACGAGCGGGGCTGATCCGGTTTTCAAAGCAGAGGGGCATGCTCGCCCCGGGAACACGGCAGCAGGGGCCAGCGTGGTGCCTGCGCCGCACGACAGGCGGGGCGTTTGCCCCGCCACAGCAGGTGAAATGGCCCGGTTTTTTTAGACGGCAAGTCAAACGTTTGCCTTGCCTGCCAACCCCGTGATGCCGGCGACCGTGGCAGCAGAGATCCACGGCACCGACCGCCATTTCGTCACGACACATTCAGGGATGCAGGAAGGAGTCGGCCATGAGCCAGACAAACAGGATAAACGAGATGGACGGGGCAGTTGCGGACAAGGGGGCGGCGGCGGGACGACAGCCCGCCGGCGGCGCACTCGATCGCTACTTCATGATCAGCGAGCGGGGCAGCAACGTGCGCCAGGAGGTGCTGGCGGGGCTCACCACCTTCCTCGCCATGGTCTATTCGGTGATCGTGGTGCCCAGCATGCTCGGCAAGGCGGGCTTTCCCCCCGGCGCCGTGTTCGTGGCCACCTGTCTGGTGGCGGGCTTTGGTTCGCTGCTGATGGGGCTCTGGGCCAAGCTGCCGATGGCCATCGGCTGCGCCATCTCGCTCACCGCCTTTACCGCCTTCAGCCTGGTGCTGGGGCAGCAGATCTCCATTCCGGTGGCCCTCGGCGCCGTCTTTCTGATGGGGGTGCTGTTCACTGCCATCTCGGTGACCGGGGTGCGCAGCTGGATCCTCGATAACCTGCCGATGGGGATCGCCCACGGCACCGGCATCGGCATCGGGCTCTTCTTGCTGCTGATCGCCGCCAACGGGGTGGGGCTGGTGATCAAGAACCCGCTGGAGGGGCTGCCGGTGGCGCTGGGGGCCTTCACCTCCATGCCGGTCATCATGTCTCTCATCGGGCTGGCGGTCATCGTCGGGCTGGAGAAGCTCAAGGTGCCGGGCGGGATCCTGCTGGTGATCATCGCCATCTCCATTTTCGGTCTCATCTTCGATCCGGCGGTCAAGTACCAGGGGCTGTTTGCCATGCCGAGCCTCGCCGACGAGCAGGGCAAGTCCCTCATCTTCAGCCTGGACATCATGGGGGCGCTCTCGCCGCTGGTGCTGCCAAGCGTGCTGGCGCTGGTGATGACGGCGGTGTTTGATGCCACCGGCACCATTCGCGCCGTGGCGGGGCAGGCCAATCTGCTGGACAAGGATGGCCACATTATCAACAGCGGCAAGGCGCTCAGCGCCGACTCCATCAGCAGCATCTTCTCCGGTCTGGTGGGGGCCGCGCCGGCCGCCGTCTACATCGAATCGGCGGCGGGCACGGCGGCTGGCGGCAAGACCGGCCTCACCGCCACCGTGGTGGGGGTCTTGTTCCTGTTGATGCTGTTCCTCTCGCCGCTCTCCTACCTGGTGCCGGCCTATGCCACCGCGCCGGCGCTGATGTACGTGGGGCTCTTGATGCTGAGCAACGTCGCCCGGCTCGACTTCGATGACTTCGTCGGCGCCATGTCCGGCCTGCTGTGCGCCGTCTTCATCGTGCTCACCTGCAACATCGTCACCGGCATCATGCTGGGCTTCAGTGCCCTGGTGATCGGCCGCATCTGCTCGAAGGAGTGGCGCAAGCTCAACGTCGGCACCGTCATCATCGCCCTGGCGCTGGTGCTCTTCTATGCAGGCGGCTGGGCCATCTAGTCCGGATCATTTCCTTCTCTTGGCGGGGCCAGCCTCTCTTGGCCGGCCTCGCCCTTTAAACCGAACTCATACCATTTTGATAACGGGGCTTACCAGATTGATAACGCCGCCTAGCACTGGCGCCGCCGAGCCCTCCATGGGCTGCTGCTGCGGGGCTGGCCACGGCCATGACGGAGCGCCTGATGGGCGCCGGATGGGATCTTCTTCACACTTCTTCCCTTTGCTCGCCGCCTTTGCCCCCCGGTTGGTCTGACTTGCCGGAAACGGGCGCATATCTTGCTGTTTTTTATACCGGTTCTGTTTTTTTCTGCCTGACAAAGGACTTGCATATGTCCATAGGATTACCGCTCAAGCGGGTGGATGCCGAGGCCAAGGTGACCGGCAGCGCCCGCTACACCGACGACAACATCATGCTCGGCATGCGCCACGCCAAGTACGTGCGAAGCCATATCGCCCACGGCAAGGTGCTCACCATCGACGCCAGCGAGGCGCTGGCCCTGCACGGGGTCGAAGCCGTGTTCACCCACGAGGATGTGCCCACCACCTGTTTTCGCACCGCCGGCCACGCCTGGTCCCTCGATGAGACCAAGCGGGACGTGAAAGACCGGCGTCTGCTCACCGACCATGTGCGCCATTTTGGCGATGGCGTCGCCATCGTGGTGGCGCGCGATCCGCTGGTCGCCGAGAAGGCCGCCGCCCTGGTCAAGGTGACCTACGAGCCGCTGCCGGTGATGACGGATGCGGCCAGTGCCCTGGCCGAGGGGGCCTGTCCCATCCACCCGACCGGCAACCTGCTGCGCCAGAGCCAGATCCGGGCGGGAGAGCCGGAACAGGCCATCGCCGCCGCCGACATGCAGTTCAAGGGGCACTACCAGACGCCGGTGGTGCAGCACTGTCATCTGGAGACGGTCACCTGCTACGCCTATATGGATCAGCCGGACCACATCATCGTCGTCACCAGCACCCAGATCCCCCAGATTGTGCGCAGCCGGGTGGCCAAATCCCTCGGCCTGCCCTGGTCGAGCGTGCGGGTGATCAAGCCCTACATGGGTGGCGGTTTTGGCAACAAGCAGGATGTGCTGGAAGAGCCGATGGCGGCATTTTTGAGCTACCAGCTCGGCGGCGTGCCGGTCAAGGTGACCTTGAGCCGGGAGGAGTGCTTCTTTGCCTCCCGCACCCGCCACGGCTTTGCCATCGACGGCACTCTCGGTATCAACCGGGATGGCGCCCTCAAGGGCTATCAGCTCGACGTGCTCTCCAACACCGGCGGCTATGCCTCCCACGGCCACTCCATCGCCAGCGCCGGCGCCAACAAGATAAGCTACCTCTATCCGCGCAGCGCCTTTGGCTACGACGCCAAAACCTTCTACAGCAACCTGCCCACCGCCGGTGCCATGCGCGGTTACGGCGCGCCGCAGGTGGTGTTTGCCCTCGAATGCATGCTGGACGATGCCTGCGCCGAGTTGGGTCTGGATCCGCTTGCAGTGCGGATCGCCAACGTGGCCCGCGAGGGGGACGTCAATCAGGTTAACCAGAAGACCATCTACAGCGCCGGCTTGCCCGAATGCCTGCGCCGGGGCGGCGAGCAGTTCGAGTGGGAGCGGCTCAAGGCCGAGTGTCTGGCGCAGGATCCGGCGAGTCGGGTACGGCGCGGCATCGGGGTGGCGTGCTTTAGCTACGGCTCCAACACTTATCCGGTGGGGGTCGAAATTGCCGGCGCCCGCATGTTGCTCAACCAGGATGGCACCGTCAATCTGCAGATCGGTGCCACCGAGATAGGGCAGGGATCGGATACCGTCTTTGCCCAGATGGCGGCCCAGACCTTAGGCATTCCGTTTGAGCAGATCCGGGTCATTTCGACTCAGGATACCGACATTACCGCCTACGATCCGGGTTCGTTCGCTTCGCGCCAGAGCTATGTGGCGGCCCCCGCCATCCATCAGGCGGCGCTGCAACTGAGGGCCCGCATCTTGTCGCTGGCGGCCCAGCTCTGTCATCAGGATGTGGGATCGCTCACTCTGATCGACGGTTACGTGGTGCTGGCGGGTGCGCCGGACAAGGTGCTCATCAGCGTCGCCGAGGTATCGGTCAACGCCTACTACCACCTCACCATCGGCGGCCAGATCACCTCGGAAGTCTCTCACAAGACCACTACCAACCCGCCGAGCTTTGGCTGCACCTTCGTCGATCTCAGCGTCGACATCGATCTCTGCAAGGTGACCATCAACCGCATCCTCAACCTGCACGATGCGGGCAAGATCCTCAATCCGCAGCTGGCAGAGGGGCAGGTGCACGGCGGCATGGGGATGGGGATCGGCTGGTCCCTGTTCGAGGAGATGATCATCGACGCCAAGACCGGCGTGGTGCGCAACCCCAACCTGCTCGACTACAAATTCCCCACCATGCTGGATTTGCCCGAGCTGGAATGCGACTTCGTGCAGACCTACGAGCCCCAGTCGGTCTATGGCCACAAATCCCTGGGGGAACCGCCCATCATCTCGCCGGGCCCGGCGATCCGTAACGCCATCCGCATGGCGACCGGGGTCGCCATCAACGAGCTGCCCATCACCCCCAAGACCCTGTTTCGGGAGTTTGTCGCGGCGGGTTTGATTGGCGAGGGATCAGGGGAGGAGCAACACCATGTTTGATATTGCCCGTTACTACAAGGCGCACAACGTGGCCGAGGCGGTCGCCCTGCGTCAGGCTGACCCCGAGGCGCGTCTCCTGGCCGGTGGCACCGATGTGATGATCCAGCTGCATCACCTCAACGCCGCCTATCGCCATATCGTCGATATTCACGACTTGCCCGAGCTCAAAGGGGTGAGCGAGTTGCCTGATGGGTCGATCCGTATCGGCTCCGGCACCACCTTTACCGAGCTCATCGACAACGAGTTGGTGCAGCGCCGCCTGCCGATGCTGGCGGAAGCGGCCGCCACCATCGCCGGCCCGCAGATCCGCAACGTCGCCACCTATGGCGGCAACATCTGCAACGGTGCCACCAGTGCTGACTCGGCGGCGCCTACCGTCGCGCTCGAGGCCGAGCTTGAGATTGCTGGCCCTAACGGCACACGCCGCATCCCCATCGCCGGTTTTCACACCGGCCCCGGCAAGGTGGCGCTGCAACCGGCGGAAATTCTGGTGGCATTTCACTTTGCGCCGGATTCTCACCCTCATGTGGGCTCCCACTACTTCAAATACGCCATGCGGGGCGCCATGGATATCGCCACCATCGGCTGCGCCGCCTACTGCCAGATTGAGGGTGGCCACTTCAAGCGCCTGCGGCTGGCCTACGGGGTGGCGGCCCCAACGCCGGTGCGCACCCCTCACGCCGAAGCAGCGGCCGAGGGGCAACCCCTGACTCGTGCCACACTGGCAGCCATTGCCGAGGCGGTGGTGGCCGATGTGGCGCCGCGATCCTCCTGGCGGGCAGAGAAGGAGTTTCGCCTGCATCTCATCAAAACCCTGGCGCAGCGGGTGATCACCTGCGCCGTCGAACGTGCCGGAGGCCAGATCCTATGATGCAACCGCAAAGCTGTCCCACTGTTGCGATCCAGTGCGAGATCAACGGCAAGCCTTACTCCTATGCTGTGTCGCCCACCATGTCGCTGCTTCACTTCCTGCGTGGGCAGGGGCTCATCAGCGTGAAAGAGGGGTGCAGTGTCGGTGAGTGCGGCGCCTGTACCGTGCGGGTGGATGGCACGGCCATCGACAGCTGCCTCTATCTGGCGGTGTGGGCCGATGGCAAATCCATTCGCACCGTGGAGGGGGAGCGGCAGGGCAACGAGCTCTCCGACGTGCAGCAGGCCTTTATCGACGAGGGGGCGGTGCAGTGCGGTTTTTGCACCCCGGGGCTCGTGATGGCGAGCGCTGCCCTGCTCGACAAGACCGAACGCCGCCCTTTGACTGATGCGGAGATCCGCCGCGGGCTGTCGGGGAATCTGTGCCGCTGCACCGGTTATCAGAACGTGGTGCGGGCGGTGAAGAAGTGCTGCAAGGGGTGACGGGGTCGCCCCTCGATGAGCCTCTTAAACCGTCGTTCGGCAGCGAGGTGACAACGCCTGAAATAGGCCGGGAGGGTTATTTTCACCCCGCCGCTCAAGCGCGCATCCCGTTATTTCGGGCGGGCAATGGAGGGCGCCTATCCCGTGTCGCCCATCTGCACGCCTGAATAATAAATAGGCTGCTGCGTGTGGCAGCCGGTGGGGTGGCAAGGGACTGTTTTTACGCGATATGTCAGCTTGTGTCGCCATCTTGTGCGCCGCCTTTGCCTATTGGCGACAGCAAATACCGGCGGGCGGGAAATAACGGAAAATAATGGCAAGGGGTCTGAAAAAAGCCCCCTTTTTTGTCACGTGGTCGCAACATTTTTCTGTAATTGTTAGCCAGCTCGCGGTGACCCTTCGCTGAAACGGGCAGAGTAGGCGCCATGGTCGGCGAAGGCCGCCATGATGCGCAATCAGGGTTGTAATCAGGTGCTGCGGCCCGCTTGGCGGGGCGCAAAACATAACATCAAAAAGAAAAAGGAAACTGGCATGTCAGGAAGACACTCTCTGGTAGCGCTGGCCGTCGGGCTGGCGCTGGCGGGACCGGCACAGGCACAGCTGCTCATCAGCGAATACCTGGAAGGCTCGGGCAACAACAAGGCGGTGGAGCTGAGCAACCTCGGCAGCGACCTCGTCGATCTCTCCCAATATCGGTTGGCACTCTACGCCAACGGCAAACCCATCAGCGAATCACCCACCAACAGCCTGGCGCTGCAAGGCACGCTGGCCCCGGGCGCCACCCTGGTGCTGGCCAACCCCTCCGCCAGCAGCGAGATCCTGGCCAAGGCCAACCGCACCAGCGGCAACCTGGTGTTCAACGGTGACGACGCCCTGGTGCTCTATCGCGGCAGCGAAATAATCGACAGCTTCGGCCAGGTCGGTGTGGATCCGGGCACGGCCTGGGTGTCGGGCAACGTCTCGACCCTGGACATGACCCTGCGCCGCAAGGCCACCGTCACCACGGGGCGGACTGATGCAACCGCCCCCTTCGATCCGGCGCAGGAATACGTGGCCGCCCCGAAAGATGACGCCAGTGGCCTGGGTTGCAGCGGCGATGGTCCCTGCGATGGTACCCAGCCGCCCGCCTTCGTCTGCCCGGTGGATAGCCTGGTGCCGGTGCCCGCCATTCAGGGCCCCGGCAGCAGCAGCCCGCTGGTGCCGGCCGGCAAGTTCGAATCGGAACAGGCCTACGCCACCCGTGGCGTGGTGACTCAGGTGGTCAGCGGCCTCTACAAGGGTTTCTTCATTCAAGATGAGCAGGGGGACGGCGATCCGGCCACCTCCGACGGCCTCTTCGTCTACAGCACCAAGGCCAATGCTGCCATCGTGCCGGGGGCCGAAGTGTGCGTCTCTGGCAAGGTGAAGGAGTATTTCAACCAGACCCAGCTCAACGCCGACGAGCTGGTGGTGACCCGGCCGCTGGGGGCCATCCCGGCTGCAGTGGATCTGCTGCCGGTGGCGGGCGAGAGCCTGAGCCAGCTGCTGGAACGTCACGAGGGGATGCAGGTTCGGCTGGTGCCGGGCTCCAGCCTGGTGGTGACCCGCAACTTCAGCTTCGATTACGACGGCAAGCGCAACAATCTGGTGCTGGCCTATGGCGCGCCGCTCATCAAGTCGACCCAGAAATTTGCCGCCATGAGCCAGGAGGCGAGCAACTGGGCCCTGCGCAACCAGCAGAACCAGCTGGTGGTGGAGACCGACGCCAAGGCGCCGGACGGTGTGCTGCCCTGGTTCCCCGGCTTCAATGCCGAGGACGGTTACCTGCGCATCGGCGACAAGCTCAACGGGCTGGAGGGGGCGCTTGGCTACTCCTACAACCTGTTCCGACTGGTGGCCAGCAACCGTATTGACGCTAGCCAGATAGATCACAGTGGCTGGGATCGGGTGGAAACGCCGGAACTTGCCGAGGCGGGGGATCTGCGGGTCGCCAGCTTCAACGTGCTCAACTTTTTCACCACGGTCGTGGGGGGCGATGCCAACCCCACCGGCAGCAACCGGGGCGCCTTGACGGTGGCGGAGTTCGAGCTGCAGCGCACCAAGATCGTCAGCGCCATCACCCGCCTCAATGCCGACGTGGTGGGGCTGATGGAGATCGAGAACAACGGCTACGGCGACAACTCCGCCATCGCCAACCTGGTGGCGGCCTTGAACGCTGCCCAGCCGGATGAGGCGGATCACTACCGCTGGATTGCCTCGCCGGATGGCAAGCCCATCGGTACCGATGCCATCACGGTGGGGCTCATCTACCGACCCGCCAAGGTGACCCCGGAGGGGGCCGCCAGCCTCATCGCGCTGCCGGTACAGCAGGCCGAGGCGGTGGACGCCAGCGGCAAGCCGGTGACCATCAACCAGGGGATGCGCGAGTCGCTGGTGCAGCGCTTCAGCTCACCCAAGGGGGATGCACCGCTGACCCTGGTGGTCAACCACCTCAAGTCCAAGGGCTCCGCCTGCTTCGAGGATTACCCCGACTATGCCACTGCCGATCCGCTGGATGGCCAGGGCCACTGCAATGCGCTGCGGGTCTCCGCCGCCAAGGTGCTGGGGGAGCATCTCAAGGATCTGGCCGGGGATCTGCTGCTCATCGGCGACATGAACGCCTACGGCATGGAGGATCCCATCCGGGTGCTGACCAACTATGATCCGGCCGCCCAATCGCGCCAGATCATGAGCGCCTCCTTCACCACTCTGGCGGGCCAGCCCTTCGAGGAGAGCGGCAGCGCACTGGGCAAGGGGTATGGCCTTATCAACCTCAACACCCGCTTCCACGGCACCGACACCTACTCCTACAGCTACGAAGGGGAGCTCGGCAACCTGGATCACGCCCTGGCAAACCCGAGCCTCGCGGCCAAGGTGATCGGCATCGAGGATTGGCACATCAACTCCGCCGAGAGCAACTTCTTCGAGTACGGCACTAAGTACAGCGGCCAGCTGGCGAAATCCGAAGGGCCCTTCAGCGCCTCGGATCACGATCCCGTGCTGGTAGCCATCCAGTATCCGCTACCGCCTGCCGGGGTATTGAGCCTCGAGAGCGCCGCTGCCAACGTGGAGGAGGGCAACACCCTGGCCTTGAGCGTGGCGCGCCGCGATGGCACCTATGGGGAGGTCAGCGTCAGCTACCGCATTGCCTACGGCAGCGCCGATGCCAACGACGTGGCACCGCTCACCGGCACCCTGCACTGGGCCGCCGGGCAGAGCGACAGCCAGACCATCAGCATCCCGGTGAAGAGCGACACCCTGCGCGAAGGGGACGAGACCTTTACCCTGGAGCTATTTGACCCGAGTGGCGCGACCCTGGGCGAGCAGCACCAGACCCTGGTGACCATCAAGGACAAGCTGGCGCCGTCCACCATCTCGCTGGCGCGCGCCAGCCTGACGGTGAACGAGGGGCAGTGGTTTGCCGAGATACCGCTGGTGCGCAGCGGCGATCTGAGCAAGCCGGCCCGGGCCCGGGTGGCTCTTGACGGAGTCACGGCGCGCTGGGGGCTGGATTTCCTGCCCTGGTTCGGTCAGTCGGTGAGCTGGGCCGCGGGCGAGGGGGGCAGCAAGTCGGTCAAGGTGCTGATCATCGATGACTGGTTCGTCGAGCCCACCGAGCAGTTCAAGGTGAGCCTGGCTGCATTGCAAGGTGGCCAGCCGGGCAACCTGCAGGAGACCCGGGTCGACATTCTGGACAACGACAAGTCCTGGTGGCCCTTCGGTCGCCACTGAGGATGACTTCTCAATATGAAAAGGGGCCTGCGGGCCCCTTTCTGTTGTCAGTCATCTTGCTGTTGTCAGCCGGGAGCGCCGAAAACAGCGAGGCCCATCACCAGGATGGGCCTCTGAGCGGGACAGGCTGACGGGATCAGCTGCCGCTCTGGGAGCCGTCGATCACCAGCTTGCCATCCTTGACCGGGATGGTGGCGCCGGGGGCCTTGTTCATGCGGATCACCCCCTCCTGACCGGCGAGGCGGTAGGTGACGTCATAGCCCAGGGTGCGGGTACTGCTCTCCTGCACCGTCTTGCAGCGCTGCTCGGTGGTGGTGTAGGTATCACCGGCCTGCATGTTGCCCTGCACCTGGTTGCCGGCATAGCCACCCGCCACGGCGCCCGCGGCGGTCGCCACCTTCTTGCCGTTGCCGCCACCGAACTGGTTGCCGAGCACCCCGCCCAGCGCCGCGCCGACCACGGTACCCAGGATCTTGTGCTCGTCTTGCACCGGTTTGCGGTGGGTCACGGTGACGTTGCGACACTCCTGACGGGGGGTCTTGATGGTCTCGGTCACCGCTTTGCTGGCCAGCACTTCGGCGAACTGAGGCTGTGATGAAAACAGGGATCCGCTGGCGGCGGCTGACAAGGCCAGCGCAGAGGCCACACCGATCCCGACTCCTGCCAACATGGATTTGTTCATTTTCTCTTCTCCTCAAATGCATCACGGGATGCGTCTCTTGCTTGCGGTCATCTTGGCACAAGGGCAAGGAGGCACAAGGCAAAGCCGATGCGGGCACGACAGCCCCTGACTGCACCGAAAAGAGCCTCGTCAAAAAGGTGTCGGGCTTTGGCGACAAAGGCGGGAGGAAGGCAGCAAACGCGATCTGCGAGTGGCATTTTGCGATTCAGGTGGGCCTATTTTCCCATTTTGCGCCAATCTGTTGCCACCGCCAGCTGGCGCAGTGGCAAACAAGGGGGGCCTAGTCGTCAACAAGGGCCAGTCAGGGCGCGCCAACCGCTTGATAAATCACTGTTGCCAGGATGGCTGGCGGCCGATAACAGATCACGGCAAGCATTATGCTTGCTCTGTTGGCAGAGAGGATCAATCGCGCGTCTCTGGCGGCCAGCAGCAATGTGAGCCGGCAGGCGCCACCCGCAGCCAGGCCAGTTCGGCTGCGGTCATCCGGTCAGCAAGGGGGTTCATATGTCGATGCTGCCAAGATGGATACAACCGGCCGTGCAGGCCGGTATCATCACCCGGGAACAAGCCCAGCGGCTGCTGGACTCCCTCTATCAACCCCTCTGTGAGACGGCGCAGGAGCTGCCCGCCGACCTTGCCGACATCAGCCTCAAGCTCTTCTGTTTTCGCCAGCAGCACAGGGTGCGCCACTAGGCTTTCCAGATCTGCGCCCTGGATAAGGCATGACCCCCGCCGGGGCGGGGGCCATGTGCCCTAGATCAGCATCACCTGCGCCACCAGCATCAGGGCGCCAAATCCCAGCACGAAGCCCACCATGGGCAGCACGAACCTGACCCACTGGTTGAACTGGATGCCGAGCATCTGCAGGGTGACCAGCACCAGTCCGGTGGGGGCCAGGAACAGCATGGCGTATTGCCCCCAGTTGTAGGCCGACACCACGATGTAGCGCGGGATCATCACGGTATCGGCGAGCGGCGCCATGATGGGCATGGAGAGCACCGCCAGTCCCGAGGAGGAGGGCACCACCAGCCCCAGCAGGGTGAACACCAGCATCTGGGCCACCGCAAACACGGCGCCGTGCATGCCGGCCACCAGACTGGAGGCATAAGCCAGGATGGTGTCCGAGATCATCCCCTGATCCAGCACCAGGTTGACCCCCCGCGCCAGCCCGATGATGAGCGACACCGCCACCAGTTCTGACGCCCCCTGAGTGAAGGCCTCGACCGCCTCTTTCTCCCTGAGACCGGAGATGAAGATGATGACGATGGCGACGGCCAGGAAGGAGGCCGCCATCTGCGGGAACCACCAGCCAGCCATGGAGACGCCCCACACCATCAGGGGGAAGGCAAGGATAAACAGGGTCAGGATGATCTTGCGGCGCAGGGTGAAGGGGACCCCTTCATCGAGGGAGCCCTCTTTCAGGAAGCGGGCCCGAAAGCTCTCTCTGTCTTCATAGGTGTAGGAGAAGGCCGGGTTGGCCTTGATCTTCTTGCAGTACCAGTAGAGATAACCGATCACCACCAGGGTGCCCACCAGACAGCCGACGGCGCGAAAGCTCAGCCCCTCGGTAAAGGGGATGCCGGCAGCGTTGGAGGCGATCACCACCGAGAAGGGGTTGATGGTGGAGAAGGTGGTGCCCATGGAGGCGGCCAGGAAGATGGCCCCCACGCAGACGATGGCGTCATAGCCGAGCGCCAGAAAGATGGGCACCAGGATGGGATAGAAGGCGACGGCCTCCTCCTCCAGTCCGCAGGTGGTGCCCCCCAGCGCCATCACAAAGCAGACCAGCGCCACAAACAGGAACTCGTTGCCGCGGGTCTTGTGCGACAGCGCCACCAGCCCCGCATTGAAGGCACCGGTCTTGTTGATGACGCCGATAAGCCCCCCCAGCACCAGGATGAAGACGATGATGTCGGCCCCCTCTATGGTGCCCTTGACCATGCTCACCGCCACGTCGGAGAGTCCCTTCGGCGCCTGGGCCAGCCGCTCATAGGTGCCGGGGATGGCGATGGGCTTGCGGATGGTGCCATTGACGAACTGCTCCACCCCGATATTGATGTCGAGCCTGGTCAGCTCATCCTGAGTGGCGGGCACGCGCCGGGTTTCCCCTTGCGGCGTATTGATGGTCAGCATATGGCTGGCGGCATTATAAGAGAGCTTGGCATAGGCGCCCGCCGGAATTATCCAGGTGAGGGCGATGGCCAACAACATAATCAAAAACAAAATGGTAAACGCGGTGGGAAATTGTCTGCGGGTCTGGGTATTCGGCTCGGCACACATAAAATGCTCCTCGATAAAGCAGGTTCGGGCTCGGCGGAATATCGGGTCGATAGGGTTCCTTCGTCATGCAGCGGGAGTGCGCAAACTCACTGGTTGTGGCGCATCGTATGGCGAGAAATCTGGCCTGATATTGAACATCCGGTAGATTGTTTCACCAAGAAACCATAACCCGCCGAGGGGAAGCATGAACAGCACTGCGGGCCTGCTTTATGGAAGCCGTCACAAAATATATTTAATGAGTGATTTGCCATTAATTTATTGGCAATAAAACGATGCGCTTGCTTATGCCATAAATATCCAAACGGTAATATTTATAAATATATCCATATCGGCAAGCCTGCAACCTGATATGCCCAGCTTGCATGCCAATATCAGCATATTCATTATTTGCCGGGTTTTATGCCGAGGATATTGGCCGTCGACATTTGTCGCTGAAAAAAAAGCCACCAGAATGCAGCTCAGTCAGATTAGCGGCGCCGGCGCAGCGCCTCTAAGACGTTTTGCTAATACCAGTGGCCATCGCCTCGCGCTAGGCTGTGATCCCCGATACGAGCACCCTCTGGCAGGACGCCAGACGATGGTTGCCGGCGCTCCCAGGAGCGCACCGCTTTTGCTACCTGTGAGGAAGGAACCCGATGACAGAGCAGAACATCTATCAGCGAGATCTGGAAAAAAATCCCGCCAATTACCAGGCGCTGACCCCCATCAGCTTTCTGGGGCGGGCCGCCCGGGTCTACCCCGACTATCCGGCGCTGATCCACGGCCCTCTGCGCCAGAGCTGGGCCCAGACCGAGCGACGCTGTCGCCAGCTGGCCTCGGCCCTGCGCCGCCGCGGCATCGGTGAGGGGGATACCGTCTCCATCGTCGCCCCCAATACCCCGGCCATGTTCGAGGCCCACTTCGGGGTGCCCATGAGCGGCGCCGTGCTCAACACCATCAACACCCGGCTCGATGCCGAGTCGATGGCCTTTATCTTCCAGCATGCCCAGAGCAAGGTGGTGCTGGTGGACCGGGAGTTTGGCGCCGTGGTGCGCAAGGCATTGGCATTGATTGAACTCGCGCCGCTCCTCATCGCCATCGACGATCCCCTCTACCGAGAGGGGGAGCTGGTCAGCGACCTCGACTATGAGGCGTTTCTTGCCGAGGGCAATGGGGATGAGCCCGGCTGGCTGCCGCAAGATGAGTGGCAGGCGATCTCGCTTAACTACACCTCCGGCACCACCGGCAACCCCAAGGGGGTGGTCTATCACCATCGCGGCGCCCACCTCAATGCGGTCAACAACGTGCTCTCCTGGGAGCTGCCCAAGCACAGCGTCTATCTCTGGACCCTGCCGATGTTTCACTGCAACGGCTGGTGCTTCCCCTGGACCCTGGCGGCGACGGCCGGGGTGAGCGTCTGCCTGCGCCATGTGCAGGCGGCGGCCATCTATGAGGCGCTGCACGAGCACAAGGTGACCCATTTTTGCGCCGCCCCCATCGTACTCAACATGCTCAACAACGCCGATCCGGCCCTCAAACGCGGGCTCGACCATCCCATCAAGGCGATGACGGCAGGCGCGGCGCCCCCCGCCACCGTGATCGCCGGCATGGAGGCGATGGGGATCGCCGTGACCCACGTCTACGGCCTCACCGAAACCTATGGCCCCTGCGTGCTGTGCGAACCGCAAAGAAGCTGGCAGGGGCAGGATGCCACCACGCTGTCGCGTCTGAAAGCACGCCAGGGGGTAGCCTCACCGCTGCAGGGGGAGATGCGGGTCATCAACCCGGTCAGCGGCGAGCCCGTCCCCCAGGACGGCAAGACCATGGGCGAAATCGTGCTGCGCGGCAATGTGGTGATGAAGGGCTATCTCAAGAATCCTTCTGCCAGCGCCGAGGCGATGGCGGAGGGGTGGTTTCGCAGCGGCGATCTGGCGGTGTGGCACCCGGACGGTTACGTGGAGATCAAGGACAGATCCAAGGACATCATCATCTCGGGCGGGGAGAACATCTCCAGTCTGGAGGTGGAGGACGTGCTCTATCGCCATCCCGATGTGGACGAGGTGGCAGTGATCGCCATGCCGGACGAGAAGTGGGGGGAGGTCCCCTGCGCCTTCGTCAAGCTCAAGGAGGGGCGCGAACTCACCCAGGCTGAACTCATCGCGTTTTGCCGCGAGCAGATGGCCCACTTCAAGGCCCCCAAGCGAATCATCTTCACCCCGCTGCCGAAGACCTCCACCGGCAAGGTGCAGAAATTTATGCTGCGCCAGCAGCTGGGCAGTTGAGGTGGTGACAGCCGTAAAACAAAACGGGCCAGATGGCCCGTTTTGTCGATATGAGTTCAACAATTATTTGTTGTGCCGCTCATATAGCCGCTGCACCACATCCTTCAACGCCAGCCCTTCGTTTTGCAGCAGCGCTGTGAGGTGGTAGAGCAGATCGGCGGATTCGTTGATGAGCTCCTCTCTGTCTTTCGCCATCGCGGCCAGTGCCACTTCGACACCCTCTTCACCCACCTTCTGGGCGATGCGCTTGGTGCCCTTGGCATAGAGGCTGGCGGTGTAGCTGGTGGCCGGATCCGCGCCTTTGCGTGCTGCCAGGATCTGCTCGAGCTCGGCCAGGAAGCCGAGCGGCGGCACGGGGTGACCGTCGAAGCAGGAGGGGTTGCCCAGATGGCAGGTGGGGCCGACGGGGTTGGCGGCGATCAGCAGGGAGTCCTGATCGCAGTCGGTGGTGATGGCGACCAGCTGGAGCACATGGCCCGAGCTCTCCCCCTTGGTCCAGAGGCGCTGCTTGCTGCGGCTGAAGAAGGTGACCTGGCCGCTGGCCTGGGTCTTTGCCAGCGCCTCGCGGGTCATGAAACCCTGCATCAGCACTTCGCCGCTGGCGGCATGCTGGACGATGGCGGGGATCATGCCGTCACATTTTGCCCAGTCCAGGCGTTCGGCGAGCGACTGCTCGTTGTTTACTGCTTGATTATTCACGGATGGCGACTCCTTCGGTTTTCAGCCAGCGTTTCAGTTCGGGAATGGGGATAAGGCCTTTGTGGAACACGGAGGCGGCCAGCGCCCCGTCCACGTCGGCGAGGGTGAAGGCATCGCGAAAGTGCTCCATGGCACCGGCGCCGCCGGAGGCGATGAGCGGCACCTTGCAGACGGCCCGCACCAGCTTGAGTTGCTCGAGATCATAGCCCTGGCGCATGCCATCCTGGTTCATCACGTTCAGCACGATTTCACCGGCGCCACGCTTTTGCGCCTCCTCGACCCAGTCGAGGGTATGCCAGGCGGTGGTGCGGGTGCGGCTCTCGTCGCCGGTAAACTGTTTGACCTGATAGTGACCGCTCTGCGCATCAAAATAGGAGTCGATGCCCACCACCACGCACTGCACGCCGAAGCGTTCGGCCAGTCGGGTGATAAGGGTGGGATCGGCCAGCGCCGGCGAGTTGATGGAGACCTTGTCCGCCCCGAACTCCAGGATCTGGCGGGCATCCTCCACGCTCTTGATGCCGCCGGCGACGCAGAAGGGAATGTCGATGACTTCGGCCACCCGGCTCACCCAGCTCTTGTCCACCACCCGCTCATCGCTCGAGGCGGTGATGTCGTAGAACACCAGCTCGTCGGCCCCTTCGCTGGCGTAGCGGCGGGCGAGCTCGACGATGCCGCCCATCACCTCGTGATTACGAAACTGCACTCCCTTGACCACCACGCCATCTTTGACGTCGAGGCAGGGGATAATACGCTTTGACAACATGCTCGTTGCTCCATGTAAAGCACTGTTAAAACTAACGTTGTTGCCAACGGGCCCAGGGGCCCGGCGGCGAGTGAAAAAGGTGGCTTGCATGCTTTAACAGCGGGTTCCTGAGCGGGAAAAAGAGACCCGAAACGGGCGGCGTCTTCACTCGGGGGAGTACCACTATATGCACGACTTTATTCAGTGATTCAACCCTTTATCCAGCTTGCTCGGCCCCTGATGCCGGCTGGTGCCAGCAGGCGCCTGGCCGCTCAAGCCTGGCTGAGAGCCATCTGCTGCCAGCCGCTCACGAAGGGTGAGCAGGGCACCGTCAAAATCAAACACTTTCAGCTGGCGAGCCAGGATCTCGCCTGGCGTCCCCAAGGCGAGCAGCAGGGGGGCCGCGTATTGCTCAAACAGCGGGATCACGGCGGTGTCGCTCTGCACCAGCAACTCCTCCATCTGGCGCAGCAGCTGTTGTTGCCCGTGGCTGCCAAGCGGCGCGGCGTTCGCGGCGGGGCTGGGTTCTTCTTCCCCCAGCAGACTGGGCAGTTCGCTGAGGAGGCGATCGATGGGGGCCATCCGCTCGGCCAGGGTCTGGCTGTTGTTGGCCAGATCCTGCTCCAGTTGTTGGCTCTGGGCGGCCAGTTCCACCAACCCGAGGGTGCTGGCCACCCCGCGCAGGGTGTGGATCAGCCGGCTGGCGGCCGGCCTGTCGCCAGCATGCAGATGGCTCTCCAACTGCTGCATGTCCTGACTGTGCTCGCTGGCGAAGTGGCGCAGCAGGGCGACGTATTTGCTCTGGTTGCCCTGCAGTGCCGCCAGCCCCTGTTGCAGATCCAGCCCGGGCAGGGTTTGCAGGCGGGTGAGGGGGCCAGTCAGCAGGTCAGTCGTCCGCCGCTGGTATTTGGGGGCGGCGGCCGTGCTGTGGGGCAGCCACTGCTGCAGCGCCTCGAACAGCTTGGCGGGGGTCACCGGTTTGGCGATGAAATCGTTCATGCCGGCGGATTCGCAGGCCTTTCTGTCCTCTTCGAAGGCACTGGCGGTCAGCGCCAGGATGGGAACCTGCTCCCAGCCCGGCAGGGCGCGGATGGCCCGGGTGGCGCTGTAGCCGTCCATCAGTGGCATCTGTATGTCCATCAGGATGAGATCGAACGGGTGCTGGCTGACGCGCTCCAGCGCCTCCTGGCCATTGACCGCCGTCTCGATGACAAGGCCGCTGTTGTTGAGCAGCTCCAGTACCACCTCGCGGTTGATGGCGTTGTCCTCTACCAGCAATACCCTGGCGTGGTTGGCAAAGAAGAGGGCCTGCTGCACCGTCTGTTCGAGCGGCGCCGGTTGCTGCGGTTCGCCCTGACCCACCGTGAGGCGGGCGGTAAACCAGAAGCAGCTGCCCTTGCCAAGGGTACTGGTGACCCCGACTTCCCCGCCCATCAGGGTGGCAAGCCGGCTGGTGATGGCCAGCCCAAGGCCGGTGCCGCCATATTTGCGGGTGGTGGAGACATCCGCCTGCTCGAAAGCCTGAAACAGCTTCTCGCTCTGCTCCGGGCTGATGCCGATGCCGGTATCCTCCACCTCGAAGCGCAGCAGATAGCCGCCGGCAAGCGGGTGATCCACCCTGACCCGCAGGGTGACCGAGCCCTGTTCGGTGAATTTGATGGCGTTGGCCGCGTAGTTGAGCAGCGCCTGACGCAGGCGGGTGATGTCGCCGTGCACCCAGGCCGGGGTATCGCCGATGTCGACTATGATGGTGAGCCCCTTGGCGCGCGCCTGCTCGCTCATCAGGGCGCTGACGTTGTCCAGCATGGCGGTAAGGGAGAAGTCGCTCTGCTCCAGCGCCATCTTGCCTGCGTCGATCTTGGAGAGATCCAGGATGTCGTTGATGATAGTGAGCAGGTGCTGGGCGGCGTTGTCGATCTTCTCCAGTCGATCCTGCTGGGTGTGATCCGGCGTGTCGCGCTTGAGCAGGTAGGTGAGCCCCAAAATGGCGTTCATCGGGGTGCGGATCTCGTGGCTCATGTTGGCCAGGAAGGCACTCTTGGCGCGGTTGGCACTCTCCGCCCGTTGATGGGCCTGAGCCAGCTGCAGGGTGCGCTCGTTGACCATCTCCTCCAGGTGATAGCGGTACTGATCCAGCTCCTCGCCGAGCTGCTTCTTCTCGGTGATGTCAGCCTGCACCGTCACGTAGTGGGTGACGGCCCCGTTCTCCTGGCGAATGGGGGAGACGGTGGCGAGCACCTGATAGTGGGAGCCGTCCTTGCGCCGGTTGATGAACTCGCCGTGCCAGCGCTGGCCGCGCTTGATGGCATCCCACAGGGCGATGTAGGTGGCCTTGGGGGTGAGGCCGGAGCGCAGCAGGGAAGGGGTCTGCCCTATCACCTCGCTCTGCTGGTAGCCGCTGGCGGCCAGGAAGGCGACGTTGACATATTCGATGCGGGCCTGGGTATCGGTGATGAAGACGCCATCCGGGCTCTGCTCCAGCGCCAGTGAAAGCTGGCGCAACTGCTGCTCGGCCTGCTTGCGCTCGGTGATGTCGAGGTGAATGCCGAGCAGGCGCAGCGGGCGCTGCTGGGCATCCCGGTAGATGCTGCCCTTGCTGCTGAGCCAGCGCACGTCGCCGTTTGGCAAGAGGATGCGAAATTCGATCTCGATGGGTTTGCCGCTTGCCGGCAGCTCGGCCAGCAACTTGTCGAGGCGGGGCTTGTCGTCCGGGTGCAGGCAGCTGTGCCACTGCTTGAACTCGCTGAGCTGTTCGGCGCTGCGACCATAGAGGCGGGCACATTCGGGCGAGAAGAAGAGCCGGCCGCCCTGCATGTTCCACTCCCAGATCCCGACGTGGGCTCCCTCCTGGGCCATCAGCAGCCGCTGCTCGCTCTCGCGCAGGGCGCTGCTGGTGGTTTCGGCGCGGATGCGGGCGCTGATGGCGTCGTCCATCAGGTTGAGCGCCGCCAGCCTGGCACGGCGCTGGGTATCGAGGGCCACCTGCTGGTTGTGCAGCAGTTGCTGCTCGGCCAGCTTGCGTTCGGTGATGTCCTGCACGGTGCCATACAGCTCGACGATGGTGCCGTCGTTGGCGCGCAGGGCGGCGCCGCGGGCGATGATCCAGATGGGTTCGCCCTGCTCGTGGATCACCTCGGCATCGCACTCGTAGGGCAGGCCATCCTGCAGACAGTGCTCGACCGACTGGGCGATGGCGCGCCAGCCATCCTGGGTGAAGTACTTTCTCACCTCGGGGTAGATGGCGGGAGGCAGGGAGGGATCGCGGCCATAGATGCGGTAGATCTCCGGCGACCAGAAGTGGCTGTCGTCGGCGATGTTCCAGCGCCAGTTGCCGATCTTGGCCAGGTGCTGGGATTCACGCAGGATCCCCTCGTTGCGGCGCAGCGCCTCTTCGGTCTCCTTGCGCTGCTGGTGATCCTCGATGACCGAGATGAAGTAATCCGGTTTTCCCTTGAGATCCTTGACCAGTGCTACCGTCAGGGTGATCCAGAGGACGTCGCCGCCCTTGCGCAGGTAACGCTTCTCCAGGGTGTAGTGCTGCCGTTCGTCTGCCAGCATCTGGGCCACGTAGGTCTGGTCGATGAAGAGATCATCCGGGTGGGTGATCTGCTGGAAGGTCATGCCCATCAGCTCGTCGGCCTGGTAGCCCAGCATGTCGCACAACCGCCGATTGACCCGCAGCCACTTGCCATCCGGGGAGACCAGGGCGATGCCGACCGCAGCCTGCTCGAAGGTAGCCTGGAAGCGGGTCTCGCTTTGTTGCAGGCGGGACTGGATGCTGCTGAGCTCCTGCCAGCGCTGGGTTTCCCGGGCGCGGGAGCGGTGCACGGCTGCGCTGAGCAGGCTGATAAGAACGCCGTTGGCGATCAGAATGCCCCACTGCACCAGATCCTGCCCGGCGCCGATGCGCAGCTCGTGAAGCGGGGCGAGCAGGAAGTAGGTGGTGAGCAGACCGCTCACCAGGGTACAGAGCAGGCCGGGCAGCAGGCCACCGAGCAGGGCGCAGACGGTGATGGGCAGCATGAACAGCACCAGCAGCGGCCGCTCGCCAAAGGCGATGGGCAGCTGGACCCGGATCTGCAGCATCAGTACGGGCAGCAGCACGGCCAGCAGGCAGACCCCCCAGCGCTGTCTGGGTTGGCGAGGGTGCCACAGTGAAGACCAGCGCGTCATAGGGACTCCTCCGGCGGGGTGGGGGCCTGCGGATAGGGGGGCTGTTGCCCGAGCTGAAGCGACAGCTCGTTGATCTTGTGCTTGAGGGCCAGCATGGCCAGCTCCCGGTCCACCATCACCTTGTTGAACCGCTCCAGTTCATTGTTTTGCTGGCGGAGCTCGCTGGCCTGACGGGTCAGGGCCTGCTCGACCTGTTCGCGTTCGGTGACATCCAGCAGCAGGCCAAGCACGGCGGGCTGGCCGCGATAGTCGACACGGCGCCCATAGAGCTCCATCTCGATGTTCTGGTGGTCGTGGTGCAGGGCGGTGAAGCGGGTGTGGATCTCGCTGTCTTCCTGTTCGCAGCGTTGCAGCTGCTCAGCCACCCTGGCACTGTCTTTCGGACTGGCGAGGGCGTGCAGGGTACCAATTTTGAGCAGGGTAGCGGTCGAGGCGTAGCCGAACAGGCGGGCAAAACCTGGGTTGATGTAACAGAGCTGGCCCTGCTGGATGATGTAGATGCCGGCCAGTGACTGTTCCACCAGGGCGCGAAACAACCCCTCCCGCTCACGCAGGCCCGCTTCGGCCCGCTTGAAATCCGTGATGTCGCGAGAGATGCCGAAGATGCCTATCACCTGGCCATCGCTGTCTTGCAGCGGCCCCTTGGTGGCGAGAAACACCCGCTCGCCGCCTGGCAGGGTCAGGTACTCCTCCTGGGTCTGTACCCGGTTGCTGGCGATCACCTGTTCGCCCAGCGCCATCAGCATGCGGGCCTGATCGGGGGGAAAGATGGCCATGTCGTCCTGACCCAGCATCTCGCTGGCCGATTTGCCGACGAACTGGCTGGCGGCGCGGTTGAACAGGATGTATTTGCCCTCTCTGTCCTTGGCGAAGATGGCATCTTCCGAGCTGTCGGCGATGGCGGAGAGCAACTGCAGCGCCTGCAGGCGGCCGGCCTGGGACTGGCGAACCTGCTCGGCCATCTGCAACCGGGTGTGCTGGCGCAGCAGTACGATGCCGGTGTTGGCGATAAGCAGCACCAGCAGGCCGATCAACCCGATCCAGACGCTCTCTTTGAGCTCAGCCCGGGTGAGTTCGGCCTTGTCTATCTTGGCCAGCAGATACCAGTCGGTACCCATGACCGGCTGTACGGTGCCAAACACCGGCGTATTGCGGTAATCCTTGCCAAAGAAGAGCGCCTTGCCCTCTTCATTGCGACTCTGCTGCAGGAACTGAGCTGCCAGCAATTCCTTGCTGCTGACGGGCAAATGCAGGGTGAGAGCCGAACCGGGGCGATAGCGCACATCATTGAGAAACTGGATCTGATCGCCGCTGCGGCGAAACAGCAGGGCCTCACCGCTGCTGTCCGGCACCGGCCAGGACTTGAGAATGTTGTTGAGCCAGTCACTGCGGCTTATCTGCAGCACGATGAAAGGCGACTTGTCGCCCGCCATGGGGAGCGGGGCGATAAAGTCGAGGCGGGCTTGACCCTGTTCGTCCAGATAGGGGCCGACCCGGGTGATGCTGCCGCTTGTTGCGTTCTTCAATGCCGCACGCAACTGGGCGCTCAGGCCGCCGGCATCCGGGGTGTGCCACAGCAGGTTACCCTCTGGCGAGAGCACGCTGGCGGCACTGAAGCGGCGAATGGAGATAAATTCGTCCAGTTTGGCCATCAGGTTGGCATGACCGGCCCGGGTGACCTGGGCCTCGCGATAGAGGGCCGCGTACAGCGGGTTTTCAAACAGAATGTGGGCGTCAAACTCCCGGGCGCTGAGCCATTCGGTGATGCGCTTGCTCTTGAGATCGGCAATGGTCTCGAGCCGGGCGGCCTCCTTGTCCTGGGTCAGGTTGATGTTCTGGGCGATGGCCATGGCGGTCAGGGCCAGGATCAGGCCGTTGAGCAGCACGAACGGCAACAGCTGGCGCCGGGAAGGGGAAGTGGTCACCGTCGGCTGGTCGATGCGCCGGCGCAGCATGGTATAGAGCATGGTGGCGGTGATGAGGATGAACAGCCACCCCTTGATGGTGCTGGCCAGCGCGAACTGGGCCGGGGTGCTGAACAGCCACTCCACCGCCTTGTCGGAGAGCAGGATCCACAGGCTCGCCACCGCGGCATAGGTGAGCACGACGTTGAGCACATGGGCCCGGGTCAACGAAGGCTGCTCAGCCATGTCTGGCCTCATTGTCATCCTGGTAGCGCTCGGCGATGGCGACGAACTGCTCGAAGTGGTTGTCAAACGCCGTCACCACATCCGGGTCGAAATGCTGGCCGCTGCCGGAGAGGATCAGGGCGCGCGCATCCTCATAGGGCATGGCCGCCTTGTAGACCCGCACATTAATCAGCGCATCGAACACGTCCGCCAGTGCCATCAAACGGGCCGAGAGCGGGATGGCGTCCCCTTGCAGGCCGTCGGGATAGCCGCTGCCATCCCACTTTTCGTGATGCCAGTGGGCTATCTCCTTGGCCAGGGTGAGAAACGCCAGCGGCTGTTCGATATCCCGTTCGGCCTCTTCGATGGCGTCGCTGCCGAGCTTGGCGTGGGTGCGCATGATCTGCCACTCCGCCGGGGTCAGCTTGTCCGGCTTGAGCAGGATCTGATCCGGAATGCCCACCTTGCCGATGTCGTGCAGCGGCGCCGAGCGGCTCAGCAGATCGATGTAGCGGGGGGTCAGGGTGTCGGT
The DNA here is from genome assembly GCF_027705845.1 of Aeromonas sp. S41-2. Lineage (NCBI taxonomy): Bacteria > Pseudomonadati > Pseudomonadota > Gammaproteobacteria > Aeromonadales > Aeromonadaceae > Aeromonas > Aeromonas sp. S41-2. The sequence goes on along the minus strand of NZ_JAPDCG010000003.1, from coordinate 395,626 downwards.
AAAACGGGGATGACTGGCCAGCGCACAGGCCAGTTGCCTGACATAGCCCTGGGTGCGCAAGATGTGATTGCCGGTCTCGGGGTCGCGGATCTCCGCCAGATGGGCGAGCGCCCGGATGGAGACTTGCTGGATGAGGTCATTCTCGGTCATCCGGCGTGCCACCTCGGCCTCCAGCGCCGCGTTTTGATTCTGCAGGCCGTCGCGGGCCTGTTTGGCCTCCAGCTGGGTGCGTACCCGCGCCTGGACGATGGCCGGTTTGATGGGTTTGGTAATGTAGTCGGCGGCTCCCAGCGACAAGCCGTACTCCTCGCTCTGGGGGTCGGCGAGGGCGGTGAGCAGCACCACCGGGATACGACTGGTGGCAGGGGTAATACGCAGCTGTTTGAGCACCTCATAGCCGTCCATGCCAGGCATCATCACATCCAGCAGGATGAGATCCGGGATTGTCTTGCCAGTGGAGATCCGCAGACACTTCTCCCCGCTCTGGGCGGCGAGCACCCGATAGGTGGGAGAGAGCAGGTCGGTCAGCACCATCAGATTTTCGGGTGAGTCATCGACAATCAGGATGGTGGCGGAGTGAGATGTAAACATAGGTCCTCCGTGACGTTGTCTCAGTGAATTCGAGTATAGAGTCAATTGTTACCAAGTAATAAGGACTTACCTCGATTTACCCCTTGATGAAGAGGCTTCCGGCCGGACGACCCGGCAGGGAGCCTCTCTCTCAATCGACGTCCTGATGGCGACGCTGCGGCTTGCTTACAGGCTGCCATTCCCCCAGCAGGCGATGGCATCCCCTACCGAGAACTTGCCCTCCAGCAGGGCGCGGCCGAGGATGATCCCCTTGACCCCTGAACCCTTGAGCGCCACGATGTCTTCGATGCCGCCAATGCCGCCGGAGGCCTGAAAGCCGACGCTCGGATAACGGGCGCAGAGATCCCGGTAGAGTTCGACGTTGGTGCCTGAGAGGGTACCGTCTCGGCTGATGTCGGTGCAGAGCACGTGCTTGAGCCCGGCAGGGAGGAAGCGTTCGATCAGCGCTTCTATGGTCACCCCGCTGTTCTCCTGCCAGCCGGCCACCGCGATATGGCGATTGCCCTGGGCATCAATGTTGACGTCCAGCGCCAGCACGATGCGCTCGGGGCCGTATTTCTCCATCCAGCTGGCCACCAGATCCGGCGATTTGACGGCGGTGGAGCCGATCACCACCCGGCTGGCGCCGGCGGCCAAGAGGTCTGCCACATCCTGTTCGGTGCGCACGCCCCCCCCCACCTGCACCGGTGCTTCGGTGGCCGACAGCAGCTGGGCGATGAGAGGGAGCTGGCGCGCCTTGGCATCCTTGGCACCATCAAGGTCCACCAGGTGTAGTTGCACCGCCCCCTGGGAGACATATTCGTCAAAGCGGGCCTGCGGGCTGTCGCTGTAGGCGGTCTTCTGGCCGTAGTCGCCCTGATAGAGTCTCACGACTTGGCCGTTAATCAGATCAATGGCTGGGATAATCATCCTTGTTACAGCTCCAAAAAGTTTTGCAGTAGGCGTGCACCGGCCGCGCCGGAGCGCTCCGGGTGGAATTGGGCGCCAAAGAAATTGCTGTGCTCTGCAACCCCGCCCACGATGGCGGTGAAAGGCTTGCCGTAGTCACAGGTCGCCAGCGTCGCTTCGGTTACCTCCAGCGCATAGGAGTGCACGAAGTAGAAGTAGCTGCCGCTCGGGATCCCCTTGAGCAGAGGATGGGTCTCGTCGTGCTCAATCTGGTTCCAGCCCATGTGGGGCAGGCGCAGGTTGCCCACCTCCATCAGCTTGATCCTGCCCGGTACTATGCCAAGGCAATCGATCAAGGCATGGGTCTTGCCATCGGCCGCCATGCTCTCTTCGGACGCCTCCGCCAGCATCTGCATGCCGAGGCAAAAACCCAGCAGCGGCTGCTTGGCGGCGCGAATGAGCGGCACCAGCCCCCGTTCGTTGAGATTCTTCATGGCGGCCACCGCGGTGCCGACGCCGGGCAGGATCAGCTTGTCCGCCTGCTCGATGTCGGCAGCCTCACGGGAGACCCGCGGCTGTACGCCGAGGCGCTCGAATGCCATGCGCACCGAGGCGAGGTTCGCGCAGCCGGTGTCGATGATGACCAAATTCTGTTTCGCCATCACAGTACTCCCTTGCTGGAGGGAAGCTCGCTCCCTTCCACCCGAATGGCCTGGCGCAGGGCGCGGCCAAAGCCCTTGAACAACGCCTCCACCTGGTGGTGGGTGTTGCCGCTGCCGACCTTCATCTGCAGGGTGATGGCCATGGCGTCCGAGAGGGAGCGGAAGAAGTGGGGCACCATCTCGGTGGCCATCTCGCCCACGCTGTCGCGGCCAAAACCGCTCGGGCAGTCGAACACGAAGTAGGGGCGGCCGCTCAAGTCGAGCGCGGTGGCCACGTCCAGCTCGGTCAGCGAGGGGGCCTGGGCACTGTCATTGGCGCCGTCAACCAGGCGGGGGCGACCGTCGATCACCGCCTGCACCTCGTCCATCGCCAGCACGAAGCCGAAGCGGCCGATGCCGCGCTTGTTGCCAAGGGCCTGGCGCAGCGCCTGACCCAGAGCCAGCCCGACGTCTTCCACCGTGTGGTGATCGTCGATGTGCAGATCGCCGCTCACTTTGAGCTTGAGCCGAAAACCTGCGTGGGTCGCTATCTGATCCAGCATGTGATCAAAGAAGCCGATGCCGGTGGCGATCTGGTTGCCGCCGCTCTTGTCCAAATCCACCGCAACCTGAATGCGGGTCTCCTTGGTGTAACGCTCCACCTCGGCCACACGTCCCTTGGACAGCAACTGATCACGGATGGCGAGCCAGTCGTGATCCTGCGGGTGGTAGCGAATACCGCGAATGCCCATGTTGTCGGCCAGCTGCAGATCGGTCTGGCGATCGCCAATCACGAAGGAGTTGGCAAAGTCGATGCGACCGGAGGCGAGATACTCCTTCACCAGCCCGAGGTGGGGTTTGCGGCAGCTGCAGCCATCGGTGGGGAAGTGCGGGCAGATCAGCACCTGCTCCCAGTTCACCCCTTGCGATTCGAACAGGTGCATCATCAGGTCGTGGGGGGGCTGGAAGTTCTCCAGCGGCAGGCTGGCGGTGCCCAGCCCGTCCTGGTTGGTCACCATCACCAGCACGTAGCCGGCGGCCTGCAATTCGCGCAGCACCGGGATCACCATGGGCTCGAAGCGCAGCTTGGCGAGGCTGTCCACCTGCTTGTCGGTCACCGGCTCTTCAATCAGGGTGCCGTCGCGGTCGATAAACAAAAACGGGGTCTTCATCGCTACATCCTTGTCTTAAAAAGAGGGAGAGGGCTGGTCACGCAATACCGCCAGTACGGCGTCCATCTCGCCCTGATAGCCGATGGTGACGCGAATGCTGTTGTCAAGGCCCGGCTTGGTCGAGAAATCCCGCAAGATGATGCCGGCGGCCTTCATGGCGGCAAAGACGGCGGCGCCATCCACAAAGCGCACCAGCACGAAGTTGCCCTTGTCCTCGAACACCTCCTTCACGCAGGGCAGGGTTGCCAGCGCGGCCTTGAAGGCGGCTTTTTGCTTGTTGAGCTCCGCCACTCGCTCCTGCATCAGTTCCAGTCCCATGGGGGAGAGGGCCTGCGCCGCGATCTGGGCGATGGGCTCGGGGATGGGATAGGGGGCGATCACCTTGGCCAGCATGGCGATCACCTCGGGGTGGCCTAAGGTAAAACCGCAGCGGATCCCCGCCAGGGCAAAGGCCTTGGAGAGGGTGCGGGTCACCACCAGATTGGGGAAGCGGGCCAGCAGGTCTACCACAGACGCCTCGGGGCAGAACTCGATATAGGCCTCGTCCACCACCACGATGGCGCGATCCCGCGCTTTCTCCAGCAGGGCGATGAGACCGTCGCGGCCCACCAGATCTCCGGTGGGATTGTTGGGGGAGCAGAGGAACACCAGCTTCACGTCGGAAAGGCGATCGGCAATGGCGGGCCAGTCAGGCTGGCGGCTGGCGGTCAGCGGCTGCTCGACGATACCGACACCGCAGGTCTCGGCGCTGATGGCGTACATGCCGTAGGTGGGCGGGCAGATCAGGATCTGATCTTCACCCGCTTCGCAGAAGGTGCGGATCAAGAGCTCGATGGCCTCGTCGGCGCCGCGGCTCACCAGCACCTGATCGGGGTTGACCCCGGCGTAGGCGGCATAGCCGTTCACCACCTCGGCCGGCTGGCACTCGGGGTAGCGGTTGAGACGGCTGCCCTCGATGGTGAAGGGATAGGCCAGCGGGGCCTCGTTGGCGTTGAGCCAGACGTGGCCCTTGCCGCCGATGCGGCGAGCGGATTGATAGGGGGTGAGGGCCCGCACCACGCGGCGCGCCAGGTTGGCAATGCTCATGACAAATCCTTCTGCTGTGCTGTTAGTTGGGGCGCGGCGGCCAGGGCGTTCAACCTGAGGGTGACGGCATTCTTGTGGCCATCAAGCCCCTCGGCCTGGGCGATGCGCTCGACGATGGGACCAAGGCCCTGAATGCCGCGCTCGCTCAGCTCCTGCACCGTGTAGCGGCGCTGATAGTCGGCGAGGCCCAGGCTCGAGCAGGTGCGGGCATAGCCATAAGTGGGCAGGGTGTGGTTGGTACCGCTGGCGTAATCGCCGACCGATTCCGGTGTCCATGCCCCGAGGAAGATGGAGCCGGCATTCTCAAGCTGATCCAGTAGATCACGGGGAGCGCGGGTCTGCACGATCAGGTGCTCCGGCGCGTAGGCGTTGGAGATGGCGCACGCTTCTGCCAGATCGTCGCAGAGGATCACCAGACTACTGCCGAGCGCCTGCGCGGCGATATCGCGGCGAGTCAGCTTGGCCAACTGGCGCTTGATCTCGCCGTTGATGGCGTCGGCCAGCAGCGGCGAGGTGGTTACCAGCACCACCTGGCTGTCGGGGCCGTGTTCGGCCTGGGAGAGCAGATCGGCCGCCACGAAGGCTGCGTTGGCGCTCTCGTCGGCGATCACCAGCACCTCGGAGGGGCCGGCCGGCATGTCGATGGCGGCGCCGCGCCAGTCGCGGGATACCTGGCCCTTGGCTTCGGTCACATAGGCGTTGCCCGGGCCGAAGATCTTGTCCACCTTGGGGATGCTCTGTGTGCCATAAGCCATGGCCGCGATGGCCTGGGCGCCGCCGATGGCGAACACCTTCTCGACCCCGCAGGCGCGGGCGGCGAACAGGATCTCGTCGCTGGCCGGGGACGGGGTGCAGAGCACTACTTCACGGCAACCAGCCAGACGGGCCGGAATGGCCAGCATCATCACGGTGGAGGGGAGCGGCGCGCTGCCCCCCGGTACATAGAGGCCGACCCGGCTGATGGGCTGGGTGCGCAGCTCGCACACCACCCCGGGCTGAGTCTCCACCCGCACCACGGGTTGCACTTGGGCGGCGTGGAAGGTGCGAATGTTGGCGATGGCCGCCTCGATGGCGCCCTTGATGTCGTCATCCAAGCGGGCGCAGGCGGCCTCGATTTCGGCGTCGCTCACCTGCAGTTGCTGGCGCGGGGCGCGCTCGAAGCGCTGGCTCAGCTCGCGCAGGGCCTCGTCGCCCCGGCTGCGCACCGCAGCGATGATCTCCCGCACCACGGCGCCGATGTCGGCTTCGTCACTCAGGGCCGGCCGGGTCAGCACGTCGGCCTGCTGGGTAGGGGAGAGGGTCTTCCAGATCAGGGTCTGCATGATGTCCCTTCCTTATTCCATCATTTTTTCGATGGGCAGCACCAGAATAGAGCTGGCGCCGAGGGCCTTGAGCTGTTCCATGGTTTCCCAGAACAGGGTCTCGCTGGAGACGACGTGCAGCGCCACCTGGTTGGTCTCGCCCGCCAGCTGCATGATGGTGGGACGCTCGGCGCCCGGCAGCAGATCGGTGATGGCATCGAGCTTGTCCTTGGGTGCGTGCAGCATGATGTACTTGCTCTCGCGCGCCTGCTGCATCCCCTGAATGCGGGGCAGCAGGGTGTCGATGATCTTCTGCTTGGCATCGGACAAGGGGTTGGGCGCCTGCACCAGTACTGCCTTGGAGCGGTAGATCACTTCCACCTCTTTGAGGCCGTTGGCCTCCAGAGTCGCGCCGGTGGAGACCAGATCGCAGATGGCATCGGCCAGGCCCGCGCGGGGGGCCACTTCCACCGAGCCGCCCAGCATCACGCTCTTGAAGCTAAGCCCTTTTTCGTCGAAGAAGCGCTTGAGCAGCCCCGGGTAGGAGGTGGCGATGCGCTTGCCGGCGAGGCTCTGTGGCCCGGTGTAGGTGACGTCGTCCGGTACCGCCAGGGAGAGGCGGCAGCCGCCGAAGTCGAGCTGCTTGAGGGTCTTGACCGCAAAGGGCTGGTCCTGGGAGGCGCGGATGAGCTGCACTTCTTCCAGCACGTTTTCACCGATGATGCCAAGGTCGACCACCCCTTCCATCACCAGTCCCGGGATGTCGTCATCGCGTACCCGCAGGATGTCAATGGGCATGTTCTCGACATGGGCGATGAGGCGCTGTTCGCGCAGGTTGATCTTGAGGCCGCAGCTCTTGAACAGGGCCTGGGAGTCCTGGCTCAGGCGACCGGATTTTTGCATGGCGATGCGCAGACGTTGTGTTTCCATTGCTCGATTTCCTTCTAGTCAAAAACGAAAAAGCCCTCGGAAGTCAGTGCTTCCGAGGGCTTATGAATCTTGCGGTCCTTTTGGAAGTCACCAGTTAAGTGTCTTCCAGCAGTCAACCTCCTGAAAGACTAGTCGGGATGATGATGGTGGTGATGAGTCTTCAGGCTGGTGAACTGCATGTAATTAATCCTTTACAAATAAGATGTCGTAGTTGACGCCCGATTTAAACTACCTGCCTTGACGGAAAAAGCAACCGGAAAATGTGATTTGGTCGATTAAAGTTGAGAAAACGGTTTTCTGGTCGATAACTAGACAAGGTGAGCCAGAGGAGGCGACATCATGCCCAGTCAGGACCTGTTATTCCCCATTCTGCCCCGGGCGCCGGCCGCCCCGAGCAGTGACGACATCAAGCGGGAAGTGACCCAGATCAGCCAGAAGCATCAGCTGCGCAAGACCAGCACCGACAACGGTGACTCCCAGCAGCGCCAGCAGCCTTATCCATCAGCCAAACGTGATCAGCCAGCACCTGAAGAGGATGATCACAAACAGGATCCCGATCACCAGATCGATCTCTTCGTCTAGGCGCAGAATCAGTCCCGCTTTTGCCACACTTTTGGCATAATGCCCCCTTTTGCTGCGGGACGCCCTTTTGACCATCCAGACCCTGTTCAAGCCAGACGGCCCTCTGGCCAGCCATATCGACGGCTTCAAAGCCCGTGCCCCGCAACTGGAGATGGCCGAGGCGGTGGCGCGTGCCATCAAGGAGCATGGTCGCTTGCTGGTGGAGGCGGGCACCGGTACCGGCAAGACCTACGCCTACCTGGTGCCGGCGCTGGAATCCGGCAAACGGGTGGTGATCAGCACCGGCTCCAAGAACCTGCAGGAGCAGCTTTTCTACCGGGATCTCCCCACCATCACGGGGGCGCTCTCCTACACCCCGCCGGTGGCCTTGCTCAAGGGGCGCAGCAACTATCTGTGCATCGAGCGGATGAACCGGCTGTTAAGCGAATCCCACCTGCAAAAGCCGGAAGTGCTCAATGACCTGGTCAAGGTGAAGTCCTGGTCCACCGCCACCGACAACGGCGACGTGGGGGATATTCCGGGGCTGCAGGAGAACGCCGAGATCCTCGCGCACGTCACCAGCACCAATGAAAATTGCCTCGGTCGCGACTGCCCCTATTACGACGACTGCCATCTGGTGGTGGCTCGCCGCCGTGCCATGGATGCCCAGGTGGTGGTGATCAACCACCACCTCTTCTTCGCCGACATGGCGGTCAAAGACACGGGATTTGGCGAGCTGGTGCCCGAAGCGCAGGTCTACGTGTTTGACGAAGCGCACCAGCTACCCGAGATTGCCACCAATTACTTTGGCAAATCGGTGGGCAGCCGCACCATTCTGGATCTGGCGCAGGATATCCAGCTCGCCTATCGGGCCGAGGCCCACGACATGGCCCAGCTCGGCAAGGCGGCCGACCGGCTCGCCATTGCCAGCCAGGATCTGCGGCTTGCCTTCGGGGTGGACGGTGGGCGCGGCAACACCCGCGACATGCTGCGCCAGCCGCTCTGGGGCCAGGCGCTGGCCCGCCTCAACGATGCCCTCGGACTCTGCTACGAGGTGCTGAAACTGGCGCTCGGACGTGGCGAGCAGCTTGACCACTGTTTCGAGCGGATCAGTGAGCTGCGCACCCGGTTGGGGGAGGTGCTGGCGATCAACCAGACCGGTTTCTCCTACTGGTACGACTGCTCGCGGCTTCATTTCACCCTCAACCTGACCCCGCTGTCGGTGGCCGAGCGCTTTGGCGCCGAGGTGCTGCGTCCCGAGGTCGCCTGGGTGTTTACTTCGGCCACCCTGACAGTGGACATGCGCTTTGATCACTTCAAAGCCGAGCTGGGACTGGCTGGCAGCGCCGAGCTTATTCTCGACAGCCCGTTCGACTATGGCGAGCAGGCGCGGCTGTGCGTGCCGCGCTTCCTGCCTGAGCCAAATGCCTTTGGCCGCGGCGAGCAGCTGGCCAATCTGATGATCCCGCTCATCAACAAGACGCCGGGGGGCTGTTTCTTTCTCTGTACCAGCCATCAGGTGATGCGCCAGGTGGCCGAGGTGCTGCGCCGGGAGATCGGGCGCACCGTCCTGTTGCAGGGAGAGGACAACAAGCAGCGACTGCTCAAGGAGTTTGTCGAGAATGGCCGCGCCGTGCTGGTGGCGACCAGCAGCTTCTGGGAGGGGATCGACGTGCGGGGGGCGGCGCTCTCCTGTGTTATCATCGACAAGCTGCCGTTTGCCAGCCCCGATGATCCGCAGCTTAAAGCGCGAGTGGATGACTGCAAGCTCAGGGGCGGCGATCCCTTCGCCGATATCCAGCTGCCGAAGGCGGTGATCGCCTTGAAACAGGGGGTGGGGCGGCTCATCCGTGATCGCGGTGATCACGGAGTACTGGTCATCTGTGATCCCCGCATGGTCAACAAGCCCTACGGCGCCACCTTCATCAAGAGTCTGCCCGCCATTCCACGGACCCGGGAGCTGGCGATGCTGGGGAATTTCTTCGAGCAGCAGGCGCTTTCCGGGCGGTGATCGCGTTTGCCTTGGCGCGGCCGGCCAAGCCTTGCAACATTTTGAAAAACTGCTGGCACTGTCTGCTTGCAGATTATGTAATTGACTGATTTTATAGAGATTGGAAAGCATGAACGAGTTGAAGATCCTGGCCGTTGATACCGCCACCGAAGCCTGCTCCGCCGCCTTGCTGGTGGGGGAGCAGGTGTTCTCCCGCTGGGAGGAGGCGCCGCGGGATCACACCCGCAAGATCCTGCCCATGGTTCAGGCTGTGTTGGACGACGCCGGGATAACCTTGGATGAGCTCGATGCCATCGCCTTTGGTCGTGGTCCCGGCTCCTTTACCGGGGTGCGCATCGGCATCGGTGTGGCGCAGGGCCTGGCCTTTGGGGCCGGCGTGCCGCTGATCGGCATCTCCACCCTGGCCGCCATGGCGCAAGGTGCCCATCGTCTGGATGGCGCCGAACAGGTGCTGACTGCCATCGATGCGCGGATGAACGAGGTCTATTTCGGTCGTTATGAGCTGATCGACGGCCGCATGCAGCTGGTGGGCGACGAGGTGGTGAGCGACCCGGCGGCCCTGGTTGACGTCCGTGGCAAGCTGGCGGGTCGAGTGACCTGCGTCGGCACCGGTTTTGAGACCTATGGCGAGATTTTGAGTGGTCTTGCCGACGAGCTGGTAGCGAGTCAGGTGCGTTTCCCGGCGGCGCTGGACATGCTGCCGCTGGCGCGCAGCGCCTGGCTGGCTGGCGAGGCGGTGGCGGTGGAGCAGGCGACACCGGTCTATTTGCGTGACAAGGTGACCTGGAAGAAGCTGCCGGGTCGCGAATAAGGGCGGGAGTGGCAGGCATGTCGCTTACGCCGCTGGGAACATGCCCCATTGCGGGTGGTTGACTGCCGGTTTCAGCCGGCCAGAGGAGCGTGACATGTTGAAGCGTGCAATGGTGATCGGGGCCGCAGGGCTCTTGCTCGGTGCCTGCAGCTCGGTCCCGAAAGAGCTGGCCTATGAGCCCGCCAACCAGCTGGTGGCCTATCAGCCGGCCCTTGCCGGCCTGGAGGGCAAACCGGCCCGCTGGAGCGGGGTCATCTCGGCGGTACACAACAAGGCGGATCAGAGCGTCATCGAGGTGGTCTATCTGCCGCTCAAGTCCAACGGGGTGCCGGAGCAGACCGAGCAAAGCCCGGGCCGTTTTCTGGCCATCATGCAGGGCTTTGTCGACCCGACCCTCTATGCCAAGGGGCGCAGCCTGACGGTGCTCGGCACCATCGACAAGCCGCTTGACAGCCAGATAGGCGAGCACAAATACCGTTTCTCGGTGCTCAAGGTGACGGGCAGCAAGCTGTGGCCGCCGGTCAAGGAGGTAGAGGTTCGCTATGTGGATCCCTACTTCTACGACCCCTTCTATGATCCCTACTGGCCGAGACGGCCGCTGCGCCGCTAGGACCGGGAGTGAACGACGTGCTGCAGGAGCGCTTCCTGACCCTGGCCGATGGCCGCCGGGTGGCCTTGCTTGAGAATCAGCCAGTGCCGGGTGAGCAGACCAGCAAACCCTTGCTGGTTGCGCTGCACGGCTGGCTCGACAACAGTGCGAGCTTTGTGCCCCTAGCCCCCTATCTAACCCACTTTCAGCTGGTCTGCATCGATCTGCCGGGGCACGGTCACTCGGATCACAAGAGCACGCCCTATGTCTTCGTCGACTGGCTGGACGATCTCTACCAGATCGCTCAGGCGGCGGGCTGGACGGCCTTCACGCTGCTTGGTCACTCCCTCGGGGCCTTGATCGCCTCCGCCTATGCCGGGGTTTTCCCTGAGCAGGTGGAGCGACTCATCCTGCTGGAGGGGCTCGGGCCTCTGAGCCAACCCGACGAGGCGGTGCCGGAGCAGCTGCGTCGCGCCATCCTGAATCGCAGTCGTACCCGCGAGCGAGCCTCCCAGGGCTTTGCGTCCATCGATGAAGCGGTGGCGGCGCGCTGCAAGGTAGCCGACATTGACCCGGGTTCGGCACGCCTCATCTGCGAGCGGCAGCTGGAAGCGCGGGCAGGGCGCTGGCACTGGCGCAGCGATCCCCGTTTGCGGGATCTCTCCCCCATGCGCATGAGCGAAGGGCAGGCCCTGGCGCTGATCCGGGCCATCCGCTGCCCTGTGCTGTTTATCGCCGGCGCAGAGGGTTTTGCCAGCCTGCAGGCACACTGGCAACAGCGTCATGCCGCGTTTGCCCAGATAGAGCGGGTCGTTTTGGCGGGAAACCACCATTTTCATATGGAAAATTCGGCAGAGACCGCGGTTTGTATCGAAAAATTTTGTGAAATTCGGTAGAATCGACGGCTTTCAATAATTCCAGGTTTGTCTTCTCCCTCACATTTTTCCGTTGTTAATTTGCTGTTAATTGATGTTGCCCTATGTAAATATGGGCGGCATTAGAGTATGAGCTTAAAACAACTGCTTGAAATGGATGTGAACAGGGACGGAGGCAACACAGTGAGCGCACAGGTGCTAGTTATGCAGGAGAAGTTCGTGGAAAAAGTCTGGCTGAAGCGTTATCCAGAAGGGGTGCCCGCCGAGATCAATCCAGACCAATACAGCTCCCTGGTCGAAATGTTTGAAGAGTCGGTGAACGAATTCGCCGACCAGCCTGCCTTCGTCAACATGGGGCAGACCATTACCTACCGTCGCCTCGAAGAGCAGTCCCGCGCCTTTGCCGCCTACCTGCAAAACGAGCTCAAGCTCAGTCAGGGTGACAGGGTCGCCGTGATGATGCCCAACCTGCTGCAGTACCCCATCGCGGTGTTCGGCATCCTGCGTGCCGGCATGATAGTGGTCAACGTCAACCCGCTGTACACCCCGCGCGAGCTGGAGCATCAGCTCAAGGACTCCGGCGCCAAGGCCATCGTCATCGTTTCCAACTTTGCCCATACCCTGGAAAAAGTGGTCTACGACACCCCGGTCAAGCACGTGATCCTGACCCGCATGGGCGACAACCTGGGTCTGGCCAAGGGCACTCTGGTCAACTTCGTGGTGAAATACGTCAAGAAGCTGGTGCCCAAATACAATCTGCCCCACGCCAGCACCATGCGCCAGGCGCTGGCAAAAGGCCGCTATCTGCAGTACATCAAACCCGAGATCAACAACGACGATCTGGCCTTCCTGCAGTACACCGGCGGTACCACCGGCCTCTCCAAGGGGGCCATGCTGACTCACCGCAATCTCATCGCCAACGTCGAGCAGTGCCTCGGGGTATACGGCCCCATGCTGGAACGGGGCAAGGAGTTCGTGGTCACCGCGCTGCCGCTCTATCACGTGTTTGCATTGACCGTGAACTGCCTGCTGTTCATGCGCATCGGCGGTTACAACCTGCTCATCAGCAACCCGCGCGACATCCCGGGCTTTGTCAAAGAGATCAGAAAGTACCCATTTACCTGCATCACCGGGGTCAACACCCTGTTCAATGCGCTGGTCAACAATGGCGAGTTCCAGTCGATGGACTTCTCCCGCCTGAAGCTGACCATAGGTGGTGGCATGGCGGTACAGCGGGCGGTGGCCGAGCAGTGGAAAGGGCTGACCGATACGCCGCTACTGGAAGGCTACGGCCTGACCGAGTGTTCGCCGCTGGTGAGCGTCTGCCCCTATGATCTGCTCGACTACAACGGTTCCATCGGCCTGCCGGTCTGCTCTACCGACATTCGGCTGGTGGATGATGCAGGCCAGGTGATCCACGAGCTTGGCAAACCCGGCGAGATGCAGGTGCGCGGCCCGCAGGTGATGAGCGGTTACTGGCAGCGGCCGGAAGCCACCGCCGAGGTGATGCAGGATGGCTGGCTCTGTACCGGCGACATCGCGGTGTGCGACGAGCAGGGCTTCTTCAAGATTGTCGATCGCAAGAAGGACATGATCCTGGTCTCCGGCTTCAACGTCTATCCGAACGAAATTGAAGACGTGGTGGCGCTGCACCCGAAAGTGCTGGAAGTGGCCGCCGTCGGCGTGCCACACAAGGTCTCCGGCGAGCTGGTGAAGATCTTCGTGGTCAAGAAAGATGCAAAGCTGCAGGAAGACGAGATTATTGCTCACTGCCGCAAACATCTGACTGCCTATAAGGTACCGAAACTGGTAGAATTTCGTGACGAACTTCCCAAGACCAATGTGGGCAAGATCCTGCGCCGCGTGCTGCGCGACGAGGAGATTGCCAAGCAGTAACCGGCGTGGCGCTGCCAAGCAGCATGCCGTCGTTATGCAAAACCGTGGGTCAGCCCACGGTTTTTTCTTTTGGCCCTGATCAACGCGCAGGCACAGATGCACTATCAACTCATTTCACAGCAAGCCGAACTGGAGCAGTATCTCGCCTCCCTGGCCGACGTTCCCCTGGCCATCGATACTGAATTCGTTCGCACCCGCACCTACTATCCCCAGCTGGGCCTGTTCCAGATCTATGACGGTGAGCATCTGGCACTGCTGGATCCGCTGACGCTGGATCTCTCCTCCCTCTGGCAACGGCTCGGCCGGGCAGGGCAGATCGCCATCTTGCACGCCTCCGGTGAAGATCTGGAGCTTATTCAGCATCAGGCAGGCCATCTGCCCAACCAGATGCACGACACTCAGCTGGCAGCCGCCTTCCTGGGTTACGGGGTATCGGTCGGTTTTGGCGCTCTGGTCAACGAGTTTCTCGCGGTGGAGCTGGAAAAGGATCAGGCCCGCACCGACTGGCTGGCGCGCCCGCTGACGCCCCGTCAGCTCGAGTACGCGGCGGCCGACGTGTTTTATCTGCTGCCGCTCTACGAGAAGGTGATGGCCAAGCTGCATGAGAGCGGCAAGTTCGCCTGGTTCGAACAGGAGTGCCAGAACCACTCCGCCCGCAAGACCCAGACCAGCGATCCCCGCCAGGCCTATCTCGACATCGTCAATGCCTGGCAACTGGGACGCCGCGAGCTGGCTATCCTGCGTGAGCTGGCCGCCTGGCGTCAGCAGGAGGCGGTGCGCCGGGATCTGGCCCTCAACTTCGTGGTCAAAGAGCTGCACCTGTTCAAGGTGGCGGAGCGCAGACCCACCTCCCTGCGCGATCTGAACGAGCTGGGGTTGGCCCCCATCGAGATCAAGATCCACGGCAAGCGGATGCTGGATATCGTGGCCGCGGCCCAGCAGAGCGCTCCCGACAGCTGGCCCGAGCCCATTCGTCGGCTGGTGGACTACCCCCAGTACAAGGCCGAGCTCAAGCGCATCAAGGGGATGGTGGAAGAGAAGGCCAAGGCCAGCAACATTCCACCCGAGCTGGTTGCCAGCAAGAAGATCATTCACCAGTATTTCACCTGGAGCTGGCGCATGAGCGACGAAGAGCGCGCCCGGGCCGACAAGCCGATGCTGCTGCAAGGCTGGCGCCATGAACTGGTTGGCCACTTGCTGGCACAGTGATCACAAGATAAAGAAAGGGGCCCTCGGGGCCCCTTTTTTTGTCGGCGTTACTGTAGCGGATAGCGGTAGCGAGCCAGGATCTGCCCGTACTCAGGGCTTTGCAAGAGGGTCCGGATCGCCTCATCAAGCCGTTGCAGCTGCTGCGGCGTGGTGGTGCGACGACTCAACATCAGGTGGACCGGGGTCTGCTGGATGTCGAGCAGGGTGGTCAGTTGATCGAGGGGGAGCCCGGCCAGATTGAGCTGCTGCAATCCCATGGGGTCCATGACAACCCCCTGGATCCGGCCAGCCAGCAGCAGCTTGATCAGTGGTTCCATTTTCAGCCTGACCAGCAGTCGCTGCTGCATCTGGGGTGACTGCATGAAGGTGCGAAAATCGGTGCCGTAATCAAAGTCACGCAGCAAGCCGATGGTGAAGTCCGGTCGGGAGAGCAAGTCGGAGAGCTGGGTTATCTCCTGCCAGCGCCCCTTGTCCTGGCGGCGGATGAGCAGCACTGTCTCTTCATTGCGATAGGGCAGGGTAAAGCGGGCATACAGGTCGCGCTCGGCGGTCTGGTTGGCGGACATGGTCAGTTGGATGGTGCCGAATTCCAGCTCGCGCAGCACGCGGGCCCAGGGCATCTCGCTGTAGTTGGCGTGAAACCCAGCCCGGTTGAAGATGGCTTCCAGCAGGTCGATATCCAGCCCCTGCAGTTGCTGCTGTTCGTCGCGAAAGCTGAACGGGTGCCAGCTTGACCAGCCTACCAGCAACGACTCTTGCGCCCAGGCGGAGCAGCACAAACACCATAACAACAAGACTCTGTACACGGAGATGTCCCTGTTCAGCGTGGTTGTTGTTGATTATTGAATAGAAATGTCGGGCTGACCAGCCCGCAGAAGAGGATGCACGGACGTGCATCCCTCAGAGTTCGTGGGCGTGGAATCCCTTGCGATAGCGGGCTTCGCAGTGTGGGCAGCGTTGCAGGGTCGGGTCCTGTTCCAGCTGTTCGATGGCCAGCGGCTCCTCGCAGTCGGAACAGAGGCCATAGAGGCCCAGATCCATCTGACAGAGGGCGGCATCGATGCGCTTGAGGCGAGCCACGCTCTGCTCCACCTTGGGCAAGTCGAGGCGGCTGGTCAGATCAACCAGTTGATCCCGCTCGCAGTGATCCACCTTTTCTGCCCACTCGTCACGCCGACAGGCTTTGAGCTGACCGATCAGCTCTTCTCTTACTTGCGCCCAGTCAGTCAGCAGGCGATCACGCCACACGGCCAACTGAGCTTGCGTCATTTCACACACACTAGCCCCCAACAGACGAATTACGAATCTGGGGCAGTATAGGGAAGCGACAGGATTATCAAGATGATATGCGTCAAGTAAAGGGCGGTTAGATCACAGTTTTCGACGCCTGCAGCAAGGCATCCCGGATGGGATGGGTCTCCTTGAGTACCCGTATTTCCCCAAACAGCCGATCCGCCTCGGGATACTCCCGTTTGAGATAGCTGAACCACTGCTTGATCCGGCTCGGGTAGTAGTCCGCCTTCTCGCTCGCCAAGTCCTGCTCGGTGTAGCTCACCATCAGCTGCAGCACCTCGGCCCAGCTCATGTGGGCACAGCCGGTCTTCATCACGTTGGCCAGATTGGGCAGGGAGATGGCGCCGCGGCCCACCATCAGGGTGTCGCAGCCGGAGACTTGGGCGCAGGTGAGGGCATCCGCATGATCCCAGATCTCGCCGTTGGCGGTGACGGGAATGGGCAGGGCACGGCGAATGGCGTCCACATACTCCCAGTGGGCCGGCGCCTTGTAGCCTTCGCGTTTGGTGCGGGCGTGCACGGCCAGCTCGTTGGCGCCACCTTGATGAACGGCCTGGGCGTTCTCCAGATAGAGCTCCTTGTCATCGTAGCCGAGGCGGATCTTGGCGCTCACCGGCAGATGGGCAGGCACCGCTTCGCGCACCGCCTTGACGATGCGATAGATGGTCTCGGGCTCTTTGAGCAGCACGGCGCCCCCCTTGCTCTTGTTGACCGTGGGGGCAGGGCAGCCGAAGTTGAGATCGACGCCAGGGGAGCCGAGTTCGATGGCTCGCAGCGCGTTTTCGGCCAGCCATTCTGGGTGCTGGCCCAGCAGTTGTACCCGCACCGGGGTGCCGGCCCGGGTCTTGCCGTCCTGTTTGAGCTCGGGGCAGAGGCGATAGAACACCTTGGCCGGCAGCAGCTGATCGACCACCCGGATGAATTCGCTGACGCAGAGGTCGTAATCGTTGACGGAGGTGAGCACCTCCCGCATCAAGTGATCCAGCACCCCCTGCATGGGGGCCAAAATAACGCGCATAACCGGTTCCGAAGGGCAAACAGAGAAAAAAGAGCGCAGATTGTAGTGGTAACGGGGCGGGTTGTCAGCCGTCACACCATGGGAATGGGCCATTATTGGCGCGCAAACCCCGTGATCTGGGGCATCAGTTGCCGTGATAATGGGAATCGTTGTTAACATGGGGGCGGATCCTGTTAGGATGACGCAAGGGCATGCAAGAGGGGCTGTGATGAAACGTTGGTGTTTGATGGGGTTGGGCTGGCTGGCATTCGTGACCGGCATCATCGGCATCGTGCTGCCCCTGTTGCCGACCACGCCCTTCATGTTGCTGGCGGCGGCCCTGTTTGCCCGCTCGTCCCCTCGTTTTCACCGCTGGCTGCTGGCCCATCCCTGGTTCGGGCCGCCCATTGCCGACTGGCAGCAGTATCGCGGCATTCGCCGCCATGCGCGGCGGCGCGCCATCCTCTTCATTCTGCTCTCCTTCTCGGTGTCGCTGGCGGTGGTCCCCCTGCTGTGGGTCAGGCTGCTGCTCATTGCCATAATGGTGATCCTGCTCACCTGGTTAATGCGTCTGCCGGTGCTGGAGCCAGTTGCAATGGAGAAGTGAAGTCCCTAAGCTATTGCGGCAATAATGCTATGGAGTCGGCCTGTCATTTTTGCGTGACGGGCCTTTTTATTTCCCGCTGGCGGGAAGCTGAGAGAAACGACCATCTGCGTCGAAAAACAAACGGTCAAACCATGAATCCGGAAACCCTGAAATTTATCGAAGCGAGCATCAAGACCATTCCCGACTATCCGAAGCCGGGCATCCTGTTTCGCGACATCACCAGCCTGATCGAGAATGCCGATGCCTTCAAGGCCACCATCGATCTGCTGGCCAATCACTATCGTGATCAAGGGATCACCAAGATTGTCGGTACCGAAGCGCGCGGCTTCATCTTCGGCGCGCCGGTTGCCTACGCCATGGGTCTGGGCTTCGTGCCGGTTCGCAAGCCGGGCAAGCTGCCCCGCGCCGTCATCGAAGAGTCCTATGCCCTCGAATACGGCACCGACACCCTGCAACTGCACACCGACGCCATCGTGCCCGGTGACAAGGTGCTGGTCGTGGACGATCTGCTGGCCACCGGCGGCACCGTCGATGCCACCGTCAAGCTCATTCGCCGCGCCGGCGGTGAAGTGGTTGATGCCGCCTTCATCATCTCCCTGCCGTCCCTCGGTGGTGATGCCCGCCTGACTGCCGCCGGCGTCAAGGTGGTTTCTCTGGTCGAACTGCCGGGCGAATAAGCCTTCAGTCTCACCAAGCAGGCAGGTCTCGTCAGCCTTGCCTGCGTCCAGACCGGTGCCCGTACGGGCATCGGTTTGAAATTCAAGCGATCCCTCCCGCCCTGGCCGATAGCCGATACAGCCCGCCCCGCATTTGTGTTAGCATCCAGCCTCAATGCCTTGTCATCCCTGCATCGAGATCTATGAGCTATCAGGTTCTGGCGCGTAAATGGCGCCCCCATACGTTTGAACAAGTGGTAGGCCAGCATCATGTGCTGACCGCCTTGACCAACGCCCTGGATCAGGGACGGCTGCATCACGCCTATCTGCTGAGCGGTACCCGCGGGGTCGGCAAGACCACCATCGCTCGCATCCTGGCCAAGAGCCTCAACTGCGAGCAGGGGATCAGCAGCCACCCGTGCGGGGTGTGCGACACCTGCCGCGAGATCGATCAGGGCAACTTCGTCGACCTGCTGGAGATCGATGCGGCGTCGCGCACCAAGGTGGAAGATACCCGCGAACTGCTCGACAACGTGCAGTACCGGCCGGCCCGTGGCCGCTTCAAGGTCTACCTCATCGATGAAGTGCACATGTTGTCGCGCCACAGCTTCAACGCGCTGCTGAAAACCCTGGAAGAGCCGCCCCCCTATGTGAAGTTCTTGCTGGCCACCACGGATCCGCAGAAGCTGCCGATCACCATCCTCTCGCGCTGCCTGCAGTTTCATCTGAAGAGTCTGGATCAGACCCAGATCGCCAAGCAGCTCGAATGGGTGCTGGATCAGGAGGGACAACCCTTTGAGCCGCGCGCCCTGTTGGCGCTGGCCAAGGCGGCCGACGGCAGCATGCGCGATGCCCTGAGCCTGACCGATCAGGCACTGGCTCATGGCAATGGCAGCGTGCGCCTCGATAGCGTGCTGGCCATGCTGGGCACGCTCGATCATCGCCATCTGCACCAGCTGCTGGAGGCGGTGCTGCGCCAGGATGCGCCGGCCACCATGGCCAAGATCACCGAAATCGCCACCCTGGGCCCCGATTTTGATCAGCTGCACGCCGAGCTGGAAGGCTTGCTCCATCGCATCGCCATGGCGCAGCTGCTGCCCGCCACCGTGCAGGAGCAGGGGGCGGACGCTGATGCCCTGCTGCAGCTGGCCCAGGCCATGAGCCCGGAAGAGGTACAGCTCTGTTATCAAATCGTGCTGGGCGGCCGTAAAGACTTGCCCTGGGCCCCCGATGGTCGCACCGCGCTGGAGATGACCTGCCTGCGGATGCTGGCCTTCTCGCCCCGGCGTGAAGTACTGCACCCCGCCAGCCTGACGGCGCTGCCCCCCGCCATGGGAGGGTTGGCGACAGAGGCGAGAAGTGGCGCAGCGGCGCCGGGAAAGCCCCAGGGGGCTGAGCCGGCCCCGGCTGCCAGTGCAGCGCCACAGGCTTCGTCTGCGCTTGCCGCCGCCGCGCCTGCAGCGCCCATGGCCCCTGTGGTGATGGCTGAGCCAGCAACTGTCGAGCCAGCTTTGGAGAGACAGGATAACGGCGCCGAGCTGGATCCGCTGTTTGCCGAGCAGGATGAGTTGCTGCGCGAGGCCGAGCAGATGGGCTACGAGGCGGCGACGTTGCCGGCCGCGTCCGGCGAAATGCCGGCAGAGCCGTCTGTGGCTCCTTCCTCAGAGCCTGTCATGGCCGAGCCCGAGCCCGAATCAATCCCGCAGGCCGAGGTGGTGGCCGACGCAGAGGCCGTTCCCTCGACGGTCTCCAGCATGCAAAGCCTGCTTGGCAAGCGCAATCTGTTGCGCAGTCGTCTGCGCAGCGAACCGTCTGTGGAGACCAGCGCTGTGCGCACTGCTCCCGCCAAACCGGTGGCAGCCGCCAGACCGGCAACTGCGATACAGTCAGCTTCCGCCACGCCATCCCCGGCTTTCGAACCGCAACCGGCGCGGGTTGATGGGCAAGGGCAGGCGTCTGCCCGGCCAGCCCCGCAGACGGGGTATGACGAGTTGCCGCCGCTCGATGCCTATGAAGAGAGCGGCAGCGACTACGAAGAGTATTTGAGCCAAGGTTTCAGCGATGCGTTCGCCAGCGCCCCTCTGCCGGAGCGGACTGCCCAGGTGGCGCCACCGGCGCCTGTCCCCGCGGCCGTGGCGCGTCCTCAGTCAGACGATCTGCCGCCTTGGGATCTGGAGGGTAGTGCACCTCGGCAGGCCACCGCAGCGCCTGTTGCGGCACCTGTGCCGGCTCCTCGCGAGGTCGTTGCCAGCGAGCCGGCGCCTGCTGTCTCGGTGATGGAGACCATCGACTGGGACGAGCTGGAGGGTGACAGCCAGCCGCAAGCGGGAGAAGTGGCGGCCAGATTGATCCCGTCCTCCCTGTTGAACAGCTGTGGCGATCCCTGGGCCGAGCTGATTGCCCGCACCGGTGTCGGTGGTCGGCTGCGTCAGCTGGCCATCAACTCGGTCATGAGCCAGCAGGGGGACAAGGTACTGTTGACCCTCAAACCGGAGCAGCGCCATCTGATCAGCGACAGGGCGCGCGCCGATCTGGCCGAGATCATCGGCCCCGAGCTGGGGCAACCGGTGCAGGTGGAGGTCACGCTGGGCAATGTGCCTGAGCAGGAGACGCCGCTGGATATAGAACATCGCCTCTATCTCGGGGTGCGTGAGCAGGTTACCCGGGATCTGGAGCAGGATCCCAACGTGCAATTTTTGCAGCAGCGATTTGGCGCCGTGCTTCACCACGACAGCATAGAGCCGCTGAGTCGCTGACAAACACCATGCCGGGCTTGGTGCCCGGTTGAAAAATGGTTTGGCTGTCCCCACTTAGGACGGGTAAACCCACGGCCCGGCGCTGGATGCCGGATTTCAAGACGAGAGACGACATATGTTTGGTAAAGGTGGAATGGGGAACCTGATGAAACAGGCCCAACAGATGCAAGAGCGCATGCAGAAGATGCAAGAGCAGCTTGCCCAGATGGAAGTGGTCGGTGAAGCCGGCGCTGGCATGGTCAAGGTCACCATGGCCGGCAGCCACAGCGTGCGCCGCATCGAGATCGACCCGAGCCTGATGGAAGATGACAAAGAGATGCTGGAAGATCTGGTGGCTGCTGCCGTCAACGATGCCGTGCGTCGCGTGGAAGAGCAGAACAAGAGCAAGATGGGCGAACTGACCGGCGGCATGCAACTGCCCCCCGGCTTCAAAATGCCGTTCTAAGCTCGGCCTGGCAGAGCGCGCCGTACCGTGTGTCTTGCGCATGACGGTGTGACCAGACGACACAGCGGATACAGAGATGTATCCGCTGTGTTTTTTTATCCGGTTTGCAAGGTGACAGCTACTCTTGTTTGGTTGCATGTTGGCTCACAGCTGTGCAGCGCTACCCCAGCCATGCAGGGGGATCATCAAGGAAGACAGCGTCCCTTCACCCAATAGATGGCTCGGGCATCCTTGTCCACCCTGGGGTGGCCTGTCGCCAGTAGCCGGTAAGGCTGCTCTGCCAGCAGTTGGGCCAGCTGGAAATGCGGGTCATCCTGGTTGATGAGCAGGCTGGTATAGACGGGGTCCCGGCAGGTCAAAATAGCATTGAGGCGGGTCTTGTCGACATTGGTTATTTGCCAGTTGCCATATACCGAGAATAATCCGCGTTCGGTTTCACCAAATTGCCAGCCGGCAATATTGTCGCGTTGTTCTATCGGTATTTTAAACAAGAAGTGTTGGGTGTCATCTTTCATATTCTTGGCGGCATCAATGGCGGGGTAAGCAAGAATAAACGTCAGCATAAACATAATACCGGCTGCGCTGGCCAGCAAGGTCGCGCCATGTATTTCACGCCAGCGCCACAACTGTTCTACTGCGAAGATAAGCAATATGGCCGCAAATACATGCCGCCAACCCAGCGTACTGATGACACTGAGCACCTTGTCGGGTATTTCCAGTGGCAACAGCGGCAGATAAAAGGGGGCCATCAGGAGCGCCAGTGCAAACAGGAACATGAACAAGGTCCAGCCACGGCCATAACCATTGAGCCAGCGAGGCCAGCAGACGCTCAGTTGCCCGATCATCAGGGCAAAGACCGGCATCAGTGGAAAGAGGTAGAGAGTTCGCTTGGTGGAGGCGATGCTGAGCAGCAGCAGGGTGCCAAGTGCCCAGCTCAGCAGAAACAGGCGGGAGGCGCTCCAGTGCTTCTGCCTGAGGGTCTGCCAGCACCAGAGCAGCACCAGGGGCAGCCAGGGCAGGGTGTATTCGGCCAGCCCGCCAAGGTAAAAGAGGTATTCACCGGGCTTGATGTGACCGAGTTCGGCCGAGCTGCCCGTCAACCTGCCCACCTGATTTTGCCAGAACCACTGCTGCCAGAGCGACTCCCCCTCAGGATGCTGCCACAGGGCAAGCAGCCAGCCGGCGATGGGGGCGACAAACAGGAGGGTCATACCGAGATGCTGTATCACGAAGCGGCCTCCCTCCTGGTGTGCAAGATGGCGTTTGAGTGCCGGCAGAAACAGCGCCAACCAGCCGAAGAAGAGGGTGATGGGACCGATGGGGCCCTTGACCAGAAAGCAGAGGGAGAGCCCAAGTCCCGCACACCAGAGCATGTGCTGGCGTTCCGCCAGATACCATTCGGCAAATGCCCACATGGTGAAGGCGACGAAAAAGGCGAGGCTGGTATCGACCCGGATCCAGTGGCTGTTCATGATGAAGCCCTCCATGGTACCCAGAGCGATCACCGACCAGAGGGCGGCAGTGCGGGAGCCCAATATCCGCCTGGCCAGCAGGCCGGTGAACAGCAGGGTTGCCATGGCCCACAGAGCCCCCACCAGACGCAGCGCCACCGTGATGCCGAGGTTGTCGTGCAGCAGGGCAAGAAAGGGAATGGTGAGGATGTAATAGAGGGGCGGCTTTTCGATGAAGCTGCTGCCGCCCAGTGTCGGGATGGCCAGTTCACGGCTGGTGAACATCTCCCAGGCGATGGCCGCCTCGCGAGGCTCGTCGGGGGTCCACAACTGGTGGCCAAACTGGCCCATCAGGGTGATGGCCAGCACCATCAGCAATAATCCGTACAGATGCGTATTCGGGGCTGTGCTAGTGGGCTGCATGAGGTCCTCTCGGCAGGCAAGGCTGCGCTTTGATAACGAACAGACTGACATCCGTGGTCAGAAAATGGGTCATGGTAATATCCATATTGATAAAGGCTCACCACACTAAAATATCGATGTTCAATCTAGTATCACATATTCTGATGGATGCTAATGAACAAGTTGTTACCAAATATTACTTAAGACGTTCACCTTAATTGTGGTGATACATGTTGTCTTGTTTCACCATTCGTCAATAAATACCTCGATGGCTTCATTTACACTTCTGATTTGGTCATCACTGAAGTGCTTGGCGAACCCTTAATAAATATGCTGACCATATATTGAGACTCCTGAACGTTGTTATGCTTTTAATTTTGCATACTGGTTTTCTGGATCTCGATGTGCGGAACCCTTGATGGAAGGTGCGCGTGGTATCGAGGGAATGGCGAAGGTAGGCAGAGCAGATGGCATTGCGTTGGGATCTTCGCTTGACTGGAGACGTCAACAGCAAGTGAGGTGATAGCGTCCTTTGGGTGTGCTCATGTTGCAGTCAGATCACCACCAACTGATCCACGTTGACCAAAACGTTGAGGAGGATGTTGGGGACGAAGGTCGAGATGAAGCGCTTCGAGTTGCCGAGAGAACCTTGCTGGTTGCCCGCAGATCTTTGGACAAGTTGCAGCCGATGCGTGCGAATGGCGGAGTGCGTTGCGCCGGCGGCAGGCCCAGAATAACTGGGGCAACGGTCCGGCTGGCGGGATGATTTTGTCGCCGCAGTGCAACTTGTCGCAACAAAGGATGCAAGAGGAGTGCTTTTGCGCACAATTGACCGTGGTACTGGCCTGTTGCCTTGTTGCAGACAGATCCAACATCAGCGACAAAGATCATATAAAACATTAACTTGGATTTAAGATTTTCGCTTTCGAAGACGCTTATGTCGTTTCATCATTACTATTTATGGATCAGTTATAAAACCTTTGTTCATTTGACTACTTTTCGCATTTCTCATTGCAGAGTAAGATGCCACTTCAATAAAAATAAGAATTAGGAGTTCGGGTGTGAAGGCATTAGTAAAAGAAAGGGTATCGCCCTATATAAGCCAGTTATATGAGTGCGGTATTAATGATTCTGACATTAAGTTGGTGGTGGACCAGTTCCGCTCCGACGTGTCGGGCAGCTCGTCGCTGTTCTTGTTGCGCGATGATGACAAGAGCGACGGCATCAAGCTCTTCGCGAGCGGCTTGACCGAGGCCCAGCAGCAGTTCTACGTCCAGCACCATCGCCAGGATGTGTGGTTCAATCACTATCTGGATAAGGGCTGCCAGGGGATCGTCAGCGCCAACACGCTGTCCAACTCGGCGGGTCTGCTGGCCAGCTTCGGCGCCCAGTTCGCGGCCGGCGGTGTCTGCCGGGTGAAGGGGCGGGGACTTAGCAGCCTGTGTACTTATCGGGCGGCCACCCAGGATGATTTCAGCGCCCAGGAAATTTCTTCCCTTGGCGAAGTTTATTCTGGCCTCGCGGCCTGGAGCCAACATTATTGGAACCTGCTGGCCCTGGAAACCCAGAACTATCAGCTGCAACAGCTGGTAAAAAACCACAATAAACCCAGCGCCATCGTGGATGACAAAGGGCATATTCATTATTCCAACGTAGCCTTCAATCGTATTGCCGACGAGAACGTGGAGTTGCGGGCAGGCAATGGTATTTTCTCGCTGCAAAATAAGGAGCAGCAACGCCAGTTCAAAGAGATATTGAATGGCTTTGCCTATCTGCTCCCCGGTGCCAGCGCTTATATGTCCATTCCCCGTCAGCCCAATCTGCGGCCGTTGCTGATCCAGTGCACCCTGATGAGCGGTCTTAACCGCTTCGAGCGGTATGTGGAAGTGGTGCTGCGGGATCCCGAACACTCCTTCAACCCCGACATCGAAGCGCTGGCCAGTCTCTATCCGCTCACCATCGGTGAGAAAGAGTTGCTGGTGCTGATGAGCAAGGGCTACAGCAGCAACGACATCGCCGAGCTGCGCGGCGTCAAGGTGGAAACCGTGCGCTCGACCCTGAAAGGGGTCTTCAAGAAGACCGATTGCCACAGCCAGAACGAGCTCTTGCTGTTGCTGCAATCCATCTCCTGATCCATGCAAGCTATGCTTGGAGTGAGCCGGACATAGTGCCCGGCTCGCGCCTCCCGGCCGGGAGGCCGGTTGGGGGAATGCAGGATGGAATCACTCAAGGCAAAGGATTACATGCAGACTCGGCCCATCACCTTCAGCGCGGAGATGATGGTGCAGGCGGCGGTGGAAAAATTTCTCAACAGCCGCCAGCTTGGCGGCCCCGTGGTGGATGGGCGGGGCCATCTGGTGGGCTGGGTCTCCGAGCAGGACTGCATCGCCGTCATGTTGAAAGAGGCCTATCACTGCGAACAGGTGGCCCAGGTACGGGACGTGATGCGCAAGGAGGTACTGGCCGTCGGCCCCGATACCAGCATCCTGGAGCTGGCCGAGATGATGATGGGGCAAAAACCCAAGATTTACCCGGTGGTGGAGGAGGGACATCTGCTCGGGGTCATCAGCCGCCACGACGTGATGCAGGCCATCCACGCCCAGCTGGGAGCCTGCTTCGTGCGCAAGGCGCGGGCCTGAACTCGGCTGATGGGGGTACTGTTGTCATCCCAAGAGCAGGCATCTGGCCTGCTCTTTCTTATGGTGATGGGGAGTGCCGCCTACCCGGATAACGCCTCTTTCATCGCCCTCGCGGCCGCTTTAAGGCTTGCACCCTCCGGCCTCGCTCTTTAGGATCGCTCGAAGCTATCGATATGGCCCTCTTGCCGGGCACTCTTTTAAGGAATTCGTACCTTGTCTCTCTCCATCGAGGCGCTGCGCCGCCGTCTCTCTGCCTGCATGAATCTCGACGCCCGCCGTCTCTCCAGCCGTTTGCACGGAGCCAAGAAGCTGCCCGAGGGCAAACAGGCGGCCGTGCTTGAGACCATCGCCGCCGATCTGGATGCGGCACTGGCGCGTTATCAGTCCCGTCTGGCAGGCGTACCCAAGGTCACCTATCCGGACAACCTGCCGGTCAGCCAGAAGCAGGCGGAGATCGCCAAAGCCATTGAAGAGCACCAAGTGGTGATCATCGCCGGTGAAACCGGCTCGGGCAAAACCACCCAGATCCCCAAGATCTGTCTGGCGCTCGGGCGTGGAGTGAAGGGTTTCATCGGCCACACCCAGCCGCGTCGTCTGGCGGCCCGCACCGTGGCGGCCCGCATTGCCGAAGAGATGGAGTCCGAGCTCGGTCACTACGTGGGCTACAAGGTGCGCTTTACCGATCAGGTGAGCGAACAGACCCACATCAAGCTGATGACCGACGGTATTCTGCTGGCGGAGATCCAGAACGACCGGATGCTCACCCAGTACGACACCATCATCATCGATGAGGCCCACGAGCGCAGCCTCAACATCGATTTCATCCTAGGTTACTTGAAGCAGCTGCTGCCAAGGCGCCCCGACCTCAAGGTGATCATTACCTCGGCCACCATAGACCCGCAACGCTTCTCCCGCCATTTCAACAAGGCACCGGTGATCGAGGTCTCCGGTCGCACCTATCCGGTGGAGGTGCGCTACCGTCCGCTCACCAGTGATAAAAGTGAAGGGCTGGAGGAGCGCGACGAGCTGCAGGGGATCTTCGATGCAGTGGAAGAGCTGGCCCGCGAGGGGCTGGGGGACATCCTCATCTTCATGAACGGCGAGCGGGAGATCCGCGATACCGCCGATGCCCTGCGCAAGCTCAACCTGCGCGACACCGAGGTGCTGCCGCTCTACGCCCGCCTCTCCAACGCAGAGCAGAACAAGGTGTTCCAGCAACACGCCGGGCGGCGCATCGTGCTCGCCACCAACGTGGCGGAAACCTCGTTGACGGTGCCGGGCATTCGCTACGTCATCGATCCGGGCACCGCCCGCATCAGCCGCTACTCCTGGCGTACCAAGGTGCAGCGCCTGCCTATCGAGCCGGTCTCCCAAGCCAGCGCCAACCAGCGTAAAGGTCGCTGCGGCCGGGTGGCGGACGGTATCTGTATCCGCCTCTACTCCGAGGAGGATTTCAACGGCCGCCCGGCCTTCACCGACCCCGAGATCCTGCGCACCAACCTGGCCTCCGTCATCCTGCAGATGCTGGCGCTCGGCCTTGGCAACATGGAGGCCTTCCCCTTCGTCGAGCCACCCGAGTCGCGCCATATCAAGGATGGCCTGACCCTCTTGAAAGAGCTGGAGGCGGTGCGCGAGCTGCCCGCCACGGGCGATCGCGAAGCGAAACTGCAGCTGACCGAGACCGGTCGCCAGCTCTCGCGCATCCCCCTTGATCCGCGTCTGGCGAAGATGGTGATCAGTGCGGCGCAGACCGGCTGTCTGAGCGAGGTGATGGTGATCACCGCGGCTCTCAGCATTCAGGATCCTCGCGAGCGGCCCATGGAGAAGAAGCAGGCCGCCGACGAGCAGCACAGACGTTTTGAGGACAAGGATTCCGATTTCCTCGCTTTCGTTAACCTCTGGAACTACCTGAAAGAGCAGCAGGATGCCCTTGGCAGCAACCCGTTCCGCCGCATGTGCCAGAAGGAGTTTCTCTCCTACCTGCGGGTGCGCGAGTGGCAGGACATTCACTTCCAGCTGCGGCAGACCGTCAAAGAGCTTGGTTTTAAAGCCAACCATGAGCCGGCGGATTTCAAGACGGTGCACTGTGCCCTGCTGACCGGCCTCTTGAGCCATATCGGCAACAAGGATCTGGAAAAGCCCGAATTCCTCGGCGCCCGCAACGGCCGTTTCCACCTGTTCCCAGCCTCAGGTCTGTTCAAGAAGCCACCCAAGTGGGTGATGGCTGCAGAATTGGTGGAGACCTCGCGTCTCTACGCTCGCATCAACGCCAAGATTGAACCCGAGTGGGTGGAGCCGCTGGCGGGCCACCTCATCAAGCTGCACCACAGCGACCCCCACTGGTCGAAGAAAAACGGCGCCGTGATGGCTAAGGAGAAGGTGACGCTTTATGGCCTGACCCTGGTCAACGAGCGCACCATCAACTTCAGCCGCATCGACCCGGCGCTGTGCCGCGAGCTGTTTATCCGTCGCGCCCTGGTGGAGGGGGATTTCGAGACTCGCCACCGCTTCTTCAGTGACAACCGCAAGCTCCTAGCCGAGGTGGAGGCGCTGGAGCACAAGTCCCGTCGTCGCGACATTCTGGTGGATGACGAGGACTTGTTCCGCTTCTACGATGCCCGTTTGCCGGAGGATGTGATATCAAGCCGCCATTTCGACAAGTGGTGGAAAGAGGCGCAAAAGCAGGACGCCGAGCTGCTCAACTTCGAGAAAGAGATGTTGATGAAGGGGGATGCGGCCCACATCAGCGATCTTGACTACCCCAACTTCTGGCAGCAGGGGCGCCTCAAGCTCAAGCTGACCTATCAGTTCGAGCCGGGGGAGGCGGCGGATGGCGTGACCCTGCATATTCCGCTGCCGCTCCTGAACCAGGTGGAGGTGATGGGGTTCGAGTGGCTGATCCCGGGGCTGCGTCACGAGCTGTTGGTGGCCCTCATCAAGTCGATGCCAAAGCCGATGCGCAAGAACTTCGTGCCAGCGCCCAACTATGCCGATGCGCTGCTCGCCAGCATCAACCCGGAGCAGGGGCCGCTCTTGGACGAGATGGAGCGCCAGCTGCGCCGCATGACCGGTGTGACCGTGCCCCGTGAATCCTGGGACTGGGCTGCGGTGCCCGATCACCTGAAACTCACCTTCCGGGTAGTGGACGACAAATACAAGAAGGTGGCGGAAGGCAAAGATCTGGAGGCATTGAAAGAGTCGCTGCGCGGCAAGGTGCAGGAGACCCTGTCACAAGTGGCGGACGATGATATCGAGCAGTCCGGCCTTACCCTGTGGAGCTTTGGCGAGCTGCCCCAAGAGTACAGTCAGAAGCGGGGCGGTTTCGAGGTGAAAGCCTATCCGGCCCTGGTGGATCAGAAGGATTCGGTCGCCATCCAGCTGGTGGAGAGCCCGGTGGTGCAGCAGCAGCTGATGTGGGCGGGCCAGCGCAGGCTGGTGCTGCTCAACGTGCCATCGCCCATCAAGTATCTGCAGGAGAAGCTGCCCAACAAGGCCAAGCTGGGGCTCTATTTCAACCCGTTTGGCAAGGTGGCCGAGCTTATCGATGACTGCATCGCCTGCGGCTGTGACAAGCTGATTGAGCAGCACGGCGGCATGGCCTGGGACGAGGCCGGTTTCGAGGCGCTCAAGGAGTATGTCCGCGCCGAGCTCAACGATGCGGTGGTGGAGGTGGCCAAGCAGGTGGAAGCCGTGCTGACGCTGTCCCATGAGATCAAGAAACGGCTCAAGGGCAAGATGCAGCTCGACACCGCCTTTGCCATGTCCGATATCCAGCAGCAGCTGGGCAACCTCATCCACAAGGGCTTTGTCACCGAGACCGGCTGGCAGCGGCTACCTGACTTGCTGCGCTACCTGCGGGCCATCGAGCGGCGTCTCGAGAAGCTCGCCATCGATCCCAACCGGGATCGGGTCTACATGCTCAAGGTGCATAGCGTGGAGTCCGAGTACAAGGCGCTGCTAGCCAAGATCCCCAAATCCCAGCTTATTCCCACCGAGGTGGCCAATATTCGCTGGATGATCGAGGAGCTGCGGGTGTCGTTTTTTGCCCAGAATCTGGGAACCCCCTATCCGGTCTCCGATAAACGGGTGCTGAACGCTATCGCTCAGTGCTAATCTGCTGTAAAGGAGAGGGGCCGGTGCCGTATTACCGGCCGGTTGGACGCTGACGGAGGAGCAAGGATGCTTGGAATCTGGTTAGGGATGGCGATGGTCAACATCAGTGGCTATCAACCCATTGCCGAGCAAACCTGGGTGCAACTGAACCCGGAATACTACCCGCTGCAACGCACCCCGCCCGCCATGTTCGTGGCCTGGCGGGGCAATCAATTTCCCACCTTGGAACTCAAGAAGAAGAAGGGGCGCTGGCAGGTGCTGTTTCCGGCCAGGCTGGTGCCACCGTTCGATCTGTTCGAAGGGGAGGCCGAGCTCTCCAAGGCCTATTTGGCCAGGTTAAGGCGCATTGACGAGGCGGCCTACGGGCTGGCCCCCGTTGCTATCCCCCCTTATCAGCATCATCAGCAGCAAGAGGTGGTCACCCTTGGCGTGTCCTTTATGGCCGAGTTTGCCGCGCCGCAACGACCAGGTCAGCCCCGTAGCAATAGTACAGAGGGTGCCGAGCCCCTGCTGGCCGTTCTGAATCTGCGAGCGGCGGACTGGCAAGCGCCTACGACGCTGCTTGCACAAGCAGGTGAGGCGCAGGAGCCCGCGCTGGTTTCACTGGCGAGCGAGCCGACCGGCAGTACCCTCACGCTGGCGGCGCCAGCGGCGGGCGGCAAACGGGTATGTCATCAGGTTGCGGCGGGGGAGACGCTCTGGCGTATCGCCGCCATGCTGGCCCAGAGCGGTACCGTGACGGGGGCGGCGGGGGATACCTACAGCTATCTGCTGGCCATCGTCGATGACAATCGGGCGCTGATGGGCAACGGTATTCGGGTCAAGGCCGGAGACACCCTGTATTGTCCGGCGCCGCAGACCCTGGCCCGCTTCGATGCCCTGAGCCCGGCCCAGCGGCAGCAGCGCTTTGCCCGGTTGGAGCAGGGGCGTTAAGGTCTCTTGTCACTGTTCGGAGCCCGTGATAGTATGCGCCCTCGTTTTGCGAGGTGCTGACCGGTCGCAGTCAACACCATACATTCATCTATATTGAGATAAACATTATGTCTTTCGTATTCCAAGCTGAAGTCCGTTCTGACCTGGGGAAAGGTGCGAGCCGCCGCCTGCGTCATGCTGACCAAGTTCCTGCCATCGTTTACGGTGCAGGCAAAGAAGCCCAGTCCATCACCGTTGACCACAAGAAATTCATCCTGGCCCAAGAAAAGCCGGAATTCTACGAGTCTGTACTGACTCTGGTTATCAACAGCGAAGAAGTTAACGTGAAAGTGAAAGCTATCCAGCGTCACCCGGTACGTTACAAGCTGGTTCACCTGGACTTCGTTCGCGTTTAATCGACAGCGAACGTTCCAGTAAAGAGGCCACCCAAACGGGTGGCCTCTTTGTTTTTACAGCATTTTTCCCCGATAAAAATAAAATACTCAAATAGTACTGTTAGTCTTTACTTGTAGGCATGATTGACAGCAACACACCAACTGTGATGCTCTGGCATCTACAAAGTATTCGAACAAGTCCAAATACGGGGTAATGTTGACCGTGATGAAGGGAATCATACGGGGATATTTCCTGCTGTTCACACCCATTCTGGTACTGGTTTTGGTGGGTGGGTATCTGCTGGGTGACGCACTGATCGAGCGCGAGCTCTACCGTGTTCGGAGCGATGAGCGCACCTTCCTGTCGCTTGCCAGCGGTCGTCTCGATGACGAGTTGGCGGTGCCGCTGCGCCATGTGCGCAGCATGTCTGAAGAGCCCATCCTGCTCGAGGCGGCGGGTCGCAACGAGCGTGACAACATTGCCGCCCAGTTTACCGTGCTGATGAACCGCAATCCTGACTACGCCCAGGTGCGTTGGCTGGCGCCGGATGGCATGGAGTTGGTGCGCTTCAATCGTCAGGGCCAGCATCTGCAGCGTGTGCCTGATGACCAGCTGCAAAACAAAAAGGATCGTTACTATTTCCACGATGCCATGGCGCTGCCCTGGGAGCGGATTTACGTCTCGCCGCTCGATCTCAACGTCGAGCAGGGGGTGATCGACCGCCCCTTCAATCCCATGATCCGTATTGCCAAGCGCCTGCGCCTGGGAGATCGCGATCTGGGCTTGCTGCTCATCAACGTGCAGGCCGGCCGTATGCTCAAGGTATTCGCCAACAGCAGTGGCAGGGCCGCCGATCACACCATGCTGTTCAATCAGGATGGCTATTGGCTGCGCAGCCCGGACCCGGCACAAGAGTGGGGCTTCATGCTCGAGCGTCCGGACCTCACCTTGAAGCAGTATTCTCCCCAGGCCTGGCAGGCATTCCTGGGTGCTTCGAGCGGCCAGGTTGAGCTTGCCGACGGTCTGTGGAGCTGGACCACGCTGTACCCGGCACTGAATCACGATCAGCTGGCCTGGAAGGCTGCCTCCATGGTGCCACGCAGCGAGCTGCTGGCCATTCGCACTCATATCTGGGGGATCATCTCGGCCACTTGCGCCATCTTGCTGTTGCTGTTCGGCGCCGCAGTGGCCTCGCTGGTGCTCAGCCGGCATCGGGAGCAGCTGGCGCAGCAGGAGGCGGCCAGACTGGCGCGGGTCAAAGGGGATTTCATCGCCAACATGAGCCACGAGATCCGCACCCCCATGAACGCCATCATGGGGTTGGCTTACCTGCTCGAACAGGGGGGGCTCGACGATGGCCAGCGCGCCCTAGTACGCAAGATCCATCAGGCCGGGCAGGCTCTGCTCGGGATCATCAATGACATTCTCGATTTTTCCAAGATTGAATCGGGCCGGCTCGAGCTCGAGCAAGTGCCATTCAGCCTGGAAGAGGTGCTCGATCATGTGGCAGCCATCATGTCCACCTGCGTTGGCAACAAGCACCTCGAGCTGGTGGTGAGCAGCGCCCCCGAGCAGGCCGCCCACCTGGTTGGGGATGCCCTGCGCCTCGAGCAGATATTGCTCAACTTGACCGGCAACGCCATCAAGTTCACCGAGCGCGGGGAGGTGGAAGTCAGGGTCGAGCTGGAAGCCGAGCAAGACGGCATGGCCACCTTGCTGTTTCGGGTGCGTGACACCGGGATCGGCATTCCGCCCGAGCAGCAGGCCAACATCTTCAATGCCTTCTCCCAGGCCGACTCCTCCACCAGCCGCCGTTTTGGGGGAACCGGGCTCGGCCTGACCATCAGTCGCCGCCTGGTGAACCTGATGGGGGGCGACATCGGCGTCACCAGCGAACTGGGCAAGGGGAGCGAGTTCTGGTTCCGTGTCCGGCTGGAGCAGGTAGAGCGGCCCGAGGCTTTCCACGAGCGGTTGCAGCACGTCTCGCTGCTTATCGCCGACGACAACCAGGTGACCCGCGACACCCTGTCGATGACGGTGGGATCCCTCGGCTGGCAGTCACGGGTGGTGGAGTCGGGCGAGCAGGCCTTGCACCATCTGCTGCGGCAGGGGGAGCGTTTTGACGTGATCCTACTCGACTGGATCATGCCGGGCATGGACGGTCTCGAGACCTGCGTGGCCATTCGCCGAGCTTTCGAGCAGCAGGATCGCTCGCCCATCATCATCATGGCAACGGCCTATTCCCAGGAAGAGTTGATGCGCCGCCCCGGCTCGGAGCAGGTGGATCTGGTGCTGCACAAGCCGGTCACCGGCTCCAGCCTCTACAACGCGGTGGCACGCCTCATCCATGAGAAGCGCGAGCATGTGGATCTGCTGGAGAGCGGCCAGCGCCGTCTGCGCCTGCCTGGTGTTCAAATACTGCTGGTCGATGACAGCGACATCAACCTGGAGGTGGCAACCCGCTTGCTGCAGCGGGAGGGGGCAGAGGTGATCACCGCCATCGACGGGGAGCGGGCCCTGGCCTGCCTTGCCGACTCGGCGCAGCGTATCGATCTGGTGCTCATGGACGTGCAGATGCCGGTGATGGATGGCTACGAGGCGACCCGTCGCCTGCGCCAGCTGCCGGGACACAAGGAGACGCCCGTGCTGGCACTCACCGCCGGGGTGTTCAAGGATCAACGCGAGGCGGCGCTGGCCTGCGGCATGAACGATTTCATCGCCAAGCCGCTCGACGTGGAGCAGCTCATCGCGACCCTGTTGCGTTACCTGCCCGACAGTGTGGTTCCACTCACGATCAACGACGCGCCACCTGCCGTGGAGCCGGTGGCCGGCATTGACATCGATACCGGGCTTCGCAACTGGGGGGAGGCCTCCGTCTATCTCAAATACCTGCGCCGATTCCGCGATGACTACATGACGGTCGGTACTGTGCTGCCGGACTACATCGCCCAGCACGAGACTGATGCGGCCGCGAGCCTGACACACAAGCTCAAGGGGGTGGCGGGCAGCCTGTCGCTCACCGATGTGGCGCGCATCAGTGCAGAATTGAATGAGGCCATCGAGCAGGGGGGAGACACCAGTCAGCTGATGGCCCCCTTCCTTGAGGCGCTGGAGCGGGCGCAGCAGGCCATCGACCTCTATGCCGGGCGCGAGCCGGGGGCCGTCAGCTCCCCGCTGGCGCAGGGCGAGGCGCAGGAGGTGTGCCTGCACGCCCTGCGTGAGGCACTGATGAGCGAGGATCTGGAACTGATTGAACCGGCGCTGGGCCAGGCCAAGAGTTACTTGCCTGCTGAGCTGGTGAGCGAGATCAGTGCGGCCCTGGAGCTGTTCGACATCCAGCTCGCCACCTGCAAGCTGGAGGGGTATCTGGACAATCGGGAGGCAGCTGGATCATGAATCGACCGCGCGTGTTGATCATCGACGACGAGCCGAGCAACCTCGGGCTGTTGCGGCAAATCCTCAAGGAGGAGTACAGCCTCTTTTTTGCCAAGGGCGGCGAAGAGGGGCTGGCCGCCGTGGCGCGCCACGAACCGGCCCTGATCCTGCTTGACGTGCGCATGCCTGACATGGACGGCTACGAGGTGTGCCGCCGGCTCAAGGCCGATCCGGCCCACGCCGGGATCCCGGTACTGTTCATCACGGCGAGCGACAACCCGGACAGCGAGAGCCAGGGGTTCGAGGCGGGCGGGGTGGATTACATTTACAAGCCGGTCTGCCCAAGCACGGTGCGCGCCCGGGTGCGCACTCACCTCTCGCTGGTGCGCCTCGATCAGCTCGAGCGCAGCTACCGCACTGCCATCGTGATGCTGAGTGAGGCGGGTCACTACAACGACACCGACACCGGGGTACATATCTGGCGCATGGCCGCCTATGCCCGAGCCCTGGCCGACGCGGCAGGCTGGAGTGCGGATCAGTCCGAGTTACTGGAGCTGGCGGCCCCCATGCACGACATGGGCAAGATTGGGATCCCTGATCACATCCTCAAGAAGCCCGGCCCCCTTACCGAAGAGGAGTGGGCCATCATGCGCACCCATCCGCGCATTGGTTACGAAATCTTGAAGCGCTCAGACGGGCTCATCTTTCGCATGGCGGCGGAGATTGCCCTGCATCACCACGAGAAGTGGGACGGCTCGGGTTATCCTGCAGGAGAAACCGGCGAAGGGATCCCCGAGGCGTCGCGGATCGTGGCCATCGCCGATGTGTTTGATGCCTTGAGCGTGCGTCGCCCTTACAAGGAGCCCTGGCCTTTGGAGCAGGTGCTGGCGACGATGCGTGACGGTGCTGGCCAGCATTTTGATCCCCGGCTGCTCGCCTGCTTTCTCGAGATCATGCCGGAGATCTTGCGCCTCAAGGCCCAGTGGGACACCCGCGAGGAGCGGGGGATCACCAGATAGGTTGTGTCAGGTAGGGATTGCTTGCCTGTTCGCGGCCGAACGTCGAGCTGGGACCGTGGCCGGGGATGAAGACGATGTCATCGCCAAGGGGCAGCAGGGTCTCGGTGATCGACTTGATGAGCGTCCCGTGATCGCCACGGGGGAAATCGGTCCTACCTATGCTGCCGGCAAACAGCACATCGCCCACCCAGGCAAGCCGCTCGGTTTGAGAGAGCAGCACCACATGGCCCGGGGTGTGGCCTGGACAGAAGTACACCTCCAGCTCGCATTGACCCACCTTTACCTTGTCACCTTGCTCAAGCCAGTGATCCGGCGTGAACGCGGGGGTATGGGTGAAGCCGAACATC
Source organism: Aeromonas sp. S41-2 (assembly GCF_027705845.1). NCBI lineage: Bacteria > Pseudomonadati > Pseudomonadota > Gammaproteobacteria > Aeromonadales > Aeromonadaceae > Aeromonas > Aeromonas sp. S41-2. The sequence goes on along the minus strand of NZ_JAPDCG010000003.1, from coordinate 359,657 downwards.
TGGCTCTGCTGGGGCAGCATGTCGAGCCAGAACGCATCCTCTTTGTGGGGGCCGGTGATGGCCACCCCGGTTTTCTCCCGCAGCTCGGCAGCAGCACCGACGTGATCCAGATGACCGTGAGTCAGCAGGATATGGGTCAGGGTCAGCCCGCGTTTGGCGATGGCGGCCAGCAGCTTGTCCGCTTCGCCGCCCGGATCGATGAGGGCGGCCTGATGGGTCTCGTCACACCAGATGAGGGAGCAGTTCTGGGCAAACTGGGTGACCGGGATCACCTCGAATTTCAACATATGGGGTCCTCTTGATGGGCCGCTGATTCAGGTGCGCTACTTGGCAAAGAAGTCGAGGCAAGCCTGCTTGTCACCCTGGAAGATGATGCGCTCGCGCTTGTTGCCAAGCTGGTAAAGATACATGGGATCGTAATAGCGGGTCAGCAACAGGGTGATCCAGGCCAGGTGCAGCGAGGTATCACCGCTGCTGGCTTGCTCGGCGAGCGCGCTCTGCATCAGGGCGTCCAGCTCGCGATGGGCCTGATCGCCAAGCCTGCGCTTGAGTCTGGCCAGTGCATCGGTCAGATAGGCGGCAAACAGTGGCCAGCCCTCTTCGGCGCCAAACATCGCCTGATAGCGCAGCCAGAGATCGTGCACATAGTCCTGGCGGATCTGTTCGGCTCGCTCGCTCTGCGGCACCTCGACCACCACCAGCGGCGCCTGGCTCATGGCATCGAACAGTGGATTGGGCAGGCAGCAGCGACCGATGAGGCGGCTCTCGTCTTCCACCACGAACGCCTGCTCACCCTGATGGCGACGCTTGAGCAGCTCGATGGCCAGGTTGTTTTCAAAGTTGATGTTGCTGGGCTGGCCGCCTGGCAGCTGGCCAAACGACGACCCCCTGTGATGGGCATGGCCTTCCAGATCCAGCGCCTGGGCCACCTCGGCCAGCATGTGGGTCTTGCCGGAGCCGGTCATGCCGGTCAGCACGGCCCATTGGCACTCAGCCGCCGCACTGTCTAGGGTATCGATGAGGAAGCGGCGCAGATCCTTGTAGCCGCCGGCGATCCGCGGGCGGGTGACTCCAGCTTCATGCAGCCACTGCTGCACCGTTTGCGAGCGCAGGCCGCCGCGAAAGCAGTAGAGCACGGCATCCGGCTGCCGGCGCAGCTGGGCCAGCCAGCCCTCGAGGCGTTCGGCCCGCACGGCGCCACCGACCAGTTGATGGCCCAGTGCGATGGCGGCCGCCTGCCCCTGCTGCTTGAAGCAGGTACCGACCTGGGCCCGCTCATCATCCGTCATCAATGGCAGATTGGTGGAGCAGGGGAAGGCCCCCTCCTTGAACTCGATGGGGGCACGCAGGTCGATGAGCGGAACGTCATCCAGAAAAATCCGGGCGTAATCCGTGGCCAGTGGCAGTGCACTCATTGGACAACCTCGATGAACTGGTTGCCGGTGCGGGCCTGCAGCTGGCCGATGGGGGAGAGGGTCAGCCCTGCCTGTGCGGCAATGGCGAGGAGCTCGGCTTCACTTTCTTTACCGACGGCTACCAGCAGGCCGCCGCTGGTCTGCGGGTCGCACAGGATGTTGCGGGTGCGATCATCCATGGCGTCCAGCTTGTCGCCATAGGAGTCGAAGTTGCGCAGGGTACCACCCGGTACGCAGCCCTCACTCAGGTAGTAATCCACCTCGTCCAGCAGCGGCAGCGCCTTGAAGTCCAGACGGGCACTGACGCCGGACCCTTCGCACATCTCCAGCAGATGGCCGGCCAGACCAAAGCCGGTCACGTCGGTCATGGCATGCACGCCGGGCAGCTCGGCAAAGCGCTGGCCAATCTTGTTGAGGGTGCACATGGCGTTGGGGGCCAGTTGTTCGTGCTCGGGTTTGAGCTTGCCCTTCTTCTGGGCGGTGGTGAGGATGCCGATGCCAAGCGGCTTGGTCAGATAGAGGGTGTCACCCACCTTGGCGGTGTCGTTCTGCTTGATGGCATTGAGCGGCACGATGCCGGTCACCGCGAGGCCGAAGATGGGCTCGGGGGCATCGATGCTGTGGCCGCCGGCCAGAGAAATACCCGCTTCGTGGCACACCTGACGGCCGCCGTCGATCACCTGCTGGGCCACTTCCGGCGCCAGGGTGTTGATGGGCCAGCCGAGGATGGCGATGGCGACGATGGGTTTGCCGCCCATGGCGTAGATATCGCTGATGGCGTTGGTGGCGGCGATGCGGCCGAAGGTGAAGGGGTCATCGACGATGGGCATGAAGAAGTCGGTGGTAGAGACGATACCCTGACCGTTGCCGATATCGACCACGGCCGCGTCATCCTTGCTGCTGTTGCCGACCACCAGCGTCGGGTCGTCAAAGCCCGGGATCTGGCTCTTGAGAATGGTGTCGAGCACCTTGGGAGAGATTTTGCAGCCGCAGCCAGCGCCGTGGCTGTATTGGGTCAGACGAATGGAAGACATACTTTCCCCTTGTGTGTGCAAACTTGCGTGTACAAATAAGTGCAGCGGCTCTGTGGAGCCGTCAAATGTGCGCGTATGCGCGCGAAATTCGGGTGGCCTTGGCTGGCTTTGAGCGCAGCGATGTCAGGCAGCCGTGCAAGGCCGTCTGGCAGGACGGGGGAGGAGAGGCGACAGATGCGCCGGCGCAGCCCCGCCAAGGGCCACAGGACGGGCCATTATGCCACAAATGGCCGCTCTGGTTCGAACTGGAATTCACACAAAGCGCAGGGAATTGGCGGGTTTAGAGGAAAGGGTCAGCCTTCGCTATGACGCTGACAAGGCTCTCCCCAATGTAGCCCCGAAGGCGAGCCATGTTGCCATCGGGGCCATCTTTGGTGGGGAACTTAGCCGGCTTGCTCCATCACCGGCTGGCGAGCCTTGCCGAGCCGGCGCAGGCGCTGTTGCAGCGGCCGCTCCAGCAGGGTGTAGCTCAGCGCCGAGAGCCCGATCAGCACCGTCAGCATCAACAAGGTGGCCAACACACCCAGCAAGGGGTTGGTCTGGGCGTACCACCACGCGGTGAGCCCTGGCGCCAGATAGTGGATGAGCTCGCAGCCGGTGAGCAGCACCAGGGCGTGAAGCAGGTAGAGGGAGTAGGAGAGATCTCCCAGCCAGTTGGTGAAGCGGTTGTCCAGCAGGCGCAGCAGCGGGCTCTGGCGATCGCCCTGGCAGGCGGCAAGCCAGATCAGCAGCACGTAGGCGCTGATCAGCAGCAGGGTCAGCTGCGGCGTCATGGTGAACTGCATCAGAGCGAAGGGGAGCAGAAAGGCGAGCAGCAGCGGCAGATCCCGCTGCATCATGGGCCACTGCTGGGCGGCCTTGACCTTCGGCAGCAGCCAGAGGCCGAGCACGAATTCACTCACCCCGCGCCCGATGGCCAGCGCCCCGCTGGTGACATCCAGGGTACCCTGGCTGTGCACGATAAAGGCCAGCACCGTCAGGGCCAGCAAGGGGGCGAGGTTGCTCCAGCGGCTGCGGGTGACGGCGAGCGGAATGAGCAGCGGAAACAGCAGATAGCTGATCCACTCCACGCTGAGCGACCAGGCGGCGAAGTTCCAGGTCAATCCGTGATCGGTCACCACCTGCAGCAGCAACAGGCTGCTTGGCAACGCCTCGGCCGGGGTAAAGGGGGAGCCAAAAGGAGGCATTCCCTCCCACTCCCACATCTTGAACAGGGGGCCGGCGTAGAAGCCAATCCCATGGTGGGCCTTGTAGAGCTCCCAGCCCAGCAGCAGCAGCAGGGTCACCAGGTAGAGGGGATAAACCCGGGTCAGCCGCAGCCAGAGGAAGCGGCCATAACCGATGGTGCGGGGCGAGCGGGCGAAGCCCTCCCCGTAGACATGGGCCAGCACCAGCCCGCTCAAAATAAAGAACAGATCGACCCAGAGGTAGCCGTTCTCGATGAGTTGGGTGTGGCCGGCGATCGACTCCATCCACTGGGGAAAGAGCAGCAAGCGGGCGTGGAACAGCACCACCATCAGGGCAGCGATGCCCCGTAGCGGCGTCAACAGCGGCAATGATTGATTCATGACGGGATCCTTGATGATGTTCAGCTTGGCCTGACATCGATTTTTGTTGTGGTGCCGCTCATCAACCCTGATGAGTCGGCTGCCCAGGCTTGGCGGCCACAGGCGGGATCACCCTACCTAAAAGAGAGCCATACGGGTGTGATTTTCGTCATGAATGCGCATTTATCATCCAAAAACCAGCAAGGGATCCGCGCTGCAGCGAAGGTGAGAGGGGATCTAGACTAGGGAAGTCATCCATCAGCGTGCAAGGATTGTCCCGATGAAACTCTATGCCCATCCTTTCTCATCCTACAGCCAGAAGGTGTTGATCGCCCTCTACGAGAATGCCACCCCGTTCGAGTACCGGAATCTCGAAGAGCCGGCGGCCAACGCCGAACTTGCCGCCCTCTGGCCACTCAAGCGCTTCCCCGTGTTGCTCGATGACGGTCGCTGCATTCTCGAGAGCAGCACCATAGTCGCCCATCTGCAGGCGCACCACCGGGGCCCCGTCTGCCTGATCCCGCCTGGCGATGCGGGTCTGGAGGTGCATATGCTGGATCGCGTCTTCGATAACTATGTGATGACGCCGATGCAAAAAGTGGTGCTGGATGCGCTGCGCCCGATCGCGGATCGCGACCGTTATGGCGTAGCGGAGGCCCGCGAGCTGCTCGATCAGATCTACCCCTGGCTCGATCAGCGGCTCGAAGGACGCTACTGGATTGCCGGTGCAGACTTCACGCTGGCCGATTGCGCCGCCGCCCCCTCGCTCTTCTACGCCGACTGGGCCCACGAGATCCCCGCTGGATATGGCCGTCTGCGTGCCTATCGCGCCCGGTTGCTTAGCCATCCCTCCATCGTGCGGGTAGTGGAGGAGGCCAGGCCATTTCGGCACTACTTCCCGCTGGGCGCGCCGGCGCGTGATTGAGCGGGATGATTTGTTGCGGGCGGAATTATTGCCGCCCCGAGCAATGTGCGAGGTGGACAGGGGCATGGCGTGATCAACCGCAGGGAAAAAACAGTGATATTCATTCAGGTGAGTGAGTATGCGTTTATGGCCGATATTTCCCCGAGGAATTTTTAATGTTGATGCGTAATATTTCATGTTTTTGCATAAAGAAAATGCCGAACAGTCCCTGCCGGTGGGCTGTGTATGCCATGTCTGGGTGAAAGAGAGATGAGAATCGGGCTAACGATGGGGCAATTCCAGATTGAGGATGGCTGTCGTCAGTTGAAGAGGAGAGACAGGAGCACCCATCGCTGCTGGTGGCAAAGTCGGGGGGCGGTTATCTCTTTGGCGGCCGCATGAAAAAAGCCCGCTTTGATCGCGGGCTTTTTGATGATTTGCCGGACGTCCTGGCCCGGATCTGGAACCGGGGACAGGGGGCAGCGCTGGTCTGCTCGGCTTAGCGGGCGCGCACCACCAGCCCCTTGAGGTAGAAGCCTTCCGGATAGGCGGTACCGATGGGGTGATCGGATGCCTGGGAGAGCAGCTCCAGGATCTGGGCGTCGCGACCGGCATCGAGCGCCGCATCGGCGACGATCTTCTGGAACAGGCTCTGCTCCATCAGGCCGGAGCAGGAGTAGGTCAAGAGCACGCCACCCGGTGCCAGCAGCTGGAACGCCAGCATGTTGATGTCTTTGTAGCCGCGACAGGCGCCCAGCAGCTGGGCCTTGCTCTCGGCAAACTTGGGCGGATCCAGCACGATGACATCGAACTTCTCGCCCTTTTCGCGGTATTCACGCAGCAGCTTGAACACGTCGTGACGAACGAACTGGGTGTTGCTGGTATCCAGCCCGTTCAGCTCGGCGTTCTGGCGGGCGATATCCAGTGCATTCTGGGAGAGATCGACGTTGATCACTTCCTTGGCGCCGCCCTTGAGGGCGTAGACGCCAAAACCACCGGTGTAGCAGAAGCAGTTGAGCACCCGCTTGCCTTCGGTGTACTTGGCGGCAGCCTGGCGGTTGTCCCGCTGATCCAGATAGAAGCCGGTCTTGTGACCGTTGCGGATGTCCACCAGGATCTTGACGCCACCGTTCTCCTCGATGATCACGGGATCGGTCGGGGTCTCGCCATAGATGACACCGGTACGTTCCTTCAGCCCTTCCTTCTTGCGTACCGCCACGTCGGAGCGCTCATAGATGCTGCACTCGGGGTAGAGAGTGCGCAGCGCTTGCGTTATCAGCTCGCGCTGGAACTCGGCGCCGGCGGAGAGAATTTGGCACACCAGAAAGTCGGCATAACGGTCGATGGTCAGACCCGGCAGGCCGTCGGATTCGGCGGCACAGAGGCGATAGCCGGTGAGGCCTTGACGCTTGATGAGCCCATCGCGGGACTCCTGGGCGTATTTGAGGCGACGGATGAAGAAGTCGAGATCGACAGCTTCCTCTTTGTCGAAGGTCCAGACCCGGGCACGGATCTGGGAGCTGCCGGACCAGGCACCGCGGGCGAGCCACTTGCCATCCTGGGTGTAGATCTCGACGGTATCGCCATCGATGGGGTTGCCCTGTACCCGCTCGATCCCTTTGGAGAAGATCCAGGGGTGGCGACGCAGCAGGGATTTTTCGCGGCCTTTGACGAGATAGATGGAAGCGCTCATGGGGGTTGCCAGATGGTCAAAAGAAAAGGGGCCACATTCTATGTGGCCCGCTGGCAAAACTCAAACAACCTTGGCAGATAGCGTCAGGCTTTGGGAGCTTGCTAATCAGATTTTTAGCCCCTTCAATGCCTGTGCCAGCTCGGTGGCGGTGGCCTTGAGGCCGGCGGTGCCGGCCACCGAGGCGCTGGCGGACTCTTCCACCTGACCCGCTTCGTGGCGCACCTGATCCAGATTGCGGGTGATCTCCTCGGCCACCGAGCTCTGCTGCTCGCTGGAGGTGGCGATCTGGGTGCTCATCTCCAGCACCGCATCGCTGTGGTTGCTGAGTTTGTCGATGTCGAGCCCCACTTCGCTGATCAAGGCCTGGCTGCTGGCGGCGCGACCTACGGTTTTCTCCATGATGTCGTTCAGCGCGCCGGTGCCGGCCTGCAGCTCTTCGATCATCTGCTGGATCTCCACCGTGGCCTGCTGGGTGCGGCTGGCGAGGGTGCGTACCTCGTCGGCCACCACCGCGAAGCCGCGGCCCTGCTCGCCGGCGCGGGCCGCCTCGATGGCGGCATTGAGGGCCAGCAGGTTGGTCTGCTGGGAGATGGCGTTGATGACGTTGACCACTTCGTTGATGCGATTGGCGTTGTGGGTCAGCCGTCCCACCGCGCCGGAGGCGTTGCCGATCTCGTCGGCCAGGGTGCGGATGGCGGTGATGGTGCGCGATACCCGGGCGGCGCCGTTGGCCGCCTCTTCACTTGACTGACGGGTCTGCTGCAGGGTGTCGTTGGCGTTGCGGGCCACTTCACGGATGGCGGCAGACATCTGCTCCATGGCGGCGGCCAGGGAGTCCATGTGCTGGCGCTGGGAGCGGGCCATGCTCTCACCCTCGCTGGCGTGATCGCGAAACTCGTCGGCGGCCAGGGTCAGCGCCTCGGCGGACTCTTCCACCAGTTGCACTATCTTGTGCTGGCGGTCGGTGAACCTGTCGATGCTGCCCGCCAGAATGGAGAACTCGTCGCGCACCGGGAAGAAGTTGAGGCGGAAGGTGAGGTCGCCATCCGCCACGGTCTGCAACGCCTTGTTGGTGGAGTAGAGCGCACCGGAGACAAAGGTCATCAGGTAGTGGGTGACCAGCGCCAGCAGGGCAGCCAGCACGGCGATGATGGTGAGCGTGGTGCCCTGACCATCCCACATGGAGTAGCGGGAGGCATCCAGGGTGCCGGTGACGATCCCGGCCTGACCGGCGCTGGCGCCGTATCGATAGATGTCGCCCTGCCGGGTTAGCCCTGTGCTGCCGGTCGGGCTCAGCGTGAGCTCGGCCGGCAGGGTGAGACCGGCATGCTGGCTTGAGAGCTGGGCACTCAGTTCGACCCGCTGCTTGAGCTGATCCAGGCGCAGCTGTATCTGTTGCTGGTGACCGTCGGCCAGCAGATACCAGCTGAGAAAGGCGATGAACAGCAGCGGGCACCAGAAGGTGATGAGAAATTTTTCGCTGATCGTGAGGTGAATGAGATAACGGTCAACCCACCGAAACTTTACTTCTTTCATAATGGTATTGCGTCCTGCAAGGGGATGAGAGTGTCGCGCTCATTATCGCCTTGGGGGGAAATTTCTTAAGGGGAAGGTGTGAGAAATGGGAGAGCAATCGTTTGTCGTGCGAGTGTGGGGCCTGGTTCAGGGGGTGGGGTTTCGTTACTTCACCCGGGAGCGGGCGCTGCAACTGGGGCTGCGGGGCCATGCCTACAACCTGGAAGATGGCTCGGTGGAGATCCTCATCTGCGGGCCGGAGCAGAGCGTGCAAATGATGCTGGGTTGGCTGGAGCGCGGGCCGCGCACCGCCGAGGTGACCCGGATGGAGTATGAAGTGGCGCCGCCACCCAAGGGGAGCGGCTTTCATACCAATTGAGCGCCTTGCCACGCCAATGACGCCGAACCGCCATGAAAAACGGGAGCCACACAGGCTCCCGTTTGCGTCGATGGCGCTCTTGGGTCAGCCGGCCTGGGCGGCATCGGCGATGGCCTGGGTCTTGGCCAGCACCGCCTGCAGGGCGGGGCGTTTGGCCAGACGATCCCGATAGGCCGCCAGCTTGGGGGGAATGGTCTGCTCGAAGCGGGTGGCCCACATCAGGGTATGGGCCAGCAGCAGATCGGCGATGGTGATCTGTTCCCCCAGCAGGTAACCCTGCTCGGGTACCCAGGATTCGGCGATGGCCGCCGCCTTGTCGAACTCCCACTTGGCGGTGGGGAAGATGGCCGGCAGACGCTGGGCCTCGGGCAGGGCGAAGCGGTGCTTGCCGATGGTCCACAGCGGCTGCTCCAGCTCGCAGGTGATGAAACTGACCCACTGGGCGTGCAGCGCCGAGGTCTGGGTCCCTCTGGCTGGCAGCCAGTTCGGGCCATACACCTCGGCCAGGTACTGCATGATGGCGGCAGATTCGGTCAGCACAAACTCCCCGTCCTTGAGCACCGGCATCTTGCCGCTCGGGTTGAGGGTCAAAAACCAGTCGCTGCGGTTCTCGCCCTTGGCGAAGTCGAGAAACTGGAACTGCCACGCCACGTCCAGCTCTTCCAGTAACCAGGATACGCGCAGGGCCCGACTGACGGGGGTGCCATATAAGGTGATCATGCTTGCTCCTTGCCTGATGAAGGGGGCCATGGGCCCGAAGTGAATCGCCAGTCTAGGCAAATTACCCAAACGCAACAAGCACCGAAGGGGTGAAGTGCGCACCATCCAGGGCGTTCAGTGGGGAGAGGAAAGAGGGAAGGGGGCGAAGAGGGAAAAATAAAAGGGAGGCCGCAGGCCTCCCTTGATTGCTTGATGACCGGGCTTCGCTTACTTGACGCGCATGCCGGGCTGGGCGCCGTCCTGCGGCTCCAGGATCCAGAGATCCTTGCCGCCCGGGCCTGCCGCCAGCACCATGCCTTCGGACATGCCGAAACGCATCTTGCGCGGGGCCAGGTTGGCCACCATCACGGTCAGCTTGCCTTCCAGATCTTCCGGATTGTAGGCGGACTTGATACCGGCAAACACCTGACGGGTCTCACCGCCGATATCCAGCTGCAGCTTGAGCAGTTTGTCCGCTTCCGGTACGGCTTCGGCCTTCTTGATCAGCGCTACGCGCAGGTCAATCTTGGCGAAGTCGTCGTAGCTGATGGTCTCGCTGATGGGATCGTCTACCAGCGGGCCGCTCGCTTTCGGTGCCTGCTCTTTGGCCAGATCTTCCTTGGACGCGTCGATCATGGCTTCGATTTTGGCCGGTTCGATGCGGGAGAACAGCGCCTTGAACGGGGCAACGGTGTGATCAACCAGCGGCATTTCGATGCCATCCCAGCTGAGGGTTTCCCCCAGGAAGGCTTCGGCACGCTCGGCCAGCAGCGGCATTACCGGCTTGAGGTAGGCCATCAGCACGCGGAACAGGTTGATGCCGACGGAGCAGACCGCCTGCAGCTCGGCGTCAGCGCCTTCCTGCTTGGCGATGACCCAGGGAGCCTTGTCATCCACGTAGCGGTTGGCCTTGTCGGCCAGCGCCATGATCTCGCGGATGGCGCGGCTGAACTCGCGGCTCTCGTAGGCCTCGGCGATGGCAGTGCGGGCGTTGGCGAACTCGGCGTAGAGCTCAGGCTCGGCGCAGGTCGCCGCCAGCTTGCCGTCGAAACGCTTGGCGATGAAACCGGCGTTGCGCGACGCCAGGTTGACCAGCTTGTTGACCACGTCGGCGTTGACGCGGGCGACGAAGTCATCGAGGTTCAAGTCCAGATCGTCGATGCGGCTGTTGAGCTTGGCGGCGTAGTAGTAACGCAGGCACTCTGGATCCAGATGGTTGAGATAGGTGGAAGCCTTGATGAAGGTGCCCTTGGACTTGGACATCTTGGCGCCGTTGACGGTCACGTAGCCGTGTACGTTGACCTTGGTCGGCTTGCGGAAACCGGCGCCTTCCAGCATGGACGGCCAGAACAGGCAGTGGAAGTAGGCGATGTCCTTGCCGATGAAGTGATAGAGCTCGGCCTCGGAGTCCGCTTTCCAGTAGCTGTCGAAATCGATGTCGCCGCGCTTGTTGCACAGGTTCTTGAACGACGCCATGTAGCCGATGGGGGCATCCAGCCAGACGTAGAAGTACTTGCCCGGGGCGCCGGGAATTTCGAACCCGAAGTAGGGGGCGTCACGGGTGATGTCCCACTGCTGCAGGCCGCTCTCGAACCACTCCTGCATCTTGTTGGCCATCTCTTCTTGGATGGCGCCAGAGCCGCGCACCCACTCTGCCAGCCATTTTTCAAACTGCGGCAGGTCGAAGAAGAAGTGCTCGGAGTCCTTCATCACCGGGGTGGCGCCGGAGACGGCGGATTTCGGATCGATCAGCTCGGTCGGGCTGTAGGTCGCGCCGCAGCTGTCACAGTTGTCACCATACTGCTCAGGGGACTTGCACTTGGGGCAGGTACCCTTGACGAAGCGGTCCGGCAGGAACATGGACTTTTCAGGGTCGAACAGCTGGGAGATGGTGCGGCTCTTGATCTTGCCGCCAGCCTGCAGACGGCCGTAGATCAGCTCCGCCAGCTCGCGGTTCTCGTCGCTGTGAGTGGAGTGATAGTTGTCAAAACTGATGTTGAAGCCGGCGAAGTCGGCCTGGTGCTCCTTGGAGACGGCCGCGATCATCTCTTCCGGGGTGATCCCCAGCTGTTGGGCCTTGAGCATGATCGGGGTGCCGTGGGCATCGTCGGCACAGACAAAGTGCACCTGGTGACCGCGCATTCGCTGATAACGAACCCAGATATCGGCCTGGATGTGTTCCAGCATGTGGCCAAGATGGATGGAGCCATTGGCATAGGGAAGGGCGCAGGTTACCAGCATTGTACGAGGATCAGTTGCCATATAGTCGTTCTTGATGTGCTTGTTGGGATGATAGAGTGCCGTGCATGTTACCCGAATTGGGGGTAGCCTGCCTAGGGTTGTGGCTCGTCCGCCCTGCCGGCGCACGCTGGTCGACCAGCAGGCAAGCCACTGATTTGTGTGCGGTAACCGTTCACCTCAAGATAAAGACAAGATAATGAGGAGTTAATGGTGATTGATTCAGTAAAACAGATCCTCGCCGAATTTAAGCCAACTGGCTGGGGCAAGGATCTGGTGGCTGCCGGCTTCGTGCGCAGCATCGACAAACAGGGCTCGACGCTGACCATCAAGCTGGTGCTGCCCTTTGCAGGCCACTCCCTGTTTGAGCAGATCAAGCAGGAGTTTGACGCCCGCCTGCGCAGCGCCACCGGCGCCACCCGTATCGACTGGGTAGGCGAAATCGAGGTCGCCAGCTTGCCGCGAGCGCAAGGGCTGGCGGCGGTGCAGGGCATTCGCAACATCATCGTGGTTGCCTCCGGCAAGGGCGGGGTGGGCAAGTCCACTACCGCGGTCAACCTGGCGCTGGCGCTGCAAAAAGAGGGGGCGCGGGTCGCCATTCTGGATGCGGACATCTACGGCCCCTCCATTCCGACCATGACCGGGACCTTGAAGGAGCGTCCTGTCAGCCATGACGGCAAGCTGATGGAGCCGGTGATGGCATGCGGCCTCAAGAGCAACAGCATCGGTTATCTGGTGGCCGAGCAGGATGCCACCATCTGGCGTGGCCCCATGGCGAGCAAGGCGCTGGCCCAGATCCTCCACGAGACCCGCTGGGGCGAAGTGGACTATCTGGTGGTGGACATGCCGCCGGGTACCGGCGACATCCAGCTGACCCTGGCCCAGCAGGTGCCGACCACGGCGGCGGTGATCGTCACCACGCCGCAGGACGTGGCGCTGGCGGATGCCCGCAAGGGACTGGCCATGTTCAACAAGGTCAGCGTGCCGGTGCTCGGCATCATCGAGAACATGAGTTACCACGTCTGCAGCGCCTGTGGTCATCATGAGCCGCTGTTTGGTACCGGTGGTGGCCAGAAGATGGCGGAACAGTATCAGGTGGCACTGCTTGGCCAGCTGCCGCTGCACATCGACATCCGCCAGCACATGGACGATGGCTGTCCGACCGTGTTCGGCGCCCCGACCGGGGAGCTGGCAGAGGCCTATCTGAAACTGGCTCGTCGGGTGGGAGCTGAACTCTATTTCAGCGGTAAACCGATTGCGACCCCCCTCTATGCCATGGCGCTGGATGAATAATCGGCGGTCGACCGCCTGGGGTGGATTTGAGGGTGGGCATGGCTCACCCTTTTTTATATAATGGATCGGTTTAAACCATCCCCACTGCTCTTCTCTTTAGGTATTTTCAATGTCTGATACTCAACATTCGTGTGTGATCATCGGTATTGCTGGTGCATCCGCTTCCGGCAAGAGTCTTATAGCCCAAACCATCTATGAAGAGCTGGTGGCCGAGCTGGGAGCCGGTCAGATTGGCGTGATCACCGAAGATTGCTACTACCGCGATCAGACCCACCTGACCATGGAAGAGCGGGTCAAAACCAACTATGACCACCCCAACGCGCTGGATCACGATCTGCTGGTCCAGCACCTGAGCCAGCTGGTGCAAGGTGATGCGGTCAATATTCCCCAATACTCCTATACCGAACATACCCGCATGAGTGAAGTGACCCCGTTCGCACCGCGCCGGGTGATCATTCTGGAAGGGATCCTGCTGCTGACTGACAGCCGCTTGCGAGATCTGATGGATGCCTCCATCTTCATGGATACGCCGCTCGATATCTGCCTGCTGCGCCGTCTGGTGCGTGACGTGCAGGAGCGTGGCCGGACCATGGACTCGGTGCTCAAGCAGTACCAGAAGACGGTACGCCCCATGTTCCTGCAGTTTATCGAGCCTTCCAAGCAGTACGCGGACGTGATCGTCCCCCGTGGCGGCAAGAACCGCATCGCCATCGACATGCTCAAGGCGCGTATCCGCCACATGTTGATTGGTTGAGAGATATCAAGCCGGGTGATGCCCGGCTTTTTTAAATGAACAATTTGTCAGGAGAGTCGCCCAATGCGTCTTTGTGATACCGATATCGAACGTCATCTGGATGAAGGCAAGATCGTCATTGAGCCCAGACCCGGCATTGAACGGATCAGCGGCGTCAGCGTCGACGTGCTGCTGGGCAACGAGTTTCGGGTGTTTCGCGATCATACCGCCCCCTACATCGATCTGAGCGGCCCCAGCAGCGAAATGGCCGACGCCATCGATCGGGTGATGAGCGATGAGATCCATGTGCCGGATGGCGAAGCCTTCTATCTGCACCCGGGTCAGCTGGCCCTGGCGGTGACCTATGAATCGGTCACCCTGCCGGCCGATATCGTCGGCTGGCTCGACGGCCGCTCGTCCCTGGCCCGCCTCGGGCTGATGGTGCACGTGACCGCGCACCGCATCGATCCGGGCTGGTCCGGCCGCATCGTGCTGGAGTTCTACAACGGCGGCAAGCTGCCGCTGGCGCTGCGCCCCAAGATGAAGATCGGTGCGCTGAACTTCGAGATGCTCTCCGGTGTGGCGGCGCGTCCCTACAACAAACGGGAAAACGCCAAGTACAAGAGCCAGCAGGGTGCGGTTGCCAGCCGCATCAATCAGGACTGAGAGCGGGTCGACAGTCGAGCCGACGGCAATGTGTTAAAAGAGGGCGCCGATGGCGCCCTCTCCATTCGCTTGGGCAGATTGATGTGGCAAAGAGGGCAGGGCGAGGGAGTGATCTTGCCTGTCATTTGTACAAACAGGGCGATGCGGTTGGTCGAAAATTGACGGAGCCTAAGTCGGTGAGAGTGGTTTTTGCGGCATACTGATGATGAATTGTTCCCGTTTGGGAACTGTTTTTGTCAGGCAAGGTCTGTTTAATTAATCAAGGACAAGCCGCATGGTGACTGGCTCTAAGCTATTTACTGGCGGAATGCTCTTTTTTTTTCTTACTGAAATATTTCAACAACGGGTATGGCGTTACCAGCCTTCTGGCATAATCCGCCGCAACTCATAAACAGGTTCGTTTTTTATGTTTGAAATGTTTAGTGGTTTGGGTTTGTGGTGGTCAATCGGTTTGGTATTGGCCGTTTTTTTTGTGTTGGCCTATGAATTCATCAACGGCTTTCACGATACCGCCAACGCGGTAGCAACGGTTATCTATACCAAGGCGATGCCGGCACACATGGCAGTAGTAGCCTCCGGTCTGTTCAACTTTGCCGGGGTCATGATGGGTGGTCTGGGCGTGGCTTATGCCATTGTCCACCTGCTGCCCATCGATCTGCTGCTGGGGATGGACTCCACTCAGGGTCTGATCATGGTGTTCTCCCTGCTGTTTTCCGCCATCGTGTGGAATTTGGGTACCTGGTTCTTCGGGATCCCGGCGTCCAGCTCACACACGCTGATCGGCTCCATTCTGGGGGTAGGCGGCGCCTATGCCTGGATCAGCCATCAACCGCTGCAGGAAGGCATCAACGTCGCGAAAGCCATCGACATCATGCTTTCCCTCATCATCTCTCCCACCGTCGGTTTCATCATCGCCGCGCTGCTGCTGTTCGCCATGAAACGCGTCTGGCAGGGCAGCAAGATCCACAAGACCCCGGAAGAGCGTCTGCTGGTGGACGGCAAGAAGCATCCGCCGTTCTGGGCGCGTCTCACTCTGGTGGCGTCTGCCATGGGCGTGAGCTTTGTGCACGGTTCCAACGATGGCCAGAAGGGCATCGGTCTGGTGATGCTGGTGCTGATCTGCATGGCACCTGCCTATTTCGCACTGGACATGAACAGTCGCTCCTATGACCTGGATCGTACCCAGGATGCCAATCAGCGCATCATGGAGATCTATCAGCGCAACCATGAGCAGGTTTCCAAGGTAGTGAACTTCAGTGTGCCTGCCCAGGCCCAGGAAGAGTTGATGACTCACTGTGCTGCTGATGGTGCTCTGCAGGCCATGGCCACGCTGGACAATCGTCTTGCCCAAGTGCGGACCTATGAAGAGATGGACCTGACCGACCGCCGTGAAGTGCGCCGTCTGTTGCTGTGCATCGACGATACCGCTCGCAAGGTGTCCAAGCTGCCGCTGCCGGCCAAAGAGCTGACCGACCTTGCCAAATGGCGCAAGGATCTGACGGCCACTGCCGAATATGCACCGACCTGGGTCATCGTCTCCATCGCGCTGGCGCTGGGCTGTGGCACCATGGTGGGCTGGCGTCGTATCGTCTACACCGTAGGCGAGAAGATTGGTTCCTCCGGCATGACCTACAGCCAGGGGATCGCCGCCCAGATCACCGCTGCCGCCTCCATCGGTGTGGCCAGTTTGACCGGGATGCCGGTATCGACCACCCACATCCTCTCCTCTGCCGTAGCGGGGACCATGGTGGCCAACAAGTCGGGCCTGCAGAGCCAGACCATCAAGACCATCTTGATGGCCTGGGTGCTGACCCTGCCGCTGACCATGCTGCTCTCTGGTGGTCTGTTCCTGATCAGCCATCATCTGTTCAGCTGATAGCAGATACCAGAAGTATGTTGAGAAAGGGCCCTTGCGGCCCTTTTTTCATGACCTCAAAACGGATATGTGATGCCTGGCTCCCGCCAGCCGGGTTTCCAATTTGATCATCCTTTATATGCCATCAAACTAAATTTTCCATCCAATCAATTACTTCTCTCACCTACTAAGATCATCCCCACCCATCAATAGGTATTCAAGACAGAGGGAGGTGGCAGATTGGGCGTCTTTTGCGGTTAATACCCCCCCTGCATAGGGTGCCGCGAGAGTCATGGAGCTGCTCGGCTAAGGTTGATACCTGCCATCTCATGGCACATGACTGCCTAAATTAGCAGATGGGATTACTTGTGTTGGCGGCTGTGGAAGAGGGGTCTTTGCCTGCATTGGTCGGCAGCACGTCTGGATTGCCGAGAGGATGAAAGGTCGAATGACCAATCGATGCCGGTTGATAGAGGCATACGCACTTCAAACCGATTTCGAGATGGGTGACAGGCTTGGCCATGCAGTTCATGCGCAGCAGTGTCGTCAAGGATGTCTACACAGCGCGATATTTGTATCTGTGCCGGCTCTTATCTTATCCAGTCTGCCTAAATCAGGAGCCATACAGTCGCAGCAGCAGGAAGACAAAACAAGGAGTGTGGATTGAGCCGCAGCGAGCCAATGGCTGTGGTTATTCAATATGATAAGGGAGACTTGGGGCACTAAGTGCTAGTAGGTAGGTAGGTCGTGGTAAAGGAACGGGTAACCGAAACAAACTGGCGCTAAATAATATCTAAAAAAAGAGCCACACAATGTGTGGCTCTTTTTGTCAGACTAGCGAGTCATCAAGGACGACCGGCCGGGCTGGTTGCAACGTTGACCGCTGCGGTACTGCCGCCATGGCGACCTGAGCTTGCCACTTCACTGCGCACCAGCGGCGCATGATCAACCGGCTCGCGTACTGGCAGGGCAGGGGCCGCAGCCGGTGTGGCCATCGGAGCAGAGGCCTTGCGGGCACCGGCCAGCAGGCCACCACCACGTTTGACTTGCTTGGCCACAGGGGCTGCTATGGCAGCGGCTACCGGAGCCTCGTCAGCAATGACAGGTTCAGCTTCAGCGACCGGAGCTGGCTGTTCAACCACCAGAGGGGCAACCTCGGCTACAACCACTGCCGGAGCCGCTTCTTCAACTGCTGGGGCAGCAGCTGCAGCTTCAACCACGGCAGTCTCGACGGCCGGTGCCTCAACAGCAACGACTTCCGCTGCGACCGGGGCCGCAACTTCTGCAACCACTGGCTCGTTGACAACCGCTACCTGGGCTTCTTCAGCAGCTACCGCTTCGGTTACCACTGGCTCTGCAGCCACGACCTCAGCCTGCTCGTGAGCTTCGGCCACAACGGCTTCTGGCACGACATGCTCGGTCAGCGCAGCAGAGGCCTGCAGGGCGGCGGCAACAGCTTCAGCACTGGGAATGGTGATGACAGGGACAGCCGGCTCTTCCACTTTTACCTGGGCGGCATCTGCCTGGGCAGCTGCTGTCAGGGTAGGGGCAGCGCCTTCGGCAGACTGTTCTTCATCTTCACGCTGGCTGCGGGCATCTTCATTGATGCGCTTGCGACGTTGGCCTTCGATACGCTGATTGCGCGGCGTACGGCGGGAACGACGCTGGCCTTCGGCCTGCTCATCGTGCTGCTCTACTGCGTCGGAGGCCTCTTCGGCAACAACCGGAGCATCGGCGGGCAGGGCGGCAACGTCGCTGGCCGGGGCATCGACCCGGATCTGCTTGCGCAGTTGACGGCGTTCGCGGCGCTCAGCCACTTTCTGCTCTTTTTCCAGACGCGGCTCGTCGTTGACCATGGTGGTATCGACGGTTTCTACCGCGTCAACGACCACTTCGGCGCGAGGTTCACGCGGAGCACGGGGTTCACGAGCAGGGCGCGGTGCGCGGGGTTCGCGTTCCTGACGTGGCTCACGAGCCTCGCGAGGTTCACGTTCCATGCGCTGTTCACGCACTTCGCCACGGGCTTCACGCTCCTGGCGCGGCTCACGCTCTTTGCGGGGACGACGGTTGCGGCTTTCACCACCTTCACGATTGGCACCCGCTTCCCGCTTCTCTGCCGTATCGGCAGGGCTGCGGTTACCACGGTTGTCATCACGACGACCACGCTGACCACGGCTGCGAGTTTCATCGCGCTGATGACGATGCCCCTCATCCTTGCGTGCTTCGCGCTGGGCTGCCGGTTTGTCGGCAGGAGCCTTCACGTCGGCAGGGGCGGTGTCGGAACCGAACAAGCCGGAGATGGCCTTGAACAGTTTGCCAAACAGGCCTGCTTCGGGCGCTGCCGGTGCGGCAGGCGCCACGACCGGGGCCGGCGCGGCGGGAGCCGGCTGGGGCGCCTGGACAAAACCTTGCAACAGCGGTTGTTCGCGCTCGATCACCTGAGCCTGCTTCGGCTGGTAGACCGGCTTGGCAATCTCGGTTTTCAGCTCGTAGCTGGCCGCTTCCGGGATCTCGTTCTGACGGATGCGGGTCACTTCGTAGTGCGGGGTTTCCAGATGCTGGTTCGGAATGATGTAGACACGCACATCATTGCGCTGTTCCAGGCTGGCGATGGAGGCACGCTTCTCGTTGAGCAGATAGGCGGCAACATCGACCGGCACCTGACCGTGAACCTGCTCGGTGTTGTCCTTCATGGCCTCTTCTTCGATGAGACGCAGGATGGACAGCGCCAGTGATTCGTTGTCACGGATCACTCCCTGGCCCTGGCAACGAGGGCAGATATGGCTGCTGGACTCGTTGAGGGAGGGACGCAGACGCTGGCGAGACATCTCCAGCAGACCGAAACGGGAGATCCGGCCCAACTGGATGCGGGCACGGTCCTGATGCACCGCTTCACGCAGACGGTTTTCCACTTCGCGCTGATGGCGAACCGGGGTCATGTCGATGAAGTCGATGACGATCAGGCCACCCAGGTCGCGCAGACGCAATTGACGGGCAATTTCGTCGGCCGCTTCCAGGTTGGTTTGCAGCGCCGTCTCTTCGATATCGCCGCCCTTGGTGGCGCGGGAGGAGTTGATATCGATGGAGGTCAGTGCTTCGGTCGGATCGATGACGATGCTGCCGCCGGAGGGCAGACGCACTTCACGCTGGAAGGCCGACTCGATCTGGCTCTCGATCTGGAAGTGGTTGAACAGGGCAACTTCACCCTTGTACAGCTTCACGCGATTGAGGAAATCGGGACGAACCAGCTCGATATGCGCCTTGGCACGCTCGAAGATGACCGGGTTGTCGATCAGGATCTCGCCGACATCGCGACGCAGGTAGTCACGGATGGCACGCACGATGACGTTGCTTTCCTGATGGATCAGCACCGGTGCAGAGCGGCTCTGTGACGCCTTGTGGATGGATTCCCAGTGGTTGAGCAGAACGTTCAGATCCCATTCCAGCTCTTCCGGGGATTTGCCCACACCGGCAGTACGCACGATGAGGCCCATGCCGTCCGGCACGGTCAGGCCGCTCAGGGCTTCTTTCAGTTCAGTCCGTTCATCACCTTCGATACGGCGGGAGATACCACCGGCGCGAGGATTGTTCGGCATCAGTACCAGGTAGCTGCCGGCCAGACTGATAAAGGTAGTGAGGGCTGCACCCTTAGTGCCACGCTCTTCCTTGTCGATCTGGACGATCACTTCCTGGCCTTCGCGGACCACTTCTTTGATGTTGGGACGACCCTGATAGGAGTAACCGGAGGGGAAGTAATTGCGGGCGATTTCCTTTAACGGCAGGAAACCGTGGCGCTCGGCGCCATAGTCGACAAAAGCAGCTTCAAGACTGGGTTCTACGCGGGTGATTTTGCCCTTGTAAATGTTCGCTTTTTTCTGCTCGTGTCCCGGACTTTCAATATCCAGATCGTAGAGCTGTTGTCCGTCAACCAGCGCTACGCGCAACTCTTCTTCCTGAGTCGCGTTGATTAGCATTCTTTTCATTGAGTTCTCGTTATTTTGTCATTTTGATTTCCTCCACAGGATCCTGCCGGCGCCGGCCTCGGGTCTTCAGCATACTGGGGCAACCTCCCGGTTGGGGTATGCATGAGGCGCAAACTAAGGGCACTCTGGTCCAGCCTTCTCGAGAAGGCATGAAAAGGATACCGGTGTGGAGACAAATTAGCGGTTCTGTTTGCGTTCTCCATGCGCTGTACCTCGCACCCGGGAACCGTCATGTTCTTATATACACGGTGTTTCGGGATTGGGTGGCATAAATTTTGGCCACTTAGTACAAGGCTTGAACACAATGACAAAACCTTGTTTATTATCCCATTTAAACCACTTTTATAGCAAGGCGCCATTTTTCAACAAAGCATGCAGCCAAGGGCCGCCGGCAGTGTTAAAATCCGCGCCATGACACAGATACATCAACAAGTGCAGCTGCTCACCATCGAAGCTGAGCATGAAGGGCAGCGCATCGACAATTTTCTCAAGACTCAGCTAAAGGGCGTCCCCAAGAGCCTGATCTATCGCATCCTTCGCAAAGGGGAAGTGCGCGTCAACAAAAAGCGCATCAAACCGGAATACAAACTCTGCACTGGCGACGAGGTACGGGTTCCCCCCGTGCGGGTTGCCGAAAAGAACGAATTGCCCTCGGCCAATCTCGGCAGCATCCAGCGTCTGGAGAGCCAGATCCTGTTTGAAGATGACGCCATGATAGTGCTGAACAAGCCGTCCGGCATGGCGGTACACGGCGGCAGCGGCCTGAGCTTTGGCGTGATTGAAGGGCTGCGCGCCCTGCGCCCGGAAGCCCGTTTCCTCGAACTGGTGCATCGGCTCGATCGCGACACCTCTGGCGTACTGCTGGTTGCCAAGAAGCGCAGCGCCCTGCGCAGCCTGCATGAACAACTGCGGGTCAAGACCATGCGCAAGCAGTACCTGGCGCTGGTGCGTGGCCAGTGGCAGCCTCACGTCAAGGTGGTCAATGCGCCGCTGCGCAAGAATGACCTGCAATCCGGCGAGCGGGTAGTGCGGGTCAGCAGCGATGGCAAGCCCTCCGAGACGCGTTTCCGGATTGCCCGTCAGTTTGCCGAGGCCACCCTGGTGGAGTGCAGCCCGATCACCGGTCGTACCCACCAGATCCGGGTGCATACCCAGCATGCGGGTCATCCCATCGCCTGTGATGACAAGTATGGAGAAGCCGCATTTGACGATAAAATGCGCAGCCAGGGGCTGAAACGACTGTTTTTGCATGCCTGGAAGCTGAGCTTCATCCATCCGGCCGATGGCCGCGAGATGCAGGTGGAAGCCCCGCTGGCCCCCGAACTCGACGACTTCCTGAACAAGTTGGCCCGCTGATGCAGACCATCCGGCTCGCCATCTTCGACTGGGACGGTACCCTGATGGACTCGGTGGGCCGGATTGTTGCCTGTGTGGCGCACGCGGCGGGTGATTGCGGTGAGCCCGTGCCCACCGCCGTCGAGACGCACCAGATCATCGGTCTCAGTCTGGAGGTCGGTATCCCCCGGCTGTTTTCCCTGGAGCAGGGGGGTGAGCGAGCCAACGCCCTGATCGCCCGCTATCGCCACCATTACGTGCATGACAGCACACCCAGCCCGTTGTTTGCCGGTGCGAGGGAACTGCTGCTGCATTGGCATGCACAAGGGGTGGCCCTGGCGGTCGCTACCGGCAAGTCCCGGCGTGGATTGGACAGGGTACTGGATGAAACCGGGTTGCGGCTGCTCTTTGCCGCCACGCGCGGGGCGGACGAGGCCAACTCCAAGCCTGATCCCCTGATGCTGACGCAAATTCTGGATGAGCTGGGCATTGCCCCGCACCAGGCGGTGATGATCGGTGATTCCATCCACGACATGGCGATGGCCGAGGCGCTGGCCATGCCGCGGATCGGGGTGAGCTGGGGCGTGCACGACCGTACCCGCTTGCTGGCCCATCATCCGCTGGCGGTGGTCGATACCATGGCGGAGCTCCAGCGGTTGCTGGATTAGCCTTGCGATATGACAGATGAATAAATGAAAAACGGGAGCCAAGGCTCCCGTTTTTCATGGCTGACATGCCGCTCCCATCAGGGCAGGGCGATACCGTGGCGGGCCAGCAGCTCGATCAGGCCGATCAACGGCAGGCCGATCAGCGCATTGGGATCGCGCCCTTCCAAGGCCTTGAACAGCACGATCCCCATGCCTTCACACTTGAAGCTGCCCGCACAGTCGAGGGGCTGTTCAGCTTCTACATAGCGGCGAATGGCCGCCTCATCCAGCTGGCGAAAGTGAACGGTGAAGGGTTCTATCAGCTGTTCGGCGCGGCCAGACGCGGCGTCCAGCACGCACAGGCCGGTATAAAAGGTGACGCTGCGCCCCTGGGCCGCCATCAGCTGGGCCACTGCTCGCTCGACCGTTCCCGGCTTGCCCAGGATCCGGCCATCACAGACGCACACCTGATCCGAGCCGATGATCAACCCCTGATCATGCTGGTCGGCGATGGCACGGGCCTTGGCATGGGCAAGGCGAGCCACCAGCGTCTGTGCATCTTCACCGGGCAGCACGGATTCATCAACATTTGGCGCGGCGCACTCAAAGGGGAGGCCCAGCTTTTCCAGCAGGGCTTTGCGGTAACGGGAGGTGGAAGCGAGGATCAGGGGACGCGACATGGCAATCAGGTATCCAGGTTCAGAAACGGGCAGGCGTGGATGGTATCGCCACCGTGCGGTGAGGGCAAATATCGCCGCTATTCTCTTTTCCAGCATGTCGAGATTGGAAAACACCGCTATCGGCTTATTCATCCGGCCTGACGCTATAGTGCCCCGTCGATGCTACCCATTCGCTGAGGAGTCACCATGGGCCGTTACATGCTCTGCTGTTTTTTGATGATCACGCTCTACCCAGTGGGGATCGATCTCTATCTGGTGGCGTTGCCCAACATAGGTGCCAGCCTTCAGGCCAGCGAGGCTCAGCTGCACACCGCGTTTTCCCTCTATCTGCTCGGCATGGCCGCGACCGTCCCGCTGGCCGGCCTGCTGGCGGATCGCCACGGTCGCAGGCCGGTGATCCTGAGTGGGGCCGGCTTGTTTATGCTGGCGTCGCTACTGGCCGGCAGCGCCGACGACCCTGCGCAGTTTCTGCTGGCGCGGGTAGGCCAGGGGGCAGGGGCTGGCGCGCTCTACATCATGACCTTTACCGTGCTGCGAGACGTGTTGCCACCGGCACGGCTGGCGGCCGTGCTGTCGGCCATCAATGGGGTCATTTGCGTGATCCCCGTGCTGGCGCCGCTGCTCGGCTATCTCATCCTGACCGGCTTCCCATGGCATGCCATCTTTCAGGCCATGGCGCTGCTTGGCGGCGTGGTGCTGCTGATCAACCTGCTGGGGCTGAAAGAGAGCCTGCCGGCGCACCCTGAGCCATCCTCGAGTGCGTCAGCAGCCCGCTTTGCCTTCTTGCGAGTGCCGCAGTTCCTCTGGATGTGTGGGTTGAGCAGTGCCGGCATGACCTGCATTCTGACCTATGTCAGCACTTCACCCATGATCCTGATGACCCAGAGGGGGCTGGCAGCCGCAGAGTATGCCCGCATCATGATGATCATGGCGATGATCAGCATGATCACCTCCTTCTTCGCCCCCTTGTTGCTGCGTCGACTCCACAAGCACAGCCTGCTCGCACTGGCCCACGGCGGGTTGGGGTTGGCGCTGCTGCTGATCCTGGCCTCTCATCTTGAGAGCTCCTGGGGCCTGTGGCTGCTGCTGGCGGGCTTTGCCTTCACCTGCATCGGTTTTTCCGCGAGCTTCGGCATCGCCATGGGCGAGGCGCTGGCCAGTTGTCGTCATCAGATAGCGCTCGCCAGCGCCACTCTCTGCCTTGCCCAGATAACCGTGAGCGCCGGCTATATCTGGCTGATGGGGTGGCTTGGCTTTGCCCCCAGCACGCTGCTTGCCTGTGCCCTGCTCGGCGCCGTGTTACTCTATCTGCTCTTTCGCGCCCTGGGACCGGCCTTCGATAGCCCCGCCCATGGTGTCCCGGTCATGGAGAATCCCTGAGCATGCGTCCCCTGATCGACCTCGATCTCAATTTGTTGGTGGTATTTCGGCTGTTGCTGCAAGAGCGCAGTGTCACCAAGGCTGCCAAGAAACTCAATGTCACGGCGCCTACCGTCAGCAAGGCGCTGGCGCGGCTGCGCGACTGGTTCGACGACCCGCTGTTTCTTCGCACTCAGCGGGGGTTGGAGCCCACCAATCTGTCGCTCACCCTGGAGGAAGAGCTCAAGGAGTGGTTCCAGCTATCGGGCAACATCGCCTCTCTCTGCGGCAATGCCATTCCGGCGGGGGCCGCCTTCAGGCTGGTGCTGGAGTCGCCCTTTTACATCAGCTTTCTCAATGATCTGCCCATGGTGATTTATGAAACCTATCGCAAATCGACCATCCGGATCATGAACTGGGACCATCACTCCCTCAACGACATCATCAATGGCGATGCCGATCTCGGCTTCTGTGCGAGGGAAACCCACCCCAGCTCGCTGGCCAGGGTCAACCGGCTGCCCTATTACATCGATCACGAGGTGTTGTTCGAAGACAGGCCCATGGTGTTTTTGCGCAAGGATCATCCGCTGCTGGCCCGCACCTGGAATCTCGACAACTTCCTCGCCTATCCCCATGTCAGCGTGGTGTGGGAGGCGAGCGATGCCTGGGCGCTCGACAGCCTGCTGGATGATGAGGGGCTCAGCCGGCAGGTGCCGATCCGGGTCTCCAGCTTCGAGCAGGCGCTGCACATCGCAGCCCAGTCTGACCACGAACTGATCGCGGTGGTGCCCTCCTATTGCGCCAGCTATGCCCGCCAGCACCACGACAATCTGATCTCCTTGCCGCTGCCGCTGGATGAAGCCCTCTATCGGCAACTCGACATCGCCTTCATCCTGCTCTGGCACAAGCGCAACAACCACAACACCAAGGTGCTGTGGCTGCGCGACGAGATCAAACGGCTCTACCACCAGCATATCGGGGCCGCTGGCGCGGGTTAACCCTGATCAGTACCTCGCAGGGCCAGAAAAACGGCTATAAGCATAGGAATGGGCAAGGCGGGGTCATGGATGATGAGAGTCGGGATATGGCTGTTATGGTTGCTCTGCGTGCCGGCCTGGGCACAGGGCTGGCACCTGCAGGCGGGGGAGGCGGGCATATTGCTGTGGAGCCGGGCTCATCCCCCTGGCGCTTTTCAGGCTTTGCGCCTGGAGATGAACGTGGCCGCTCCGCCGTCGGCGCTGCTGGCCGTACTGCGCGATACTGCCCGCCATCAGGAGTGGCTGCCTCAGAGCTTGGAGGTAAGGGTGCTGGCCAAACCGGCGCCCGATGAAGATCTGGTCTATACCCGGCTCTCTGCGCCCTGGCCGGTGCAGGAGCGGGAGCTTATCACCCACTCCCGCCTGCAACGCCAGCCAAATTGTGGCCTGGTGCTGACGGTATGGGCCGCCCCTGATGCACTGCCGCCTTACCCCGGTCGGGTGCGGATCCGCGCAAGTGAAGGACGTTGGGAGGCGGTGCCGCAACTCAACGGCACTACCCTGATACGCCTCGAAACCTATACCAACCCGGGTGATAACCTGCCAGCCTGGCTCATCAACCCCATCGCCGCCCAGGCCGCGCTGGACAGTTTTCGGGCCATCCGTCGCCTGATGGAGGCCATCCCGCCCGAATCTTGCCCTTGCGCCCATATGTGGCAGGGACGCCAGGTCGGGCCGTGCGACAGCCATCCATGAACCCGCAGGGGCAGGGGAGTGGTTGATTCACCTGCGCTGTGAAATTCTGCTGTCAAGGAGTGAGCCGGATCCATACCGTCAGCGCAAATACGGCCAGGATCCGGTGTCGGATCCGTTGGTTTATGGCATAATCAGCCACCGGTGAGCGCAAGTTCCGCCATGAGCGGGGGTTGTGAGGTTAAAATCATCGGCGGTAAGGACTTTTTCCTTTGACTATCAGTTGTTGGACCTATAATATTCGCGCCCTATGCAAAAGGTGAAGTTGCCCGTAAAGGTTGATCCAGTCCGTAGTGCCTCGAAGCTGCTCGATTATGTCGGGATAGTGGAAAAGTCGCAGATGCCCAGGCTGGAGGAATCAACCGCAGGCTTGCAGAGTGATATCGATGTATCGCTGCACTTTGGCAAAGATGTCCAGAAGTTGACCGTTATGAAAGGCACTGCCCATGCCAAGGTTGACCTGGTTTGCCAGCGTTGTGGAGAAACATTCGAGCATCTCTGTGAAGCTGAATTTATCTACACTCCGCTGTTCGAGAGAACAAACGAGGAAGAACTGCCGGAAGCTTATGAGCCCATTGAGTTGGACGAAAACGGCGAGATGGATCTTCATCAAATCCTGGAGGATGAACTCATCCTCTCGTTGCCGCAGGTGGCCATGCATCCCATGGATGCTTGCCCGCGCGGTAACATGGAGATGACCTGGGGTGAAATCGAACCTGCTGATGAGCGGCCGAATCCCTTTGCAGTTCTTGAAGAGCTTAAACGTAAGTGAATTTAGGAGTTAGCCTACAATGGCCGTACAACAGAACCGTAAAACCCGTGCCAAGCGTGGCATGCGTCGTTCCCACGATGCGCTGACCACCGCTGCCCTGACTGTTGATCAGACCAGTGGCGAAATCCATCGTCGTCACCACGTGACTGCCGATGGTTTCTACCGCGGTAAAAAGGTAATCGCTTAAGGATTGCCTTTGTCTACGCAAACTGTCGCGCTAGACATCATGGGGGGAGATATTGGCCCCTCGGAAACAGTGCCTGCCGCCGTGCAGGCACTGTCTCTTTTACCCCAGTTAAAACTGATCCTGGTTGGTGATCAACACCAGACCACCCCTCTTTTGCAGCAACATGGCTTGCTGAATCATCCCCGCGTTCGTTTCGTGCATGCATCCCAGGTGGTTGGCATGGGCGACAAACCGATCGTGGCGCTGCGCACCCTGAAAGACTCCTCCATGCGGGTCGTCCTCAATCTGGTGAAGGCCGGCGAGGCCGATGCCTGCGTCAGCGCCGGCAATACCGGTGCGCTGATGGCCATGGCCAAGTGCGTGCTCAAATCCCTGCCCGGGGTCGACCGACCCGCCCTCATCAAGGCGCTGCCCACTCTTTCCGGCAAACGTACCGTGATGCTCGATCTTGGCGCCAACGTCAGCTGCGATGCCGATACCCTGCTGCAATTTGCGGTGATGGGCGCCGTGGTGGCTGAAAAGGTGGAGGGCATTGCCACTCCCAGGGTGGCCCTGCTCAACGTGGGGGAGGAAGAGATCAAGGGCAACGATCTGGTGCGCCACAGTGCCGAGTTGCTGCGCCAGTGCCAGGCGCTCAACTTCGTCGGTTTTGTCGAAGGGGACCGGATCTTCAGCGGCGAGTGCGACGTGATCGTCTGCGACGGTTTTGTCGGCAACGTGGCCCTCAAGACGGCGGAAGGGGTCGTGCGGATGATGGCCCAACTGGCCGGATATCCCCGCAAAAAACGCAGTTTTCTTGGTCGTATCGCCGGATTTATGTTCAAACGGCGTTTTTCTTACCTGAACCCCGACCAGTATAACGGTGCAAGTCTGTTAGGATTGCGCGGCATTGTGGTAAAAAGCCACGGGCGGGCCGAACGGCGCGCCCTGTGTAACGCGATCCTGCTGGCCGCGCAAGAGGCCAAGCATCAACTTCCATTGCAAATAGCAGATCGCCTTGAATCTGTCTTTTCCGACAGGGATCTATAAGAACTCTATGCATAGCAAAATTTTGGGTACTGGCAGTTATCTGCCGAACTCGGTACGTACCAATGCCGATCTCGAACAGATGGTGGAAACCAGCGACGAGTGGATTGTGGAGCGTACCGGGATCCGTGAACGTCGCATTGCCGGTGCCGATGAAACCGTCGCCACCCTGTCTCACCAGGCCGCTCTGCGCGCCCTGGACGCGGCGGGCCTGACCGCCGCCGATCTCGACATGATAGTGCTGGCCACCACCAGTGCCGAGAACGCCTTCCCGGCCGCCGCCTGTGAATTGCAGGGCCTGCTCGGGGTGCAAGGGATCCCGGCTTTTGACGTGGCCGCCGCCTGCGCCGGCTTCACCTACGCGCTCTCCATCGCCGATCAGTTCGTCAAATCCGGTGCCGCCCGCCACGTACTGGTGGTCGGGGCCGATGTGCTGTCGCGCATGTGCGATCCGGAAGATCGCGGCACCATCATCCTCTTTGGTGACGGGGCAGGGGCCGTGGTGATCGGCGCCAGCGACACGCCGGGCATTCTCTCCACCCATCTGCATGCGGATGGCCGTTACGGCGATCTGCTCAAGCTGCCGCAGCCGCGCCGCGGTATGCCGGGGGCCGAACTTGAAGCCTACATGTACATGAAGGGCAACGATGTGTTCAAGGTGGCGGTCACCCGTTTGAGCGAGATCGTCACCGAGACCCTGGCCGCCGCCGGCATCGCACCGAGCGAGCTGGACTGGCTGGTGCCTCATCAGGCCAACTTCCGCATCATCAGCGCCACCGCCAAGAAGCTTGGCATGGGGCTGGACAAGGTGGTGCTGACCCTCGACAAGCACGGCAACACCTCTGCCGCCTCCGTGCCCATCGCCTTCGATGAAGGGGTGCGTGACGGCCGGATCAAACCGGGCCAGCTGGTATTGCTGGAAGCCTTCGGCGGTGGTTTTGCCTGGGGCTCGGCGCTGGTTCGCCTCTGATCGTGGTCGGGATGAGCAATCTGGCTCATCCTGCCGCTCTCATTTTTGTCTTATCTAAAGGAATCAATGATGACCCAATTTGCCATTGCCTTCCCGGGACAGGGCTCCCAAACCGTCGGCATGCTGGCCGAGCTGGCCGAACAACATGCCGTGATCAAGGAGACCTTCGCCGAGGCGAGCCAGGTGCTGGGTTATGACCTGTTTGCCCTGGTGATGGATGGCCCGGCCGACGATCTGAACAAGACCTGGCGTACCCAGCCTGCTTTGCTGACAGCTTCTGTCGCGCTGTGGCGCCTGTGGCAACAGCAGGGTGGGGCAACCCCCGCCGTGATGGCTGGCCACAGCCTGGGTGAGTACTCCGCCCTGGTGTGCAGCGGTGCACTGGCCTTTACCGATGCGGTCAAACTGGTCGAGCTGCGTGGTCTGGCCATGCAGGAAGCCGTACCGGAAGGCACCGGTGCCATGGCCGCCATCATCGGGCTGGACAATGACGCCATCGCCGCCAACTGCGAAAAAGCGGCGCAAGGACAAGTGGTCTCCCCGGTCAACTTCAACTCTCCGGGCCAGGTGGTCATCGCCGGTCACAAAGAGGCCGTCGAGCGTGCCAACGTGCTGATGAAAGAGTCCGGCGCCAAGCGTGCACTGCCGCTGCCGGTCTCCGTGCCTTCTCACTGCGCCCTGATGAAACCTGCCGCAGAAAAATTGGCAGCTGCGCTGGACGGGATCGAGATCAAGGTTCCTGCCATCGCTGTCATCAATAATGTCGACGTATCCTGTGAACAGGATCCGGCCGCCATCAAACAGGCTCTGGTGCGTCAGCTGTTCAGCCCGGTTCGTTGGACCGAGACTGTCGAGCGGATGGCCAATGAGGGGGTTACCCTCGAGATCGAGATGGGACCGGGCAAGGTATTGACCGGGCTCGCCAAGCGCATCGACAAGCGCGTGGAAGGTATTCATGCCAACGATGCAGCCTCTTTCGAGCAGGCGCTGGCCCAGATCAAGTAAACAGGAGCAAGTAATGAGCTTTACCGATAAGGTTGTGTTGGTGACCGGTGCCAGCCGTGGCATCGGCCGTGCAATTGCCGAAACTTTTGCGGCCCGTGGCGCCAAGGTAGTCGGCACGGCGACCAGCGAGAGCGGCGCCGAGGCGATCAGCGCCTATCTGGGTGAACAGGGTTGCGGCATGGCACTGAACGTGACCAGCCAGGAATCCATCGAAGCCGTCTTCGCCGCCATCAAGGCGCGTTTTGGCGACATCGACATCCTGATCAACAACGCCGGCATCACCCGTGACAACCTGCTGATGCGGATGAAGGACGATGAGTGGAACGAGATCATCGACACCAACCTCACTTCCCTGTATCGACTGAGCAAACCGGTGCTGCGCGCCATGATGAAGAAGCGCAATGGCCGCATCATCAGCATCGGCTCCGTGGTGGGCACCATGGGCAATGCCGGTCAGGTCAACTATGCTGCTGCCAAGGCGGGGCTGGTTGGATTTACCAAGTCGCTGGCCCGTGAAGTGGCCTCCCGCGGCATTACCGTGAACGCGGTTGCCCCCGGTTTCATCGAGACCGATATGACCAAGGCGCTCAATGAAGAGCAGCGTGCCGGCATCATGAGTCAGGTGCCTGCCGCTCGTCTGGGCGATCCAAAAGAAATTGCCGCTGCTGTGGTATTCTTGGCATCGGATGATGCCGCCTACATCACTGGCGAAACCCTGCATGTTAATGGCGGGATGTACATGGTGTAATCAATTTGTCGTGAGATCTGTTCAAATTTGCGATAGTACGCCGAAGTTTGGCGAATTTCGTGGTTTGACCAGCGGCAAGCCACTTGCAAACTCACGTCAATTGAATAAACTACCCCAACCAGACGCAATAGCGTATTTTTAAAGGAAAATTCAGGTCATGAGCAACATCGAAGAACGCGTAAAGAAAATCATCATCGAACAACTGGGTGTTAAAGAAGAAGACGTTAAGAACGCTGCCTCCTTCGTCGACGACCTGGGCGCTGACTCTTTGGATACCGTTGAACTGGTAATGGCGCTGGAAGAAGAATTCGATACCGAAATTCCTGATGAAGAAGCCGAGAAGATCACCACTGTTCAAGCGGCTATCGACTACATCACCGCTAATCAGGAATAAGTTCCTGTTCTGAAAGAAGCGGCCCAAGGGCCGCTTCTTTTATGTTTACCCCTTTTCAAAACACCTCTCGGAGACTACCTCAGTGTCAAAACGCAGAGTCGTGGTGACCGGCTTGGGGATGCTTTCCCCGGTAGGCAACACTGCCGAATCCAGCTGGCAAGCCCTGCTCAACGGGCAGAGCGGCATTTCTCCCATCGAACACTTTGATGCCAGCGAGTTTGCGACCCGTTTCGCAGGCCAGGTCAAGGATTTCGATCCCGAGCAGTACGGTATCAACCGCAAAGAAGCTCGCAAGATGGACCTCTTCATCCAGTACGGTATCGCCGCAGGCATACAGGCGCTGGATGATGCCGGTCTCGTCATCAACGAGGCAAATGCCGAGCGCGTCGGTGTGGCGATCGGTTCCGGTATCGGCGGCCTGGGTCTGATTGAACAGAACCACAGCAGCCTGGTCAACGGCGGCCCCCGCAAGCTGAGCCCCTTCTTCGTGCCGTCCACCATCATCAATATGGTGTCCGGTCATCTCTCCATCATGAAGGGTCTGCAAGGGCCGAACATCGCCGTGACCACCGCCTGTACCACAGGTACCCATGCCATCGGCATGGCCGGCCGGATGATCGCCTACGGTGATGCGGACGTGATGGTGGCCGGCGGCGCCGAGAAAGCCTCCACCCCGATGGGGATGGGTGGTTTTGCGGCGGCCAAGGCGCTCTCCAACCGCAACGACGAGCCCACCAAGGCCAGCCGTCCGTGGGATAAAGATCGCGACGGTTTCGTGCTGGGTGATGGCGCCGGGGTGCTGGTGCTGGAAGAGTACGAACATGCCAAGGCCCGCGGTGCCAAGATCTACGCCGAGCTGGTCGGTTTTGGCATGAGTGGCGATGCCTACCACATGACGGCGCCTCCCGCTGACGGCAACGGTGGCGCCCGCGCCATGCAAAATGCCATCAAGGATGCCGGCATCGCTCCCGAGCAGGTGGGTTACATCAACGCCCACGGCACGTCCACCCCCCTGGGTGACGTGGCCGAACTGCGCGGCATGAAAGCGGTGTTTGGCGAGCATGCCAAATCCCTGATGATCAGCTCCACCAAGTCGATGACCGGTCACCTGCTGGGTGCCGCCGGCGCCATCGAGGCGATCATCACGGTACTGGCGCTGCGCGATCAGATGGCGCCGCCCACCATCAACCTGGACAACCCGGATGATGAGTGCGATCTGGACCTGGTGCCTCATGTTGCCAAGGCTGGCGACTTCGAATATGCCCTCTCCAATTCCTTCGGTTTTGGTGGCACCAATGGCTCACTGATCTTCAAACGCGTATAATTCGCCCTGGGCGGATAGTATGGGCCCGATACGACAGTATCGGGCCTTTTTTATCGGAGGGATCCTTTTGCTGATCAATGGAATACCGACAGACAGCGTTTCCGCCATGGATCGTGGCCTGGCTTATGGCGATGGCCATTTCACCACCTTGCTGGTCAAGGATGGTCGCCCCGTCTGGTGGCCGGCTCATCTGGCACGGCTGCAGCAAGCGAGCGCCAGACTCGGCCTTGCCGAGCTGGACTGGCAACAGCTTGGCGACGAGGTCGCCGGGATGGCTCGCGACCAGACGCTGGCGGTGATCAAGGTGATGCTGACCCGAGGCAGTGGTGGCCGGGGGTATGATGGCACTGCCTGCCATGCGCCGACCCGGATCCTGTCGCTGGCCGCTTACCCGGCTCACTATCCGGCGTGGCAGCAAACCGGTATTCCACTGCTGGTGTGCCAGCAACGACTGGGCGATGCCCCCATGCTGGCGGGCCTCAAGACCCTCAACCGGCTGGAGCAGGTGCTGCTGAAAAGCGAACTTGCGGCGCGTTCGGGAGTCGAAGGTATAGTCTTGAACAGCAGGGGATTTCTGGTAGAAGGGGTCAGTGCCAATCTGTTTTGGCGCCGTGGCAGAACGGTGTTTACGCCGGATCTTGCCCACTGCGGCATAGACGGCATCATGCGGCGCCATGTGATGGCGATGCTAAAACAGATGAGCATTGAACTGCGTGTCGTGGAGGCTCCGCTGGAGTCACTGTGGCAGGCTGAAGAGGTATGGTTGAGCAATACCCTGATGGGCATAGTGCCGGTGACCGGCATCGGGGAGACCCAATATGCCAGTCCGGTATTGATCCGCCGCTTACAGGAGCGTTTGGTCATTGAAGTTTAATCGGCTTTACACCCTGCTCGCGGGCGCGGCGCTGACAGTCGCCGTGGTCGGGGGCTATGTACATTACAAATGGCAGCAGGTGGAGACGCTCACCAACAAGGGGCCGACCCGCCTCTTTACCGTCGAGAAGGGGGCCCATGCGGCGCGCCTGATCGCCGAACTGGGGGAGGGGGAAACCAGCCCCTGGGCGGTGCGGCTCTGGCTGCGCGGTCACCCCGAGCTGGTTGCCATCAAATCCGGCACCTATGAAATCAAGGAAGGGGCTCCGCTCAAGGAGACCCTCTCCCTGTTCGCCTCCGGCAAGGAGTTTCACTTCAGCCTGACCTTCGTCGAAGGATCCCGTTTCGAGGATTGGCTGAAGCAGCTGGCTAGCGCCCCTTATCTGGAGCGCTTGACGGTGGAGCAGAGCGAGGCGGATCTGGCTCAGGAGCTTGGCATCGACAACGGCAAGCTGGAGGGGTGGTTCCTGCCGGAAACTTACGCCTATACCACCCATGCCAGCGATATTTCCATCCTGCGCCGCGCCTATCAGGACATGCGGGCCTTCCTGCAGCAGAGCTGGGACAAGCGCCAGGCCAATCTGCCTTACAAGACCCCTTACGAGGCGCTGATCATGGCCTCGATCATCGAGAAAGAGACCGGTCAGCCGGAAGAGCGGGCCCAGATTGCTTCGGTGTTCGTCAATCGCCTGCGCCTTGGCATGAAGCTGCAGACCGATCCCACCGTCATCTACGGGGTGAAGGACAGGTATGACGGCAACATTCGCCGCAGCGACCTGACCGATGTGAACCCCTACAACACCTATGTGATCGACGGCTTGCCGCCCACGCCCATCGCCATGCCGGGCAAGGCTTCCATCGAGGCGGCGCTCAACCCCAAATCGACCGACTACCTCTATTTTGTCGCCAAAGGGGGCGGTGCCCACTACTTCTCCAAGACCCTCGATGAACACAATCGGGCGGTCCGCGAATACATATTGAAGAAACCCTAATGTCTAAATTTATCGTGATTGAAGGACTGGAAGGAGCAGGGAAGAGCTCCGCGGTGCGTTATGTGACCGACTATCTGCATGGCCACGGCGTGGCACGGATCGAGTGTACCCGTGAGCCGGGCGGTACCCCGCTGGCCGAGCGGATGCGAGCCATCGTCAAGGAGGTGCACGATGAGCGCCTCACCATCGAAGCCGAACTGTTGCTGATGTACGCCTCACGGGTACAGCTGGTCGAGATCCGCATCAAGCCGGCCCTGGCCGACGGCATCTGGGTGGTGGGCGATCGCCACGATCTCTCGTCCCAGGCCTATCAGGGCGGTGGCCGCGGCATCGATGCCAACCTCATCGGCGCCATCAAACGGGCCGTACTCGGCGACTTCAAACCGGATCTGACGCTCTATCTCGACATCGATCCCGCCATCGGCCTGCAGCGGGCCCGCCACCGCGGTGAGCTGGACCGGATCGAGCTCGAGCAGCTCAGCTTCTTCGAACGCACCCGCCAGCGCTATCTGGAATTGGCCGCCGCCGATGAGTCAATCAAGGTGATCGATGCCGGCCAAGCGCCGGAGCAGGTCAAGGCAGCCATCGAGACTGCATTGGCCCACTATCTGAAAGATGAGCCCTCATGTATCCCTGGTTGATCCCGGACTGGCATGCCTTGAGTCAGACCGCCGCGGCCGGTCGACTCGGTCACGCCTGGTTGCTGCTCGGCGATCCCGGTCTTGGCAAGGAGCAGCTTGCGGAACAATTGGCGCGCTTGCACCTCTGTCATCGGCCCGATCGGGGTGAGCCCTGTGGGCAATGTCACTCCTGCCAGCTGTTTGAGAAGGGCCATCATCCGGATCTGGGCACCCTGACGACGGAGAGCAAGACCATCGGGGTCGAGGCCATCCGCGAGATCTGTTCACGCCTGCAGAATTCGGCCCAGCTTGGCCGCGGCAAGGTGGTGATCATCCCGGATGCGGAGCGCATGACGGAGTCTGCCGCCAACGCCCTGCTCAAAACCCTGGAAGAACCGGCTGGCGACAGCTTGCTGCTGCTGATCGCCTCTCAGGTTTCCCGTCTGCTGCCGACCATTCTCAGTCGCTGTCACAAACATGTCTGCCAGTTGCCTGCCGAAGGTGAGACGGTGCGCTGGTTGGCCGAGCAGGGTCATCAGGCCACGCTGGCCCAGGTACGGATCTGCCAGGGGGCGCCGCTGCGGGTGCTGCGCTATATCGAAGAGCAGCAAGACAGTGCCCGCCGAGATCTGCTGGAGAGTT
Organism: Aeromonas sp. S41-2; assembly: GCF_027705845.1. Lineage (NCBI taxonomy): Bacteria > Pseudomonadati > Pseudomonadota > Gammaproteobacteria > Aeromonadales > Aeromonadaceae > Aeromonas > Aeromonas sp. S41-2. The sequence continues at coordinate 324,399 of NZ_JAPDCG010000003.1, read as the reverse complement.
TTCTCGCGCTGGCACAGACGCCGACTCGGGCCAACCACGTGTGTGGTCTGCTGGCGACCGATACCCAGGTCAGGCTGCACTGGCTGCAGCTGTTCTTGTGCGATGCCCTCAAGACGCAGGCCGGTTGCGGCCATCATCAGCTGGCGATGCCGGATCTGACGGTACTCAGTCAGCAACTGGCCGAGCTGCATTCCAGCGAGAAGCTGCTGGAGGCAGAGCAACAGCTGGTCGAGCTGAAGATAGCCTGCCAGCCGGGACAGCTCTCCAATCCCACCATCCATCTGATGAACTGGCTGACTCGCTGGTTATAGATCTCGCTACAAAGGTTTTATATGTTACTCGTTGATTCCCATTGTCATCTCGATCGCCTGAGCTATGGCAGCAAGCAGACCAATATGGCCGATGTGCTGGCCAAGGCCGCCGAGCAGGACGTGGGATATTTTCTGTGCGTGAGTGTCACCCAGGCACAGTTCCCGACCATGCTGGAAGCGATCGCCCCTTATCCTCAAGTGTTTGCCTCCTGTGGCGTGCACCCTCTCAATCAGGAGCCTGGCGTCGATGCCGCCTTGTTGCTGACCCAGGCGGCAGATGAAAGGGTGGTGGCCATCGGCGAGACCGGGCTCGACTACTTCTATTCGCCGGAGAACAAGGAAGTACAGCAGGCCTCGTTCCGCGAGCATATCCGGGTGGCCCGCGCCCTGAACAAACCCCTCATCATCCATACCCGCGATGCCCAGCAGGATACCCTGCAGATCATGCGCGAAGAGGGGGCCGAGCAGGTCGGCGGGGTGTTGCACTGCTTCACCGAATCGCTCGAGATGGCCGAGGCGGCCATGGCGATGGGTTTTTATATCTCCATCTCCGGCATAGCTACTTTCAAAAATGCGGCTGCTCTGCAGGCGGTGGTCAAGGCGCTGCCGCTGGAGCGGTTGCTGGTTGAAACCGACTCACCTTATCTGGCGCCGGTTCCGCACCGGGGCAGGGAGAACGAGCCGGCCTTTGTGCGCGACGTGGCCCAGTTCATCGCGGATCTGCGGCAAATACCGCTGGCCGAATTGGCGCAAGCGACCAGTCACAACTTCTTTGAGTTGTTCAAGTTGGCAAAGCGATAACAAACAACGCCCCGCATAGCGGGGCGTTTTACTATGACAATCAGCACTATCATGACCCATCCAAAAACGATCACGGTAGGTCGTTATCTCTCACTTGATGTGGTGGATGCTGATGAGATCAAATCCCTAACCCTGATAAAACGGAGCAGGGATGAAAGGAGCTTGAGGAATAAATGAGGAGGGTAAAATGGGTTAAAAGGACCCTACATAAGTATCGATAATATTCATTATCGATACTTGATAGATCTGCAAGATCCTGTAAGATCCAACGAAACTCCGCATTAAATCATAGAGTTAAGTGAACTACCCACACATCCAGGCCCAAACTCAACAGGCTTTGCAGAGTGTCTTCGATCCTCAGTTGAACAGCCGGGCCAGACGCTTCTTGCGCAGCGCCAAAGCCGATTCCACCCTCAATGCCTATCAGGCCGATACCCGCATCTTCGTGTTCTGGTGTCAGCTGCATGGGCTCGATCCACTGCAGACTACCCATCATGACATCATGAACTTCCTGGCAGATCAGGCCGACGGCATCCTGGCTGACTGGGTCTGGCTGGACAAAGAAGAGGGGAAGGGGGAGCTGCGCAACGGTGAGCCCCGCAAGCCGGCCACCCTGGTAAGACGTCTCGCCGGCATTCGTTATGCTTTCAAGCAGAAGGGGATCCACCCCATGCCGACCGAGCACGCGGAGATAAAGGAGATGATGCGGGGTATAGTGCGGCTCGGTGACAACCGCAAACGCAAAACGGGGGCGCTGACCCTGAAACCGCTGGCCTGTGTGCTCGACGAAATCGACACCGGCAATCTGGCGGGACTACGGGATTACACCCTGTTGCTGCTGATGTTCAGCGGCGCCTTGCGACGCTCGGAGGCCGCAAGAATTGAGGTGGATGATCTCGATTTTGTGGGGCAGGGGATCCGTCTTCGGCTCAAGCCCAGCAAGCATCAGCTGCATGAAACGGAGATCGCCCTGGTACCCGGCAAACAATATTGTCCGGTATCGGCACTGGCGCGCTGGCTCAAACAGAGCAGGATCAGCGAGGGCGCCCTGTTTCGCCGCATGAATCGCTGGGGTCAGCTCATGCAGGAACCGCTCGGTCCACAGGGTATCAACCTGATGATCAAGCGGCGTACCGGTCAGGCCATCGACGATCTCCAGGTCAGCGGCCACAGTCTGCGGCGCGGCTTCATCACCTCGGCGGTCACTGCCGGCAAACCGATGAACAAAATCATCGAAGTCACCCGCCACAAGGACATCCGTACCTTGCAGGAGTATTTCGACGATGCCCACAAGTTCTCGGATCACGCCCTGGATGGCTTGCTGTAATATAACCGCGTCACTCATATTTTTATGTTAAATGATATCTTCTTGATCCAATGATATATTTGCAGCGCACTGAACTCACCCCATCAAGAGGGGGAGAGTCAGGCTCCTCACGTTCGTCAGCGAATGGTGAAGAATCGATGAGAGATAACAGGCGATAAAAATCAAAGTTGCAAGGTGATATGAGCCAGGAAATGAAAGTGAGCAGTGCGCAAGACAACGCCGAGCGGCAGCGCCAGCACGTGAAACGCAAGCAGGAAACTCACAGCCGATTGCAATGCTGGATCAGCAATCGCCACGCCGAACGGTTGGCCATGCTGGGGTTGCAACTCGAAGACAGCCAGGCTTCTCTCATCGAGCAGGCCATCGATCTGCTTTATCAACATGAGCTGCAACAGAAACAAACCGCGCCGCATGTCGAAGTGCCAGAGCCGGCAGACATGCTCGAGTAAACGTACCGGCGGCATGATGCTTCATTGCGACATGCGAACGGCGAGCATAAAAAAAGCCAGGTACGAATTCCTTGTACCTGGCATAGGGGAATTGGCTCCTTGCAGAGCCGTGCGCTAACTGGTGTTCGGATAGCCTTAAGCTTAGACAAGGCTCAAGGCTTTTCAAGATCCACGTAAAAGTTCAACCGGAGTGTGGGTTTTCCCTGCTCCGACGACACTCGTTACACGAACAGATTGTTGTCGCGCACCAGCTCGCGGGGCAGGGCATTCTTGACCCGGCTGCCCACCCATTTCCCCATGCCCAGGGTATGACCCTGATAACGGACGATCACCTCGCCAGTGCCGGCGGCTTGCTCCGGCCACACATCCCGCCCCATCATGAACTCCCGCGCATCAGCAATGCCGAGCTCCACGAATCCCTTGCTCGCACCGTCACCATAGGCCAGCGCCCACTCATGGGTCAGTCGATAACCCTTCTTGAAGGTCTCCGCCAGTTTCAGCCCGATGCGATCGAAGCGCAGCTTGCCCTGTACCTGTTCGAACAGCCGGGGGAAGAGCCAGATCTCCTCGCTGCGGCCAAACAGATTTCCCTGCGGCACGACCCCGAAGGCGGCTTCAATCTCGCGCAGCATGGGCTCGGACTCTTTGGCCGGCAGCGGCGAGAAGGGGAATTTGCCGAGCTTGCCCGGTTTGAACATGGTGTTGGGTACGGAGTGGTGCTTGCGCAATCTGGCAACGAAAAAGCCTTCACTGTCGAAGATCTGGGGCCAAACGTGCAGGTATCCTTCCGGTGTGCAGGCCTGCTCTGCAGCGGGGAAGAGATCGGCCAGCGAGTCAAAGCTGAACGCATCGCCAAACTTGTCCAGCAGTGACTGACAAACAGCCTGGTTCTCCTGCAGGCTCAAGGTACAGGTGGAGTAGACCAGCACGCCGCCCGGTTTGAGGGCATGAAAGGCACTCTCCAGCAACCCCTGCTGCACCGCGGCAATCTCGTCGATGCTCTCGATGCTCCAGTTGCGCAAGGCGTCTTCATCCTTGCGCACCGAGCCCTCGCCAGAGCAAGGGGCGTCGAGCAGGATGGCATCGAAGGTCTCCGGCAACCACTGGCCGAAGACCTTGGCATCAAAATGGGTCATCCCTACGTTGGTCACGCCGCAGCGCTGCAGATTGGCACTGAGCACCTTGAGCCGGCTGCTGGAGTACTCGTTGGCAACCAGCATGCCCTGGTTGTTCATCAGGGCCGCGATCTGGGTGGTCTTGGAGCCGGGGGCCGCCGCCGCGTCCAGCAACATGCCGTCGCGCCGGGTCTGCTCACTGGCAAACAGGGCGGTGACCGGCAGCATGGAGCTCGCCTCCTGAATGTAGAAGAGGCCGCTCAAATGCTCGGCGGTGTTGCCAAGGGGCACGCTCTCGTCTTCGCGGCTGAGCCAGAAGCCGGTGTCGCACCAGGGCACGGGATCGAGCTGCCAACCGAGCGGTTGCATCCGCGCTACAAATGCCGCCACCGATATCTTCAGGGTGTTGACCCGGATGCTGCGTCGCAGCGGTCGTCGACAACTGGCCACGAACTCATCCATGGAGAGGTGCGCCGGCATGATGGCCGCAATATGGCGCAAGAAGTGATCGGGAAGATAGGTGTTGTCGTGCACGGTGCAGTCTCGTTGACCGAAAAAGAGGGGCGACATCTTATCACAAGGGTAGGAATATTCTGAAAGCGCGGCGGGTAAAAACAAGCCCGGCACAGTGCCGGGCTTGAGTGAGCGTGGGTGAGGGGAGAGATCAGGGCTGGATGCGAGGGCTCCACTCCTGCCACTCTTTTTCCGCCTTGGCATGCAGCGGGTAACTGTGGCCGGCCTTGATGGTCGGCCCCATCTCTTTCTCCGGGGTGTTGAAGGCGATACCGCCGGCGAGCAGGCTCTGCACCGTCTCCACCTCGATGGTGCCACCGGTCAGGCCGATATCTGCCTTGACCCCGGAGACATTCCAGAAGCGGGAGTTGGCCCGCACCAGATGGGCGTACTCCTGCTCCACGTTGACGTCGATCAGCACCTCGCTGCCATCGCGGGCCAGCGCCACCTTGGTCACGCTGCCCACCACCATCTTGCGAAACAGCAATGGGCTCCCGACGCTCAAGCCGTTGACCGACGCGCTCTTGAGGGTGAGCGCCAGGCCGGTCGGGCCGCTTTGGCTGAGGGGGAAGCGCTCCTTGCCCGCGCCTTGACCGGGCTGCGCCTCCACAAAGGCGCCCTTGATCAGGGTATCGAGATGAGCCACGCCGCCCAGCCCCAGCTTGGCCTGAACCAGAGTGAAGCGGGCACCAGACTGCAGGAAGCGCGCGGCATACTGGCCATCCAGCTCGGCCTTGAAGATCACCTGTCCCAAGGTCGGCTCCAGCTCAATCTGTTCAATCTTGCCGATGTCGACCCCGCGGTAGCGGATCGGGCTGCCGACCCCGAGTCCCGGGTTGCTGTCAGCCACCAGGGAGAGGGTCCGTACCTTGGCCTTGGCCTGCTCCTTGCTGTCAAACAGCTGGTGACTGCTGCGACCCGTGCCGAGCCGATCGAATTCGATGGCGCCGCGCAGCAGGGTGGCGAGGTTCCCCACCTTGACCTGCACGCCATCCACCCGCACCCGGGTATCCAGCGCCGGCTTTTTCCAGAATTGCGGCTGCTGCTCCAGCAGGGGGGCATAGACACCGGCGATCTCGAGTTCGATCTCCACCCCCTCCTTGGCGGCGCGCAGCGCGTTGACCTTGCCGGCCTCGAGCCCCAAATAGAGCACGGGGGAGCCGATGCCGATGCCGTCAGCCTGTTCCGCCTTCAACACCCAGCGCCGGGGCTTGGCATCCCGGGTGCCGAGCAGGGCCAGCTCCTGGCTGGGATAGAGCCGGTTGACCCGCTCGCCGACAGGGGCCTGCACCAGCTTGATGCCACCACCAATCCAGGCGCTGGCCGGACTGGTTTCCACCTTGATGCCGCTCAGATCGGCATCGATCTGCAGCGGCGCAGCCCGATAGAAACGGGCCCGGTTGAGCAGATGCTGATACTGGCTCTGCACGACCAGGGCTACGCTGGCGTTGCCGCCGCCATCCAGGGTGAGCTGGCTGATCTGACCCACCTGCAACCCCTTGTACCAGAGCGGCGCCCCCTCGTTGAGGCCGGCCAGATCGTCGGCCTGCAGCACCAGCTTGATGCCACCCGGTTGTTCTTTGCTGCTCAGGGTCATGGCCTTCACCCGCTCGCCCGCCACATAATCGAGACGAATGGCCGGGCCCGCCAGCAGGCGATCCGCATGCTTGATGCCGCCGGCGCCGAGGGAGACGCTCTCCCACACCAGACGGCTGTTGCCGGTGATCCGAAACGCCTGCTCCGGGTTGATCAGCGCGGTCACCCCCCGGCCCTTGTCGGTCAGGCGAATGGGGTCGATGCGGCCGATCTCGATGCCTTCGAACAGGATGGGCATCCCCTCCTTGATGGGCAGATCCTCCGCCAAAATGTCGATCCGCTCACCGCGGGCCGCCTCGGCCAAGCCTTTGTAGAGGGTAAAGACCTGGCCTTTCTCCGGCTCCGGAGAGTCCTTGGGAGAGTCGAAAGCGATGCCGCCGCTCAGAATGGAGGTAAGACTGCCGGCCTCCACATTGACCCCGGCCAGGCTGAAGGAGCCCTTGATGCCGCTGATGTTCCAGAAGCGGGTGTCGGCCTTGATGAGGTGCTCAAAACGCGGCTCGATCACCAGATCCAGGATCACGTTCTGGTTCTCTTCGCCAAGGCGGGTGTTGATGACGCTGCCCACCTCGATGCCGCGAAAATAGAGTTTGGCGCCGATGCCGACCGAACCGAGCGAATCGGCAGTCAGGTGCAGCATCCGCCCCTGGGCCTGATAACCGGGGGGAGGGCCGTCCAGCGCGTCGAACTCCTCCTGCAGCGGGTTGTTGTCCCGCCCGGGCTGCAGGTTGATGTAGTTGCCGGAGACCAGGGTATCGAGACCGGAGATCTCGGTGAGCGATGCCTTGGGGCTCACCAGCCAGAAGTCCGAGCCTTTGCGGATGAGCGGGCGGGCCCGGCTGTCAATCTTGGCCAGCACGGCTATCTTGCGGCCATCCTCGGCCAGCTCCAGCTCCTGCACCACCCCGATGGCGACCCCCTGATAGCGCACCTGGGTCTTGCCCGGCAGGATACCGTTGCCTTGGGCGAAGTTGATGCGGATCAGCTGGCCACTGCTGGCAAACTGCTGGTAGATGAAGCCCCCCGCCAGCAACAGGGCGATAAAGGGCAGCAACCAGACGGGTGACAACCAGCGACGCTTCTCAATGACGGGTTCAGCCCCGATCATACCGACTCCTTAATTGGCTGAGATAAACAGCAGTTCAGATAAAGACAAACAATTTCAGGCATATGTGATGGCCGACCCTAACGGGCCGCCTTGTCCCACAGCAGGCGCGTATCCAGCATGCGGGCCGACATCATGGTCAGCACCACCACGCCGGCAAAGGCGGTGGCGCCGGGGCCAGCCCGCACGTTGAGCAGCACGCCGCGATCCACCAGGGCCACCATCAGCGAGATGACGAACAAGTCCAGCATGGACCAGCGGCCGATGAAATCGATGATGCGATACATGATGAGCTGGCGTTTGCGGCGCACCGGCTTGCTTCGCTGCAGCTGCCAGCAGATCCAGCCCAGCCCCAGGATCTTGCCCACCGGCACTATGATGCTGGCGGTGAGGACGATGGTGGCGATGCCCGACATCTTGCTGCGATAGAGCATCATGATACCGCTGAAGATGGTGTCGGACTGCAACAATCCCTTGTTGTAGAAATGGGTGATGGGCAGCAGGTTGGCGGGCAACAGCATGAAGCTGGCCAGCGCCAGCAACCCCCAGGACCAAGCCAGGGAGTGGGGAATGCGCACCTGCAACCGACTGTGGCAGCGAGGGCAGACGCTGCCCGCCTGATAGCGCACCAGCAGGCCGCAGGTGTGGCAGCGGCAGAGCCCCAGTTCACGGGCGCTGGTCTGGAACATGGTCCGGCTCCTCCAGCGGTACTCGCTCCCAGTAGGGGGCCGGGTCAAACAGGATCAGCAGGGTCAGGTTGAGCAGCATCAGGATCCCCAGGCTCAACAGACCGCCGCCGAGGCGCACGTCGGCGATGTCGATCAGCTTGAACAGGGCGACCAGCAGGCTGACGATGTAGACCTCCAGCATGGCCCAGTGACGAAATACCTCCACCGCCTTCAGGGTCGGCGCCAGTATGTGCCAGCGTTTGGCGAGGCCCGAGGCCAGCGCAAAGATCCCGAGCAGCAAGCCCACCGGCGCCAGCACGGCGCACCAGAACACCAGCCCCGCCACCCAGATCTCGTGCTCGAGCAGCAGCACCATGATGCCCTTGAGCAGATTGGCGTCCGAGTTGACGCCGGCCAGGCGCAGGTAGATCAGCGGTTCGAAGAAGGCGGACGGGAGCAACAGGAAGCCGGTGATGGTCAACGCCATCAATTGGGAGGGGCGAAATGCATAGCGCCCGTACAGATGCTGGTGACAGCGGGGGCAGTGGGCGTGGCGCCTCAGCGGCAATAACTTGCGTTCGATCAGCAAGTCGCAAGCCGGGCAAACGATCACGGGATTGAGATCCGACATTACGATTCAACCTGTTGAAGGAATTGGTGAAATTTACCCTAAAACCCGCGTCCTGTCTTGCCTGGCGGGGGCATGCCACGAAAGTATGATTGACGTTAACGTAAACGTGATATTAGATAGTCTCACCAGACAAGTGAAAGGAGTCATGATGTCCAGCCTTACCCCCTCGGCAGGCCTGCGTTTTCGCACCGCCCTCGCCAACGAACGCCCCCTGCAGATCGTCGGCACCATCAATGCCTACATGGCGCTGATGGCAGAGCGCAGCGGCTTTCAGGCCATTTATCTGTCAGGCGCCGGCGTTGCCAACGCCTCCTATGGCCTGCCGGATCTCGGCATGACCTCCCTCAACGACGTACTGATAGACGCCGAGCGCATCACCGCTGCCACCCGTGTGCCACTGCTGGTCGACATCGACACCGGCTGGGGAGGGGCGTTCAACATCGCCCGCACCGTGCTCGCCTTCGAGCGGGCCGGAGTGGCCGCCGTGCACATGGAAGATCAGGTGGCCCAGAAGCGCTGTGGGCACCGGCCCAACAAGGCGGTGGTCTCGCAGGAGGAGATGTGCGATCGCATCAAGGCGGCGGTGGATGCCCGCGAGAATGGTGAGTTCGTCATCATGGCTCGCACCGACGCGCTGGCAGTGGAGGGGATTGGCCCGGCGCTGGAGCGCGCCGCCGCCTACGTGGCCGCCGGGGCCGACATGATCTTCGCCGAGGCGGTGACCGAGCTCGGTCAGTATGACCTGTTCAAGCAGGCGGCCGGGGTGCCCATTCTCGCCAACATGACCGAATTCGGCAAAACCGAGCTGTTCGACAAGGAGGCGCTCGCCGCCCACGGCGTCGACATGGTGCTCTATCCCTTGAGTGCCAGCCGGGCGGCCAATCAGGCGGCCCTCAACGTCTATCAGCACCTTCGCCAGGATGGCCATCAGCGGGCCGTCGTCGACACCATGCAGACCCGGGAGTCGCTCTACGACTTCCTCGGTTATCACCACTACGAGCAGACGCTGGACCGTCTGTTTACATCCAGGGACTAGGAGGAAAAATGGGACAGCAAAAACCGTTGGGTGGCGCCGGCCTGCGTGGCCAGAGCGCCGGGGAGACCAGCATCTGCACCGTGGGCAAGAGCGGCACCGGGCTTACCTATCGCGGCTATGACATCCAGGAGCTGGCCGATGGCGCCCAGTTCGAAGAGGTCGCCTACCTGCTGCTCAAGGGCGAGCTGCCGGACGAGCAGCAGCTCGAGGATTACAAGCGGACGCTGCTCCGCCTGCGCACCCTGCCTGCCGCCCTGCTGGAGGTGCTCGAGCGCATTCCCGCCGATGCCCACCCCATGGATGTGCTGCGCACCGGCTGCTCCATGCTCGGCGATCTGGAGCCGGAAGATGGCTTCGAGCACGAGCACGAGGTGGCGGATCGGCTGCTGGCCGCCTTCCCGGGCATTCTCCTCTACTGGTACAAATTCAGCCACGACGGAGTACGCATCCCCCTCGACACCGACGAAGAGTGCATCGGCGGTCACTTCCTGGCGCTGCTGCACCAGAAGGCGCCGAGCGAGCTGGAGCGTCGGGTGATGCACGTCTCCCTCATTCTCTACGCCGAGCATGAGTTCAACGCCTCCACCTTCGCGGCGCGGGTCTGCGCCTCGACGCTCTCTGACATGTTCTCCTGTGTCACCGCGGCCATCGGCACCCTGCGCGGCCCGCTGCACGGCGGCGCCAACGAGGCCGCCATGGCGATGATCGAACCCTGGCAGGATGAGGCCCAGGCACGGCGCGAGCTGCTGGCCAAGCTGGCGGCCAAGGAGAAGATCATGGGCTTTGGCCACGCCGTCTATCGCACCTCGGATCCCCGCAACGTCATCATCAAGAACTGGTCGGCCAAGCTGGCCGAGGCAGTGGGCGATGACCGGCTCTACCGCGTCTCCTGCGAGGCGGAAAAGGTGATGTGGGAGGAGAAAGAACTCTTCCCCAACGCCGACTTCTTCCACGCCAGCGCCTATCACTACATGGGGATCCCGACCAAGCTGTTCACCCCCATCTTCGTCTGCTCGCGGGTCACCGGCTGGTGCGCCCACGTGATGGAGCAGCGCGAACACAACCGGATCATCCGTCCGAGCGCCGATTATGTCGGCCCGGCGCCCCGTCATTTCGTCTCGCTGCAGCAGCGATAAACATGGGCGGCCCTGTCACTCCCTTGCCTCACCCGACCCCGGCAGCAGCGGGGTCGATACGCGCAGGCGGGCGGGCAGGGCGCCGTTTCATCACCCTGTTTCATTCACAACAACGATAAGGAAGTCACGATGTCCGCCAACGTCGACGTCAACCACAGACCAGACCCCGATCAGGTGCTGGTCGATATTGCCGATTACGTCTGCCATCACCCCATTACCAGCCAGGCCGCCCTCGATACCGCCCGTTACTGCCTGATGGATACCCTGGGCTGCGGCCTCTTGGCCCTGCGTTTTCCCGAGTGCACCAAGCACCTTGGTCCCATCGTGCCGGGCACCGTCGTGCCCTTCGGCGCCCGGGTACCCGGCACCCAGCTCTGCCTCGACCCGGTCAAGGCGGCCTGGGATATCGGCGCCATCATCCGCTGGCTCGATTACAACGACACCTGGCTGGCCGCCGAGTGGGGTCACCCCTCCGACAACCTGGGTGGCATCCTCGCCACCGCCGACTGGCTCTCCCGTACCCGCGTGGCCGAAGGCAAGGCGCCGCTCACCATGAGCGATGTACTGACGGCCATGGTGAAGGCCCACGAGATTCAGGGGGTGCTGGCGCTCGAAAACTCCTTCAACCGAGTCGGTCTCGATCACGTGGTGCTGGTGAAGGTTGCCAGTACCGCCGTGGTGACCCACATGCTGGGCGGCAGCCGCGATCAGGTGATCGATGCGGTCTCCCAGGCCTGGGTCGATGGCCAGAGCCTGCGTACCTACCGTCATGCGCCCAATGCGGGGTCGCGCAAGAGCTGGGCGGCGGGGGATGCCACCTCCCGGGCGGTGCGCCTCGCCCTTATCACCATGAGCGGCGAGATGGGCTATCCCGGCGTGCTGAGCGCCCCCAAGTGGGGCTTCTACGACGTGCTGTTCAAGGGCAACCAGTTCGCCCTGCACCAGGGGTACGCCAGCTATGTGATGGAGAACGTGCTGTTCAAGATCTCCTATCCCGCCGAGTTCCACGCCCAGACGGCGGTGGAGTGCGCCATGAAGCTGCACGAGCAGGTGAAGGGACGCCTCGACGAGATTGACCGCATCGAGCTCACCACCCATGAGTCGGCCATTCGCATTATCAGCAAGGTCGGCGTCCTCAACAACCCGGCTGATAGGGATCACTGCCTGCAGTACATGGTGGCGGTGCCGCTCATCTTCGGGCGTCTCATCGCCGAGGATTACGAGGACGCCGTGGCTGCCGATCCCCGCATTGATGGGCTGCGAGCCAAGATGGTGGTGCAGGAGGACAAGCGCTACAGCCGCGAATATCTGGAGGCGGACAAGCGCTCGATTGCCAACGCCATCCAGATCTTCTTCAAGGACGGGTCCCACACCGCCAAGGTGGAGGCGGAGTACCCGGTCGGTCATCGCCGCCGCCGCGAAGAGGGGATCCCGCTGCTGGTAGAGAAGTTCCGCCACAACCTGGCCACCCGCTTCCCGGCCAAACGGGCCGAGGCGATCCTGGCCCTCTGCCAGGATGGCAAGCAACTGGCCGCCACCCCGGTGCACGCCTTCATGGACCTGCTGGTGATCTGACCGCTATCTACAGGCAAACAGCGATAAACGAAAAGCGGGCCACTCGGCCCGCTTTGTCATGTCTGCCCGTATGGCTCCCAAGATCAATCCAGCACTGTGTCGTCGCCCGCCAGCAGCGCCTGCATGATGGCCGTCTCGCGGCTGGCGATGGTCTCGAGAAACTCGTTGGCTCGCCCCATGTGGTGACATACCCGGTAACCCCGTTCGACAAAGGTAAAGAGCTCGCCCAGTCCCGCCAGATGGGCCGGCCCCGATATCAGCTTCAAGGTCGCCCCGAGCAGCGGCTTTCTGGCCAGCCGATCCAGGGTCATCCCCAGTTCGTTGACCAGTTGCAACTGGTGACGGCGACGCGCTTCTTCCCCGACCTCCTGATAGGCGAGGGCATAGGCCTTGGCGTTCAGCCGCGCCATGCTGCCGCTGCGACGCAGCGCCACCACCATCAGGTAGTCGAGCTCCTCGGAGAGGGCATCGAGTTCAATGGCCTGCGCCAGCACCTTGAGACCGGATTCCGGCAACAGCCGCTCGGCGGTCGGCATCACCCGCATCACGTCCGCATCCCGGCGGGCACAGTCCCCCGGCCCGTAGAGGTCGGTCAGGAAGAACTGCGCGGCCGGCCCGTAGCGCTTGCTCTCCAACAGGTCGCGGTGGGTGCGCCCCAGCCGATCGGCCTGCCATTGGCGCAATGCGTCCCTGTCTTGCTGATCCTGCGGATGGGTGCGCATCTGCTCGCGCAGCGCGGCCACCCGGTTGAGCTGGCGATAGAGTCGCGCCAGGGTACTCTCTTCATCCGGTTGCGGGTCATCGAATGGTTGTTGCTGTTGGGTCATCTGCTGCTCTCTTGACCTGTTTCCAATGGCCTGTCACGGATAGACATGACGACAGGCGGCGCCTTGCCGAGGCTCGTCACGTGTTGCCGACCCAGTGTAACGCGGCGGCAGCCCAGGCGGAATCGATGGAGCTTTTACTCAACAGGCTTTGTTAAGTGAGTCCCAAAAATGTTGCAAATGGCTTTCACTTGTTTGATTCATATGTTTAATATCAATAAATGTTGTCATCGCTCAGAGAGTTAGCATGTTTCTATACGATCCCCTTGCCGGCAGCAGCCTGTCGACCATCCAGGTCAGCCGCCAACACCCGCTCGGCCTCGCCGGCGCCAGACTGGCCGCCGAAGCCATTGCCCAGGACATGAGCGAGGAGTACGAACTCGACTGCGAGTGGGAAGACGAGGAGGAGACCCGCTTGCTGTTTCGTGGCGCCGGGGTCAACGGCTCTTTGTTCCTCACCGACGATACCCTGTCGCTGGAGGTGCGCCTCGGCCTGATGCTGTTGCCGGTGCGCAGCGTGCTGGAGCAGGAGATCCTCGAATACGTCGATCAGCGCCTGCCTTGCCCAACCCGGCGCTGATGAGGCCAATAAATACTGATCCAGCGCAAGAAACAATCATGAAATAACCGATTCCACTATCGTTACCCGGCCTGACATTTATTATTAAAAGGGCCGAGCAAACTTTGTTTTTTTATTTTAAGAGGCATGAAAACTGCCTCCCTTTTTGTCATGAAACATCATCTTGAATTAATCGCCGTGCAGTTTCACCAACATATAAGTGCTATTTGTTCATTCACTCCTGATCAAGCTAATTCATGAAACGGCAGGAGACAAATAACGCGAAACGATAGGGATAATACATGTCTGTGTGTGAACTCATCTCCTGTGTCGATACCGCCTGGCTGCGGATGGACCGGCCCAACAACTTGATGCAGATCGTCGGCGTGCTGATGTTCGACGGTCAGCTGGATGAAGCCATCTTGCGGGAGAGCCTGCTGCACACAGTTCGGGTACAGCCGCGCTTCGGGCAGAAGGCCTGCCTGGAAGGGGGCGAATACTACTGGCGCACCGATCCCGACTTCGACCTCGACCTGCACCTCAAGCGGGTGATTCTGCCAGGCAAGGCCGGCAAGGTCGAACTGGAGCGGCTGGTGGCCGACTTTGCCTCCACCCCGCTCAACCACCAGCGCCCGCTGTGGGAGATGCACCTGGTGGATACCTCTCTGGGCGGCCAGGCGCTGGTGGTGCGTTTTCACCACGCCATGGGGGACGGCTTCTCCCTGGTGCGGGCCATGCTGACCATGATGGACGAGAGTCCGGTGGCGCCCCCCAGGCCACAACCCGAGCCGGTGGCCAATGACGACGGCGACGAGGAGCACGATCAGCAGGGCAGTCGCCTGTTGCGGGCCGGCCTCAAGCTGACCGGCACCCTCTGGTCCAAGTACGTCGAGGTACTGACCCATCCCACCAAGGCGATGGACTACCTCAAGACCAGCCGGGACGTGACCGCCGAGCTTTACACCATCGCCACCCTCTCCGACGATGCCAATACCCGGCTCAAGGGGGAGACCGGCAGCACCAAGCGGGTAGCCTGGTCAGAACAGATCCCGCTGCCGGACGTGAAGGCGGTAGGACGGGTACTCGGCTGCTCGGTCAACGATCTGCTGATCGCCGCCACCGCCGGCGCGTTTCGTCACTACCTGCTGGAACAGGGCGACCAGACCGACATCGACATCCGGGCGCTGGTGCCGGTCAACATGCGCGCCCCGGACGACAAGGGGGCACTTGGCAATCGCTTCGGGCTGGTGGCACTGGATCTGCCCCTCAACATCGAGCACCCGCTGCAGCGGCTCTATGCGGTGCGGGATCGGATGCAGGCGCTCAAGTCCTCCCTGCAACCGGCGGTGGTGCTCAACCTGCTGGAAGTGATGGGCATGGCCCCCAAGGCGGTGCAGCAGCAGGCCATCGACATCCTCTCTGCCAAGGCCAGCGCGGTCATCACCAACGTGCCGGGCCCGCAGCAGACCCTCTATCTGGCCGGCGCCCGCCTGCGTCAACCGCTGTTCTGGGTGCCCCAGGCCGGCGACATCGCGGTCGGCGTCTCCATTCTCTCCTATGACAACAAGGTGCAGCTCGGCCTCATCACCGACAAGAAGCGGGTGCCGGACCCGGATCTCATCGTCGAGCGCTTCGCCGTGGAGTTTGAGCAGTTGCTGCTGCTGGTGTTGATGGAACCGGACCTGATCTACGATCCCGACATGCTGGATCTGCTGCTGCACGGCTGACCGCGCCACTCTTGCAAGACGAGGAGCCGGCAAGAAAAGAAGTCTAAAGAGAAGAGGCCAACCCAAGGGTTGGCCTCTTTCATTGCGGCAATGGCACCTTACTCGTCCGCCAGCTCCTCGCGGGCGGCTTCCACGTCGAGCCGCTCCATGGCATCCAGCGGCTCGCACGCGGCGGCCTCGCCGTAGAGCGCCTCGGCGGCCGCCATCTTGCTCTTGCCGTGCATCATCACCATGGCATTGGCGTACTCCATGCGGGCGATGGCGGAGTGGGGGATGATAGCCAGCGCCGCCTTGAAGTGACGCTCGGACTCATCCTTCTTGGCGCCGTAGGTGATGCCGCCGATCATGGCCCCCAGCTTGTCGATGATTTCCGCATGCCAGGCACCGAAGGCGATATGGGCTTCCGCGTGATCAGGTTCAAGGATCAGCGCCTGCTCCAGGCTGCTCTTGATCTTGTCACCGATACCGATGGAGAGCGCCTTGGAGACCGAGATCACCTGGCTGTAGCGACCCAGCGCCAGGGCGTGGAAGTACCAGGCGTTGACGTTGTCTGGCTGGCGTTTTTGCAGCTTCTCGGCGTTGCTGGCGGCCAGCTCGAATGCTTCGCGCTTGGCATACTTATCATCCAGCAGGTAGCTGGCGTGGATCACCAGCGCCTTGTTCGCCACGTTGAGGCCATCCTCGCCGGCGCCCAGCCCTAGGCTGACGGCGCGGGCGAAATCACCGGCGTGATAGGCGCGCCAGGCTTCCTGCACCTGTTCATCTTCGGGCCAGGGCTCGGCATCCCCCTGGTGCAGCCGTTCCCAATGCTGCGCAAGGCGCTCCCCGGCATAGTCATAGGCCGCGTCCGGCCAGGGGAAGGGGGTGAAATCGGACAATTTGGGCTGTGAAGTGGTCATATGATTCTCCCTGTTAAAAACACAATCAAATACACGATGCTGTCAGCTCGCCGTGGTGGCGGGCTGATAATGGGTGGCGATGGCATCCAGATCGGCGCGGGCATCGGCTCGTAGCCGGGGGGCCACCAGCTGCATCACCTGAAACACCCCGAGCGCGATGTCGGCATCGGCCCGCGGGTGCAGCGCCCGCTGGTAGGAGATCCAGAAGGTCCCGACCAGCGCGATGTTGGCGGCCAGCGCCGTCACCTGCGTCTCATCGCCTTGCAGCAGGCCGCTGCGCCAGAGGCTGTGACAGATGGCAGCGGCGGTCTGCTCCTTGCGCCGCAGCAGAGCCGAGAAGCGCAGCTCCACCTTGTGGTTGCCGCTCATCAGGGTGCTGATGTCGTAGTAGAAAAAACGGTACTTCCAGATGAGTTCGAACATCAGGTGCAAGAAGAACCAGATGTCCTCCGCTTCGTTCAACGGCGGAGTAATGGTGTCGAGCAGGTGGGCCATCTCCTGTTCGAACTCGCCGAACAGGGCGTTGACGATCTCCTCCTTGTTGTGAAAGTGGTAATAGAGGTTGCCCTGACTCATCTCCAGCTCGGCCGCGATGGCGGAGGTGGTGACTGTCGGCTCGCCCAGCAGGTTGAACTGGGCGAGGGCGGTGGCCAGGATGCGATCCCGCGTACGCCGCTTGGGTTTGCAGTCCATGCTACTCCTTCGATTGCCGGCGACCCTTGCCGCCATAGCGGCGAGTCAGCCAGTGCTGCAGCTGGGTCAAAGAGGCATCCAGCGCCGCCACCGAGCCGGTGCCCGGGGTCAGCAGGGAACGTTGTTCATCGGCCAGCGCGCCCAGATCCAGTTCCAGCCCATGTCTGGCGAGGATGGGACCAAGCTCGGCCCGTCGCTGCCACAAATCCTGGCGGGTATGCTGGAAGGCGTGCTCGCACAGATGGCGCCGATCCCGGTAACTGAACACATTGGTAAAGAACATCTCGCCGTCCGCCGAAGAGGGTTCGAACAGCAGGGCATCCGCCTCCGGATACTGGTGCTTGTAGCGATCCATCCCCACGTGCATGCGCGAATGGATAATGGCGCGAAACGTCTGGGCCAGCACCACCGGCAGACCGCGGTCCACCAGCTTGGCGGGGTGTTCGCTGGCCAGTCCCGCATCAAAGGGCACCAGCGGATTGATGCAAAACACCAGGTCGGCCCCCTCCTGCAGCGCCACCGAGGCGTGCAGCGTCTTGATCAGCGCCCCGTCCACGTAGTAGCGGCCATCGATGAGCGAGGGCGGGAACAGGCCGGGCAGGGCGGCCGAGGCCTGTACCGCGGCGGAGATGGGCACCTGGTCCAGCCCCGGGCTGCCGAAGGCCACCGCACGGCCGGTATCGAGCTCGGTAGCGATGACGAACAGCCGGCTGGCAAGCTCACGAAAATCGTTGCTGCGACCGGGGCGGGAGAAAAACTGGGTGAGGATCCGATCCACCCCGCGGCTGTCGAACATGCCGGTCGGGATCGCTCGGGACAACCCCTGCAACGAGCCGAGCAGGCTCTTGTTCCAGGGGGAGGAAAGATAGTCGGCCAGACACGTCAGCACCAGCGGCGGCAGCGAGGTGAGCCGGTCAAAATACTCCCCGAAGGCGGGACGCAGCAGGGTGGAGGGGTCGAAGAACTCGCCGGTGTCATCGCTTAACAGGATCCGCACCAGCTTGTCCGGCGAGATGCCGTTGGCCAGCGCCGAGGCGATCACCGCTCCCGAACTCACCCCCACATAGATATCGGCCTGCTCGAAACGCAGCCCCTTGATGCTGTCGGCCAGGGCGGCGCAGGCTCCGATCTCGTAGATCCCCCCCAGAGGTCCCCCTCCGGCGAGGGCAACCGCAATCGTGCTCATGATTTGCCTCCCTTCTCATGCAAAACCGGCCCAGCAGAGGGCATGGGCCGGTGGATCATTACGCAATCAGAACAAGCCGGTCAGCGGATCAGAAGAGCGTGGTTTCACTCTTCTCCTTGACCTCTTTGGCCACGCTCTCCACTTCCGTTGCCAGTGCTTTCACCTCTTCCTTCACCTTGGCGATGGGGGCGGCGGCTTTCTTGACCGGCGGCTTTTTGGCTGCAACCGGCTTCTTGGCAGCGGCGGCGGCAGGCTTGGCCTCGTCAGCCGGGGCAACGTCATCCAGGTCCTGGGCATCGATCAGCTGCTGTACCACCTCGGTCAGCTCGGCCATGCGCTTGGAGAGCTTGTCGATGTCCTTGCGGGTCGGAATGCCAAGGCTGGCGACGGCGCGGGCCACGCGATCCTCAAACACCTGCTCCAGACGTCCCCAGGTACCGGCCGTCTTGTCGGTCATGGCAGCGATCTTCTCGTCTGCGCTCTGGCGGGTACGGGTTTGCAGGGCTTCCCCTTCCTGCACCAGGGCTTCGAAGATTTTACCGCCTTCTTCCTGGGCTTTGGCATAGGCACCCAGACCCGCCAACCAGATCTGCTGGGTGGACTCCTTGATGGTGGAGGTGAGTTGGTTGTCGGTCACCGAACTTGCCAGTGCTTTCAATTTTTTGGCCATGACAATCTCCTTGCTCGTGATATAGATGATGGTAATGACAACAACCTTGATATATTCGTTGTGGCATTACTTGGCTTTCATCCTCAGTCTATGGAGAAAAAATAGAGGGTTCTACCTAATAACGGAACAAGCAACCCTGGTAATTTTGGTCTGGGTCACGAAGAATGATATTCGAATGAATATTTTGCGTTAAAGCTTGATATATCTAACAGCAACTAACAGCCCAATCAGTAAGGGATATAAATACCATGGACTATTTCATCACGGGGGGCAGCGGCTTTATCGGTCGCCGGCTGATTAAAAAAGTGCTGCAGCGCCCGAATAGCCGGGTGCATTTCTTGATGCGTGCCGCCCATCTCGATCGGGTACCCGATCTGCTGGCCTACTGGGGGGTTGAGGCGGATCGCGCCATCCCCGTGGCCGGCGACATGACCCACCCGCTGCTCGGCGTGGGCAGTGCCGAGCTGGAGCCCCTCATCGGCAAGGTCGATCACTTCCTGCATCTCGCCGCCATTTACGATCTCAACGCCAAGGCGGGCATTCAGCAGCAGGTCAATGCCGAAGGCACCCGTCAGGCCCTGCAACTGGCCGAGCGGCTCCAGGCCCGCTGTTTCCATCACTGCAGCTCCATCGCGGTGGCCGGTCTGTTCGACGGACTGTTTCGCGAAGACATGTTCGATGAGGCCGAACACCTCGACATGCCCTATTTCCAGACCAAGCACGAAGCCGAAGGGATAGTGCGCAAGGAGAGCACGCTGCCCTGGCGCATCTATCGACCGGGCATCGTGGTCGGTGATGCCAACACCGGCGAGATGGACAAGGTGGACGGCCCCTATTACTTCTTCAAGACCATCCAGAAGCTGCGCCGCATGCTGCCGCCCTGGATGCCCGCCATCGGGGTCGAAGGGGGACGCATCAACCTGGTGCCGGTCAACTTCGTGGTGGATGCCATCGATCACATCGCCCATCTGGAAGGGGAGGACAACAAGGCGTTCCACCTGACCGATTCCCACCCCATGCGGGTCGGCGACATGCTGAGCACCTTCTCCCGCGCCGCCCATGCCCCTGAGCCCGCCATTCGCATCAATGCGGCCCTGTTCAGCTTCATTCCCCGCCATCTGATGACCATGCTGATGGCGCTGACGCCGGTGCGGCGCATTCGCGATGCGGCGATTGCCGACCTGGGGCTGCCCAAGGACATCTTCCGGCTCATCAACTATCCCACCCGCTTCGACAACCGCGAAACCCAGCGGGTACTGAAGGGGACCGGCATCGAAGTGCCGCCGCTGCACAGCTATGCCTGGCGACTGTGGGATTACTGGGAGCGTCACCTCGACCCCGAGCTGTTCATCGATCGTACCCTGCGCGGCCGGGTCGAGGGCAAGGTGGTGCTGATCACCGGCGCCACCTCCGGCATCGGCAAGGCCACGGCGAGAAAACTGGCCGAGGCGGGTGCCAAGGTTCTGACCATCGCCCGGGACGAGCACAAGATTGCCGAGACCCAGGCAGAGTTTGCCGAGCTGGGATTGACCCTGCAGGTCTATCAGGGGGATCTGGCCGATCTCGCCCAAGGGGAGGCGATCACCCGGCAGATCGTGGCCGAGCATGGCGGGGTGGACATCCTCATCAACAATGCCGGTCGCTCCATCCGCCGCGCCATCGAGGACTCCTTCGATCGTTTCCATGATCTCGAGCGCACCATGCAGCTCAACTACTTCGGCACCCTCAAGGTGATCATGGGGCTGCTGCCCACCATGATCGAGAAGAAGAAGGGCCACATCATCAACATCTCCTCCATCGGGGTGCTGACCAATGCGCCGCGCTTCTCCGCCTACGTCGCCTCTAAATCGGCGCTCGATGCCTGGGTGCGCACCGCCGCCTCCGAGTTTGCCGACAAGGGGGTCAACTTCTCCATCATCAACATGCCGCTGGTGAAGACCCCCATGGTGGCGCCCACCAAGGTGTATGAGCAGGTGCCAATGATGACGCCGGAAGAGGCCGCCGATCTGGTGTGCGACACCATCATCAACAAGCACGTGCGACTGGCTACCCGGCTCGGGGTGTTCGGCCAGGTGATCCATGCCCTGGCGCCGCGAGTGGCCCAGGTGATCATGAACACCAGCTTCCGTACCTTCTCCGACCCCAAGGAGGGCAACGAGTCCAAGGCCTCGGCGGATCAGATGGCGGTCTCCACCCTGATCAAGGGGATCCACTTCTAAGGGGAGCGACAACGAACTGAGGTAGCAAAAACGGAAAGGGCCTGAGCAATCAGGCCCTTTTCATTTGCGGCTGCAGGCGGGAGAGCAGGGTCAACAACAAGGCCGTGGTACGGCGGGAGTAGAGCAGGGAGAGGTGGCCGAGGGCGGCGAGCTCCACGTCCTCCATGCCATCCAGCCGTTGGCGGGACTGAGGCAGCACGAAGTTGTCGTGGCTGGTGCGCACCGAGACCCCGGGCACGCAGAGCGGCACGGCGGCGAAGCGCTGCAACCAGCCTGAGCCTGGCTCCATCTCGCGGGCATTGTCGCCCAGCCCCAGGGTCGCCAGCTGGCTGCCCTGATGGGGGGTGGCCAGGGTGATGAGCCGGGCCACCTTGTCACCACCCGCCACCACCAGATAGTCGCGGCACACCAGGCCACCCATGCTGTGGCCTATCAGCACCAGCTGCAACGCACCGGTGGCGGCCAACACCTCATCGATGCGATTGGCCAAGAGCGGCACCATGTCGTCGAGATGGCCGAAGGGAGGGGTCAGGGTGACGGTTGCTACCGTGTAGCCGGCAGCCTCCAGTCTGGCCCGTTGCACCCGCCAGATGCCGCGACTGCAGCCATAACCGTGGATCAGCAACAGGGGCAGGGGGGAGGGTGTCAGCCTGTCTGGCGCCATCAGCCAACGCTCGAACGGCAGCAACCAGGTGAAGGTCAGCAGGTAGGCCACAATCTCTCGCCCCACCATGGGCAACCATTCTCGCCAGCCGATGGCAGGCACCGGGTAGAAGCGGGAAAAGCCCCAGGTCAGCACCACCACCAGGGTGCGCAGCCCCAACAGGGCCACCACCACGAACAGGATGGAGAGCGGCAGCGAGAACCCGATGACCAGATGGGCGATACCCCCAAGGAGCGTCACCTCAACCAGCAGCAGGATCAGTAGTTGCTTTGTGATCGTCATGACCCAATCATCCGACCAGTTTGGCATGGAAGTCAAATGACCCTTTCATCAATGTGATGACAAGCGCGCAATCACCCGTCGGCGCGGCAATAAAGCACTTCTGCATGGGGTTATTTGCAATACTGTATATCCATACATATACTTGTAACCACTATCAGAAGGAGGACGCCGCGATGGCCGTTGAGATCAAATATGTTGTGGTACGTGGGGGAGTGGAGAAGATGACCTTTGCCAGCAAGAAAGAGGCCGATGCCTATGACAAGCTGCTGGACACTGCCGATGAGTTGATGCATTTGCTGGCGGGCGCGCCCGTTTGCCTTGAACCTGAACAGCAAGAGAGCCTGGCCTTCTACCTGGCCGAGCAACGCGATCTGCTGCAAAACGTGCTGCGCGGGGCCAAGGGGCAGGGGAGCAGCAAGTCGGAGCCACAGGAAGAACAGAGTGACGCAGGCAAGCCAAAAGACAAATCCCTCAAGCGGGTAGCGTGAGGACGATATGGGGGAGGCTGCCCGTCACAGGATGAAAACAGCCTCAATTTATGCATTGATGAGAATTTTAAAGCATTTACATGGATATTTACCCCGATAACTTTCCAACCAAGGTGCATATCCATTGAATAAATACACTATGCAGCATCAGCTGTTGATAGCGATGCTGTTCGCTACACAGCATCGACGTTCCAGTCCCACGTGATGCCGATAACCCCATTTATCGGCATCACCATCACGCAGACCCCGAGCCGAGTCTCTCATCCACAAGCATCATCATGACCACTATGTTACTTCCACCCGCCATGCCGCTGTTCGATGGTCTGGCCTACCTGGAGGCGGGCAATCCCCAGGTCAATCAATATCTTGCCAATCTCAGCCTCAACGATGTTCCCGATGCCGGGCTGGTCTACGAACTCGCCGTCGACTGGCTGCTGGAGCAGCGCAACAGCGAGAACAACTACAAAACCTATCGCAGCGAGCTGACCACGTTTTTGCACTGGTGCTTCGGCGAAATGCGCATCAGCCCCAAGGATCTGACCCGGCGCATCATGATGCGTTATCTCGATTACTGTCAGGCGCCGCCGGCGGCCCTGATTGCCTATCGCAACGTTGCCCAGTTCGTGCTCGACAAGGAGTGGGGAGAACGACTGCCCAATCCCCAATGGCGACCCTTCCTTGGCAAACGGGAGCTGGGCCGCGAGCTGCCGTACCGCCTCAGCGAACAGGCCATGAAGACCAAGCTCGCCATTCTGTCTGCCTTCTTCCAGTTCTTGATCCAGGAAGAGTACATGGACCGCAACCCGGCGCTGTTACTGCAACGGGTGAAGCGCTCAATGCAGCAGGAGCCGGACGACCATGGCCAGGCCTTCAGCGAGCTGCAGTGGTCCTATGTGATGCAGGCAGCCGACCTGCTGGCGGCCGAATCACCCGAGCAGCACGAGCGCAGCCGCTTCCTGATAAGCCTGATGTACGCCTGTTACCTGCGGATCTCGGAAGTCGCGGCAAGGCCAGGGTTTACCCCCGTCATGGGGCAGTTTCGCCGCGATGGAAAAACCGGTGTCTGGGGCTATTTCATTCCCCGCAGCAAGGGTGGCAAGCGCCGCACCGTGGCGGTGTCTCATGCCTTGCTCGAGGCCCTCAAACGCTATCGGACGTTTCTCGGTCTTTCACCATTGCCGGTACCCGATGAGCAGACTCCGCTGTTTGTGCGCCACAAGGCTGCGGCACATGGCCGGGAACAAGGCGAGCTCAACGCCAACCTCGGGATCCGCCAGCTGCGTGACCTGGTGATGAGCGTCATCCAAACCGCCGCCGAGTTGGCAGGAAAAGATGGGTTTGTACAGGACGGCGCCGAGATGCGCAACCTGACACCACACTCCATTCGTCATACCGGTATCACCCACGACATCAATCTCAACGGGCGGCCGTTATCACATGTGCAAGCCGATGCCGGCCACGACAGCATCGACACCACCTCCAAGTACCTGCACACCGGCAACAGCGAGCGCCATGAAAGTGCCAATCACAAACCGCTGGATCGGCTGCACGACTAGGCCTTTCAAAATGAGAGATAACGAAAAGAGAAGTTCAGGAGCATGGCTGTAGATGACCAGCGTTTTTTAACCGACCTCATTCCGGATTCTTCCATAACCCAATACCGCGCATAATGAATATTATGTTAAATTAAATATCTTGTTTCCTGTCACCACCTATTGAACTGTGTATAATGGCAACAATTGATCCTATCTCCGACCGGATGTCTTAAGTGGCTGAATTAACATCAGAACAATTAAAACCTGTTTTTTCGATTGAACAGTTTCCTGCCCTCAGCGAACTCGAACCCATTCCTTTTGCCGCCTTGCAACCCAGAGCCATTTCCGGCATCAAGCGTCTCGCCAGCTTTGATGGCGACTGCCCGGTCATGCTGCTCAACGGTTTTCCCGGGGTGGATTATGAAGGCGTTTGCCAAACGCTGATCGCCGCCTCCAACGGCAATGATGGCGACCTGTTCGATCTCTGCTACACCGAAAATCTGAACAATCCGTTCAAGCCCATCTGGCTGCGCCTGCAACCCGGTACCGGCTTCGAGTTCTGTGAAATGGTCGGCGAATTGCTCAAGCTGATGAGCCATCATCTGGATGCCGAGCGCCTGGTCACCCGCATTATGCGCAAGCAGAACAACGATCCCAAGCTCGATGACTTCCTCTCCGATCTGGCGGCGCACGTGGCACAGGGGCTCGAATTTCAACATCCGGTACTCATCAACCTGCTGATCCACCATGAAGAGCAGGAAGCGCCGATCATCTATGGGCGGGATTTGAACTGGGATACCCTGTTTGGCTCCATCAACTATCAGACCGAGCAAGGTTCGGTTTACGCCAACCAGCACCTGCTGGAGCCGGGCCTGCTGCGTCAGGCCAACGGCGGCTATCTGATTTTGCAACTGGATGAGCTGCTGGACCAGCCCCACCTCTGGTTCAAGCTCAAGAACGCGATGCAAAAAGGCGAGCTGGACTGGAACGCCTATCAGGAAGGTAAGACCCTGACCCCCTTCTTCACCCCGGAAGCCACCCCCATCAAGCTCAAGCTGATCCTGGTCGGCGATCGGTTGGATGTGGCCGAGTTCCAAATGCTGGACCGCGACATGTCCGAGCGCATCTTCCTGCGCGCAGATCTGGTCTCCGAGGTGAACATCGAAGAGGATCTGCCCGATTATCTTCAGTATCTGGCCTGGCTGCGCGAGCGCTGGGAGCTGCTGGACTTCACCCCGGCCGCCCTCGCCGCCCTTTGCCGCCACGCCAGCCGGCTGTGCGACCACCAGGAGTGGCTGTCACTCTCCGAGGTGCAACTTTCTGCCATCATGCGGATGGCCGACAGCCTGGCACGCGAGCTGGAAGCGGACGTCGTCACCGACGAGCACATTCGCGGTGCACTGGAAGAGCAGGATTACCGCCTCAACTATCTGGTCGAGCAGTCCGACCAGGGCGTCATCGACGGCCAGATCCTGCTGCAGACCGACGGTGAGGAAGTGGGCCAGATCAACGGCCTCTCCGTCATCCAGGTCTCAGGGCATCCCTATGATTTTGGCGAGCCGGTGCGTCTCACCGCCACCGTGCATCTGGGGGATGGCGATGTGGCGGACATCGAGCGCAAAGCGGAGCTTGCCGGCCATATCCACGCCAAGGCGATGATGATCATCCACGGCTATCTCTCCAACAAGTTTGGTGCCGAGAACCCTTCCCCACTGTCGGCCAACCTGGTGTTCGAGCAGTCCTACCATGAAATCGATGGTGACAGCGCCTCGTTGACCGGCCTGTGTGCCCTGCTCTCTGCCCTCGCCCGCCAGCCCATCTACCAGCACTTTGCGGTGACCGGCGCGGTCGATCAGTTCGGCAATGTGCAAGCCGTCGGCGGCGTCAACGAGAAGATCGAAGGCTTCTTCCGGGTATGCAAGATCCACGGTCTCACCGGCAAACAGGGGATCCTGTTGCCTGGCACCAATGCCCAGCAGCTCAACCTGTCCGATGAGGTGATTGCAGCCGTCGAAGCCGGCCAGTTCCATATCCATCCGGTGGATCATGTGGAAGAGGCCATCGAGTTGCTGACCGGTTGTGTTGCTGGTGAGCCGGATATGCCGGATACCCTGTTCGGCCGGATCCAGCAGCGACTGGATGAGCTCAACGGCACCGACGTCATCAAGGGTGGCATGCTGCGCCGCCTGCTTGGTCGAGTGTTCGGACGGTGAGAAAAGAAGTGATCGGAGTTGTTTAGCGAACAACTGTACGCTAAATTGGCCCGGCTTTGACCCATTTGAAGGATAAACAGCGTGACCGTAGACAATACCACCATTGATGCCCGCCTTTCCCTGTGTGAACAAGGCAAAGACTCGTTTACCCGTGAAGAGCTGCTCGCCTGCAGCCGTGGCG
This sequence comes from Aeromonas sp. S41-2, assembly GCF_027705845.1. Classification (NCBI taxonomy): domain Bacteria; kingdom Pseudomonadati; phylum Pseudomonadota; class Gammaproteobacteria; order Aeromonadales; family Aeromonadaceae; genus Aeromonas; species Aeromonas sp. S41-2. The sequence goes on along the minus strand of NZ_JAPDCG010000003.1, from coordinate 297,996 downwards.
AATTGTTTGGTGAGGGTAACAGTCAGCTGCCCGCCCCCAACATGTTGATGATGGATCGCATCGTCAAGATCAATGACAACGGTGGTGAGCATGGCAAGGGCGAAATCCTGGCAGAGCTCGATATCACGCCGGATCTCTGGTTCTTCGATTGCCACTTCCCGGGCGATCCGGTCATGCCTGGCTGTCTCGGTCTGGATGCCATGTGGCAACTGGTCGGTTTCTTCCTGGGCTGGAAAGGCGGCCCCGGCAAGGGTCGTGCACTGGGGGTTGGCGAGGTGAAATTCACCGGCCAGATCCTGCCGACCGCCAAGAAAGTGACCTACAAGATCACCTTCAAGCGCGTCATCAACCGCAAGCTGGTGATGGGGATCGCCGATGGCGTGGTGGAAGTGGATGGTCGCCCGATCTACAGCGCTACCGATCTGAAAGTGGGTCTGTTCAAGGACACCACCGCATTCTAAGTCTGACCTTCAGGTCGAACTGAACAACGTAAAGGGGCCATCATGGCCCCTTTCCTTTTGCAATGAGTGATGAAGTACCGGCTACTTCATGAAGAGGCCTGAGCCCCGCCCTTCCATGGCATCACGCCAACCACCAAGCCAATGCCCACGGGCATCCAGGCATTGATACGGACACGCTTCTTTCTGTTTGCCGACCACGCCAGCCTGATAACCACGAGCACGAGCTCTTTCCAGACGGTCCCGTTTTTGTCTCTTCATCATCTACGACCCTCTTCCGTGGAACAAAAAAAGCGACCAATTTTTCATCGGTCGCTTTCATCTTTACCCCAGGGGGTCGGCAGGGTCAAACAAAAAATTTCATGCTATCCGGTCATTGTGACACAAGACACTGAACCGCATTAATTTTTAGTGACACAACTTTTTAGCGCTGGAAACGGCGCAGCCAGGCGAATGGCAGGGCCAGCAGAGTCAACCAGAACAGGCTGCCACCACCGCTGCCGCCATCCTGACCGGTCTGGTTGTTGACCGGTGCGTTGGCAACCACGTAGTCTGCCGGCTCGTTACCCTTGTAATTTTCATGCCCCTTTGGCGCCAGCTTGACGCTGACCACGGTAGCATTGGTGCGGTTGTTCAGATCGCTCTCGCTGTTGTAGCGATAAGCGGTGGCCGCGACGGTACCGTTGCTGCTGATGCCGCTGGCATAGGCGATGTGGTAGTAGTAACCGTTCTGGGTACACTGCTTGGCACCCGCATCATCCAGACCACAGATGAGATCGTTCAGATACCAGTTGTTGCCGGTCGCCGCGTTGAGCAGGAAGCCTTCCTGCATGCGGTTGGTACCGTTGACCACGGGCTGGGTCTGATGGCGGGAATCACGCCAGCCAACCACCATGTTGTGGTTGTTGATGGCAGCCGCTTCAGAGCCGGAGCCGCTGAGCGGCTTGTCCTGCAGGGAGACCACGGCGTTGGTGGTCGGCGTGTTCAGGTTGAACACGAACATCTCGACCGGGCGGTTCTGGCCCTTGTTAATGCGATAGAGCTGGTTGCCGATCACATAACCGTTGTCGTTGACCCCCACGGCCCAGCTGTGTTGCAGCTTGGCGTCATCCTTACCGGGCTCGCCTTCGGCCAGCGGGATGATCTGGGTAGTGCCTACCTTGCTGCCATCCAGATCCAGAGTCCAGTAAGCGGCCAGGTTGCGACCGTCCAGGTAGTTGGTGCCGATCTCGCCGGTGGAGGAGTACCCTACCCCGTACAGATTGCCGTTGAATTTACCCACCCCGAGCGCGGAGGCGGTCTGCACCACTTCGTTGCGGGCGCGGGCATACTCGTTGGCCTGCAGCAGCTTGTTGAAGGTGCCGGTACTGTTGACCAGCCAGAAGCTGGCCTGGGTGTTGAGGCCCGGGCAGTAGCGGTAGTCGCCGTACTGGCCGTCGTTGCCGGCAAAGCACCAGTTGTAGGTTTCGGAGTTGACGGGGATGTTCTTGCCGGTGGCGGCGGTACCGGTCACCAGATACTGGCCGTTGTCCAGCTTCTTGATGCTGGTCGGCACGCTCAGGCTGTGAGTGCCGGCGCCGTCTTTCAGCTCGACAGGGTTGCCCTCCTCGACCACGGCGAAGGCAGTGCGCAGCTTGCCACTCATCTTGTAGCCTGCCCGGGTGCCGGGTACGTCGCCCAGCGCGGTCACCAGACCATCGGTCTCGCCCAGCTGCACGTAACCTACGTTGTTGCGCTGGTCGACCCCGTCGAGGAAGTCACGACGCCACTGATAGGCGAAGTTGCTGTTGTCGTTCCAGAAGGAGTTGCAGACCGAGTTGGAGAGCATGCAGCCCTGCTCGAAACGGAAACGATCGACCAGGAAGTCGGCGAAGCGCACGGTCGAGAAGTGCTCGGCCATGTTGTTCTTGGTATTGATCCCGATGAGCCCGTTGCCGTCGCCGCTGATCCCGCTGGCGTAACCCTTGTCGGACCCATCGACAATGGTGAAAAAGGGATTTTGTGCCGCCTGGGCATGCAGGCTGGCGCTGACCAGAATGGCCAGCATGGATAATTGCTTTTTCATCTACTTCCTTAGTCCTGATGTTTCAACGCTTCCAACTCCTCCCAACGGGAGAAGGCTTGTTCCAATGCAGACTCTGCTGCATTCAGGGCATCCAGTTTGGCTTGAGTCTGGTCGCTCGGCAGGGAGAAGAAACCGGGGTGGTTGATCTCGGTCTGCAGGGCATCCAGCTCTGCCTCCAGCTGTTCCAGTCGAGCGGGTAGATTATCCAGCTCCAGCTGCAACTTGTAAGAGAGCTTTTTGGCTTTTGTGGCAGCAGGCGCCGGCGCCACGACAGGCTCTGGCGTTTTGTTCTGCGCCTGTTTGGCGATTTGCTGCGCAGACTGCTGTGCCTGTTGTTGAGCACGGGTGACCATCATGTCGGCGTAACCGCCCACATAATCGCTGATCTGCCCGTCCCCTTCAAACAACCAGCAACCGGTCACGGTATTGTCGATGAAACGACGATCGTGGCTCACCAGCAACAGGGTGCCGGGGTAGTCCGCCAGCAGCTCTTCCAGCAATTCCAGCGTTTCGACATCCAGGTCGTTGGTTGGTTCATCGAGGATCAGTAAATTACTGGGCTTCAAGAACAATTTGGCCAACAGTAAACGGTTTTTTTCACCCCCTGACAAGGCTTTCACCGGAGTGCGTGCCCGTTTTGGCTCAAACAGGAAGTCCTGCAGGTATCCGAGAATGTGGCGGGAGCGGCCGCGCACCATCACTTCCTGCTTGCCCTCCCCGACGTTGTCCACCACCGTCTTCTCGGGATCGAGCTGCTCGCGGTACTGATCGAAGTAGGCCACTTCCAGATTGGTGCCCCCCTTGACCGTGCCACGACTTGGGCTCAACTGGCCGAGCAGCAGCTTGATGAGCGTCGACTTGCCACAGCCGTTGGGGCCGACCAGCGCAATCTTGTCGCCGCGCAGCACCTGCAGATCCAGCCCCTGGAACAGGGTGCGATCACCAAAGTCCAGCCCCAGGCCTTCACTTTCAAATACCAGCTTGCCAGAGCGGCTTGCCTCATCCAGCTGCAGCTTGGCCTTGCCCTGCAGTTCACGGCGCTGGGTCCGCTCCATCCGCATCGCCTTGAGGGCGCGCACGCGTCCCTCATTGCGGGTACGACGGGCCTTGATCCCCTGGCGTACCCACACCTCTTCCTGGGCCAGCTTGCGATCGAACTCGGCGTTCTTGAGCTCCTCGACCCGCAACCACTCCTCTTTCCCCTGCAGGTACTCGTCGTAGTTGCCGGGCCAGGAGGTGATCACGCCGCGGTCCAGATCGATGATCCGGGTCGCCAGCTTGTGGATGAATTCCCGGTCGTGGGAGATGAAGACGATAGCGCCGCGAAAATCCTTGAGGAACTCTTCCAGCCAGTTGATGGCATCGATGTCCAGGTGGTTGGTCGGCTCGTCCAGCAGCAACAGATCCGGATCGCAGGCCAGCGCGCGGGCCAGTGCCACCTTGCGCAGCCAGCCGCCGGAGAGGCTGTCGAGGGTCACGTCGGGATCCAGACCCAGCAGGGTCAGCACCTGGTTGATGCGAGTCTCGAACTGCCAACCATTCTGGTAGTCGAGCTGCTCCTGCAGCTGACTCATCTTGCGGATGTTGGCATCGGAGGCATCGTGTGCCAGCTCCATGGAGATATGGTGATACTGCTTGAGCAGCTCCCCTACCCCGGCCAGCCCTTCGGCGGCGTAGTCAAACACGGTGAGCTCGCTCGACGCGGGGGGATCCTGCTCGAGACGGGTCACTTTCAAATCTTGTTGCAGCACCAGACGGCCGTCATCGAGCGGCAGTTCGCCGGCGATAACCTTCATCAGGGTGGACTTGCCCGCCCCGTTGCGCCCCACCAGGCAGAGGCGCTCGCCCCGCTCGATGGTGAGCTCGGCTTGATCGAGCAGCGGAAAATCACTGAACGACAACGACGCGCCGTGCAATGTCAAAAGAGCCATTCTTGTTCCTTATTGCTAATGAAAAAACGGGTGGCAGAATGGATCTCCCCCCGTTTCATCGTCAAATCGCCCGCTCACCCCTGCCTGGCAAGCCACGCTTGCAGCTCAGCCAGGGTGAAGGGCCAACCCAGTTCACGCCCCGCATCATCGCGCAGTACCGGAATGCGGACCCGATAGGTTGCCAGCCACTGCGCATCGTCCATGATGTCGCACTGGCGAGTGTCAGCCGCAAGACCGGCCTGCTCCACCAGCGCCCACGCCTGTTCGCACAGGTGGCAGCCGTCGGTGTGAAACAGGGTCAGCATCAGGCCTGGGCCTCCGCATGGGTGATGATCCAGCAGTTGTGGATATGCTGGTTGCGCTCGAAATCTTTGGGCCGGGTCTTGCCCGTGATGTTCTGGGCCTTGAGGCCGATGGCCTCGAGGCCGGCCAGATCCATCTTGAAGTGGCGCTTGTTGTTGGAGAACACCAGGGTGCCACCCGCGGCCAGCAGCCGCTTCAGGTGCTGCATCAGCAGCAGGTGATCGCGCTGCACGTCGAAGCTCTCATCCATCCGCTTGGAGTTGGAGAAGGTGGGCGGATCGATGAAGATGAGGTCGTACTGCTCGTCCGCCTCGGAGAGCCACTTCAGACAGTCGGCCTGCACGAACTTGTGCTCTCGGCCCACCAGCGAGTTGAGGCGCATGTTGTCTTGTGCCCAGTTGAGGTAGGTGCGCGACATGTCCACCGTGGTGGTCTCGCTGGCACCGCCGAGCCCCGCGTGCACGGTGGCACTGCCGGTGTAGGCAAACAGGTTCAGGAAGCGCTTGCCCTTGGCCATCTGACCCAGCATGCGACGGGTCTGACGGTGGTCGAGGAACAGCCCGGTGTCGAGATAGTCATAGAGGTTGACCCACAGACGGGCGCCGTACTCCTGCACCTCCATCCGGTGCTGCTCTTCGGAGAGCTTCTGGTACTGCTGTTTGCCTTCCTGACGCTCGCGCACTTTCAGGATCACCTTCTCGCCGTCCATGCCGGTCACCTTGATGGCGGCCTGCACCATGTCGAGCAGACGCTGACGGGTCTTCTGGGCGGGAATGTCCTTGGGCGCCGCGTACTCCTGCACCACCAGATAGTCCTGATAACGGTCGATGGCGGCGTTGTATTCCGGCAGATCGGCATCGTAAAGGCGATAGCAGTCGAGGTTCTCTTTTTGTGCCCACTTCTCCAGGGTTTTCAGATTCTTGCGCAGGCGGTTGGCAAAGTCCTGCGCCACCTCTTTCTGGGAAGCAACGGAGTCCTGTGCAATCTGGTAGTTGCGCAGCTGACACTCGAGGGCGCCGTTGAACAGGCGGTATTGCTTGTCGGCGCGCAGACGCAGACAGCTCAAAAGCTCGGGGGATGCGGAAAGAATGGAGACTTTCCAGCCCTGGAAGCTGCGACGCAGGGCATCGCCGAGTGCCTGGTGGACTTCCAGCAGGGCCGGGAACTCGCCAAGACGCTCGCCATAGGGCGGGTTGGAGATCAGCATGCCGACCTGACGGTCCTCCCCTTCCACTGCCGGCATCGGCAGCGGGTTTTCCAGCGCGGTAACATCGGCCTGTTTGAAGGTGATGAGATGGGCCACGCCGGCGGCTTTGGCGTTGTCGCGCGCTTTGAGCAGCACGCGGCTATCGGCATCACAACCAAACAGCTTCACTTCACACCGCTGCATGCCGCGCTTGGCCCGTACCTGAGCCTCCATCAGCAGGCTCTGCCACAGCTCGCTATCGTGCTGTAGCCAGCGATCGAACCCGAAACGCTCACGGCGCAGGGCAGGTGCCATGTCGGCGGCGATAAAGGCGGCTTCCACCAGCAGCGTACCGGAGCCACACATGGGGTCCATCATGGGCTCGCCGGCCCAGCCGCTACGGGCAATCATGGCGGCGGCCAGGTTCTCTTTTAGCGGCGCCTCGCCGGTGCCCTGACGGTAGAAACGCTGGTGCAGCGCGGGGCCTGACAAGTCCAGCGTGATATTGGCCTTGCCCTTGCCCAAGTGCGCCATGATGCGAATATCCGGCGACTTCTTGTCCACGTCAGGACGCACATGACCGCGCTTGGTGAAGCGATCGACGATGGCATCCTTGATCTTCAGGGCTCCGTACTGGGTATTGCGAATGGCCGGATTGGTACCGGTAAAGTCCACCGCAATGGTGGAGGTACCGGAGAAGTGCTCTTCCCAGGGAATGGTGTGAGCACCCAGATAGAGATCCAGGTCGTCATTCATCTGGAATTCGGACAGCACCAGCACGATGCGGGAGGCGAAACGGCTCCACAGACAGGCCTTGTAGCCAATGGCCAGTTCGCCTTTGAAATGCACGCCAGCCACGGTCTCACGGACCTGCTCTGCGCCCAGGTTGGTCAGCTCGACGGCCAACAGGTTTTCCAGCCCTTTGGGGCAGGTTGCAAAAAATTCTTTCATCACGCTCACGGGGAACCCATAAAAATAGTGCCGCATTATACCTTAAGCCGCGATCCGGAGCAGCAAAAGCTTGCCAGTGACGACATAAACAGAAGCCATTTGACATGCGCCGCCTCCGGCCTTTTGGCCGTTCTGGCGAGGCATGTGCGCAGAAAGGATCTGACGAAGAAAAAACGTACAGGCTGCTCGGCAAGTTCAAACAATAACCAGGTGCACTCCGGCACCTCTCATTGGCACGGCATTACTTTGCTGAGGCTGCAACCATATATGACATGGCCATGGTCAGGAATAGGTGAGCTGTCCCGCTGCCATATCTGACAGGCGTCAAACAAGACTCAACTCGTTATTATTTCCCACGACAGAGCAAGTCCTTTCTGTAAACCCCGTGTTTGGCCCTCCCGTTATCGTCCGTAAACGGGAGGGCTATTTTTTCATCTCCTTCCTGTTCATCTCGCTATTGTCCGACTGTCACATCTATCAGGTTTCAAGAGAAACTACAGGATTTAAAATAACCCCGTGTTGTTGATACAACCGCTTATTCCTCCTGTAGTGTGTGTTTGCCGCCCTCTTATCAAATTGATCGGAGGGCGTTTTTTGCACAAAGCAGTTGCCTGAAATAATCAAGGCTAATGATAGGAACAGAATGGGGACGAGTGAATGTTCATCAGGATGAACTGAATGAGAGGATAAAGGCTTGCTATAAAATAACCCGAGGTTCAACTCACCTGGCGATATTGCGCCTGTGCCACCGGCCTTGGGCTCATGCGATTGTTCATCACCTTGATAACGCCAAAACGGGGCAGTGTCTTGCTGGTGGTTAATATCAGGTCATCGGTCAGGTGCAAACAGACGCTGGCCTGTTCACCGGCTTCGATCACCAGAAACTCCCCTTTGCCGTGTGGGGTGCCCATGCACACCAGCGCACCGGTTTCGGGAATAATGGCGGGGTGGGTTTCCCCAAAGAACCAGCTTTGTGGCATCAGGGGTTTGTAAAAGCGGCTGACGGCGATGGCATTGAGTACCAGCTGAACCTGATGCGGTACGCTCCATTCCAGTTCGGCAACCCTGTCCATCAGCTGATAATAGAGCGCTGCATCATCCACGCAAAAAGGCTGGGTGGTGAAGGAGCTTGGCACCAATTGTCGCCCTTTATATTCGGTGGCGAAGATCATGCGATCGGATAAATCCAGCATCAGACGATCATCATGAGCATCATAATGCCACTGCCAATTGTCATTGGGTTGGATACACATGCAGGTGCCCTTACTGAAAGTCGTTACTCGACTTTATTCCATGTCGAGAATTTCAGCAACTTTAAATAAAGGGCACCGATTTATTTCTTATATATGGGTCACAATCTCTTTGACCAGAACCGGCCCCTTATAAATAAAGCCGCTGTAAATCTGGACCAGACTGGCACCCGCAGCAAGCTTCTCGCGGGCCGCCATGGCACTGTCGATGCCACCTACGCCAATAATGGGCAGCGCACCATCCAGTGCCTTGGCCAGCTGGCGGATCACTTCGGTGCTCTTGTGCTGCAAAGGACGACCGCTGAGGCCACCCGCTTCAGCGGCATGGGGCATGTCATAAATCATGTCGCGCTCAAGGGTGGTATTGGTGGCAATGACCCCATCAATGCCATTCTTTATCAAGGATGCGGCCACCTGATTAATTTCATCCGGGGTCAAATCCGGCGCAATTTTAACGGCCAGTGGCACGTATTTCTTATATTGCGCGGCCAGCTCCTGCTGACGAACCTTGAGGGCGGCCAACAGTTCATCCAGCGCATCGCCATATTGCAGCGAACGCAACCCCGGCGTATTGGGGGAAGAGATATTGACGGCAATATAACCGGCATGGTCATACACCTTGTCCATGCAGATCAAGTAATCATCCTTGCCCTGCTCGATGGGGGTGTCCTTGTTCTTGCCGATATTGATGCCAATCACCCCCTGATATTTGGCTTTCTTGACCTGGGCAACCAGATGGTCGACCCCTTTGTTGTTGAAGCCCATCCGGTTGATGATCCCCTCTGCCGGAATCACCCGGAACAGACGCGGCTTGTCATTGCCGCTCTGGGGTCTGGGGGTGACGGTACCGACCTCGATAAAGCCGAATCCCATGGCCCCGAAGGCATCGATACACTCGCCATCCTTGTCCAGACCGGCCGCCAGACCCACCGGATTGGCAAAAGAAAGCCCCATGACAGTGACGGGGCGTTTGGGCAAGGAGTGGCGGAAGAAACAATCAAGCGGCGTACCGAGAAGGCGGGGCAAATATTTGATGGAGAGATCGTGCGCCTGTTCCGGGTTGAGCTTGAACAGGAAATGCCTGGCGAGAGGGTACAGCATGTTTGCTCCTTAAAAAAAGCCCCGGCAACTGGCCGGGGCTTTGGGTGTGATACCGCTGTCATGCCTTAACTGGCAATCACAGTGCTCGGCAATTCAACTGGAGCAGGTTCAACTCCCGCAAGGCCACCGAGAACTTGGCGAACTCATGGGTACTGGTGGTCTTGAAGTCGGCCAACATGTGGGTCCAACGGGACAAGAGTTGCTCATGCTCCGAAATCCAGTCGGCCAGTATGGTAGCGCATTCTCCCTGGTCTTTGCACCCTTCCAGCACTACGGAAGTGAGGCTGCGCTGCTGCCAGTCCAGATCTTCGCGGAAGGAGGCCCGCGCCATCGCCTGCCAGTGGTTGCCCACCGGTTGATGGTTGATCTGGTCGAGGAACCAGTGCAGATCCAGCTTGGCGCCGAGGCGATAGTAGACGTTGGCGGCACGCAGGATGTCGGTCTTGTGCTCCGCGGCGATCTGCGCCAGATCCAGGCTGGAGAAGAGGCTGCTCATGTGGGCTACCTGACGGGCGATGGCTTGTGGCACTTGCTTGGCCACCAACGCCGCGACCGCCTGCTGGTGCTCGGCCACTTCGCTCTCGTCCATCACCTCGTAGAGGTGCTGACCCAGCGTCTCGAAGGCCGGACGGAAGAAGGCGATGTTCTCGCTGATGCTCCAGCTGCGATTGCGGGCGCGCAGGAACCAGCGGGTGGCGCGGCGCACGATGCGGCGGCTGTAGAACATCAGCTCGAGTTGGGTCTCTGCCCCCACCAGGTTGTCGCACCCTTCGATGTCGCGCCACAGCTGGTTGAGGCCGAATACCTCGCGCGCCATGGCGAAGCAGCAGGCCACTTCCGCCACCGAGGCACCGGTCTCGTCCTTCATCCGGCTGGCGAAGTTGAGCCCCATGTCGTTGACCAGCATGTTGGCCACCCGGGTCGCGATGATCTCGCCGCGCAGCGGATGCTGGGCCAGTGCCGCCCCGAACTGCTGCTGCAGCTTGGCCGGGAAGCTGGTCACCAGCATGTTGGCGAGGAACGGCTCGTCGGTCACTTCCGGGCAGTTGAGCTGCTCTTTCAGTACCATCTTGCCGTAGGCCACCAGCACCGCCAGTTCGGGTCGGGTCAGCCCCTGCCCCGCCGCCATCCGCTCGGAGAGCTCCTCGTCGGAGGGCAGGAACTCCAGGGCGCGGTCGAGCTTGCCTTCCCGCTCCAGCCCCTGGATGAAACGCTGCTGCTCCTTGAGCTGCTCGGCGCCGCGGAAACTGGTCACCGAGATGGACTGGGACTGGCGATAGGCGTTGGTGATGACAATCTGCGCCACGTCGTCGGTCATCTCATAGAGCATCTGGTTGCGCTGCTTGAGGGTCAGGTCACCGGCCGCCACCAGCTGGTTCAGCAGGATCTTAATGTTCACCTCGTTGTCGGAGCAGTCCACCCCGCCCACGTTGTCGGTGAAGTCGGTGTTGATGCGACCGCCCTGGCTGGCGTACTCCACCCGGCCGAGCTGGGTAAAGCCAAGGTTGCCGCCCTCACCCACGATGCGGGCCCGCAGATCGCGGCCATTGACCCGCAGCACGTCGTTGCTGCGATCGCCCACTTCGGCGTCACTCTCGCGGGAACTCTTCACATAGGTGCCGATGCCACCGTTCCACAGCAGATCGACGTTCAGACAGAGCAGCGCCTTGATCAGCTCGTTCGGGGCCATGCTGGCCTTGTCGGTGCCGAGCAGGGTCTGGATCTCGGGGCTCAGCTTGATGGACTTGGCCGAGCGCAGGAAGATGCCGCCCCCTTGTGATATCAGCTCCCGGTTGTAGTCATCCCAGCTTGAGCCGGGCAGCTCGAACAGCCGCTTGCGCTCGACGAAGCTTTTGGCCGCATTGGGGGTCGGGTCGATGAAGATGTGCATGTGGTTGAATGCGCCCACCAGCTGGGTGTGCTCGGAGAGCAGCATGCCGTTGCCGAACACGTCCCCCGCCATGTCGCCGATGCCGACGCAGGTGAAGTCGGTGGTCTGGCAGTTGACGCCGATCTCGCGAAAATGCCGCTTGACCGATTCCCAGGCACCACGGGCGGTGATGCCCATCTTCTTATGGTCATAGCCGACCGAGCCGCCGGAGGCGAACGCGTCGCCCAGCCAGTGGCCGTATTCGAGACTTATCTCGTTGGCGATGTCGGAGAAGGTCGCGGTGCCCTTGTCGGCGGCCACTACCAGGTAGTAGTCATCCTCGTCGTGACGCACCACGGATTTCGGCGGGATCACCTCGCCGCCGATGATGTTGTCGGTCACATCGAGCAGGCCGCGGATAAACAGGCGATAACAGGCCTTGCCCTCTTCCTGGATGGCGGCACGGGGGGCCCCTGCCGGCATTTGTTTGCAGTAGAAGCCGCCCTTGGCACCGACCGGCACGATGACGGTGTTCTTCACCTGCTGGGCTTTGACCAGACCCAGCACTTCGGTACGGAAGTCCTCCTTGCGATCAGACCAGCGCAGACCGCCACGAGCCACCTTGCCCCAGCGCAGGTGCACCCCTTCCACCCGCGGCGAGTAGACGAAGATCTCGAACTTGGGCAGCGGCAGCGGCATGTCGGTGATGCTGGAGGGGGCCAGCTTGAAGGAGATGTAGGGCTTGATGTTGCCCGCCTTGTCCAGCTGGTAGTAGTTGGTGCGCAGGGTGGCGTCGATCATCTCCACATAGCGGCGGATGATGCGATCGTCGTCCAGGTTGGCGACCTGATCCAGCTTGGCGGCGAGCTGCTCGTGCAGCTTGGCCTGAACCTTGGCGTCCTGCTTGCCGGCCGGGTCCAGGCGCTGTTCGAACAGGGTGAACAGCAGCTGGGCGATATCCGGGTAGCGGGTCAGGGTCTCTTCGATGTAGGACTGGCTGAAGGAGACGCCGGTCTGACGCATGTATTTGGCATAGGCGCGCAGTACCGAGACCTGACGACCGGTGAGGCCGGCCCCCAGCACCAGGCGGTTGAAGCCGTCATCTTCCAGCTGCTTGCTCCAGATGGCCGCGAAAGCCTGCTGGAAGCGCTGCTGACTCTGCTCCAGATCAAACGGCTGCTCGCCATGCAGCAGCATGGAGAAGTCGAGGATCCAGAAGATGTCGCCCGCCGGGGTGCGCACCTGGTACGGGGTTTCGCCGATGACGCGCAGCCCCATGTTTTCCAGCATGGGCAACACATCGGAGAGGTGGATGGGTTCGGTGCGGTGGAACAGCTTGAGGCGGACCCGGCGATCGTTCTCTTCCTCCTGGGCGCGGTAGAACAGCATGCCGAGCGGATTGGCCTCGCTCAGGTTGTCCAGTTCCATGATGTCGGCCACGGCGGAACCCGGCAGCACGTCTTCCTTGTAGGCACGGGGGAAGGCGGTGCTGAAACGGCGGCGCAGTTCGTTGCCGCGGGCTTCACCGTAGTGAGAGAGCAGCACGGAGTCGAGGCGATCATCCCAGCTGCGGGCCGCTTCAATCAGGTTGTTCTGTACTTCGTTCACATCCACATCCACGTTGTTGTTGTTGACCCGCACTATGTAGTGGGTCCGTGCCAGCACGCCCTCGGTGAAGTAGACGTTGAACTCCACCTCTTCGCTGCTGCCAAAATACTTTTGCAGGATCTGCTGGGTCTTGACCCGCAGCGCCGTGTTGTAGCGCTCCTTGGTGACATAGACCATGCAGGAGAAGAAACGGCCGTACACGTCGCGGCGCACGAACAGACGCAGCATGTCGCGCTCCTGCATCTCCAGCACGCCAAGACCGGTGGCCAGCAGCTCCTCTTCACGGGCCTGGATCAGCTCGTCGCGCGGGTAGGTTTCCAGTACGTTCAGCAGCGCCTTGTAGGCGTGGGAGCCCTTCTCGTGACCGGAGGCGGCCATGATGTGCTCGAGACGGTGACTGATGAGCGGGATCTGGGTCGCGCTGGTGTTGTAGATGGAGGAGGCATACAGGCCGATGAAGCGATCCTCTCCCACCACCTTGCCGTGCTCGTCGAAGCGCTTGATGCCGATGTAGTCCACATACGCCGGGCGATGCACCCGGGACTTGCTGTTGGACTTGGTGAGGATCAGCAAGTCGGAGCTCAGCGCCGCGTGACGGGCACTGGCCGGCATGTTGCCAAGGCGCTGCCCCACTTCCTTGATGGAGTTCTTCATCAGGCCCAGGCTGGAGTCCGCCTGGGGCAGGATCTCGTGATCCCCCTCCACCGCCTTGACGTCGTAGCGACGGTAGCCCATCAGGGTGAAGTTATGGGCGGCTACCCACTTGAGGAAGGCAACGCAGGAGTCCACTTCGGCCTGACTGACCGGGTTCTTGCGCTTGGGCAGCTCGTCGATGATCTCGTTCAGACGTGCCAGCATCGGCTGCCAGTCACCGACCGCCAGGGCTACTTCACCGGCCACCGAGTTGAGCTCGGCGGTCAGCCCATCCATCTGCTCCTCGCTGGTGAGGTGATCGATTTCGATGAGGAAGGCGGTCTCGACGGAGGTCTGTTCGGCACTGTTGTCGAGATCCAGAATGGCGCTGATCTTGCCTTCGTTGCCGCGAATGAGGTGCAGCGGCTGGTGCAGCATCATGTGCGCCGTGATGCCCCGGCGCTTGAGCGCCATGCGGATGGAGTCCACCAGGAAGGGGGAGTCCTGCAGGATGATCTCGACGATGGTATGAGGAGACTGCCAGCCATGACGGGTCAGCTCAGGATTGTAGACCCGGATATAGGGGGAGGTCGAGGTGCGCTGGTTGAGCGCATTCCACAGGCTGAGCGCGGCGCCATAGAGATCGCTGTCATTGCGATCGTGCAGATCGGTGCTCGCCATGTTGCCGTAGAACTTGGCGACGAAACACTCGACCAGGGAGGCACTCTTCTTGGGCAACTTCTGATGGATCAGGCTGAGAACGTTTTCGAGCAGAACTGAGGTAGGGGCGTCTTTCAATGCCATTTCTATATTCCTTATCGGACGACATTAACCACCGACACAGAGACATCCACCCTGGATGCCCACCGGTACAGAGTTGCTGCGAAGTGTAATGTCTTGGATCAAGGAAGGCGAGCAAAGGTGATAATGAGTTGTTAAAAACAAGGGTCAGATCACGCCTTAAGCTGTGAAATATTTTGCCGTTCTGGCAAAAAACAGAAAATCCCACTGGATGATTACGGATTTACCGGATAGATAGTGACTTAAAGCAGTGAATTGCGCGGAAATATGTTCAAGTTTTGTTAATTTATGCGTTCGAGGCTGATAAAGCGATAATCGTCCTGGGTTTTGAGGCGAAAATAGCCATGTACCCCGCTGATGGCGACGAAAGGCCGGATTTTCTCAATGCCCAGCTCCAGGGTCAGCCCCTGCTCGCTGCGTACCACCAGACGTTTGGCATGGCCCTGATACATCAGCATGACCTCGTCGTGGCTCAGGGACAGGCGAAAGGTAAACTGCTTCACGATGACTCCTCTGGTCTGATAAACGGCCCGGGGGTTGAAAGGGTGGGAGATGGCTCCCCCACCCCGTCGGGTTTACTGCTGCAGTGCCTTGCTCACTTTCTCGAACAGATCCCGTGCCAGCCCCCCGAGGTTGGCCAGACGGGTCAGCTCGGTGCGGATCAGCGCCTTGCGCCCCTCATCGAGCCGCTTGAACTGAATGAGCGGGGTGATGAGGCGGGAGGCCACCTGCGGATTGACCTCGTTGAGCTCGATCAGCAGGTCGGTCAGGAAGCGGTAGCCGCGACCATCGCGCGCATGGAACTGCACCTGGTTGTTCATGGCAAAGCTAGCCACCAGCGCCCGCAGCCGGTTCGGGTTGCGGATGCTGAAGGTGGGATGCGCCATCGCCAGCTTTACCTCCTCCAGCACGTCTTCCGCCGGCTTGGAGCCCACCAGTCGCAACCAGTTGTCCAGCACCAGCCCGTCCTTGGCCCACTTGCCTTCGAAGTCGGCCAGCAGCTCGGAACGGCACGGCAGCAGATGGCTGTTGGCCACCTGCAGCGCCGCCAGGGTGTCGGTCATGTTGTCGGCGGTGGCATATTGCTGGCGTACCAGCAGATCGGCACTGCCGGCGTCGAGCGCCGCCAGATAGCCCAGCACGACCCCCTTGAGGGCCCGCTTGGCCATGTCGGCATGCACCACCTGATACGCCGGCAGGCGCAGCGCCTCGTAACTGCTCGTCAGACGGGCACCGAAGGCGTGGGCCAGCGAGGTGTGGATCTCGTTGCGCACCTGATGGATGGCATCGATGTCGGCCACCTCGAACAGCTCGGCCAGGGTCGCTTCACCCGGCAGCGCCAGGATCTCCGCCTTGAGGGCCGGGTCCAGCTCGCCATCGTCCAGAATGGCGACAAAGGCCGCCAGCAGAGTCTGGGAGAGCTCAACCCCCTGCCCGTGCTGGACCCGGGCCACGCCTTCGATGACTGCCTTGTTGATCAGCATCTGCGCCGCATCCCAGCGAGCAAACTCGTTGCGGGCATGGCGCATCAGGAAGGCCAGCGCTTCGTCGCTGTAGTCAAAATGCAGCTTGACCGGCGCGGAGAAGTCCCGCAGCAGGGAGGGCACCGGCTTGACCGCCACCCGATCAAACACAAAGGTCTGCTCCGCTTCCAGCACGTCCAGTACGTTGCCAATGGCCTTACCCTGATATTGCAGCGCAATGACGGCACCTTGTTCGTCATAGAGTTCGATGTCGAGTGGAATATGCAGCGGCAGTTTTTGCGGCTGATCCTGGGTCGGCGGGGTGTGCTGGCTCACGTGCAAACGATAGACGCCGCTTTCGGCATCGTACTCGTCGGTCACGGTGAGCTCGGGGGTACCGGACTGGCTGTACCAGCGGCGGAAGCGGCCGAGATCGACCCCGGAGGCATCTTCCATCGCCTGCACGAAGTCGTCACAGGTGACGGCCTGACCGTCAAAGCGCTCGAAATAGAGGCGCATGCCTGCCTGGAAGGCGGCCTCACCCAGCAGGGTGTGCAGCATGCGGATCACTTCCGAGCCCTTCTCGTAGACGGTCAGGGTGTAGAAGTTGTTCATCTCGATCACCACATCCGGGCGGATGGGGTGCGCCATGGGACCGGCATCTTCGGCAAACTGCGGGCCGCGCACGGTGCGCACGTTGTTGATGCGATTGACCCCGCGCGAGCCCAGATCGGAAGAGAACTCCTGATCCCGGAACACCGTCAGCCCCTCTTTCAGGCTGAGCTGGAACCAGTCGCGACAGGTGACGCGGTTGCCGGTCCAGTTGTGGAAGTATTCGTGGCCGATCACCCGTTCGATGCCGTGGTAGTCGCTGTCGGTGGCGGTAGCCGGATTGGCCAGCACGAACTTGGAGTTGAAGATGTTGAGCCCCTTGTTCTCCATGGCGCCCATGTTGAAGAAGTCCACCGCCACGATCATATAGATGTCGAGGTCGTACTCGAGGCCGAAGCGCTGCTCGTCCCAGCGCATCGAGTTGATGAGGCTCTCCATGGCGAAACCGGCGCGATCCAGGTTGCCCTTGTCGACGAAGATCTCGAGGGCCACCTTGCGGCCGCTCTTGGTGACGTAATGGCTGCGCTCCACATCGAAGTCCCCGGCCACCAGGGCAAACAGGTAGCTCGGTTTGGGGAAGGGATCCTGCCACTGCACGAAGTGGCGGCCGTCACCCAGATCGCCGCTGTCGACCTTGTTGCCGTTGGAGAGCAGGAAAGGAAACTGGGATTTGTCGGCGGTGATGCGGGTGCTGTAACGGGCCAGAATGTCGGGCCGGTCCAGGTAATAGGTGATGCGCCGGAACCCTTCCGCCTCACACTGGGTGCAGTAGGCGTCGCCGGACTTGTAGAGCCCTTCCAGCGCGGTGTTGGCGGCCGGATCCAGCAGGGTGACTATGGTCAGCACGCACTCGGCCGGCAGGTTGAACAGAGTCAGGCTGCTCTCGCCCTGCTCGTACTGGGTGAAGGGTACCCCGTCCACGCTGACGCTGTGCAGGGAGAGGCCTTCTCCATCCAGCACCAGCGGTTCATTGTGCTCGCCATTGCGTCGCAGACGGGAAATGGCGGTCACCTGGGTCAGCGGCTCTTGCAGTTGAAAGTCGAGATCGATGCTGTCGATCCAGTAGAGCGGAGCCCGGTAATCCTGGCGATATTTGGCCGTCATGGCCTGGGAGTGATCGGTCATTATTGTTTGCTTCCACGCTTGTAATTGACGTGTCAGAGGCTGTCACAACCGGTTGGCAGGGTCAAATAGTTTGCATTCAGGCAAAAGAAAGGGCGACCTCAGTCGCCCTTGTTGATTAATTGACTCACCGATGATCAGCTGCGTTTGCTGAGCTTGGCCAGGTCCGCCGTTATGTTGGCTGCCTCGACCAGATACTCGTCGGGAGCCTCGAAATCGGCGGGCAGTTCATCCAGACTCTTCACCGCCGGCTTGCCGAGACGGGCAAGGCGCTCGTTGGTACGCTTGAGAGCCTTCTCGTCCTGCTTGGCCTGATCCGCCAGACGCTCCGCCTCGTTGAGGGAGACCGACTTCTTGTCTTTCTCCTCCTTGTAGTCGGCAATGTCCTGCATCACGTAGGCAAACTCCGGATCCTTGTTGATCCGTGCCTCGTGGGCAGACTGCAGCTTGGGCAGCAGGCTGGCGAAGTTGCCGAGCTTGTCGTACTTGGCCGATGCAATCTTGTCCCACGGCAAGGCATTGAACTCGCGGCTCTCGCCCGTCTCTTCCGGTGCCACCGCAGTCGGGAAGCTGATGTCCGGAGCGACGCCCTTGTTCTGGGTGCTGCCACCGTTGATCCGGTAGAACTTGGCGATGGTGTACTGCACGTGACCGAGCGGTTGCTCGTAGAAGTCGTACACCTTGGCGAGGCTGCGATGCTGCTGCACCGTGCCCTTGCCGAACGAGTTCTCGCCGAGGATCAGGGCTCGGCCGTAATCCTGCATGGCGGCGGCGAAGATCTCGGAAGCCGAGGCGCTGTAGCGGTCGATCATCACCGACATGGGACCGCCGTAGTAGACGTTGCCGTCGTCATCACCGTTGACGGTGATGCGGCCCATGTGATCCCGGATCTGCACCACGGGACCGCTGGCGAAGAATAGGCCGCTCAGGGCAGAGGCTTCGGTCAGCGCACCGCCGCCGTTACCACGCAGATCGACGATGAGGCCATCGATCTTCTGCTTGTTGAGGCTGGAGAGCTCCTTGATCACGTCATCGTGCAGGTTGACGTAGAAACTCGGGATCTCGAGCACCCCGATCTTCTTGCCTTCGGCGGTGATCACCTTGGACTTGGCGGCTCGGTCTTCCAGGCGCACCTTGTCACGCACCAGCTCGATCTGCTCGGTCTTGGCGGCGGCGCCCTTGCCACGCTGGATCTCCAGCTTCACCTTGCTGCCTTTTGGTCCCTTGATGAGTTCGACCACGTCATCGAGACGCCAGCCGATCACATCGACAATCTTGCCGTCGTCCTGCCCTACCCCGACGATCTTGTCATCGGGCTTGAGGTGATTGGACTTGGCAGCAGGACCACCGGGCACCAGGGAGCGAATGACGGTGAAGTCATCCTCGGCCTGCAGCACGGCACCAATCCCCTCCAGCGAGAGGTTCATCTCGGTGTTGAAACGATCGGCGCTGCGCGGAGACAGATAGCTGGTGTGCGGTTCGATGGCGCGAGCGAAGGAGTTCATGAAGAGCTGGAACACGTCCTCGCTCTCGGTCTGGGACATCCGCTTGATGGCGTTGTTGTAACGCTTGCCAAGCAGTTCCTTGATCTCGGGCCACTCCTTGCCGCTGAGCTTGAGGCTCAGAGCATCGAACTTGACCCGCTGGCGCCACAACTCGTTGAGTTCGGCTTCGTCTTTCGGCCAGGCCGCCCCTTCCCGATCAAAGATGTAGTTGTCGGGCTGGGTAAAATCGAAAGGAGTATCGAGCAGTTTGAGGGCGTATTCGAACCGCTCATAACGCCGCTGCTGACTCAGATTGAACATCTCGTAAGCCGGGGCCAGCCGTCCTCTTTCGAGGTCGGTGTCAAAACCGGTACGGTACTTTTCAAAGCGGCTGATATCAGAGGCCAGAAACAGGTTGCGGCTGTAGTCCAGATTCTCCAGATACTTGTCAAAGATCACGGAGGAAAAGGCATCGTCCAGCTTGAACTGCTTGTAATGCGAGCGGGTAAACAGATTGGCAATTCGCTTGCTAGCCGTAGCATGTTGGCTCTCCTGAGCCAACACAGGCAAATCACTTTCCTTGAGCACCGGCTCGATGGCCTGTGCAAGCCCGGCAAGCGCCAGGCTACAGGCAACGAGGGAAAAACGAATTACGCCATGCTTCAACATTTGTCTCCTTAGAGAACCAGGTGCTCGAATTTGACCCGCAGCATCATGCCGGTCTGCAATTGAACCTGAACGTCATCCTTGGTCACTTCCTTGATGGTGGCCGGCACCGGAGACTTGCCCAGCACAACCCGGACGCCCTGATCCACTTTCAGGGTAGCGGCATCCACTTTGACCAGCGGTGCTTCGACAGCAGCGGGAGCAGCCTTGGGAGCGGCTTTCGGCTTGTCGGATTTGGCGGCAGCATCGGCCTTGCGCGGGGCAGGACGACGTGGCTGTTTGGCCTTTTCTTCCTTGGTGTTGGTACGACGGCTGGCAAAGACACGCTCTTTGCTCTCTTTGAGGGCTTGCTTGGCGTGCTCGATGTGCTCTTCGGTGAGCAGCTCGCCCGGATTGCCGTCCAGATCGACACGGGCCTGGCCAGCTTTGAGGCCATGCAGGTAACGCCAGCTGGAGGTGTATTGACGCAGAGCAGAACGCAGCATGGTCTTGGAGACTCTGGCGTCGTCAGCAAGACGCTCGGCCAAATCCTGGAAGATGCCAATCTTGAGCGGCTTGGCCTCTCCTTCAGCAATGAAGCAGGCCGGGAATTTCTCGACCAGGTAGGCAACGATCTCTTTACTGTTCTTCAGCTTCTCAGTGTTTTCCATGTATAACCTTGGCTTTCATATAAACGCGCGGGCACACCCGAGCACAACAAAGGCCCCATTATAGAGAGCTTGGGGCCTTTTGCGAACCATCAAGCAATGACTTAGAGCATGCTTTCCAAAATTTGCACCGTTTCTTCCAGTCCAATCCGGTCTTGCGCATCAAAGCGGTTAAAGATTGGACTATCGATATCCAGTACGCCAATGATCTCGCCACCATGCCGCAGCGGGATCACGATTTCGGCATTGCTGGCACCGTCGCAGGCGATGTGACCTTCAAACTGGTGCACGTCGTCGATGAGCTGGGTCTTACCCTCGGCCACTGCCGTACCACATACCCCGCGCCCGACCGGAATGCGCACGCAGGCCGGCTTGCCCTGGAACGGGCCGAGCACCAGCGTCTCGCCCTGCAACAGGTAAAAGCCGACCCAGTTGATGTCGGCCAGCTCCTGGTTGAGCAGTGCAGACAGGTTGGCCAGGTTGGCGATGAGATCCGGCTCTCCTTCCAGCAATGCTTGGGCCTGCTGGTTGAGGGTGCGATAAAATGCTTGTTTTTCAATCATGATTAAATGAACTTCACTCCCTGACAATCAGTGCAAGGTAACGCTCCGCCTGAAAAATTCAAATCAATTTTCACCTCACCCCCCATCCTTTCTTCAATCAGGCGAGGCGTTTAGCGGGCGACGGAGAGCGCCAGTTGCTGGCGCTGGCCATTGCTCCACTCGATATTGAGCAGCCAGACCATCAGCGGCGAGGTGCAGGATCCCACCAGGGTAGTCCCCTGCCAGCCCTGCTCGGTGGCCTCAAAGTTGACCGGAATGGTCCCCATGAACATGTCCCGCCCCTCCAGCCACGCCTTCACCGGCGTCACGGCCGGATCGCCGCCCTGAAGCTGTATCACAAAGTCACGTTCGGCCTGCACCGGCAGCGAGGCAAGACGCACGGTCAACGACTTGTCGCCCAACCGGGTGTTGCAGCTGGTGTGGGACAGATCACAAATCTGATCTTTTTCTGATCCCGCCACCGCGGTCTGCGCGTTGCCGAACCAGGTTCGATAGGCAACCAATCCGAGCAAAATGGCCAGGACGATCGCCAAATGGACAATTTTGCGTGAAGTGAGTCTCTCTTTCATGAAAAAACAGCCTTGTAAGATGTCTGAAAAATGACATTTTCGTGATCTCGCGCAAGGTAAATAATTGAACAGGCGAGACCCAACGGAGCCAAATATATCACTGTTTATACTGTTATTTTACCTGTCAGTTCAGTATCATTCCCATTGAATTTTCATTTAGCTACTTTTTGCTTTTCCTTTTATTAACAGTTGTTAACAAGAGAAAAGGCAGTAGCCAATGAAGTCGGTCCAGGTCACTGGACACAAAATCAAACAACAGCAGCATCGGAAGCGGAATACAACGATGAGCCATACAACTAACCATCCTGAGTACAACTACACCGTTGTTCGCCAGTTCACCATCATGACGATTGTCTGGGGAATTGTCGGCATGTCGGTTGGCGTACTGATCGCAGCCCAGTTGATCTGGCCTGCCCTCAACTTTGATACTCCCTGGCTGACTTACAGTCGCCTTCGCCCTCTGCACACCAACGCGGTCATCTTCGCATTTGGCTGTAGCGCCCTGATGGCGACCTCCTTCTATGTGGTGCAACGCACCTGTCAAACCCGACTGTTCGGCGGCAAGCTTGCCTCCTTCGTGTTCTGGGGCTGGCAGGCGATCATCCTCTCGGCCGCCATTTCGCTGCCGCTGGGATACACCACCTCCAAGGAGTACGCAGAGCTGGAATGGCCGATTGATATCGCCATCACCATCGTCTGGGTCGCCTATGCCGTGGTCTTCTTCGGCACCCTGGTCAAGCGCACCACCTCCCACATCTATGTGGCGAACTGGTTCTTCGGTGCCTTCATCATCACGGTGGCAGTGCTGCACATCGTCAACAACATGGAAGTGCCGCTTTCCGGCATGAAGTCCTACTCCATGTACTCCGGCGCCATGGATGCCATGGTGCAGTGGTGGTATGGCCACAACGCGGTAGGCTTCCTGCTGACCGCCGGCTTCCTCGGCATGATGTATTACTTCGTGCCCAAGCAGGCGGGTCGTCCGGTCTACTCCTACCGTCTCTCCATCGTTCACTTCTGGGCGCTGATCTCCCTCTACATCTGGGCCGGTCCGCACCACCTGCACTATACCGCGCTGCCTGACTGGGCCCAGTCGCTGGGCATGGTGATGTCCCTGATCCTGTTCGTGCCCTCCTGGGGCGGCATGATCAACGGCATCATGACCCTCTCCGGTGCCTGGCACAAACTGCGTTACGACCCCATCCTGCGCTTCCTGATCGTGTCCCTGTCGTTCTACGGCATGTCCACCTTCGAAGGCCCGATGATGGCGATCAAGACCGTCAACGCCCTCTCCCACTACACCGACTGGACCATCGGTCACGTCCACTCCGGTGCACTGGGCTGGGTTGCCATGGTCTCCATCGGAGCCGTGTACCACCTAATCCCGAACCTGTTCGGCCAGGGCCGCATGTACAGCATCAAGCTCATCAACGTCCATTTCTGGCTGGCCACCGTGGGCACCGTGCTCTACATCGTCGCCATGTGGATTTCCGGGGTGATGCAGGGTCTGATGTGGCGTGCGGTCAACGACGACGGCACCCTGACCTACAGCTTCGTAGAAGCGCTGCAGGCCTCTTATCCCTTCTACTTCGTGCGCTTCCTGGGTGGCTGCTTCTTTGTCACCGGCATGTTGCTGATGGCCTACAACGCCTATCGCACCATCACTGCGCCCAAAGGTTCCCTGGAACCTGTCGCACAGCCAGCATGATTGAAGAGGTCAAAGCATGAGCAACAATAACCGTCACGAGATCTTTGAAAAGAGCGTTCCCATGCTGGTGGTCGGCATCATATTTGCCATCAGCCTGGGGGGCCTGGTCGAAATCACCCCGCTGTTCTTCCAGAAGCAGACCACTGAGCCGGTCGAGGGCCTCAAACCCTATACCGCTCTGCAGATGGAAGGGCGCGACATCTTCA
Organism: Aeromonas sp. S41-2; assembly: GCF_027705845.1. Taxonomy (NCBI): domain Bacteria; kingdom Pseudomonadati; phylum Pseudomonadota; class Gammaproteobacteria; order Aeromonadales; family Aeromonadaceae; genus Aeromonas; species Aeromonas sp. S41-2. The sequence goes on along the minus strand of NZ_JAPDCG010000003.1, from coordinate 274,799 downwards.
TCCGCGAAGGCTGCACCGTCTGCCACAGCCAGATGATCCGTCCGTTCCGCGCCGAAACCGAGCGTTACGGCCACTACTCGGTCGCCGGTGAGAGCGTGTGGGAGCACCCCTTCCTGTGGGGCTCCAAGCGTACCGGTCCGGATCTGGCCCGAGTCGGCGGTCGTTATTCCGACGACTGGCACCGTGCCCACCTGATCAACCCGCGCGACGTGGTGCCCGAGTCCAACATGCCCGCCTTCCCCTGGCTCGACACCAACGTGCTGACCGGTGAACTGACCGGCAAGAAGCTGGCCCTGTTCCGCGATCACTTCGGCGTACCCTACACGGATGCCGACATTCAGGGTGCCGGTGAGGCCGTGAAGGGCAAGACCGAGCTGGATGCGCTGGTAGCCTATCTGCAATCACTGGGTCATGCCCTGAAATAAAGGAGTCAGGATATGGATTACGGCACATTTCGCGGCCTGTATACCCTGCTGTTGATGGCCATCATGATCGGCATCATCGTCTGGGCCTACAGCAAGCGCCGCAAGACCTCCTTCGACGAGGCTGCCAATCTGGTTTTTGCCGACGACGAGCAACCCAGTGCTGATAACAAGAACGCAGGAGCGAAACAATAATGAGCACTTTGTTTAGCATTTTTGTCACCGTCATCAGTCTGGGGACCATCCTCGGCTGCTTCTTGCTGCTGGTCTGGTGCCTGCGCGACAAGATGGGGGTGGAAGAGGGCAAGTCCATGGGACACGCCTTCGACGGCATCGAAGAGATCAACAACCCGCTGCCGAAGTGGTGGACCTACATGTTCCTCTTCTTCATCGTCACCGGTCTGGTCTATCTGATTGCCTTCCCGGGCCTTGGCAACTTCAAGGGCGTACTGGGCTGGCAGAGCTCCAACCAGGACGTACGCTCGCTGGCCGAGTCCAAGGCTGCGGCGGCCTCCGCCAAGGCCGAAGGGCGCGCAGTGGAGTACGATCGCGAGCTCATCAAGGCCGACGAGATCTACGGTGCCAAGTTCCGCGAGCTGGCCTATCAGGCCGATGGCAAGACCTATCGCGCCATCGAAGAGATCGCCGCCGATCCGGAAGCCCGCAAGGTGGGTCAGCGTCTGTTCCTGCAGAACTGCTCCCAGTGCCACGGCTCCGACGCCCGCGGTGGTCGCGGTTTCCCGAACCTGACCGACAGCGAATGGCAATGGGGCGGTGCGCCCGACCAGATCAAGACCACCATCATGGGTGGTCGTCAGGGCGTGATGGCAGCCTGGGGCGAGATCCTCGGCAAGGACGGAGTCAAGGAAGTGGCCTCCTACGTGCTGAGCCTCTCCGGTCGCAAGGTGGACATGGTGGAAGCCAAGAAGGGTGAAGCGCGCTTTACCATCTGCGCCGCCTGTCACGGTCCGGACGCCAAGGGCGGCATCGCCTTCGGGGCGCCTGATCTCACCAACAACACCTGGCTCTACGGCGGTTCCCGTCAGGTGGTCGAGCAGACCATTACCCACGGTCGCCACGGCGTGATGCCGGCCTGGAAGGATATTCTGGGTGAAGACAAGGTGCACCTGCTCGCCTCCTACGTTTACAGCTTGTCCCACAACGACCAGCAAAATAAGCAGTAACATGTGATAAACACGTGATTACTCAGCAAAAAGCCTCGACTCTTCGAGGCTTTTTGTTATCTTGTGTTGACTGAAATTCCTCTGTTTCGTTAATCACTGGTTTCACGGTAGTAGCACTATGTCCCAACCCTGGTATCGCCAATTCTGGCCCTGGTTCATCATCGCCCTCCCGACCGCAGCCGTGATCGGCAGCATCAGCACGGCGATCATCGCCAGCAAGGATGGCGTCAACCTAGTGGCCGAAGACTATTACAAGCAAGGCAAAGAGATTAATCAGGATCTCAGCAAGTTTGATCGCTCCGAAGCCCTCAACATCCACATCGCGCTGGAGGTCAACGGCAACGAGCTGACCCTCAAGCCGCTGTCGGGTGATATCCCGGCCGGCCAGGCGCTCTACCTCTCCCTGTTTCACCCCACCCTCGCCGGCATGGACAGCGAGCACATGGTGACCGCCGACGGCAACGGCGTCTATCGCCTGCTGCTCGACAAGCCGCTCACCGGCAAGTGGCACGTGCGGGTGGATGCCTTCAACCACGAATGGCGGCTGCAAGAGACTGTCCAGCTCCCCACCAAGGCCCCCGTCGAACTCGATCCCAAAGGACGCTGAGTCATGAGCCGTCCTGTTCACCATGACACGCTGGCAGCAACCGGCGCTTCACTGTTTCTGCCGACAGGCCGGGTAGCCTGCGGCCAGCTGTCATGAGCGGCTGCTTTCACTGTGGTGAGCCGGTGCCCGCCGGCAGCCGCTATGCCCTCGAGATAAAAGGCATAGTCCAGCCCATGTGCTGCCCCGGTTGTCAGGCGGTGGCGGAAACCATTCTGGAGTGCGGCCTGGCCAGCTACTACGAGCACCGCACCGCCCCCGGCACCAAGGGCGAGCTGGTACCCGCAGAGCTCGCCGCCCTCACCCACTACGATCTGGCCGAAGTGCAGCAGGATTTTGTCACCGACAGCGCCACCGGCAGCCACAAGGTGCGCGAGATCCAGCTGACGGTGGAAGGCTTGACCTGCGCCGCCTGTGCCTGGCTCATCGAACGCCATCTGGGCAACCTGGCCGGGCTGCACTACATCAACGTCAACACCACCACCCACCGGGCCCGCATCAAGTGGGATCCGGACCGGCTCTCTTTGAGCGATATCCTCAAGGGCTTTGCCAAGATCGGCTATCGCGCCTACCCCTTCCAGACTCACCAGCAGGAAGCACTCTACGCCAAAGAGGTGCGCAGCTACATGTTCCGGCTGGCACTGGCGGGGCTCGGCTCTATGCAGGTGATGATGTGCGCGGTGGCGCTCTACATGGACCTCTTCATCAGTGTCGAAGAGGAGTTCATGGTCTACTTCAAGTGGATAAGTCTGCTGCTCTCCACCCCCATCATGATCTACTCGGCCCAGCCCTTCTACGTGGGCGCCTGGCGCAGCCTCAGGCAGGGGCACCTCTCCATGGACGTGTCGGTGTCGCTGGCGCTGATCGGTGCCTTCGTCGCCTCCATGTGGGCCACCGTGTTCAATACCGGTGAGGTCTATTACGACTCCATCACCATGTTCGTCTTCTTCCTGCTGCTGGGGCGCTTCCTCGAGCTGCGGGCCAGACGCAAGGCCTCCGAGTCGAGCTCCAACCTGGCGCGGCTGGTGCCCATCATGGCCACCCGGCTCGATGAGGATGGCGAACACGAGGTGGCCGCCAAGACGCTGCAGGTGGGCGATCGGGTGCGAGTGCTGGCGGGGGCCACCCTGCCGGCAGATGGCATCATCCTGCTTGGGCAGGCCAGCCTCAACGAATCCATGCTGACCGGTGAACAGCTGCCGCTGCTCAAACAGGCGGGGGATCCCGTCTACGCCGGCACCATCAACACCGACGCCCCCCTCGAAATTCGGGTCAGCCATCGCATCGAAGAGTCGCGCCTGGCCCAGATCATGCGGCTACAGGATCACGCGCTGGACGACAAACCGGCCATCGCCCAGATGGCGGACGTGCTCTCCCGCCACTTCATTCTGGTGCTGCTGTTCATCGCCGCTGGCGTCTGGACCTTCTGGCACTTCCATCAGCCGGAGCAGGCCTTCTGGGTCACCCTGGCGGTGCTGGTGGCGACCTGCCCCTGCGCCCTGTCGCTGGCCACCCCCACCGCGCTCACCTCGGCTACCGCCCGCCTGACCCGCGCCGGCATCCTGCTGCGCCGCGGCCACGTGCTGGACGTGCTGACCCGGGCCAACCGCATCGTGATGGACAAGACCGGCACCCTGACCACGGGCAACATCAGCCTCACCGAGACAGAAGCCTTGGGTAATCTCGACGCGGCGCGCTGCCATGCCATCGCCCGCGCCCTGGAGGCCTATTCCGAACACCCCATCGCCCGCGCCTTTCGCAGCAAGGCCGCAGAGGACGCCGTGCTGCTGGCGGCCAGCAAGGTGACCCCCGTCATCGGACACGGTATCGAGGGGGTGATCGACGGTCGCCACTATCGGCTCGGTAGTGCCCGCTGGCTCGGCATCAGCGATGCCCAAGAAACACGAGCGGACGGGCTGGTCATCTACCTGGCCGACGAGGATCGGGCGCTCGCCCGTTTCCTGCTGACCGACACCCTGCGCCCCGATGCGAAGGCGCTGATCCAGGCCTTCAAGGCTGCCGGCCTCAAGACCACCATTCTCACCGGCGACAGCTCGGCCCAGGCCGACGAGGTGGCCCGCGAGCTGGGGGTCGATGAGCTGGTCAAGGGTGTCACGCCGGATGGCAAGCTGGCTTATCTCAAGGAGCACGAGGCCCATGGCGACATCAGCATCATGGTGGGAGATGGCATCAACGACGCCCCTGTGCTGGCCGGCGCCCACGCCTCCTTCGCCATGGCCGGCGGCACCGATCTGGCCAAGAACAGCGCCGACGCCATTTTGCTGGCCGACGATCTCTCCCGCCTGCTGGATGCCCGCGCCCTGGCGCTGCGCACCCGCAAGATCATCAAGGAGAACTTCGCCTGGTCCATCGGCTACAACCTGCTGGTGCTGCCATTGGCGGCGAGCGGCTGGCTGCCCCCCTACGTGGCGGCGGCGGGCATGTCATTGAGCTCCCTCATCGTGGTCACCAACTCCATGCGGCTCAACCGCTGAGCCGTGGCCACAGGGACAGACAGGGTGAAGGGATCTGGCTCCGCTCAGGCTCCCTTCACCCTCAAATCGACGGGTCTGCGGCCACCAACGGGTGTACCATGACCCCTTTCATTGCAAGGCTTGCTGCATGAACATCATCTTCGTCCTCATCCCCATCGCCATCCTCTTCGTCATCATCGCCGGCGCCGTCTTCTTCTGGGCCATTCGCTCCGAACAGTTTGAAGATCTCGACCGCCAGGGTTCCAATATCCTGTTCGATGAAGAGCAACCCGCCCCCAAACACGCCGAGCACGAGCACAAAGATGACGGCCACCCTTGATCTGCTGGGCGCCCTGCTGGTGGGACTGGCTGGCGCCGGCCACTGCATCGGCATGTGCGGCGGTGTCTCCGCCGCCCTCTCCATGGCCATTCCTGCCGAGAAGCAGCACTTCTGGGGTCGGCTCGGTTACCTGCTCAACTACAACCTCGGCCGGATCTTGAGCTATGTGATTGCCGGTGCCCTGGTCGGGGGACTGCTGGCCACCACCAGTGAACTCGGCGCGGGCAAGCACGCCATCGCCGGCCTGCGGCTGGTGGCGGCCTTCCTGATGATTGCTCTCGGGCTCTATCTCGCCGGCTGGTGGCAGGGAGTGTTGCTGCTCGAGCGCATTGGCGCCAGGTTGTGGCCCCGCCTCAAGCCGCTGGCGGGCAAGTTCATCCCCTTCACCTCGGCCTGGCAGGCACTGCCGTTTGGCATGGTGTGGGGCTGGCTCCCCTGCGGGCTGGTCTACTCCATGCTGACCTGGAGCGCAGCGGCGGGATCCGCTGGCGGCGGAGCGCTGATCATGCTCTTTTTCGGCCTCGGCACCCTGCCAACCCTGTTTGCGCTAGGGGGGCTGGCGGATCGGCTGCGCTACTGGCTGACCCTGCGCAGTTTGCGCCTTGGTGGGGCCCTGCTGCTCATCGCATACGGGCTGCATACCCTCTGGATCGGGATTGCGTCCTTTTGAAACCCTATCCAAAACGGATGAGTTGATGGTAAACTTGTTTGATATAAATCAATTATTCGTATGAGCCTATGATCCCGGAAAAGAAACCTGGCAGACGTATTCAGAGCGGTGGCTGTGCAATTCATTGCCAGGATTGCAGCATCAGCCAGCTCTGCATTCCCTTCACTCTGAACGACAACGAGCTCGATCAGCTGGACAGCATCATTGAGCGCAAGAAGCCGATCCAGAAGGGTGAAGAGTTGTTCAAGGCCGGCGATGAGCTCAAGTCGCTCTACGCCATCCGTTCCGGGACCATCAAGTCATACACCATCACCGAGCAGGGTGACGAGCAGATCACTGCCTTCCACCTGGCTGGCGATCTGGTTGGGTTTGACGCCATCCACAAGCAGGCGCACCCCTCCTTCGCCCAGGCGCTGGAAACCGCCATGGTGTGCGAGATCCCGTTCGACGTGCTGGACGATCTCTCCGGCAAGATGCCGAAGCTCCGCCAGCAAATCATGCGGCTGATGAGCAACGAGATCATGGGCGACCAGGAGATGATCCTGCTGCTCTCCAAGAAGAATGCCGAAGAGCGCCTCGCCGCCTTCCTGCACAACCTGTCGGTGCGCTTCTCCGAGCGTGGCTTCTCCGCCAAGGAGTTCCGCCTCTCCATGACCCGCGGCGACATCGGCAACTACCTCGGCCTCACCGTCGAGACCATCAGCCGCCTGCTGGGCCGCTTCCAGAAGTCCGGTCTCATCAGCGTCAAGGGCAAATATATTACCGTTCTGGATCACGTCGCCCTCGGCGTCATGGCCGGTGCAACCCGCCCCCCCTGCGGTTAAGCTTCCTCTCTCTGGTGCCGGATCGGTTTACCCCGAAATTTGATCCGGCACACGTCCCCCCTTCTCCTCCTGAGCTAAGCTGTAATGGCTAAAGGTCTGCCATCATTGGTATTTTTGCCAAGGAGGAGGAGAACATGGTCAAGTACCGAAAAATTCTGGTGGTCATCAACCCGGAAGAAGAGCGGCAAATCGCCCTCGAACGAGCGGTCAAGGTAGCCGAGCTGGATGAAGGCGCCCAACTGACCCTGTTGCTCACCATTTACGACTTCTCGTATGAAATGACCGCCATGCTGTCGGTGGATGAGCGGGAAGAGATGCGCCACGGAGTGATTGCCCAGCGCCGCGAATGGCTCGACGACATTCTCAAACCCTACCGCGCCCGGGGACTGGATTGCGAGATCAAGGTGGTCTGGCACAACCGACCCTTCGAATGCATCATTCAGGAAGTGCTGGAGCAACGCCACGATCTGGTGGTCAAGGCCACCCACCACCACTCCTTCCTGCAAACCTTCATCTTCACCCCCACCGACTGGCATCTGCTGCGCAAGTGCCCCTGCCCCGTACTGCTGGTGAAAGAGGGTCATTGGCAGCGGGGCGGCAACATCATCGCCGCCATCAATTGCTCCAGCGACGATCAGGATCAGAAGCTGCTCAACGAGCGGATCACCGAAGAGGGGATCGCCATCGCCGAGCTGCTCGGCTCCAACCTCTATCTGGTCAACACCTATCCGGGCACCCCGGTCAACGTGGCCATCGAGCTGCCGGAGTTTGACCCCAACGCCTACAACGACGCCATTCGCAAACACCATGAGAGCCTGCTGCTGAGCCACGCCGACAAATATGGCATCGGCCATCTCTGGACCCGGGTGGCGGAAGGCCTGCCCGAGGAGGTGCTGCCCGACCTCGCCGGCGAGCTGCAGGCCACCCTGATGATCATGGGGTGCGTCGGTCGCACCGGGCTCTCCGCCGCCCTGCTCGGCAACACCGCCGAACACGTGGTGGATCGCCTCGCCTGCGACATGCTGATCCTCAAGCCCGCCGATTACAGCTGCCCGGTCGATAGCCGCCGTCCAGCATAAGCCTTTCTTGCCCTCCCCCGGGACATGGCTATAATAAGCCGCTTATTTTTGTCCCGGGTTTCAGGTCATGCTAGAAGAGCTTAACGCCAAAGAAAAATACAGTTTCAACAAACTGCAGAAGCGCCTGCGGCGCAACGTAGGTCAGGCCATCGCCGACTTCAACATGATTGAAGAGGGTGACAAGGTCATGGTGTGCCTGTCCGGCGGCAAGGACAGCTTCGCCATGCTCGACATTCTGATGAGCCTGAAGGCCAGCGCCCCCATCCACTTCGATCTGGTGGCGGTCAACCTGGATCAGAAGCAGCCCGGCTTCCCCGAGCACGTGCTGCCCGAATACCTGACCACCCTCGGTATCGACTTCAAGATCGTCGAAGAAGATACCTACGCCATCGTCAAGGAGAAGGTGCCGGAGGGCAAGACCACCTGCGCACTCTGCTCCCGCCTGCGCCGCGGCATTCTCTACCGCACCGCCCAGGAGCTGGGCTGCACCAAGATTGCCCTTGGCCACCACCGCGATGACATCCTCGAGACCCTGTTCCTCAACATGTTCTACGGCGGCAAGCTCAAATCCATGCCGCCCAAGCTGGTGAGCGACGATGGCAAGAACGTGGTGATCCGCCCGCTCGCCTACTGCAAGGAGAAGGACCTAGTGCGCTATGCCGAGGTCAAGGCCTTCCCCATCATCCCGTGCAACCTGTGCGGCTCTCAGGAGAACCTGCAGCGCCAGGCCATCAAGCAGATGATGCAGGAGTGGGATCGCCGCTTCCCGGGTCGTCTCGAGACCATGTTCACCGCCATTCAGGACGTGATCCCGAGCCACCTGCTCGATCACAAGCTGTTTGACTTCAAGAGCATCAACCGCGACTCCGGCATCATCGACGGCGGCGACAAGGCGTTTGATCCGCCCGAGCTGCCCAAGGCGCCGCTGCTGGACATCGACGAGATGGACATGCTGGACGTCATTGAGGTGCGCTAAGCCCACCTCAACCATAAAAAAGGAGCGCATCGCGCTCCTTTTTCATTTTTATGCCGGCCACCCTTAGTGGCGGCTCAAGATGGGCTAGCCCTTGTGCAGCCAGGGGGTCAGCCGCAGGATCTCCCCCTGCAGCTGCAGCTTGCCCTCGGCAAACTCCGCCAGCTGGGCGTTGCTCAGCAGCAGTTGCCCCTCCTGCCAGGGCAGCGGCAGCTGGCGAGCACCGTCGATGAGGTAGGCGGTACCGCTTGGCTGCACCAGGCTGACCCTCACCCCCGTCATCTCGGGCAGGAAATATTTGCCGACCATGCCGGCCAGCTTCTCCAGCAGGCTCTGCATGTCGTGCTGGCGCCCCGTCAGCTCGCTCACCTTGAGCTCCCACCGACTGTCTGCCGGCGGCGGCACGTCCGCCATCACCTGTACCGACAGATCGCAGGCCTCGTGAGGCTCGGTGAGTCCCACCACCACGGTCGCCTTGTCGAGATTCAAGTCGTCGTCATAGGGCAGCCGCAATTCGCTGTCGATGGTCACCTCGGCCGCCACGTCCCGATCCAGGGTCGAGACCCGGGCCGAGGTGAGCAGGCAGCGCCGGCCATTTTGCTGATCGGTCAGATAAAAACCCAGCCTGGCGTGACCAAACTCCCCTTTGGCGAAGGTCTTCATCTGGCTGTAGAAGGTGCCGTACTGCAGCTCAAGGGAGGGCTGCGCCACTGCCAGCATGGGCGCCATCAGCAGCGCGGCCGCCATCCCGTATCGATTGTTCATATGCCATCCTTTTGCATCACGCATCTGCACGCGCCACTATCTGTTGCTGTTGTCTGACGCCCTGCATGCCCGTCAGGCGTTGAAATGATCGGGGCCCTGGCTCACCTCGGTCACTTCGACCGCCACCCCGCACAGATCCCGGTAGAGGATCCCCTTGCAGTTGAAATAGAGCGGTGCCACCCAGATAAGTCCGAGCCCCATGGGGATCAGCGCCAGGAAGAACAGCGCCATCATGACCCCGTGCAGCAGCACTATGCTGGGCCAGCCGCGGGCAAACAGCCGCAGGGAAACCAGGATGGCCTGCACCGGCGACAGGCCGCGCTCCAGCACCAGCGGCACGGTAAACACCAGCCCCATGCCGATCAGGGCCGATGGAATGAAGGCCATCATCACCGACAGACCCAGCAGTTCGAACAGCGGACCGAACAGGCTGGTGATGAGGCTGCCGAGCAGGCTCAGGCTGCCAAGGCGCAGGAAGTGGCGAAAGAAGTCGAATACCTGGCTCGGCCGGGCACGCACCCCCACCGACTGCTGTAAGCCCAGCATGTCGAGGGAGGAGGTCATGGGTGACATGATGATGGTGATGAGCAGGCTCAGCACCAGGGCCACGTCCATCCCCCCTTCCTGATTGACGTAGGGGGCAAGCAGGGTGTTGCTCAGCAGCATCCAGATGGCCGTCACCCCGACGATGGCCAGCAGCAAGCCGAATCCGGTGCGCCGCGTCTGTTGCCAGCTCTCCTGCAATACCCCCTTGAGGTCGAGACGATATCCCTGGCTCAGGGACTGTTCGAGGGAACCACCTATCCGCATTTTGTTACTCAATTGACTATCCAACATCCGAAAAACTGCTATTCAAGGAGCACATTATAGCGATTTGACCCGGCATGCGTAGCCGTTTTTCCTGTTATCTGCCGTTCAGAAACTCATTGATTTCACAGGGAGCCGTGGCATTTTTCCGGACAAAGCCGGGTTCCCAGGCCCACTCACCCACCTGACTCGCAATACCCGCTTGGTTCCCCTGACGCATGGGGGTAGGATGCCCAAAGCGCCGCCAGCTTGCTCATTGGGCGGCGGATTTCATGCACACCCGTTCGATAAAGGATATCGACCATGTCAGAACTGACCCTCTACCTCACCCCCGGCACCTGTGCCATGGCGGTTCGTATCGCCCTAGTGGAGGCTGGCGCACCTCACCAAATAAGGCGCGTGGACTTCGCCAGCGGCGAGCAGCGCTCCCCCGCCTACCTCGCCATCAATCCCAAAGGCCGAGTGCCGGCGCTGGTGACCGAGCGGGGCGTGCTCACCGAAACCCCGGCCTTGCTGCTCTATGTGGCGCAGCGCTTCCCGGATGCCAAACTCGCCCCCCTCAATGATCCTTTCCTGCTGGCCCGCATGCAGGAGGTCAACAGCTTCCTCGCCTCTACTGTGCACGTCGCCCATGCCCATAGCCGGCGTGCGGCCCGCTGGGCCGATGATGAGCAGGCCATCGCCGCCATGCAGGCCAAGGTGCCGCGCAACATGCGCGATGGCTTCTCCCAAATAGAAAACCACTATCTCGCCGGTCCCTGGGTGCTGGGAGAGTGTTTCAGCCTGGCCGACATCTACCTGTTCGTGGTGGCCAGCTGGCTCAAGAGTGACGGGATCGCCATCGACGAGTTCCCCAGGGTGGCCGCCCACACGGCGCGGGTGCTAGCCCGTCCCGCAGTACAACAGGCGCTGATCGTTTAATCCCCTGCGGGCCAGCGCTCTGCTGTCCCCATTTGTACTTTATGTTTGCCCCGCATTGAGATCGTTTTCACATTTCTGCCATCTCTTGGTGGATCAAAACCTCCTGAACGCCTATCTTCCACCTCATAACGCAACCGGTTGCGTAACCGGTTGCCTAGCTAACATCAGATACGCGGGCATAGCCTGCCGAGGTGCTGTATGAAACGAGGCGTACTGCTCAATGCTCCCCTGAGTGCCCTGGTGGCACGGATGGGTCACACCGACGAGATCACCGTCTGCGATGCCGGCCTGCCCATTCCGGCCGGCCCGGAGCGCATCGATCTGGCGCTGATGGCGGGGACGCCGAGCCTTGAAACCGTGCTGACCGCCCTGCTCACCGACCTGGTGGTGGAGAAGGTGATCATGGCAAGCGAGATCAAGCAGATCAGCCCCGCCGCCCATCAGGCGCTGGTGGATCAGCTGGAGGCGCACGCCGCCGCCCAGGGCAAGCCCATCACCATCGAGTACTGCCTGCACGAAGCGTTCAAGGCTCGCTCCCACCAGAGCAAGGCCATCGTGCGCAGCGGCGAGGTGACCCCCTACGCCAACCTCATTCTCTGCGCCGGCGTGGCGTTTTAAATTCCCAAGGAAGCAGCTATGAGCAACGCCAATATGCTCCCCTCGCCCATTCTGGCTCTTTCCGGGATCATCAAGACCTTCCCCGGGGTACGCGCCCTCGATGAGGCGGGCCTCAAGGTCTATCCGGGTCAGGTGATGGCCTTGCTCGGCGAAAACGGCGCCGGCAAGTCGACCCTGATGAAGGTACTGACCGGCATCTACCAGGCCGATGCGGGCAGCATCAGCTATCGCGGCCAGCCGGTTCACTTCAAGGGGCCCCGCGACTCTCAGGATCAAGGGATCAGCATCATCCACCAGGAGCTGAACCTGCTGCCTGAGCTGTCGATCGCCGCCAACATCTTCCTCGGCCGCGAACCCCGTACCCGCTTTGGCAGCATCGACCACAAACAGCTGCGCGAACGGGCCAGCACCCTGCTGGCACGGCTTGGCGTCAAACACGGCCCGGATACCCGGCTCGGGGATCTCTCCATCGGTGAACAGCAGATGGTGGAGATCGCCAAGGCGCTGTCGTTCGATGCCAGCGTCATCATCATGGACGAGCCCACCGATGCCCTCACCGACACCGAGACCGAGCAGCTGTTCGTGGTTATCCGCGAGCTGCGTGAGCAAGGCTGCGGCATCGTCTACATCTCCCATCGCTTGAAGGAGATCTTCGAAATCTGTGATCGGGTCACCGTGCTGCGGGACGGCAAGTGGATCGGCGAGCAGGCGGTGAGCGAGCTCGACGAAGACAGGATCATCGAGATGATGGTGGGTCGCCGGCTGGAAGAGCAGTACCCGCGCCTCGCCCGCGAGCTCGGCCCGGTCAGCCTGCAGGTCAAGGATCTGGCCGGCCCCGGCGTGCGCGGAGTGAGCTTCTCCCTGCGTCAGGGTGAAATTCTGGGCTTCAGCGGCCTGATGGGGTCCGGGCGTACCGAGCTGATGAAGCTCATCTACGGCGCCAGCCCCATCAGCGCCGGTGACATTACCGTGGATGGCCATGCACTGGTCCCCAAAAGCCCGGCCGATGGTCTGGCCGCCGGCATCGCCTACATCTCCGAGGATCGCAAGGGCGACGGCCTGGTGCTGGAGCTGTCGGTGCGCGAAAACATGAGCCTGTGCGCCCTTGGCGAGTTCATCAGCCACGGCAAGATTGACGGCCAGGCCGAGCGCCAGGCGGTGGGCGACTATGTGCGCCTGTTCAACATCAAGACCCCGAGTCAGGATCAGCTGATCAAGCTCCTCTCCGGCGGCAACCAGCAGAAGGTGGCCATCGCCAAGGGGCTGCTGACAAGGCCCAAGGTGCTGATCCTGGATGAGCCGACCCGCGGCGTCGATGTCGGCGCCAAGAAGGAGATCTATCAGCTCATCAACCAGTTCAAGAAGGAGGGGATGAGCATCATCCTGGTCTCCTCCGAAATGCCGGAAGTGCTCGGCATGAGTGATCGCATCATGGTGATGCACGAAGGGCGCATCAGCGCAGAATTCAACACCCGCGATGCCAATCAGGAGAAGCTGATGGCAGCGGCAGTCGGTAAACAGTGGCAAGCAGAGCAAGAGGCAGCACAATGACAACCCAAACCCTTTCCCGCCGCGGCGTCATGAGCAAGGCCTGGTGGATCGAGAACAAATCCCTGGTCGCGCTGCTGGTGCTGATCGGCGTGGTCTCCTTCCTGAGCCCCAACTTCTTCACCGCCGACAACCTGCTCAACATCCTGCGCCAGACCTCGGTCAACGCCATCATGGCAGTCGGCATGACGCTGGTCATCCTCACCGCCGGCATCGATCTGTCGGTCGGCTCGGTACTGGCCCTGTGCGGCGCCCTGGCCGCCACCATGGTCGCCATGGAGCTGCCCATCGCCCTGGTGATCCCCCTCACCCTGGGGGCCGGCGCCCTGCTTGGCGGCATCAGCGGTCTCATCATTGCCAAGGGCAAGGTGCAGGCCTTCATCGCCACCCTGGTCACCATGACCGCCCTGCGCGGCGTCACCATGGTCTATACCGAGGGGCGCCCCATCTCCACCGGTTTCAGTGACGGCGCCGATCACTTCGCCTGGCTGGGTACCGGTTACCTGTTCGGTCTGCCGGTGCCCATCTGGCTGATGGCCATCGTCTTCCTGCTGGCCTGGTTCATGCTCAACCACACTCGCCTGGGTCGCTACATCTATGCCCTCGGTGGCAACGAATCGGCCACCCGCCTCTCCGGCATCAATGTGGACCGGGTCAAGCTCGCGGTGTATGGTCTGTGCGGCATGCTGTCGGCACTGGCCGGGCTCATCGTCACTTCCCGCCTCTCCTCCGCCCAGCCGACCGCCGGCATGGGGTACGAGCTGGATGCCATCGCCGCCGTGGTGCTGGGTGGCACCAGCCTGATGGGGGGCAAGGGCCGCATCATGGGTACCCTGATCGGGGCGCTCATCATCGGCTTCCTCAACAATGCCCTCAACCTGCTCGACGTATCGTCCTATTACCAGATGATCGCCAAGGCCAGCGTGATTTTGCTCGCCGTGATGATCGATAACAAAAGCAAGTAAGCACACACAAGGAATGAAATGATGAAAAAGCTCAATACCCTGCTCGCTGCCGCCATCATGTCCGTGCTGGGCACCGCCCAGGCCGCCGATCACACCCTGGCCATGGTGGTCTCCACCCTCAACAACCCCTTCTTCGTCACCATGAAGGAAGGGGCCGAAGCCAAGGCCAAGGAGCTTGGCTACGAGCTGGTGGTGCTGGACTCCCAGAATGACCCGGCCAAGGAGCTCTCCAACATGGAAGATCTCACCGTGCGCAAGGTCAACGCCATCCTGATCAACCCGACCGATTCCGAAGCGGTAGGCAACGCCATCCGCTTGGCCAACAAGGCCAACATCCCGGTGCTGACCCTGGACCGCGGCGCAGCGCAGGGTGACGTCAAGGCCCACATCGCCTCCGACAACGTGGCAGGTGGCAAACTGGCCGGCGATTTCATCACCCAGAAGCTGGGTGCCGGTGCCAAGGTGATCCAGCTGGAAGGGATCGCCGGTACCTCCGCCGCCCGTGACCGCGGCGAAGGCTTTGCCCTGGCCGTGGCCGCCAACAAGCTGGAAGTGCTGGCCTCCCAGCCCGCCGACTTTGACCGCACCAAGGGTCTGAACGTCATGGAGAACCTGCTGGCCGCTCACCCGAGCGTGCAGGCGGTGTTCGCCCAGAACGACGAGATGGCGCTGGGTGCCATCCGCGCCGTGCAGGCCGCCGGCAAAGAGGTGATGATCGTCGGCTTCGACGGCACCGACGATGGCAAGGCCGCCGTGGCCAAGGGTAAACTGGCCGCCACTGTGGCCCAGCAGCCCGCACTGATCGGCGCCATCGGCGTGGAAACCGCCGACAAGGTGCTCAAGGGCCAGCCGGTGGAAAAATCCATCCCGGTTCCGCTGCAAGTGGTCAGCAAGTAAGTTGACGGGGGAGGTTCGCCTCCCCCTTTTCACTCAAGGTTGACGGTGCCTCCCGGCCTGGATCCGGCTTTCGTGTCCATGCCAAGATGCATCAGGAGTACTCAACATGAATCGTCTCGTCGTTCTGGGCAGTGTCAATGCAGACCACGTGCTGCGCGTTCCCCACTTTCCTCGCCCGGGTGAAACCCTGACCGGCCACAGCTATCAAGTGGTGCCCGGTGGCAAGGGCGCCAACCAGGCGGTGGCCGCCGCTCGGTTAGGTGCCGAAGTCTCCTTTATCGCCCGCATCGGCGATGACGCCATCGGCCACCAGATGAAGACCGGCTTTGCCAAAGATGGCATCGACGTCAGCGCCGTCGAACTCGACCCCAAGCTTCCGACCGGCATCGCCATCATCTATGTGAGCGATGAGGGGGAGAACAGCATCGGCATCTCCGCCGAAGCCAACGGTGCCCTCACCCCGGCCGTGGTGAAAAGCCATGACGCGATGATCGCCGCCGCCCATACCCTGCTGCTGCAGCTGGAAGTGCCGCTGGAGAGCGTGCTGGAAGCCGCCCGCCTGGCCCGTGCCCACGGCACCCGGGTGGTGCTCAACCCCGCCCCCGCTCGCCCGCTCTCAAGCGAACTGCTGGCACTGGTCGACCTCATCACCCCCAACCAGACCGAAGCCGAGCTGCTGACCGGCGTCAAGGTCACCGACGAGGCGAGCGCGGCCGAGGCTGCCGTCCGTTTCCACCAGATGGGCATCGGAGAGGTGATGATCACCCTGGGCTCGCAAGGGGTCTATTGCAGCAAGGGGCAGCAGCAAGCGCTCATTCCGGGTTTTCGGGTGAAAGCAGTAGACACCACGGCGGCCGGCGATACCTTCAACGGCGCCCTGCTGGCGGCCGAGCTCGCCGGCGCGGACTTTGACGCGGCCGTGCGCTTTGCCCACGGCGCCGCGGCGCTTTCCGTCACCCGGTTTGGTGCCCAGAGCTCCATCCCGAGCAAGCAGGAGGTCGACGCCTTCCTGCTTGAGCAGACTGCGCAGGGGCACTGATGGCCAATATCAAGGAGGTGGCGGCGCTGGCGGGGGTGTCGACCACCACCGTCTCCCACGTCATCAACGAGACCCGTTTCGTCGCCGAGGAGACCCGCGAGCGGGTCTTCAGTGCCATGCGCGAGCTCAACTATGCCCCGAGCCTGGTGGCCCGCAGTCTCAAGGTGAAGGAGACCAACAGCATCGGCATGCTGGTCACCACCTCCAGCAACCCCTTCTTCGCCGAGGTGGTGCGCGGGGTGGAGCGTTACTGCTTCGAGCAGGGCTACAACCTGATGCTGGGCAACACCGAGGGGCAGGCCGAGACGGCGCTCTCCTACCTCAAGATGATGCTGCGCAAGCGGGTCGACGGCCTGCTCATCATGTGCAGCGAGGGGCAGCAGGAGGTGTTCAACCAGCTCGACTGGCTCAAGAGCCTGCCAGTGGTGGTGATGGACTGGGGGATGGAGAGCGCCGACGTGGACCTCATCGCCGACAACTCCCATCGCGGCGGCTACCTGGCGACCCGCCACCTGCTGGGGTTGGGTCACACCGCCATCGGCTGCATCACCGGTCCCCACAGCCGCGCCCCCGCCAACCAGCGTCAGGCGGGCTTCGAGCAGGCGATGCAGGAGGCCGGGCTCACCGTCAACCCACAGTGGGTCCAGGAGGGTGACTTCGACTGCGCCAGCGGCCACCAGGCGATGACCCGCCTGCTGGCGCTGCCCGAGCGCCCCAGCGCGCTGTTCGTCTGCAACGACATGATGGCGATGGGGGCCATCAGCGCCGCTCATCAGGCGAGGCTGGTGATCCCGCGCGATCTCTCCATCGTCGGCTATGACAACGTGGCGCTGGCCGAATTCATGTCGCCGCCGCTCACCACCGTCAATCAGCCGAAAGAGGAGCTGGGTCGCCTCGCCGTCACCCGGCTGCTGGCGCGTATCAATGGCGAGGCGGTGGCGGACCATCTGATCACCGTCGACCCCGACCTGGTGATCAGGGATTCCTGCGCCCCCCGCCCCTGACATTCGCCTGCAATACCTGCAATAAAAGCGCAAGGCGACCCTGGGGTCGCCTTGCTGCGTTTTGTCTCTGGCCGGTTCAATACCGATCTTTGTGCTCAGGCCAGCTGCCTTGCCTCACTGCCCACCAGCATCTGCAGTTGCACCAGCCCCAGTCGCCGGGCCAGCGGCTGCAACAGCTCGCTGTGTTCCGCATCATCTGGCAGCCAGTAGCGGACAGGCCAGCCGGCCGCCAGCTGGGCCGGGGTGGCGCTGCCAATGTCTCTGAGCGCCAGGGTGCAGCCTTGCTGCCGCAATCCCGCCAGCAAGGCTGCATCAGGCTGCAGCGCCGGCACCAGCAGCACCCGCGGTGTGCGGGAGGCGTCCGGCAGATAGGCCACGACATGGGCCAGCTGGGCCTGGTTGTCGAGCGGAAGCAACAACGCCCGCCCATCGGCATGCTGCGCCTCGTGCGCTTGCAGCAACCGGGTCAGCACGGGCCCCAGCACGCCGCACTCCTGCAGCCAGCGCATGGGACAGGGCGCCCCCTGCTCACGCCAGTAGAGTGTCATTTGCCACAGGTCGTTACCCTGCCCGTCCGTCAACCCCTGCAACGCCACTCGCAGCGGCGCAGGCTCGCGCCCGGCCAGCCAGCCCCGCAGCTGATGAAGCTGATGCTGGCTCAACTGCAGCTGTTGCAGCATGGCCGGTTCAAACCAGCAGATGTCCCCCTCCTGGCTGCGTTTGGCCTGATTGAGGGCCAGAATGGCCTGATCCAGCAGCCGGCCGGCATCTTGCTGCTGCGCCTTGGCCACCCCGAGCCGACAGGCCAGATCGAAGCTGCACTCCCGGGTCACGAACTCGAAATGGAGCAGGCTCACCAGCTCATGAATGCGGGTTTCCAGCGCGCCATCCGCTCGGGTCAACACCACCGCAAACTCGTCGCCACCGAGCCGGTAGGCGTGGCCACCGTGGGCCTGCTGCAGCTTGTCGGCCACCGTCTGCAACAGCCGATCACCGACCTGATAGCCGAGCAGATCATTGACCTGCTTGAAGCGCTTGAGATCGAGCACCACCAGGGCGCTCGCCTCGCCGGCATGCAGGGCACGGGAGAGCTGCTCCTGCAGGGCGCGGCGGTTGCCAAGCCGGGTCAGGGGATCGAGCAGGGCGAGCCGGCGATTCGCCAGGTTGGCGCGAATGAGGGCGGCCACCAGGGCGCCACCGGTCAGCAGCAGGATCAATTGCCAGATCTGCAACCAGAACAGGCTGCTGCGGATCTGGCTGACCGAACGCTCCCGCTCCTGGCCGGAGAGGATCTGATCCCCAATCTGCTCGATGAGGCGGGTCTGGCTGGCGATCGCCTCCTGCAAGCGGGCAAGCTCGGCCCCCTCGGGCAGGGCACCGGCCTCCATCTGAGGTTCGAGCTGCTTGATCTGCTCGAACAATCCGGCCAGCGCCTTGCCGAGCCCATGCCGCTGGCGCGCCTCGGCGGTTTCGCTGCTGATGAGAAAGATGTCGAGCCGGTTCCACAGCAGATCGTAATCGAGGCTCAGGGTCTCCATCCCCAGCCGGCCGGCCCGATAGAGCTGCAGGTCGTAGAGGAAACGCTGGGATTCCAGCATCACCTGGCTGATGTTCCAGTGGATATTGCGGTAGAAGGTATCGACCAGCTGCTCCTGGCGATGCTGCAGATAGAGGCTGCTGCCCGAGGAGAGCAGAAACAGCAGCGACACCGCAACCAACAGCAGTTTGTGGCGGGATGGCCCCATCAATCGACGATCTCGATGCGGGTTACCTGCCACACCATGCAGTTGTGGATGGCGGGCACGTCCAGCTTGGGATAGGAGGTGAACGGAATGAGCAGCCAGAGCGGGCCCTTGTTGCGCCGGGTCAGCAGCTTGCCGTCCTCCTGGCGCACCAGGGTCAGCGGCACGCCGGCGAACAGGGCCAGATCCACCACCTGCTGATAGCCGTTGAGGGCCGAAACGGCGATCTTGCGGACATCCAGGATCCCTTGCGCCGCCAGCACGGCTGCCAGGGTCGGCCCGCGATAGTGGTGGGCGCCCTGGGTCCAGGGGGTGGTAGTGGTGAATTCGGTCTGCGGCAGGGCGGACAGGGCCGCCTCATCGAGGGCCACTTGCTGGCCACCTGGCAGCACCAGGATCATCAGGGGGATCGAGGCCGATGCGCCGGCACTGGCCAGCATCAGGAGAAAAAAAGCGATCCATTGCTTTACTGCGGTCATGGTAATTTGCGCCAACTGCGTCCCATTTTTTGTGGCTGCCAGTGTGGCGATTTCACCGGTTCATTGCAACTGTCCAGTCGCACAATAGCTCAGGAACCGCGCATCTCCATCCAGTTGTGGCCCTCGATCTGTGCCGGCTGGTGGACGCCGCAGCTTTGCAGCAGCTCATCCACGTAGGCCGGCACCAGCAACGAGGCCGGACCGTAGCGCTTCTCGTCAAACTGGCTGCCCACTTCGCTCGGCTCGAGATTGAGCTCGATGGTGTGGGCCCCGTTCAATCCCGCCTCGTGCACGAAACCGGCTGCCGGATAGACGGCGCCCGAGGTGCCGATGGAGATGAACAGATCGCACTGGGCCAGCGCGCTGTAGATGCGATCCAGCCCGAGTGGCATCTCGCCGAACCAGACCACGTGCGGGCGCAGCGGTTGGGGAAACTGGCAGCAGGTGCACAGCTCCTCCTGCTGCAGATCGCCGCGCCACTCGATCACCTGGCCCGAGCCCGGGCAGCGCGCCTTGAGCAGCTCCCCGTGCATGTGAATGAGGTTCTTGCTGCCGGCACTCTCGTGCAGGTTGTCGATGTTCTGGGTCACCAGGGTGACGCAGCCCGGCAGCAGGCGCTCGAGCCGGGCCAGCGCATAGTGGGCCGGATTGGGGTGGATGTGGGGTTGCTGCAGCTGGTGGCGGCGGGAGTTGTAAAAGCCCTGTACCAGGGCGGGATCCCGTGCGTAGCCCTCCGGCGTTGCCACGTCTTCGACCCTGTGCTCTTCCCACAGACCGTCACAGGCACGAAAGGTCTTGATGCCCGACTCGGCCGAGATCCCGGCACCGGTAAGAATGACGATGTGTTTCGCTGACTGCACCATGACTGACTCCCTCTGACGACCTCTCTGGCTGACCTTAGCACAGGGTGAAAAACCGGCCTATTCGCCCTTGGTCTTATGACGCGGTTACAGGGTGTCGAGCACGCTCAGATCGAGTCGCACGAACACCAGCTCCCGCCCTGTCACCAGGGTGAGCGGCAAGCCCAGCCCGCGCAACAGCGCCAGCATGGGGCGATTCTGGGGCAGCACCTCCGCCGTCCACTCGCGAATGCCTTCGGCGCGCGCCAGCAAGGCCAGCGCCAGCAGGATGCGCCGCCCTGCGCCCCGGTGCTGGAAGTGATCGGCAACGATGCAGGAGAACTCGGCCCGATCCGGGTGCAGTCGCCGCCGGATGGACTGGGCCTGGGCCAGCGGTCGCCCCTGACCGTCGGTCAGCAGCAGCCCGATCTGCTGCTCCTTGGGGTAATCGAGGAAGAAGGCGAGCTGCTCGTCACTCGGGATCTGCTTGGCGCGCATGAAACGCAGGTAGACACTCTGTTCGCTGAGCTCGCCATAGGCGGCCCTGATCCGCTCGGGATCGGCCCCCGCCAGCTCCTGCAAGCGGCAGGGAATGCCCCCCACCTCCATCATCAGCGGCAGGGCAGCCCGCGAATGAGGATGCAGCCAGCCGGCGAGGGCGCGCCGCAAGCGGGCCTCGTCCGGTGGCCAGCAGAGATAGCGGGCCACCGTCTACCAGCGCCCCGCCACGCCCTGATCGCGCCACAGATTGCTGTCCAGCAGGTTGAAGGGATCGTCCAGATAGAGGGCAATCCCGAGCTCCCTGGCCCGGTTGATGAAGCGCCCCAGCAGGGAGTCCGGGGTCATGGCTTCCAGGCCAGGCAGCAGACTCTGTCCCAGCAGCAGGTGCTGCAGCGGCATCCGCTCCAGCAAGTCGAACGGCATGTGCTGATCGTTGTCCAGCAGCAGTGCCAGCTTGGCCCCCGCCAGACTGGCCTGCAGCACCAGGGCAAAACGCTCCGCCTGGCTCAGCAGGTGGTCGCGCCGGTGGATGAGCAGGGTGAGCTCGCCGGGCTCCCTGCCCTGCTGGACCAGCCACTCGCGCACCCGCTCCCAGCGCGGCGGCAAGCCGGTCACCGCCAGCCAGATGGGCAAGGGCGACGGGGGATCGGACAAGAGCCCGAGCAGCCCTTTCTCTTCTCCCTGCCAGGTGCGGATGGTACGGCGCAGGCCGCTCAACCGGCGTTGGCGCTGCGGCCCCAGATAGAGCGTCTTGAGCAGCCGCAGCAGATCGTCGGCCAGCAGCGGCTTGGCCAGGGCGGCCAGCACGTTGAAACCGGCGTCGTGCAGCAGGCGGCGGGCGCCGTCGATCAGGGTCTGATCGTGGGCCGAGAGCAGCACGATGGGCAAGCCACTGTGCTGGTATTGGGGCTGGCTCATCAGCAGGCTGATGGCATCCTGCTCCACCAGACTGAGATCGCTCACCAGCAGCTTCACCTCGCCGCCGGCCAGCGCCTTGATGCAGGCGTTGCCATCCTGCACCCACTGACAGGGCACCCCCAGCCCCTTGATCTCCTGCTGGATATGGGCCCCCTGAAACGGGTGATCCTCCAGCAACAGCACCTGGGTCTGGGCCAGCCACTCCTGCCACGCCAGGTAGCGACCATTGACCCCCGCCAGCCAGTCATCGGTGAGGCGATAGACACCCTCGGCCTGCGCCGTCAGCTGCGGCAGATAGTCAGCCCCCACATGGGAGTCGGGATCGAACAGGGCGATGGCACCGGCGGCAAACAGCCCTTCCCACTGCCAGCAGGCATCGGGGCGGGTACGGCGCAAGGTGGCAAACTCGGGTAGCTCGACGGCCTTTGCCGTTCGATAGGCGACCCCGTCCAGGGCGTAGATGGTCACGGGGTGGAACAGGCGCTCGTCCGTCTCTTCCGAGTTCAGCAACGCCAGTAACTCTTCATCTGTGATGATCATGTCAGAGCCTCTCACGTAGTCGCCGGCACACCTCATCCAGAGCTTGCCGCAGCGGGGGTAGCAGGGGTTGCCGTGGATCCCGTTTCCACTGCTCGATCACCTGAACAAGCGGGGTGGCTCCCACCATTTTGGCGGCCCCCTTCATCTTGTGTAAAGCGGCTTCAAGCGCCATCTCGTCCCCTTGTGTGACGCAGCGCTCAATGTCGGCCAGATCCTGCCCGGTCGCATCCAGATAGAGCGGGATAAGCTCTGGCGCCAGCAGCGACACCTCCTGCGCTGCCCAGACCTCCCCTTCTGCCGATACGCCGCTTTGAGGGGGCGGCTCGGATGCCGGTGCCTGGTCGGGCTCGCCCAGGCCGCGCAGCAGATTGGCCAGGTCTTTGAGCAGCAGCGGCTTGTCCAGATGACCGCGACAACCACAGCTGGTCAGCTGCGCCGCCGCCTGCTCGCTGAGATCGGCGGTGATGACGTAGGTGGGCAGATGCTGCCAGCGCGGCGAGTCCCGCAGCTGGCGGCAGAGCTCGGCCCCGTCCATCACCGGCATCTGCAGGTCGGTCAACACCAGATCGACCGTTTCATGCTGCAGGATGTCGAGCGCCAGCTGGCCGTTGGCGGCGCTGATCACCTTGGCCCCCAGCTGGGTCAGCTGCATGCTGATCAACACCCGGTTCACCTCGTGATCTTCAACCAGCAGCACCCGCATCCCCTGCCCCGGCAGCGTGATCATGCCCTGGCTAGAGGGCACCAGCCTTGGCTGCATCAGACTCACCACCGAGCCCGGCACCCAGGGTTCCCCCTGCCAGTCCCAGTAGCGCAGCCCCTGCTCATCCAGCCGGACGCTCAATACCGGGCCGGCCGGATCGTCCTGCAAATCCAGTTCGCCCAGCCAGGGCAGCAGATAGTCCCGCTCCGCCTCGCCGAGTTGCACATGCACGCTGGCCACCCTTGGCCGCCAGCGCGGCATCTCCTGCAGCAACACCAGTGGCAGCGCACAGAGGAAACGGCTGCCGCCGGTCGGCCGCGGCTCGACCCGGATCTCGCCACCCATCTGCTCCATCAGCTGGCGACAGATGGCAAGTCCGAGCCCGGTGCCCTGGGCCCGCGGCTGACCCGCCTCCCCGCCCTGCTCAAAGGGCAGGAACAGCCGCGGCAGCAGCTCGGCACTGATGCCGGGCCCCTCGTCGTCCACTCCGCACAACAGCTGGG
The DNA here is from genome assembly GCF_027705845.1 of Aeromonas sp. S41-2. Lineage (NCBI taxonomy): Bacteria > Pseudomonadati > Pseudomonadota > Gammaproteobacteria > Aeromonadales > Aeromonadaceae > Aeromonas > Aeromonas sp. S41-2. The sequence continues at coordinate 251,440 of NZ_JAPDCG010000003.1, read as the reverse complement.
AGCCAGCGCGGCGGGCCCACAGCACCACCTCGCCACGGGAGCTGAACTTGATGGCATTGGCCAGCAGGTTGTGCAGCACCTGCTGCACCCGATGGGGATCCAGCTCCACCTGGGCGGGCAATCGATGATCGAGATCCAGCCGCAACTGCAACCGCTTGGAGCGGGCCTTGGACCAGTGCACGGCCGCCACGTGCTCGCACAAATCCACCAGATCGGTGGGCTGCAGCGAGAGCGCCAGCTGCCGGTTCTCGTTGCGACTGAAGTCCAGCACGTCGTTGAGCAGGCCCAGCAGCTCGTCCCCCGCCTGGCGGACGTGGGCCAGTGCCGAGCGCTGCTCGGCATTGAGGGAGGTGTGGCTGAGCCACTCCAGCAACCCCAGAATGGCGTTCATGGGGGTACGAATTTCGTGGCTCACCGCCGCGAGGAAACGCCCCTTGGCCAGCACCGCCTGCTCGGCCCGCTCGTGGGAGGCCTGCAGCGCCTGCTCCTGCTCGACCCGGGTCGTGACATCCTGCACCACCCCGTACACCCGCCAACCCTGCTCGGACTGGCTGCGCCCCCGGCCGTAGAACTGCAGCCAGCGGGTGCCCTTGCCCGGGTGCTCATAGCGCAGCGCGTAGGAAAAAGGCTGACCGGCCTGCAGCATCTCCAGCATAGGGGCCTTCATCTTGCGCCTGTCATGTTGATCCAGCCGGCCCAGCGCCTGACCGGGATTGCGGCGGATCTGCTGGCTGGCCAGCCCCAGCAGCTCGTAGCTGCCACGGCTGATGAACTCTACCTGGGCGATGCCTTCTCGCTGCAGCAGGAACTGGATCACCACCCCGGGCACCGTATTGGTCAATGCCCGCAGGCGGCGCTCGGCCTGGCGCAGCAAGCGGGTGCGCTCACGCAGGGCGCTGATGTTGGAGAGCGCGATGAGATCCCCCGCCGGCGACTGCTTGCCAAGCTGAAGCGGGATCTGGGCATAGGAGTAGACCTGATCGCCCAGGGCCATCTCCCCCTCGCCCCCCTGCAACTGGGCCTCTGGCAGGTGCAGCTCGGCCAGGTAGCGCGCCTCCAGCCGTTTGGCCTGCTTGTTGCGCTTGATGATCTCGCCCTGGTTGTCCCGCAGAAACACCGGCACCGGCAGCGCCTGGAACAGCGACTCCCTGAACTGGCTCTCCAGCGCCAGGGTCTGCTCCATCTCCTGACGCTGGCTCACTTCCCGGGCCAGCTGCTGGCGGGAGCGCCAGATCAGCCAGATGACGCCGGCACTGATCAACAGCGCCAGCGACACCGACCCCAGCCAGATCCCGTAGCTGACCCCGGCTTGCTGGGTCAGCACCAGCCGGCGCCAGCGCTGATTGAGATCGTCATTCTGCCTGCTGGTGAAGGCCATCAGGCTCTGCTCCATCACCCCGCTGAGTCGCGGGCTGTGATGGCTGATGGCAAACCCCAGCCCGAAGCGTTGAGGTAGCTCCCTGATATCCAGTCCGTCCAGCTGGTTGTTGCGAAGCGGGTATTGCAGCTGGTAGAGCTCGGCCAGCATGGCGTCAGCCTCGCCACTTTGCACCGCCGCAAGCCCCTGCGCCAGGGTGTCGCTTTTGCGCCAATGATGTTCGCCATCCAGCCGGGCCAGCATCGCTTCGTCATAGAGGGTGGCGGGCACCACTAGGTCACCCTTCACCGCCGCCAGCGTGTCGAACGATTTCGCCTTGCGACTGACCAGGGCATAGCGATTGAGCGCCATGATGCGGGTGAAATCGAAGGCAGCGGTCAGCGCCGGCGTTTCCAGCAGGCCGGCCATCATGTCCGCCTCACCGCTGCGCAGCTTGGCCAGCGCCTCTTCCTTGCTGGCGGTGGGGATCACGTGGAAGTTGAGGCCGGTCTGCTGGCTCACCTGCCGCAGTACGTCGGCGCTCCACCCCTTGAGCTCCCCCTGCTCGTCGAGACCGCTGTAGGGCATGAAATCCGGGTTGACGACCAGCTTGATGGCACGGGAGGTGCCAACCAGCCAGGCCTGTTCCTTGTCGGTGAAGTGAAGCGGGTTGATGTCCTGCTCCCCCTGCGCCAGATAGCGATCTAGATCCTTGTAGAGGGCACCGGGCGGCAGATAACGGATGGCGGTATCGATGAGCTCGCGCAGTTCGGGCTGGTCGCGCATCATCAGCCGGTAGCTCACCACCAGTTCATCACTGCGCAGGCGGCGCAGCCGCAGCCCCTGATCCGGATATTCCCGCATCAGGTAGCGCAGTTGCAGATAGTCACCGAGGTAGGCGGTCCCCTTGCCGGCCGCCAGCGCCGCGTACCAGTTGTCCGCCTCGGTCAGGGGCAACTGGGTTGAGCGGGGATAAAGTGCCCGCAACACCTCGTTCGCCTGCCAGATGGGGGATACCAGGAAGGTTGCCCGCTCCAGATCGCCACGATAGAGGATGGCGGATTCGGCCTCCAGCATGGCACGACTGAGCGCCATGCCCGGCAGGGCCTGCAACGAAGGGCCGACATTGGGAATGAGATCGCAGCGCCCCTCCTGCAAGCCGCGCTGCACTGCCGACCAGTTGGGCAGCTTCTCGTGCAGGAGCGGAAAAGGGAGCTGTTCTGCCAACCGCTCCATCTGATCGATCAGCAAGCCTCCCGATTCCTCGAGATAAGGCGGCCGGATCAGCGCCGGATAACAGATGGTCAGCGACTTGGTGGCATTGGCATACGCCTTGGCCGCCGTGGAGAGGGGTAGATCCATCGCCTGCAGTGGCGTAGCCAGCAGCAGGCCTAGCAATAGGCTGGTTTTTCTCATGAAAAAATAAAAGCCAGGCGGTTGCCTGGCTTTTTGTCACTCGTTGGGCTCAACATTTTCGACCCTGGCCTTGAGCTTCTGACCAGGGCGGAAGGTGACCACCCGTCGGGCGCTGATAGGAATATCTTCGCCGGTTTTCGGGTTACGTCCAGGACGCTGGTTCTTCTCACGAAGATCAAAGTTACCGAAGCCTGAAATCTTGACTTGTTCACCACGCTCAAGCGCTTGTCTGATCTCTTCAAAGAAGGCTTCCACCATATCTTTGGCTTCACGCTTGCTCATCCCGAGCTGGGTGAACAGGTGCTCTGCAATGTCGGCTTTGGTAAGCGCCATAGATCAATCCCTCAAGGATGCATTCAACTCTTCACCAAGGGCCCGCACGACATTGTCTACGGTCTCGGCAATCTCTTTCTCCTCCAGAGTGCGCTGGGTGTCTTGCAGAACAAGACTGATGGCCAGGCTCTTCTTGTCCTCTGCCATGCCAGCACCCTGGTATACGTCAAACAAGTTTATTCCAACTACCTGATTTCCGCCAACTTTTTTAATTACTGCGAGGACATCACCGGCCAGGACCTGACGATCAACCACCACGGCAATGTCACGACGGTTGGCAGGGAACTTGGAAACCTCGGCAGCAACCGGCACCTTGGCCGGGGTCAGCTTGTCCAGCTCCAGCTCGAACATCACGGCGCGGCTCTTCAGACCCAGCTTCTTCTCGAGGCTCGGATGGATCACGCCGATGTGGCCGATCACCACGCCATTGCGCAGGATGGCCGCGCTCTGACCCGGGTGCAGGGCACTGTGCTCGGCACGCTCGAAGGTGAAGGTGGCCCCTTCGGCGGTCAGATCCAGCACCGCTTCCAGATCCCCTTTCAAATCAAAGAAGTCGGCAGCGCGGCTCTTGATATCCCAGTGCTCGTCGCTCTGGTTGCCGGTGATGATGCCGGCCAGCATGGGCTCCTGACGGATGCCGTTCTCGGCATTCTCGTCCTTGATGAAGCGCAGACCCTGCTCGAACAGGCGCACCCGCGGCTGCTGGCGGTTCTGGTTGTAAACCACGGCCTGCACCAGACCCGGGAACAGAGAGACGCGCATGGCGGACATCTCGACCGAGATAGGGTTTGGCAGCACGATGACATCGCTCTGCGGGAACAGGGTCTGCTGAGCCTTGGGATCGACGAAGCTGTAGGTGATCGCTTCCTGGAAGCCGCGATCAACCAGCAGGTCGCGCACCCGCTTCAAGGTCACCTGCCCTTCTGCCTGCTCCACCATCGCCAGAGAGGCGGCTGGTTTGAGGTTCGGGATGTTGTTGTAGCCGTAGATGCGAGCCACTTCCTCGATGAGGTCTTCCTCGATGGCGATGTCGAAACGCCAGGAGGGGGCCAGTGCGGTCCAGCCGTCGGCTTCAACGGTTACCTGCATGCCGAGGCGAGTCAGGATCTCGACCACTTGGGCATCGGCCACGCTGATGCCGATCACCTTGTCGAGTTTGGCACGACGCAGCTTGATGGGGGCCGCTTTGGGCAGATGGGCATCGGATTTGACCTCGATGACCGGACCGGCTTCACCGCCGCACTCTCCGCCACAAATGTCCAGCAGCAGACGAGTGGCACGATCCATCACCTTGGCCTGCAGCTCCGGATCCACCCCGCGCTCGAAGCGATGGGAGGAGTCGGTGTGCAGACCGTAGGCACGGGCACGGCCGGTGATGGAGAGCGGTGCGAAGAAGGCGCACTCCAGCAGGATGTCGGTAGTGGTCTCGGAAACGCCGGTGCGATCGCCGCCGAAGATGCCGGCCATGCAGGCAGGGCCTTTGGCATCGGCAATCACGAGCGTGGTCTCTTTGAGCTTCACCTCGTTGCCGTCAAGCAGGGTCATGGGCTCGTCGGCCTTGGCGCGACGCACCACCAGTTCCCCTTCGAGCGTCGCCAGGTCGAAGGCGTGCATCGGCTGGCCGTATTCCAGCAGCAGGTAGTTGGTGATGTCAACGATGGCGTCGATGGAACGAATGCCGCCACGGCGCAGCTTCTCCTGCATCCAGAGCGGGCTCTGGGCGTGCAGGTTCAGCCCCTTGATGACACGGCCCAGATAACGGGGGCAATCTGCCGGCGCTTCAACCCGGATCGGGAAAGTTGCATCAATGGTGGCAACGGCTGGCACCCAGGTCGGCTCGACCACGTCCACGCTGTTGAGCACGCCAATTTCACGAGCCAGACCCGCGATGCCGAGGCAATCGGCACGGTTCGGGGTCAGATCCACATCGATGCTGACGTCGTTGAGCGCGAGGTATTCACGGATATCGGTCCCGATAGGCGCATCCAGCGGCAGCTCGATGATGCCATCAGCCTCGACGTCGATCCCCAGCTCGCTGAAGGAGCAGAGCATGCCGTGAGACGGCTGGCCGCGCAGCTTGGCTTTCTTGATGGTGAAATCACCCGGCAGGGTCGCCCCGACCTTGGCCACGCACACTTTGAGGCCCTGACGGCAGTTCGGCGCACCGCAGACGATGTCCAGCAGCTCGGCCTCGCCCACGTTGACCTTGGTCACCCGCAGCTTGTCGGCGTCCGGGTGCTGGGCGCACTCGACCACTTCGCCCACCACCACGTTGTTGAACTGGCCGGCCACCGCTTCCACGGCGTCCACTTCCAGACCGGCCATAGTGATCTGCTCGGCCAGTGCGTTGTCACTCAACTCGGTGCGGACCCACTCCATCACCCAGGATTTACTGAATTTCATGTTCTCTCGCCCTTACTTGAACTGCTTGAGGAAGCGCAGGTCGTTTTCGAAGAAGGCACGCAGGTCGTTGACCCCGTAACGCAGCATGGTCAGGCGCTCAACGCCCATGCCGAAGGCAAAGCCGGAGTATTTTTCCGGATCGATGCCGACCGAACGCAGCACGTTCGGATGCACCATGCCGCAGCCCAGCACTTCCAGCCACTTGCCGTTCTTGCCCATCACGTCCACTTCGGCGCTCGGCTCGGTGAACGGGAAGTAGGAAGGACGGAAACGGATGGTCAGGTCTTCCTCGAAGTAGTTGCGCAGGAAATCGTGCAGGATCCCTTTCAGCTCGGTGAAGCTGGCATGCTCGTCGACCAGCAGGCCTTCGACCTGGTGGAACATCGGGGTGTGGGTCATGTCGTAGTCGTTACGATAGACACGGCCCGGCGCTATGATGCGGATCGGCGGCTGCTGATGTTCCATGGTGCGGATCTGCACACCGGAGGTGTGAGTACGCAGCATCAGATCAGGATTGAAGTAGAAGGTATCGTGATCGGTACGCGCCGGGTGATGCGCCGGGATGTTCAGCGCATCGAAGTTGTGGAAGCCATCTTCAATCTCGGGACCACGGGCAACCTTGAAACCCATTTCGCCAAACAGGCGCTCGATGCGCTCGATGGTGCGGGTCACCGGGTGCAGACCGCCATTCTCGATACGGCGGCCCGGCAGGCTGACGTCGATGGTCTCGGCGGCCAGCTTCTGGTTGAGCACGGCGACTTCGAGGGCTTCACGACGCTCGTTCAGGGCATCCTGAACCTGCTGTTTGGCCTGGTTGATCACGGCGCCCGCGGCGGGACGCTCTTCAGCGGACAGGGCGCCCAGGCCCTTCATCTGCTCGGTAAAAAAGCCTTTTTTACCCAGATATTTGACCCGGATTTCGTCAAGGGCGGCGATGTCGCTTACGCCCTCAATTTCGGCCCTGGCTTGGCCGACTACTTCTTCAAGCTGTTGCATGTCTTCCTCGTCACCACTCCCGGTACAGGAGCCTTTAGGCTAAATAAGGTCAAGAGGGGAATAATACAAAAAAAGCCCCTTCACTGACCATAGTTAAGGTGCCCTTTTCTCCCTAGAAATCATTTTGTTATCAAGTAGGGCTTCGAGCCGGACCGGCTTCTTCTTTGCGATTGGCTACACAATTTTAGTTTGATGGCATATGAAGCCATATGCCTAGCTATCATGATGGTCGAGTCGTCACCGTCTGCAAGCGACAAATGACAGACAACAAAAAAGGAGGCCTGAGCCTCCTTTTAGCATTTATAACAGAACCGGATTAGACCAGAGCTGCTTTGGCCTTTTCAACCAGGGCGGTGAAAGCCAGCTTGTCGTGAACGGCGATATCGGACAGGATCTTGCGATCGATCTCGATGGAAGCCTTCTTCAGACCGTTGATCAGACGGCTGTAGGACAGACCGTTCTGACGGGCTGCTGCGTTGATACGAGCAATCCACAGTTGACGGAACTGACGCTTTTTCTGGCGACGGTCACGGTAGGCATACTGACCAGCTTTGGTTACCGCTTGTACCGCTACGCGGTAGACACGGGAACGGGCGCCGTAGTAACCCTTGGCGGCTTTCATTACTTTCTTGTGACGAGCGCGAGCGGTCACACCACGTTTAACTCTTGGCATTTTTCACATCCCCCCTTATGCGTACGGCAGACAAGCGACAACACGTTTGTGGTCGGCAGCGGAAACAAAGAACTTCGGTCCCAGCTGACGCTTACGCTTACTGCTCTTCTTGGTCAGGATGTGACGCAGGTGGTTGTGCTTGCACTTGAAGCGACCTGAGCCAGTCTTCTTGAAGCGCTTTGCGGCGCCCCGGTTGGTTTTCATCTTCGGCATTTCATACTCCGCATTGTGAGTGACAACAAAATCGCAAGGCGAACCGACTCATGGGGATGGCCCCATGAGTCAATTTCTTGTGGGCCTTAAGATTTCTTCTTAGGTGCGAGGACCATCACAGCTTGACGGCCTTCGACTTTCGGGAACGATTCGACTACGGCCAGCTCTTCCAGATCGTTCTTGACGCGCTCCAGAACCTTGATACCAAGTTCCTGGTGGGCCATTTCACGACCACGGAAGCGCAGGGTGACCTTTGCCTTGTCCCCGTCTTCCAGAAAGCGAACCAGGTTGCGTAGTTTTACCTGATAGTCGCCTTCGTCGGTGCCAGGACGGAATTTGATTTCCTTGACCTGGACGACTTTCTGCTTTTTCTTCTGTTCTTTGGTGGTCTTGCTCTTTTCGTAGAGGAATTTGCCGTAATCCATGATCCGGCAAACGGGCGGCTCAGCGTTCGGACTGATCTCGACCAGATCCACTCCGGCCTCAAGGGCCAAGTTCAAGGCATCCTGGATGGAGGTGATGCCAATGGCTTCACCATCCAGACCAGTCAGACGAACTTCTTTCAGACGGATCTCTTCGTTGATCCGGTGAGCGCGGGCTTGCGGTTGCTTGCCCAGTTTTTTTCCGCCTTTTATAGCTTATTCCTCCACTTTCTTTTGTCCGCGGGTCTGAACTTCCTGGGTCAACAGAGCAATCAGCTCTTCAACAGGATAAGTGCCCAGGTCAGCCCCTTTACGAGTACGCACTGCAATCTTGCCGGCTTCTACTTCTTTATCGCCGCAGACCAGCATGAAGGGTACTCGCTTCAAAGTATGCTCGCGGATTTTAAAGCCAATCTTCTCATTTCTCAAGTCCGCTTTTGCGCGAAGGCCCGCATCATTCAATGCTTTGGCTACTTTCACTGCATAATCGGCCTGATTGTCGGTGATATTCATGACCACGGCTTGGGTCGGTGCCAGCCAGGTCGGGAACAGTCCGGCGTACTCTTCGGTCAGGATCCCGATGAAACGCTCCAGCGAGCCCAGAATGGCGCGGTGGATCATCACGGGAACATGACGTTCGTTGTCTTCACCCACGTAGGTGGCGCCCAGACGGCCCGGCAGGGCAAAATCGAGCTGCACGGTACCACATTGCCACGCACGATCAAGGCAATCGTGCAGGGTAAATTCGATCTTGGGACCGTAGAAAGCCCCCTCACCCGGCTGCAGATCGTACTTCAGGCCGTTCAGCACCAGGGCTTCGGCCAACGCGGCCTCGGCACGATCCCAGGCTTCATCGGAGCCGATACGCTGTTCCGGACGAGTGGAGAGCTTGACCACGATATTCTCGAAGCCGAAGGTGCCATAGACGTCGTAGACCATGCGAATACAGGCCGACACCTCTTCCATGATCTGCTCTTCGGTACAGAAGATGTGTGCATCATCCTGGGTAAAACCACGTACCCGCATCAAACCGTGCAGGGAGCCGGACGGCTCGTTGCGGTGGCAGGAGCCAAACTCGGCCATGCGCAACGGCAGATCGCGGTAGGATTTCAGACCCTGGTTGAAGATCTGCACGTGACCCGGGCAGTTCATCGGCTTGATGGCGTACTCGCGGTTCTCGGACTGGGTGGTGAACATGGCCTGGGCGTATTTCTCCCAGTGACCTGAACGCTCCCACAGCACGCGATCCATCATGAAGGGGCCTTTCACCTCCTGATAGTCGTACTCTTTGAGCTTGCCGCGGATGAAGGTTTCCAGCTCGCGGAAGATAGTCCAGCCATCGTTGTGCCAGAACACCATGCCGGGCGCTTCTTCCTGCATGTGATACAGGTCGAGCTGCTTGCCGATCTTGCGGTGGTCGCGCTTGGCGGCCTCTTCGAGGCGCTGCAGGTAAGACTTGAGCTGCTTCTTGTCGGCCCAGGCGGTGCCGTAGATGCGCTGCAGCATCTTGTTATTGGAGTCGCCGCGCCAGTAGGCGCCGGACATCTTCTGCAACTTGAAGTGGTGGCAGTGACGCATGTTGGGCACGTGCGGGCCGCGACACATGTCGATGTACTCTTCGTGATGATACAGACCGGGCTGGTCATCACGGGCAATGTTCTGATCCAGGATCTCGACCTTGTAGGTCTCGCCACGGGCTTCGAACACGTCGCGTGCTTCCTGCCAAGAGACCTTCTTCTTGATCACGTCGTAATCCTTGGCGGCCAGCGCCAGCATGCGCTCTTCCAGCGCAGCCAGATCTTCGTCGGTCAGGGTGCGATCGAGATCGATATCGTAGTAGAAACCGTTGTCGATGACGGGACCGATGGCCATCTTGGTCTGGGGCCAGAGTTGCTTGATGGCATGACCCAGCAGGTGAGCACAGGAGTGGCGCAGGATGTCCAGACCTTCTTCGTCTTTGGCGGTGATGATGGCCAGGGAGGCATCGGCTTCGATCAGCTCGCAGGCATCCACCAGTTCACCGTTTACCCGACCGGCAATGCACGCCTTGGCGAGACCGGGACCGATGTCCGCGGCCACATCCATGACGGAAACGGCGTGGGCAAATTGACGTTGGCTGCCATCAGGCAGAGTAATGATTGGCATTGTGTGTTTCCTTATACAGTGGTGCCCCCTACCAAAGGGCACATGCGGGATGGAAAGATTCATTCAAAAATGGGTGATGTTCTGGCTCTCCACAGCACTTTGCGAAGGCGCCCCGCGACGCAAACAACCCGTTCAACGTCGCAAGACAAACCAAAAACCGGACCATGCTACCAGAAGTAGACGGGGCTGTATCGGGTTTGCTGAGATTTTCTACAGTCAGATGAAGTGCTTGGCAGCTATTCCCCCAGCAGGGGCTGCCAGTTGAAATCGAACGTGGAGCTCCCCTCCTGCGCCAGTTCCAGCTCCTGCAGTACCTTGAGCGCCAGCTGGTTGCCCTGCTTGGCCGCCTGATAGAGCCACTCCTTGGCACGGGGCAGATCGACCCGCCCGCTGACCCCCATCAGATGCAGCACCCCCACCTTCAACATGGCGGGCACATCGCCGTTCTTGGCTGCCAGCTCCATCCAGTGAAACGCCTCGCGCAGATCCCGCTTCACCCCGGCCCCCCGCAGGTAGACCTCCCCCAGCCGGTATTGGCCGAAGGCATCCCCCGCCTGCGCCGCCTGACGATAAAGCGTGATGGCACGGCTGATATCCTGCTCGCTCCCCTGCCCCACTTCATGGCTCCAGCCCATCAGGGCCTGGGCCCGTGGCTGGCCCTGCTCGGCCAGCGGCGACCAGATCCGGGTCGCCTCATCGAAGTGACCGGTGCGCCAGGCGCGATTGGCCGAGGCCAGCTCCTGCTCGGTGGAGAGCGGGATCAGACGCCAGATAACCAGCGCAATGACAGCGATGAAGAGCCAGCGAGAGGTGATGGGTGCCATGATGATTTCCGTGATCCAGTTCGCATTTCGTCTATGTAAACGAAATGTAGCGCCGCGATCAAGCAAGAGATCCCTTTGACATACTTTTTATAGCGGGCTGAGTCGGCAAGGCTTGCATTCGGCAATGGGGGTCAGCATGATAACTGTATGTATAAACAGTATTGGTGTAATGCGATGGCTGGTCGAGGCAGTTCCCACAATGTTGATCACCGCTTCAGCGGCCAGCGGGTCGATGCGGTCGACGACGGCTGGTCCCAACCCGAGTGGGAAGCGGTATTTGCCGCCAGCGATCCCCGCACCGAGGTGACGGAGATCAGCGCCCGCAGCATCATCAGTTACAACAGCTCTTCCGACGTCCCTTTCAGCCGCTCCATCAATCCCTATCAGGGCTGCGAGCACGGCTGCATCTATTGCTACGCCAGACCGAGCCATGCCTATCTCGAACTCTCCCCCGGCCTCGACTTCGAGACCCGCTTGTTCGCCAAGCTCAATGCCGCCGAGCTGCTGCGCCGAGAGTTTGCCAGACCCGCCTATCAGCCGCAGACCATAGTGCTGGGAGCCAATACAGACCCCTATCAACCCATCGAGCACCACTATCGCCTCACCCGCGAGTTGTTGACGGTGATGCTGGCCCACCGCCATCCGGTCGGGATCATCACCAAGAGCGCCATGATATTGCGCGACCTTGATCTGCTGACGGAGCTGGCCCGGGAGGGGCTTTGCCAGGTGATGGTGTCGGTCACCACCTTGAATGAGACGTTGCGGCGACAGCTGGAGCCAAGAGCCAGCACCGGGGCCGGCCGGCTCAAGGTGGTGGAGAAACTGGCCAGGGCCGGCGTGCCGGTCGGTGTGCTGGCGGCGCCCATGATCCCGCGCCTCAACGAGCCCGAGCTCGAGCAGATCATCAAAGGCGCTGCCGAGGCCGGCGCCCATTGCGCCGACTATATCCTGCTGCGACTGCCCCACGAGCTGGCACCGCTGTTCAGTGACTGGCTGGATGAGCACTATCCCGGCCAGAAGGAGGCTATCCTCAACCAGCTGCGGGCCAGCCGGGACGGCGCCCTCAACAGTCCCGCCTTCGGCAGCCGGATGCGGGGAGAAGGCCAGTTTGCCGATCTGCTGGCCCAACGCTTTCGGTTGATTGCCAAGCGGCTCGGGCTCGGCAAGCGCCACTTTCAGCTGCGCCAGGATGCCTTCATCCGCCCAGGGGAGCAGTTGCGGCTGTTCTAGGCTCCCGTCAAGCCCGCCACGGGCAAAGCCTCAGCCCCTTGGTCGCGACGCACTGGCCTTGCTGCTGCGGGCAATCAACTCGGCGGGCAAACGGGCTGGCTCATGTGCCACCTCAGGTTCATGTTCGCCTGCGCGGGCATCCATCTCTGCCTCGCCCCATACCCGGCTCCACCAGATCTCCCACATTACCCAGCTGGTCATGACATGCTCCTGGCAGGCGTTACCTGCGTTTATGGTGGTTTCTCTCCAACGGGAGCAGCATGGCTGGCCGCCATGACAGAGCGATGACACTCACATGAAGGAGCCGTGTCGAGGCCATGCTCCCTTGGGAGCAGCCCTGGCAAGCGGGTAGTGCCTGTTCTTCCTGCCATGACAGGCAAGACTGGACAGGGGAAAAAGGAAGAGAAGGAAGAGAAGGAAGAGAAGGAAGAGAAGGAAGAGAAGGAAGGAGGATAACGGGGGACGCCAGCAACAAGCGAGCCAATGAAAAGAGCGGCCATGAGGCCGCTCTTTGGTATCGGGTAAAAAGGAGAGCGATTATTCGTCGCCCGCTTCACCTGCATCGACAGCACCGGTGTCCGCTGCGGTATCGGTGCCTTCAGACACCTCCCCTTCAACGGCCAGCACTTCGTTTTCGTCTTCGTCGCTTTCGGCAACCCGCTGCAGACCGACCACGGTCTCGTCTTCACCGGTACGGATCAGTCGCACACCGCCGGTGTTGCGGCCGATGACGCTCACCTCGGACACCCGGGTACGTACCAGGGTACCGCCGTTGGTGATCAGCATGATCTGGTCGGTATCTTCGACCTGGATCGCATCGATCACCTTGCCGTTGCGCTCATCCACCTTGATGGAGATGACGCCTTGGGTACCACGGCTCTTGGTCGGGTACTCGTCCAGCGCGGTACGCTTGCCGTAACCGTTCTCGGTGGCGGTGAGGATGGCCCCATCGCCACGCGGCACGATGAGGGACACCACCTTGTCACCGGCACCCAGCTTGATGCCGCGCACACCGGCAGCGGTACGACCCATGGGACGTACGCCCTTGAAGGTGCCCTTGCTTTCGGTGCCTTCGCCGTTGTCGCTGCCATCATCGTCGTTGCCGGCGTCGTCGTCGGTTTCGACTTCGTCAGTGGCATCGGCATCAGCGCGACCGCTGCCTTCCGCGAAGCGAACAACCTTGCCCGCATCGGAGAACAGCATGATCTCGTTGCTGCCATCGGTGATGTCCACCCCGATCAGCTCATCACCCTCTTTGAGGTTGATGGCGCGGATGCCGGAGGAGAGCGGACGGCTGAAGTCGGACAGGCTGGTCTTCTTCACGGTACCGTTGGCGGTGGCGAAGAACACATACTTGTCGGCGTCATATTCCTTGACCGGCAGGATGGCGGTGATGCGCTCACCCTCATCCAGCGGCAGCAGGTTGATGATCGGACGACCGCGGGCGCCACGGGACGCCTCCGGCAGTTGATACACCTTGAGCCAGTAGACCTTGCCACGGGTGGAGAAGCACAGAATGGTGTCGTGGGTGTTGGCCACCAGCAGACGCTCCACAAAGTCCTCTTCCTTGATCCGGGTGGCCGACTTGCCACGACCACCGCGGCGCTGGGCCTCGTAGTCGGAGAGCGGCTGATACTTCACGTAACCCTGGTGAGACAAGGTCACGACCACGTCTTCCGGGGTGATCAGATCTTCGATGTTGATCTCGGCACTGGACATGCTGATTTCGGTACGACGCTCGTCGCCGTACTGCTCGTGCACGGCCAGCAGTTCGTCACGGATCACTTCCATCAGTCGCACCGGGCTCGCCAGGATGAACAGCAGCTCGGCGATGAGATCCAGCAGAGATTGGTACTCTTCCAGGATCTTCTCGTGCTCGAGGCCGGTCAGCTTGTGCAGACGCAGGTCAAGGATGGCCTGGGCCTGCTGCTCGGTCAGGTAGTAGTGACCTTCGCGGATGCCGAACTCGGGTTCCAGCCACTCGGGGCGGGCCGCATCGTCACCGGCTTTCTCCAGCATGGAGGCCACGTTGCCGAGCTCCCAGCCACGGGCAACCAGGCCCGCTTTCGCATCGGCCGGGGTCGCGCTGTGGCGAATGAGCTCGATGACGGGGTCGATGTTGGCCAGCGCCACCGCCAGACCTTCCAGGATATGAGCCCGATCCCGCGCCTTGCGCAGTTCGAACACGGTCCGGCGGGTCACCACTTCACGGCGGTGCAGCAGGAACGCATCCAGGATCTCTTTGAGGTTCATCACCTTGGGCTGGTTGTTATCGAGCGCCACCATGTTGATGCCGAACGTGGTCTGCATCTGGGTGTGCTTGTAGAGATTGTTCAGCACAATCTCGCCGGACTCGCCGCGCTTGATCTCGATAACGATGCGCATGCCGTCCTTGTCGGACTCATCGCGCAGGGCACTGATGCCCTCGATCTTCTTCTCTTTGACCAGCTCGGCGATCTTCTCGATCAGCCGCGCCTTGTTCACCTGATAGGGGATCTCGTGAACGATGATGGTCTCGCGACTGGTCTTCTCGTCCACCTCCACTTCGGCCTTGGCACGCACATAGACGGAGCCACGACCGGTACGGTACGCCTGCACGATGCCGGAACGACCGTTGATGATGCCACCGGTGGGGAAATCCGGGCCGGTGATGTAGGTCATCAGCTCGTCGATGGTGAGGTCGCCGTTCTCGATCAACGCCAGACAGCCGTTGACTATCTCGGTGAGGTTGTGAGGCGGAATGTTGGTCGCCATGCCCACCGCAATACCGGAGGAACCGTTGACCAGCAGGTTGGGAACCTTGGTGGGCATGACAGCCGGGATCATCTCGGTGCCGTCATAGTTCGGCACCCAGTCCACGGTCTCTTTGTCCAGATCGGCCAGCAGCTCATGGGAGATGCGGGCCATCCGCACTTCGGTGTAACGCATGGCGGCGGCGCTGTCGCCGTCGACCGAACCGAAGTTGCCCTGACCATCGACCAGCATGTAACGCATGGAGAAATCCTGCGCCATGCGAACAATGGTGTCATACACGGCAATGTCGCCGTGCGGGTGATATTTACCGATTACGTCACCGACCACACGGGCCGATTTTTTATAGGGCTTGTTCCAGTCGTTCCCCAGCTCGTTCATTGCATACAGAACGCGGCGGTGAACCGGTTTCAAGCCATCACGCACATCCGGCAGAGCTCGTCCTACGATCACGCTCATGGCGTAATCAAGATAGGAACTCTTGAGCTCTTCTTCGATGTTGACCGGCGTGATCTCTCTGGCCAGATCGCTCATAGAAAGCCTTAATCCCTAATTAGTTGTTCTTTGGCTTAAACAGCGCGACATGGTAACACACTGAGCCAAATACCTTAAGCCACAAATCCGGTAACAAGTCGGGCTGGTGTGACAAAGTCCGTCCGTTATAATGCCCGCCAGGACAACAGATTGCGCGCGCCCCACCCAGCCTGCGCGCCCTTGCCACAGGATCATCAAAAAATGCACAGTGATGCCAATGTCGATCTGACAGAAATTGCCAAATTCGAAGCCATCGCCTCCCGCTGGTGGGACATGGAGGGAGAGTTCAAGCCGCTGCACCAGATAAACCCGGTGCGCCTTGACTGGATCACCGACAAGAGCGGCGGCCTGTTCGGCAAGCGCATCCTCGACATCGGCTGCGGCGGCGGCATTCTCGCCGAGAGCATGGCCCGCCGGGGTGCCAAGGTCACCGGCATCGACATGGGCAAGGAGCCCCTCGGGGTCGCCCGTCTCCATGCCCTCGAGGCGGGAGTGGAGCTCGAGTATCGCCAGATCACCGCCGAGGCCCACGCCGATGAGGCCCCCGCCCAGTACGACGTGGTCACCTGCATGGAGATGCTGGAGCACGTGCCGGATCCCGCCTCCGTGCTGTGCGCCATCGCAACCTTGGTGCGCCCGGGCGGCAAGGTGTTCGTCTCCACCATCAACCGCAACCCGAAAGCCTATCTGATGATGATCCTCGGCGCCGAGTACCTGATGAAGATGGTGCCCAAGGGTACCCACGACCACAAGAAGTTCATCACCCCCGCCGAACTGTGTCGCATGGGTGAGGCAGCAGGCCTGCTGGTACGAGACATGAGCGGGGTGCACTACGCGCCGCTCTCCAACAGCTTCAAGCTCGGTCGCAACGTCGACGTCAACTACATGGTGGCGTTCGAGCGCCCGGAGCAAGGCTGATGACGACTCACTCTGCTGCGCCCCTTGGCTGCGTGCTGTTCGATCTGGACGGCACCCTGCTCGACACCGCGCCCGATCTGGGGGCCGCCGTCAATCACGTGCTGATAAGCGAAGGCTTTGCCCCCCTCTCTGACGACATCATCCGTCAGACCACCTCCCACGGGGCGCTCGGGCTGCTCAGGGCCGGTCTTGGTGATGAGCTGCTGGAAGAGCTGGGCGCCACCCGCCTTCGCACCGCCCTGCTCGACTACTATGCCGCCAACCTCTGCGTTGGCACCCGCCCCTATGAGGGGATGGTGGATCTCATCGAGTGGCTCGACGAGAAGCAGCTGCCCTGGGGCATCGTCACCAACAAGCCGGGCTTTCTCACCGAGCCGCTGCTGGCGGCCCTGCCCGAGCTCGCCAGTTGTGGCGTGACCGTCAGCGCCGACACCCTGCCAGTGCGCAAGCCCGACCCCGCCCCCATGTACTTTGCCTGCGACCAGCTTGGCATCGAGGCGAGCCACTGCCTTTATGTGGGGGATCACGTGCGCGACATCGAGGCCGGCCGCAACGCCGGCATGCGCACCGCCGTCGCCGGCTGGGGTTATCTCAATGACGACGAGGATCCGGCCCAGTGGGGCGCCGATCTGCATTTTGACACCGTGCAGGCCCTGCACCACTGGCTGCGCTACGAGCTGGGCTGAGATTGCCAGCCCGTGCCGGGTCCCTCTGGTACAGGAAGCAGACAACAGAGATGGATAACAAAGGCAGCTTTGCCGCCAAAGGGTGGCCAGATGAGCACTGTTGATTGATCGCGGCAGTGCCTCGGTAGTCACCACGGGGGATCCCTGGCGATCCCCCGTTTTGGCGGTTTGACAAGCAGGGAAGCGGCGAGATCGGACACCTTTTGACCCTTGCTGCACAAGGGATAATCAGGCTGAATTTGCTAGTAAAAACACCCCCTTTTCGCAAGCAAAAAAAGTTATTTAAATTTTCCATGTTCGATCATCAGACTTGCATTTACCGGATCGGACGGATGAAAACCCACTCGCTGTGAGCGTCCACTAACACAGAGCGGAACACCCACAATTTATCCACAGCTAATCCCTTATCCACAGATTGCAAAGCCGGGCCGACCTCACTATCTTGTAGCTCGAAATCAAAATAACACTATATCTTGTGATTCATCGCACAATAGGTCCCCACCTCCCACGCCTCTCACAGGCCTGGAGGCGAACGCCGTGCGATGGTTTTTCGGGAATCAACTAAAGGTCATCAGCCAATGAACTTGTTTGTGACGAAGCGTAACGGCCACAAAGAACCCATCGATCTGGATAAAATTCACCGCGTGCTCGACTGGGCTGCCGAGGGTCTCGACAACGTGTCGGTCTCCCAGGTGGAACTCAAGTCCCACATCCAGTTCTATGACGGCATCCGTACCGCCGATATCCACGAAACCGTCATCAAGGCCGCTGCTGACCTGATCTCCGAGCAAAGCCCGGACTACCAGTACATGGCCGCCCGCCTGGCCATCTTCCACCTGCGCAAGAAGGCTTACGGCCAGTTCGAGCCGCCCCACCTCTATCAGCACGTCGCCAAGCTGGTGGACATGGGCAAGTACGACAAGCACCTGCTGGAAGACTACAGCCAGGCCGAATTCGAGGAGCTGAACCAGCACCTGGATCACTGGCGCGACATGGACTTCTCCTACGCGGCGGTCAAGCAGCTGGAAGGCAAGTACCTGGTCCAGAACCGCGTCACCGGCGAAATTTACGAGAGCCCGCAGTTCCTCTACATCCTGGTAGCGGCCTGCCTCTTCTCCAAGTATCCGAAAGACACCCGTCTGGACTACATCAAGCGCTTCTATGATGCGGTCTCGACCTTCAAGATCTCGCTGCCGACCCCGATCATGAGCGGCGTGCGCACCCCGACCCGTCAGTTCAGCTCCTGCGTGCTGATCGAGTGCGACGACAGCCTGGATTCCATCAATGCCACCGCCAGCGCCATCGTGCGTTATGTCTCCCAGCGCGCCGGCATCGGCATCAACGCCGGCCGCATCCGTGGTCTGGGCAGCCCGATCCGTGGCGGCGAAGCGTTCCACACCGGTTGCATCCCCTTCTACAAGTACTTCCAGACTGCCGTGAAGTGCTGCTCCCAGGGCGGCGTGCGCGGCGGAGCGGCCACCCTGTTCTACCCGCTGTGGCACACCGAAGTGGAGAGCCTGCTGGTACTGAAGAACAACCGCGGCGTGGAAGAGAACCGGGTTCGTCACATGGACTACGGTGTGCAGATCAACAAGCTGATGTATCAGCGCCTCATTAAGGGCGGTGACATCACCCTGTTCTCCCCGTCCGATGCACCTGGCCTGTACGATGCCTTCTTCGCGGATCAGGACAAGTTCGAAGCACTCTACGTCAAGTACGAACAGGATCCGAGCATTCGCAAGAAGACCCTCAAGGCGGTCGATCTCTTCTCCTTGATGATGCAAGAGCGCGCCGGTACCGGTCGCATCTACATCCAGAACGTGGACCACTGCAACACCCACAGCCCGTTCGATCCGAGCGTGGCGCCGGTGCGCCAGTCCAACCTCTGCCTCGAGATTGCGCTGCCCACCAAGCCGCTCAACAACGTGGATGACGAAGAGGGCGAGATCGCGCTCTGCACCCTGTCCGCCTTCAACCTGGGTGCCATCGAGAAGCTGGAAGATCTGGAAGAGATGGCGGATCTCGCCGTGCGCGCCCTGGATGCCCTGCTCGACTATCAGGACTATCCGCTCAAGGCCGCGATGAAGGGCAGCATGAACCGCCGTACCCTGGGGATCGGTGTCATCAACTACGCCTACTACCTGGCGAAGAACGGTGCCCGCTACTCCGACGGTTCCGGTCTGGCGCTGACCCACCGCACCTTCGAGGCGATCCAGTACTACCTGTTGAAAGCTTCCGTGCAGCTGGCCCGCGAGTTCGGCCCCTGCCCGGCATTCAACGAGACCACCTATGCCCAGGGGATCCTGCCCATCGATACCTATAAAAAGGATCTGGACAACCTGTGCAACGAGCCGCTGCACCTGGACTGGGAAGCCTTGCGCGAAGAGATCCGCACCGTGGGTCTGCGCAACTCCACCCTGACCGCCCTGATGCCGAGCGAGACCTCCAGCCAGATCTCCAACGCCACCAACGGCATCGAGCCGCCGCGCGGCCTGGTGTCGGTCAAGGCCTCCAAGGACGGCATCCTCAAGCAGGTGGTGCCCGAGTATGACCGCCTGAAGGATCAATACGAACTGCTCTGGAAGCAACCGAGCGTCGATGGTTACCTGCAGCTGGTCGGTATCATGCAGAAGTTTGTGGATCAGGCGATCTCCGCCAACACCAACTATGATCCCGCCCGTTTCGAAGGCAACAAGGTACCGATGAAGCAGCTGCTGAAGGACTTGCTGACCGCCTACAAATACGGCCTCAAGACCCTCTACTATCACAACACCCGTGATGGTGCGGACGATGCCCAGACCGATCTGCAAGATGACGGTTGTGCCGGCGGCGCCTGCAAGATCTGATGAACCGGGCGGGAGCATGAAGCTCCCGCCCTCCTGTTTCCCCTTATTCAAGACATTCAAATCACCATGGCCTATTCAACGTTCTGCCAGACCCAAAACGACCAGCTCAAGGAGCCGATGTTTTTCGGCCAATCGGTCAACGTGGCCCGTTATGACCAGCAAAAACACGAAGTGTTCGAACGGCTGATCGAAAAGCAGCTCTCCTTCTTCTGGCGCCCGGAAGAGGTGGACGTCTCCCACGACCGCATCGACTTCCAGGCCCTGCCGCCCCACGAGCAGCACATCTTCATCTCCAACCTGAAGTACCAGACCCTGCTGGATTCCATCCAGGGTCGCAGCCCCAACGTGGCGCTGCTGCCGCTGGTCTCCATTCCGGAGCTGGAAACCTGGATCGAGACCTGGGCCTTCTCGGAGACCATTCACTCTCGCTCCTACACCCACATCATCCGCAACATCGTCAACACCCCCGCCCAGGTGTTCGACGACATCGTCACCAACGAGCAGATCCTGAAGCGCGCCGGCTCCATCAGCCACTTCTACGACGATCTGATCGAGGCGACCGCGCTCTACAACCTGCACGGTGAAGGCACCCACCGGGTGGCCGGTCGTGACGTGACCATCACCTTGCGCGAGCTGAAAAAGAAACTCTATCTGTGCCTGATGAGCGTCAACGCGCTGGAAGCGATCCGCTTCTACGTCAGCTTCGCCTGCTCCTTCGCCTTCGCCGAGCGCGAGCTGATGGAGGGCAACGCCAAGATCATCAAGATGATCGCCCGTGACGAAGCGCTGCACCTGACCGGAACCCAGCACATGCTGAACCTGATGCGCAGCGGCCAGGACGACCCCGAGATGGCCGAGATTGCCGCCGAGTGCGAGCAGGCCTGCTTCGAGCTGTTCAAGGAAGCCGCCATTCAGGAGAAGGAGTGGGCCGAGTACCTGTTCCAGGACGGCTCCATGATCGGCCTGAACAAGGACATCCTCTGCCAGTACGTGGAGTACATCACCAACCTGCGCATGAATGCGGTGGGTCTGCAGCCAGCCTTTGCCGGGGCCAAGCAGAACCCGATCCCCTGGATCAACACCTGGCTGTCGTCCGACAACGTGCAGGTCGCCCCGCAGGAAGTGGAAGTGAGTTCCTACCTGGTGGGTCAGATCGACAGCGAAGTGAATGCCGAAGACCTGGGTGATTTCGAGCTGTGAGTGACGCCACCGGCACGCTGACCCCTGCCCCGCACGCGGCCCCCGCCCAGAGCGACGCAGGCTCGCCACGGGTGCATACCCAGGATGGCGTACTGCACGCCCATCCCGGCGAGAGCGTGCTGGAAACTCTGGAGCGCCACGGTCATCACGTGGAGTTCCAGTGCCGCAGCGGCTATTGCGGTGCCTGCCGCACCCCCCTGCTGGCAGGCAAGGTACACTATGCCGCCGTGCCGCTCGCCTTTGTCTCGCAGGGAGAGTGCCTGCCCTGCTGCTGCAAACCGGTGGGTGCCATCCGGCTGGACATCAAGAAGCGCTGAGACCCCCTCAGGTTCGCGTCAGCAAACAAAAAGCCGCCGGATTGCTCCGGCGGCTTTTTACATCCATCTCTATGCCTAGTGAGCGGGCGGCTGATGTGCCACCCGCCCCCACAGCGCCTTACAGCCAGGGCGCGGCGGTCGGCCCATGGTGCAGGCCCAGCTTCCAGACCCGGCCGAAGTGCTTGTAGTGGCCGGCCGCGACACCGGCCTTCTCGCCCATGCCGTGGTACAGATCGAGGTGGCCCTTCTTCACCGCACCGCCCACATCCAGCGCGATCAACAGCCGCAGCTGGTGCTTGCCGGTCCAGTTGCCCTCTTTGTCCAGCAGCGGCACTTCCGCCAGGATCGGTGTGCCCATCGGCAGCAGGGTCTTGTCGGCGGCCACCGCCGCCATCGGCAGCAGCGGAATGCCGGCGGCCCCGATCACGTCGTTGGTGGGGCGACGCTCGAAGAAGACATAGGAGGGGTTCTGCTCCACCAGCTCCTTGACGCTCTCTTCCGGCTGACGGTTGGCCCACTCCTTGATGGCCTTCATGGACATCTGCTCCTTGGGCACTTCGCCACGATCGATCAGTACCCGGCCGATGCTGACGTAACCGTGACCGTTCTTGCCGCTGTAACCCAGATATTGCAGCCGATCGTCGTCGCCATAGTGAACGAAGCCCGAGCCCTGCACGTCCATCAGAAAATTGTCGATGAGGGACTTGCTGTAACCCAGCTCCAGCCCGCGGTTGGCCAGGGCCCCCTGATGGATCTGGGCCCGGCTCGGGCAGCGCCCGCCGCATTTGGGCATGGCATAGATGGGGTACTTGTACTTGGCATCCGGGCGGTGACGCACCTCCAGCACCGGCGAGTAGTAACCGGTGAACAGCACGTTGCCCATCCGATCCGAGCCGCCCAGCTGGGCCAGGCTGATGCCGTAACGGGTGATCTGAGCGGGATCGCCGCCATTGGCCACCCAGCGGGAGAGTTGATGGTAAAGCTCGCCGTAGCGGCGGGTCATCTTGCCGGAGCGCTCCAGCACCAGCCGGCTCTGGGGGCCGAACTTGCTGTAGTCGGCGCGCTGTCGGCTGTTGACCCGCTCCACTCGCACCAGATCATCAGGCAGGGGACCGTCCAGATACTGCTTGCCCAGATTTTCCGGCACCTCGCAGTTGAGAAAACATCTGGCATCGGGTTTGTTTTTGGGCACCTGAGCTTGCTCAGAATTGCCCGCACAACCGGCCAACCCCAGCACTGCGGCGGTCAGCCAGTAAGCGTGTTTATTCATATGTCCTCATATAACACCAAGGGTTATGTTCGGCGGGGAAGATGCCAAATTTGCAGGGGGAAAGCAAACGCCTTCAGGCCTGTGACGGCGGATTTCTCCAAAGAGGATCTTCTGGGTTATAACAAGGTAACAGGGTGTGAGAGGCCATGGATGGAACAGCTCGAAATCTTCCCGCTGCAGAGCCCCTGCATCGGGGTCTGCGAAGTGAACAACAAGGGCTACTGCAAGGGGTGCCTGCGCAGCCGCGAGGAGCGTTTCAACTGGCTCACCATGAGCCATGCCCAGCAGCAAGAGGTGATGCGCCTGTGCCGGGGTCGCAAGGCGCGGGTGGAAGCCGCTCGCCGCAAAGCGCTGGAGGGAGCCCAACCCGAGCAGCCGGAGCAACCTGGCTGGGATTTTTAAACCCAGCCCTTCTTTTATCCTTCTTTTATCCCTCTTTACCCCTCCCTTTGCGCCACCCGCACCAGCTCGCTGAACGCCACGAACAGGTGATAGAAGGTGCTGGCCGGTGCATGGCCGGCCAACGGCGCCCCCGTCACATCCACCTGATCTATCCACTGACCCGGCAGCGCCGGCATCAGGTAATAGTCAAAGATCCGTCCCACCACTGCGCCAATCCGGCGGGCTGTCTCAGCCTCCCCTCGCCGCTCGTAGGCTGCCAACAGCGCCTTGAGCTGCTCGGTCTGACACCAGAGCCGGCTGGTCGTCCGATGGGGCCGCCCGTCATCACTGAGCTCATCCAGCACCAGTCCGGTCGGCCCGTGGCCGTGAGCGCCGGCAAAGCGGGTCAGGATGGCGATCCCCTCGTCTATCTCGCGCTCACTCGGCCCACACTCCCCCCCTTGCGCCAATGCCCGATAGCGGGCCAGCAGCCAGCACCACTCGTAGTGATGGCCCGGGTCGATCAGGTGCGAATCGGGATGGGTCGGGAGAAGCCGCTCATCGAAGAACTCCCGCAGCAAAGCGGGCTCCAGAAAACGCTGGCGAAACAGCTGATAGAGCCGATGGGTGCGCCCTTGCCAGCGCGGCTCATCAAAGCACTCCGCCGCCACCAGCAGCGCTTCGAACAGATGCATATGGGGATTTTGACTACGCAGCGCGCTTGCTGGAAAGCGGGAGTGAAACCCGCCATACAGGGGATCGGCAAACAGCAGTTCGATGGCCTGATAGCGCGACTCGGCCTGCTGCTGCCAGCGCGGCTCGCCGCTCAAGCGGTAGAGCCAGCACTCGGCCAGCAGGGCAAAGGCGTATTCGTAGCAGCACACCGAAGTGTCAGCAGGCGAGCCATCTGCATTGAGGGAAAACTGCTGGTTGCCGGTACCATCAGCAAAGCGCCTCATGCCGAACCTGGTGCAGCACTCTGCCAGCTCGCCCCCCACATACCAGCCGAGCAGGGCGGCGTGGCTGAACACATAGATCTGGCGGCTCTGCACCCGAAAACGAATGGGCTGCCAGAGCGGCGCGCCTGCGCCATCCAGCCCCTCGGCAAACAGCCCCCGTTCCCAATCAAAGCCGCTTGCCCCCCAGTGAGGCAGCGCCTCCTCCACCAGCCAGCGTCGGCAGCGCTGCGCGGCCTCTCTTATCTCGTCATGCATCTCATCACCTCTCCAGCCAACCCATCACCCAGCCCATAAAAAGGGAGAGCCCTGCTCTCCCCTGTCTGTACTCACCTCACCCCTTGAACGGCCTAGAACAGCCCGACGGCGACCCCGACAAAGGCCACGACCAGCAGCCCCAGCATGGCCTGCAACTGGATGTTGACCCCGTCGGAGGTGACGAAATCGAGCCCGGTGGAGAGATTGACGTAACTGGCCGCCACCCCGCCCATCACGAAGACCCCGAGCAGGGAGAGCGCCTCGCGCAGCTTGACCGACTCCGAGCTCACCAGTGCCTCCACCGAGCCGGTTCCCATCCGGTAGCCCTTCATGAACAGCATGTAGGAGCCGGTGATGACGATGGCGTTGAAGCTGATGATGTAAAAGAGCGGCCCCAGCACGCTGCCGCCAGCGGCCAGCGCCATGCCGATGCTGAGCAGAATGGGCACCAGCATGCCCGGGATCATGGAATCCCCGATCCCGGCGATGGGCCCCATCAACCCCACTTTCAGGGTGTTGATGGTCTCGCCATCGATCCGCTCGCCGTTGGCCCGCTTCTCCTCCAGCCCCACCGCCAACCCGTTGATGATGGCGCCAAGCTGAGGCTCGGTGTTGTAGAAGGAGGCGTGGCGTTTCATCGCCTCCGTCCGCTCCGCCTTGCCGGGATAGAGTTTTTTCAGCGCCGGCATCATGCCAAGGCAGAAGCCGAAGGATTCGAGCCGCTCGAAGCTCATGGAGGAGAGGTTGTACATCATCCAGGCGCGCCAGCAGGCACGCAGATCCTTGGGAGTGAGGGCCACCGGCGCCTTGTTCACCGGCTGACCCGCTTGCGGCTTTGCGTCCATCAGAATTCATCCTCATCGTCGGTTTGGGTGGCAGCGCGGGTAGCCGGTGCAGGGCGCGGCTCCGGCTTGTAGTTGTAGTGGATGAGCGCAAGCAGGGCGCCGATCATCACCAGCCCCACCATGTTGAGCTTGAGAAAGACGATGCCGACAAACCCCACCAGGAAGTAGATCAGCATGCTGCTCTGCTTGATGATCTGCTTGAGCAGGATGGCGATGCCGACCGCCGGCAAGATTCCCCCCACCACCGTCATGGTGCGGATCACCAGCTCCGGCAGGCTGTTCATGAAGCCTTCGATGTACTGGTTGCCAAAATAGACGGCGATGAAGGTGGGCACGAAGCGCAGCACGAAGTTGCTGGCCTGCGGGAAGATGGCGCTGTTGAGGTAGACCCCCTGCTCATCCCCCTGCTCCAGCGCCACGTCGGCCCTGTGGTTCCAGTAGGAGTTGAGCACCATCATGAAGTTGAAGAGGATGGTGCCGGCGATGCCGATGGTGGCGGCAATGGCCACCGCCACCGACGGCTCCTTGCCCGACAGGATGCCCAGCGCAATGGCCGGAAAGGCGACGAAGTTGAGATCCGCCGGCATGGAACCACCCGGCGTCACCATGGCGATATAGACCGCCTGCACCGCCACCCCGATGAGGATCCCGGTCTGGATATCACCGAGGATGGCCCCCACCAGCATGCCCGAGACCAGCGGACGGGTGATGGTGTACCAGCCCCCGGTCAATCCCAGCAGCCAGGGGCTGCTGAGGGCACCGAGATAACAGAGTATCCCGATGAGTGTTGCTTCCAGAAACATGATGTCTGCTCCCTATTTCAGCTTTTTCTGGGCATCCGCCCAGCTGTAGTGGCTGGCATCCGGCACCAGCCGAAAGTCAATGTCGTGGCCAAGTCCAGCCAGGTAGTCGAAGGCGGCGATCTCCTGCGCCGTGACCGACTGGTTGGGGCCTATGGTGGTGGTCTGCTCGCGGGCACTCATGGGCCCGACGTTGATCTTGCCGTTGTGGTTCTCAAGGGAGATGCCGGCGGTGCAGAGCCGCTGCAGGGTGACCGGCGACTTGCCGATCACGAAGTAGCGCTTGTCGCTGGCGATCACCTTGGGCAGCTTGGCAATCGCCGTCGCCACGTCGAACAGCCATACCCGGGTGTCCGGTACGGCACCGATCATCACCTGGGAGAGCAGCGGATCGGCCGCCACCTCGTCATCGATCGCGACGATGCCGTCGCAAGGCAGCTCCCTGGCCCAGCGTGTCACCAGCTGACCGTGGATCACCCGATCGTCAATGCGTACAAATGAAATGGCCATCTCGCTCTCCTAGAAGTTGTCGTCTTGCTGGTGCGCAACCGCCGGGGCCGCGATCACCATGGATTCCAGCGCCTGAACCAGCAACTGGCGGGCCGCCTCGTGCACATCCACGGCATCCAGCAGCTCGGCGCTCATCAGCAGCATGGGGAAGTTGACCCCGGTCACCACCGCCAGCGGCTGTGGCCATTCGGGGTCAAACGCGCAGCGGCACGCCACGTTGTAGGGGGTGCCGCACTCCATGTCGCACAGCACCAGCACCCCGTCAGCCCCCGCGCCATGGCAGCGCAGGGTTTGTTCAAACTCGCTACGAAAGGCCTCGATCCCCCCCTCTTCGGTGAGGGAGACGGTCGCCACCGCCGGCAGTTTGCCGTAAACCATGCTGGCGCTGGCCAGCAGGGCCGGCGCCAATGAACCATGGGTTGCGATAAGGATCCTCAGCATCTTGGTTACCCCCTCACATAGGCCTTGATGGTGGCGATGGTTGCCCCTTCACTCTCGCCGCTCGGGCGGATGCGATAGCGCCCTACCGATGCCGGTACGATGAAGGTCTCGGCGTAGTGCACCACAAACGGCGCGAACGCATGGTCGGGACTCTCCACCGTTGCTTCCCGCCCCTCAATCAGATTGAGTACCTGCACGGTACCGTCGGTGTCGTGCTCCACCGGCACGCTGAACCAGTGGCGACGGGTCTCGATGAATTCCCGCTCGTGCAGCCCGGTGCGCTCCTCACGCCAGCCCGGCCCCTCGGCGATGAGCTCGATGCGATTGACCAGATGTTCACGGGTCCAGTCGGTATCGCGCTCCCACTGGATCACCTTGCTGCCGTGCGCCAGGTGGATGGGGCGCGGGATGCCGTCGAGCCCGACCCGGCCCCAGTCCCATAGCTTGAAGGTGAAGATGTAGGGGGTGGCGCTGATCTCGAGCACCATGGCCCCCTCCCCCGAGCAGTGGACGGTCCCGGCCGGGATCAGGAAGTGATCGTGTTTACGGGCCGGGAAGCGGTTGATGAAGCGCTCGTCATCGAAGGGCTTCTCGCCGCGCTGGGCGGCGGCCAGATCCGCCAGCATCGCCTGCGGGTCGATATCGGTGCGGGTGCCGAGGTAGACGCAAGAGCCCGGCTTGGCATCGAGCAGGTAGTAGCTCTCGTCCTGGGTGTAGTGCATGCCGAACTCCTGCTGGATGTATTCGGTCAGCGGGTGCACCAGCAGGCTGAGCGGCTGCCCCCCCACCGTGTCGAGAAAATCGAACCGGATCGGGAACTCGGCGCCAAAGCGGGCATGTACCCGCTCCCCAAGCAGCGCGCTAGGCTGGCACAGCACCAGGTTTTGCGACGGGATCTCCACCCTCACCTCGCCAAAGCGCAGGTAGAGGCTGTTCTCCTCGGGCACGCAATCAAAGCACCAGGCCTAGTTGGGTTGGGCCGGGTCCAGATCACACACCTGCTTCATCCACTGCCCGCCCCAGACCCCGGGGTCGAAGAAGGGCACCACCCGAAACGGCTGGCGCGCCGCCTGATGCAACCCCGCCAGCAGCGCCTGCCCCGTCACCAGGGTCGGCTTGCCTCGGGTGTTGGTATCGAGCAGGAAATCGATGGTGGGCAGCTGGGCCAGTTTATGGCGGTCAAACACCCGCCACTCGATGAAGAAGGCACGCTTGTAGCGGCGCAGTATGTCCTCCTCCTCGTTGCCGGCCCCCCAGTTGCCCAGCTCCTTGCGCCGCAGTCGCTGCTGGATCTCCCAGCGGGCCAGATCGGCATAGACCCGCACATCCCCTTGCACCACCAGCGAAGCGCCACTGCCCATCACTACCACCAGGCCACGGGTTATCTCTGCGACCTGCTGTTGCAGGCGCGCCAAGGCGACCGGGTCAAAAAACTCCACCATCTTGTGGGGGGCCAGCACACCAAAGACCCGGTCGTCGGTGATGAAGCGCTCCAGCATCGCCAGCACTTTTGATTCGGGCAGGCGGGCCTGCTCCACCTCGATGAGCGTGTGGGGCCCAAGCTTCGCCAGCAGCTGGCTACGCAGCTCGTCCTGATCCACGCCGTGATAGCAGTCGATCACCAGCACCACCCTTGCCCCACCTTGCCCGTCTGCCGCGGCCTGCAGTCGCCGGGCTATCTCGTGCCAGCCGGCGCAGGCGGCGCCCTCATGGCCGGCGACCACCACTTCCGGGAATTTGTCGTAGTTGGAGACGTAACTCGAATGAATCATTGGCTTGCTCTCTCGTTGACACCTGGGAGAGAGATAAATCGATTAACCTGTTAACCACAACCTGATAAACAAGATTAACCTCATAAAATGGTGTATTTGATCGCCAAAATGGGCGAAATATGTGATCATGACGGCAATTTCATCATGGCAAGTTAACAGCCAAAGGTTAATCGATATACCTTTGAGGCCTACTCCCTGACAGGATCCATCCCATGAGCAATGTGACCGTTGCCGACATCGCCCGCCATCTGGGGGTGTCGACTGCCACCGTCTCCATGACCCTGCGCAACAAGGGGCGCATCTCCGAGCACACCCGCCAGCGGGTACTCAGGGCCATCGACGAGCTCGGCTATGTCTACAACCAGACCGCCGCCAACCTGCGCAACAAGAGCAGCAACCAGGTCGGTCTGTTGCTGCACGACATCACCAACCCCTTCTATGCGGAGATGACGGCGGGCCTCAGCCGGGAGATGGAGCATCACGATCTGATGCTGTTTCTGGCCAACAGCGAGGAGTCGGCCACCCGGCAGCAGCAGTTCACCGACTCGCTGCAGCGCAACAACGCCGCCGGCATGGTGATCTGCGCCACCCAGACCACTCCCCGCAGCTTCTTCGAGAGCCTGCAGCGCCGCCGCATGCCCACCATTCTGATCGTGCGGCCGGTGCCGGACGTGGCGATCGACTTCGTCGGCACCGACAACTTCCTGGGCTGCCAGCTGGCGACCGAACACCTGCTGAAGCTGGGCCACCGCCACATCGCCTTTGTCGGGGGCAACCCCGCCTCCATCAGTCGCTCCCAGCGCCTCGGCGGCTACATGAGCAAGTTGCTCGAACACGGCATCTCTCCCAGGCCGGAGTGGATCATCGGCTGCGGCGCCAGCCGGGTGGAAGGCACCCGCGCCATCACGGCGCTGCTGGAACAGCATCCCGAGGTGACGGCGGCGGTCTGCTATCAGGACGTGGTGGCGCTCGGCGCCATTCTGGCGCTGCGCAAGCTGGGGCGGGTCATCGGTCAGAACTTTGCACTGGTGGGCTTTGACGATCTGCCGGAGACGGCGCTGGTAGACCCGCCCCTCACCACCGTCTCGGTGGCGTCGCGGGAGATCGGCCGAAAAGCCGGCGAACTGCTGCTCGAGCGGATGGCCGGCAACGACGAACCCGCCAAGAGCATCATACTGCCCCCCACCCTGGTGGTGCGCCAATCCTGCGGCAGCCCCTAGCGGGCCGCCGCACACGCTGTTTCAAGTGGCTTGCCCCGCAGAAGTGACAATGCGGGGCGTGCCATCCTCCCCGGCCAGCACCCGCAGGCCAAAGCCGCGTGTTCCCAACGCACCGTAATCGTGACCGGCGACGGCGGGCCAGACCGCCAGCGCCGAGAGCTGCGTCTCGCCGGTGTTGATGAGTCGATGGGCCACATGGCCAGGGATATGGTGAACGCTGCCGGCAAAGACCTGCTCCAGCCGGCAGACACCGGCCATATCCTGAAGCAGCAACACCCCCTGCCCGCACAACCCGAAGTAGTATTCCGCCTGCTCGGCGCGTGCATGGAGATGACCGCGGGTCATGAAGAACTCCTGGCCAACCCGGCCCGCCTCCAGATAGGTGACCCCCATATTGAGATCCCCCTCGCCGCCATGGCCGGGCAACATGGCAACCCGATAGAGCCGTGTCTCTGACGGGAGCGCCGCCTCGGCATGCGGGTCAACAAAGAGGCCCTGCAGGTCAGCCAGGGTGGTGCTCTTTTCCACCAGCTCGGCGCCAGCGAGTCTACCGGTCGCAAAGTCAAGAATGGGGGGGATCATGGGGATCATCATCTGCTCCTGGGGATCGGGTTATCGACAGGCGCGTCGGCGCCCTTCGGGGTCCCACGCTAGAGGGTTAATCCATTAACCACAAACCAGATTGCCCTTTCCTCGTCACTTTTTTGGACAATAAATGTGGGCAATAAAAAAGCGGCCCAAAGGCCGCTCTCTTGTATGGCGTGTTGCTGGTTAGCGGATTATGCCGTGGCCAGTTTGGCCTGCTCTTCACCGCGCTTGAGCATGGCGTAGGAGACGCCGGTCAGCAGCGAGCCTGCCGCAATCGCCACGATATACATCATGACGTTGCTGATGGCGTGCGGGATGAACAGCACGAACAGACCACCGTGGGGCGCCATCAGCTCGCAACCGAACAGCATGGAGAGCGCACCGGTCAGGGCGCCGCCGACCATGCAGGCCGGGATGACCCGCATCGGATCCTTGGCGGCAAACGGGATGGCCCCCTCGGAGATGAAGCACAGACCCAGCACGAAGGAGGCTTTGCCTGCTTCCTGCTCAGCCTTGATGAACTTGGTGCGGGCCAGGAAGGTGGCGATCCCCATCCCCAGCGCCGGCACCATGCCGGCGGCCATCACGGCAGCCATGGGGGCGTAGGTTTTGGAGGCCAGCAGGCCGACCCCGAAGGCGTAGGCCGCCTTGTTGACCGGGCCACCCATGTCGAAGCACATCATGGCGCCGATGATGACACCCAGCAGCACGGCGTTGGCGGAGCCCATATTGTTGAGGAAGGTGGTCATGGCATTCATGATGCCGGCCACCGGGCCACCCACCACGTAGATCATCACCAGGCCGGTAAACAGGCTGGCAAACAGCGGAATAATCAGGATCGGCTTGAGCGCTTCCAGGGTCACCGGCAGGCGTACCTTGTCGCTCAGGTACTTGGCGCTGTAACCGGCCAGGAAACCGGCCACGATGCCGCCGAGGAAACCGGCGCCCAAGGAACTTGCCAGCATGCCGCCGATCATGCCGGGAGCGAGGCCCGGACGGTCAGCGATGGAGTAGGCAATGTAGCCGGCCAGCACCGGGATCATCAGGGCAAAGGCGGAGCCGCCACCGATCTTCATCAGGGCCGCGGCCAGAGTGCCTTCCACCTTGAACGCCTCGATCCCGAACACGAACGAAAGCGCGATGATGAGGCCACCCGCCACCACCATGGGCAGCATGAAGGAGACCCCGGTCAGCAGGTGCTTGTAGGGGCCAGCCTTCTCTTCTTTCTTGGGTTGGCTGGCACCGCTGTGGCGATAGGTTTTCGCCTCGCTCCAGGCCTTGTCGAGCTCGGCACGGGTTTTCTTGAGCGCCGCACCGGTACTGGTGCGATAGACCGGCTTGCCGTCGAAACGGGCCATGTCCACCTCGATGTCGGTGGCGAGGAACACCAGATCGGCAGCGGCAATTTCCTCGGCAGTCAGGGCGTTCTGGGCACCGACCGAACCCTGGGTCTCGACCCGGATCTGATGACCCAGCTGTTTGGCCATGGTCTCCAGCGCTTCTGCCGACATAAAGGTGTGAGCCACCCCGGTCGGGCACGCAGTCACCGCCACGATGCGCTTGCCAGCGGCGGCCGGTTTGGCGGCAGCATTGGCAACGGCGGAGGCGGCTTGATGGCGATAGACGCTGGCGCCGCTGGCGGCGGCTTCCAGCAAGGCGGCCGGATCCTGCAAGGCAAGATCCATGCTGCCCTGATAGACCCGTTTGCCATCATAGGCGGCGAGATCCACCGGAGCGCTGGCAACAACCAGCACCAGGTCGGCCGCGGCAATCTGCGCCTTGTCCGGTACCTGACGGGGCTGCACACTGGAGCCGACGTCGAGGGTGAGCTCCCAGCCAGCCAGTTTGGCCTGCTGTTCTATCCGTTTTGCAGCGAGAAAGCTGGTGGCAATGCCCGCCGGGCAAGCCGTAACCAAGATTGCTTTCATTGGGCATCTCCTGAGTTTTCCATTGAGGGGGTATGGCATTGAAACGGTGCCAGCGCATCCAGACGCTGTACGCGCACCTGTTCAAGCAAGGGGTTGAGCACACTGATATCGCTAAAACCGACCGCCACCTGACTGACCGCCAGCGCGGAGACGGCAGTGGCCAGCCGCAGGGTCTGCTCCGGCGTCCAGCCAAGGCTGAGACCATGGGCGAGACCTGCCACCAGGGAATCGCCGGCACCAACCGTGCTGACCACCTGCATGCGCGGCGGAATCGCCTGCCAGACGGCATCCGGTGCAAACCAGATGAGGCCATCGGCGCCGTTGGAGATCACCACGTTGGGGATCCCGCTTGCCTGTAGCGCGCGGGCACATTCGGCCTGCTCGCTCAAAGTCTTGATGGGGCGGCCCGCCCACTGGCTCAGCTCCTCCAGATTGGGTTTGACCAGGGTCGGCGCCGCCTTGATCCCTTCGCTTAAGGCCGCGCCGCTGCAATCGAAGATCACCTGCTTGCCCTTGGCCTTGAGCAGGCGGATCAGATGGGCGCAGTAATCGGGGGCCACCCCTTTGGGCAGGCTGCCCGCCAGCACGAACCAGTCGGCGCGCGCTGTCAGCTCATCGATGGCCTGCTCCAGGGCGCTCACTTCTCCTTGGTGGATGGTGAGCCCCGGCAGATTGAGATCGGTGACCCGACCGGATTGCTCGGAGATCTTGACGTTGATGCGGGTGTTGCCCGCCACTCGCACAAAGTGATCATCCAGCGCCCGCTCTGCAAACAGGGAGACAAAGCTCTGCTGGTTATCGGCGCCAAGCCAGCCGGTGACGCCCACCTTGCGGCCCAAGTCCTTGAGCACCATGGCAACGTTGATCCCCTTGCCCGCCGCACGCAGGTTGGCCTCGCTCACCAGGTTCACCTCGCCCAGACTCATCGCCTCGAGACGGGTGGTGAGATCGAGCGCCGGATTGAGGGTGATCGTCACTATGTCCATCAGTGCGCCCCCTCGCCCAGCCCGGCCGCAATGGCGGCGCCTATGCCCTTGAGCGCCGCTTCGGCATCCGGGCCTTCGACGCGAAACGCCAGACGGTGCCCGCACTTGACGCCCAGACCGATGACCTTCATCAGGCTCTTGGCGGAGACCGCCTCGCCACTGCCATCCAGATTCGCCACGCGGATGTCGGATTCATACTCCTTGGCCACCTTGACCAGCATGGCGCCCGGACGGGCGTGCAACCCGTGGGGGTTGATGATGGTGAAGGTGTCGGACAGACCGCTGGCCGGCCCCGCTTGCAGCATGGCCAGTCCCTCGTTGCCCGCCAGCGTGGCCAGCTGACCGGCAGCCGCCAGTTTGGCCAAATTGTCGAGCTGCGCCAGATGGCTGCTATCTGCGGCGCACAGCAGCAGCAGGGCGCTGACCGGTTGTTCCCCTGCGTTCAGTGCAGTGCTCGGGGTGGCCAGCACCCAGCCGGTCTGGGCGGCTTGTGCCCGCGCCAGCCAGATGCCCTCGCCCAGGTAGGCGGGTTCACTTGCCAACAGGGCGCTCACCATGGCGGCATCGCCCCAGCCGGCGGACTTGGCGCGGGCGGCTGCGCCCAGCAACAGCTGGTCGCGATCGTCCGCCGGGAAGTCGGCCAGGGCCAGGAACTGCACCTCTTTGGCCGCCGTCGCACCGGTCAGGATATTGATGATGGTGTCGGCATCGGTGGCCTCTTTCAATTGCGCCGCCGCCTGCTCGTCACCCAGCACGTGGGTGAGCTGGCGCAAAATGCCCAGATGCTCGTCGGATTTGGCGGCGATGCCGATGGCGACGTAGGCGATTTGCCCCTCGTCCCACTCGATCCCCTGCGGGAACTGGGCCACCATGACGCCGGTGTTCTTCACCAGATGCCGGGTGTCGGTGGTGCCGTGGGGAATGGCGATGCCGCTGCCAAGATAGGTGGCGTGCTGCGCTTCACGCGCCAGCATGCCATCTACATATCCCGCTTCCACCAGACCGGCTTCGGTCAGTTTGCCTGCCAACAGGGCAATGGCCTCGGCCTTGGTCGCCACCGACTGCCCCAGCAAGATCTGCTGTCGCGCCAACTTCAACATAGAGATTCTCCATCAGGTGCCGGGCGGCCTGACCGTACCGGCTCATCAAACATAACCATTCGTACCACTCGCCTGCTGACAATAGACCGGATTGCATCCCTTCGCGGGTCATACCCGATTTTTATGCCCGGCCATCGATTGTCTGCTGACAAGCTGAATCGTTTCACTTACACTCAGACTGAATCGTTTCAGCGAATTGATCAAGTACCCACAAAGAGTGCTTTTCAATGATATGATCCCGCGCACACTTTTCGGTGCCCTCACCAGGCAGTGCCCGTGGGCCTTGCAACTCAAACAGAGCCAACATGATGAAACTGGATGAAATCGCCGCCCTCGCCGGTGTCTCGCGCACCACGGCCAGCTATGTGATCAATGGCAAGGCCGACCAATACCGCATCAGCCAGGCCACCCGCGACAAGGTGATGGCGGTGGTCACCGCCCACAACTACCAGCCGGACAGCCGCGCCGCCTCCCTGCGCGGTGGCCAGACCAAGACCCTGGGCTTCATCCTGCCCGACCTGGAGAACGCCAGTTACGCCAAGCTCGCCAAACGGCTGGAGCAAGGGGCGCGGGTTCAGGGTTATCAGCTGCTGATCGTCTGCTCGGAAGATGACCCCGCCACCGAGAAGGAGCTGGCCGAGATGCTGGCCAGCCGCCACGTGGATGCACTGCTGGTGGCCAGTTGCCTGCCACCCGAAGACCCCTTCTACCTCGGCCTGCAGACGCGCGGCATCCAGGTGCTCGCCATCGACCGGGCCATGGCGGCCGACAAGTTCGTCACCGTGGCCAGTGAAAACCAGAAGGCGAGCTGCGATCTCACCGCCTCCCTGCTCTCGCCGGCAATCAAGCACATCGCCCTGATCACCGCGCTGCCGGCGCTCACGATCAGCCGAGAACGCAAAGCAGGCTTCGAGCAGGCCGTCGCCAGCCACAGCACGGCTTGCCATCTGTGTGAAGGGGCCCACTTCTCCCGCGCCGAGGGCTACCGCCTGATCAAGACGCTGCATCTGCAGCTCGGCCAGCTGCCCCAGGCACTGGTGGCCACCTCCTACATCCTGATGGAGGGGGTACTCGACTATCTACTGGAACAGGAGACCGACATGAGCCGGCTGGCCATGGCCACCTTCGGCGACGATCGCCTGCTCGATTTTCTCCCCTTCGGCATCAACTCCCTGCCCCAGCAGCACGATGCCCTCGCCAGCCAGGCGCTGGAGCTGGCCCTCAAGGCGATTGGCGGTGAATACCAGTGCGGGTTGCACTATGTGAGCCGTACCCTCAAACGCCGCCGTTAATCCTCTCTACATCGCGCGCCGCTGCGACCCGGTTCGCAGCGGCGCGTTTTTTCACCAGCCAAAGCGCGCTCCTGTCATCTTTTATTTCCACTTATTCTGTCCACCCAGAACAAAATCCGCCTTTACACGCTTGTATCCAACATTTTAATTCGCTAAGTTGGCAACCATCTTTTACAACCAGCGGATTTTTCGTAACGATGGGTTCACTCCGATATTGCTAGCCTCCGGTCTCGACCCCGGAGGCGCCTTGCCAACACCTCATATGCCTGCTGCGCACGGCGCAGTTTCTCGATTCGGATGGACACCATGAATACCAAAACCCTGGGATGTACCCTGTTGATTGCCGGCACCACCATAGGCGCCGGCATGCTGGCCCTGCCGCTGGCTTCCTCCTCCCTTGGCGGACCCGCCACCCTGCTGCTGATGATCGGCCTGTGGGGCCTGATGGCCTTTACCGCCATGCTGCAGGTGGAAGCCAGCCTCAACACCGGCAAGTGGTACCTGCACCAGCTGGCGGATCACCTGCTCGGCCCCTGGGGCAAGCGCATTGCCTCCTTCTGCATCCTGATGCTGTTCTACTCGCTAGCCTCCGCCTACATCAGCGGCGGCAGCAGCCTGCTGGCCCAGGCGCTGGCCGATGCCGGCCTGCCCCTCAGCCAGGAGCAGGCGGCCTGGGCCTTTACCCTGCTGTTTGGCGGCATGGTCTGCGTCGGCACCAAACAGGTGGATTACCTCAACCGACTGATGTTCACCGTCAAGCTGGTGATCATGGTGGGTGTGCTGGCGCTGCTGCTGCCGCGTGCCGAGGGGCAGCACCTGCTCTCCATGCCGCTCGGTCAGGGCTTGTTGCTGGCGGGCCTGCCGGTCATCTTCACCTCGTTCGGCTTTCACGGCTCCATCCCGAGCGTGATGCTCTACTTAGGGGATTGCCCCAAGCAGCTGCGTCGGGTCTTCGTGTGGGGCTCCGCCCTGCCGCTCATCCTCTACGTGCTGTGGCAAATCGCCATCCTGGGGCTGCTCGGTCAGCAATCCCTGATCCAGACCGGCGGGGCGCTGGACAGCCTGCTGGCCAACGTCGGCAACCTGGTGAGCTGGCCTGCCTTCAACCAGGCGATGCATCTGTTCGCCGATCTGGCGCTGGCCACCTCCTTCCTCGGGGTGACGCTGGGACTGTTCGACTTTATGGCCAAGGTGACCCGTCGCAAGGACAACTGGCAGGGCCGCACCCAGACCGGCCTCATCACCTTCGTGCCGCCGTTGCTGTTTGCCCTCTACTTCCCGCAGGGCTTCATCATGGCGCTCGGCTACGCCGCCATCGCGCTGGCGGTGCTGGCGGTGCTGCTGCCGGTGACCCTGGTGTGGCAGAGCCGCAAGCGGGCCGAGGCGCACCACTACCGTGCCCCGGGCGGCGTGCTGGCCCTGGGCCTTGCCGGCGCCATGGGGGTGCTGATCGTCGGGGTGCAGATAAGCGTCAGCATGGGACTGCTGCCCGCGCTCTAAGCCAGAGTCGGTGCATGCCCTAAAGCAAAAGCACAAAAGCCCCACCAACCCAGTTGGCGGGGCTTTTTCTATGCCATCGGTATATGCCATCGATATAAAGGGGTCCGCCTGCGCGGTGATCATCTCCTTGATGCATCAAACGTTCATATATGCACCATCATCGACACCCTGTATATATATGAACAATTCTTGTACACTGATAACAGATCGCCTTTTTGGCAACAGAACACACGCTCAATCCAGCAAGGAGCCTGACATGGTCGCAACCGCACACCTTCAACGGCAAGATGGCGCCGTTGATCCCAGCAAGGCGCTGCCGGTGGTGTTTCGCATCCTGGACAAATGGCAGTGCAACACAGATGAACAGTTGCGACTGCTCGGCATCTCTTCGCGTTCAACTTTGAACAAGTACAAGGAGTCCCACGGCGGGATCAGACTGAGTGCGGATCTGCAGGAGCGAATGAGCTACCTGCTCAACATTCACAAGAGCCTGCGGGTACTGTTCAGCGCGGACGAGAGCATCTATGGCTGGGTGCGCAAGTCCAACAGCCACCCCTTCTTCGCCGGCCGCAGCGCCATGGAGGTGATGCAGGGTGGCAGGGTGGCCGATCTCTATGAAGTCGCTACCCGCCTGCACGCCTGGCGCGGAGGCATGGCCTGATGCAGACGCCCCCACAGCGCGCATTCAAGGACGAGTCCGCCTACCGGATCATCCCGAGCCGCTACCCCACCATCTGCCTCTATGAGGATGTGGCCAACGCCGACGAACTGGAGGCAGTCTGGGCCATCGAAGCGCTGACCAACGACAGGTTGAGGGAAGAGGCCGGCGAGCTGACGCGGGTGCCGAAAGCGGACTGGCTGGTGGGCTTGGCCGGCGGCAGCCATGTGATGGCTGCCTTCACTCACCTCAATCCAGAAGGGGCCCGCTTCACCACCGGCGATTTTGGCGGTTATTACTGCGCCCCCAGCCTCGACACCGCCATCAAGGAGACGGTCTACCACCAGGAGCGCGTCTTCGGCTACACCCGTGAACCCGCCCAGAAGGTGCAGATGCGGGTGATCCATGCCGAGTTCAGCGCCAGCCTTATCGACATTACCGGCGAGGCCTTTCTCGCCACACCGCTCTACCATGCGACCGACTACGGGTATTCCCAGGCCTTCGCCCGCGAGCAGAAAGCCCTGGATGTGGACGGCATCTGTTACCGCTCGGTGCGCCACAGCGGCCACGACTGCTACCTGCTCTATCGCCCGCGCCTGGTCAGTCGCGTTCATCAGCCCCGCCATCTGGAGTACCACTGGAACGGCAGCGCCATCGCCAACGTGCTGCAGATCACGCTCTATGGCGAGTGACGGGCACTGCCCGCCTCACTCGACCGATTCCCGGATATAGAAAAGCCCCGCCAGAGTGGCGGGGCTTTTTACATCAACCGAACGAGGGATCAGGCTCCCAGGCCGCTTACTGGTTGTGGGTAGCGCGACGGGGACGACGAGCCTGAGCCGGTTTGCCGGCGCCGCCTTCAGGGCGCTGGCCACCCTGGGGCTTGGGCTTGCCACCGTTGCCGGAGCGGTTACCGCCGCCATTGCCACCGTTGGCAGAGCGACCGGCGCCCTGACGCTGGCCTTGACCTTGCGGGCGCGGCGCACGGCGCTGCTCGCTCGGATCGCGCGGCTCTTTGCGCAGCGGCGCACCGATGCCACGGGCGATGTTGTCGAGGGTCTCGCGGGAGGCTTCAAAACCGGCCACCTGCTCGCACGGAATGTTCTGCTTGGTCAGCCGCTCGATAGCCTTGATAAGCTTGCCTTCATCGGCCGCAACCAGGGAGATGGCGTGACCGGCAGCGCCAGCACGGCCGGTACGGCCGATACGGTGCACGTAATCTTCCGCCACGTTCGGCAACTCGAAGTTGACTACCTGCGGCAGCTTGTCGATGTCCAGACCACGGGCAGCGATGTCGGTCGCCACCAGCACCTTGACGCTGCCATCCTTGAAACCGGCCAGGGCGCGGGTACGGGCACCCTGGCTCTTGTTACCGTGGATGGCGGCGGCGCTGACGCCGTTCTTGTCGAGGGTCTCGGCAACGCGGTTGGCCATGTGCTTGGTACGGGTGAACACCAGCACCTGCTGCCAGTTGTTGCTGGTGACCAGATGGCTCAGCAGGGCAATCTTGTTGGCCTTGTCGCAGGGGTGTACCAATTGCTCGATACGCTCGGCGGTGCTGTTGCGCGGGGTCACTTCGATCACCGCCGGGTTGTCCAGCAGGCCGGTGGCCAGCTCGCGGATCTCGTCGGCGAAGGTGGCGGAGAACAGCAGGTTCTGGCGCTTCTTCGGCAAGAGGGCCAGGATGCGGCGGATGTCGCGGATAAAGCCCATGTCGAGCATGCGATCCGCTTCGTCCAGCACCAGGATTTCCACTTCGTCGAACTTGACGGCGTTCTGGTTGTAGAGATCCATCAGGCGGCCCGGGCAGGCCACCAGCACGTCCAGACCACGGCGGGTGGCCATCATCTGCGGGTTGATGCTCACGCCGCCAAATACCACGTGGCTGCGGATCGGCAGGTGCTTGCCGTAATTGCGCACGCTCTCGCCCACCTGGGCGGCCAGCTCGCGGGTCGGGGTCAGCACCAGGGCACGAATGCGATTCGGGGAGACCTTGCGCTTGCTTTCAGTCAGACGCTGCAGCATCGGCAGGGTAAAACCTGCGGTCTTGCCGGTCCCGGTCTGGGCGGCGGCCATCAGATCACGGCCAGCCAGTACCGCCGGGATCGCTTGTTGCTGAATGGGAGACGGGGTGTCGTAGCCTTGCTCGGCAACGGCACGCAACAAGGGTTCGGCCAGACCGAGGGAAGTAAAACTCATAGTTACCTGCTAGGGATAGGGGCGCCGACAATCCGGGATGGGGCTCCTCTGCTGAGCCGATGCCATCTCGCCAGACTCGGGCCTGTTGAGAACACAACGATTTCCCCGGGGAGCAGAGCAAAGGGGAAAGAATAGGGGCGCAGTCTAACGGAGTTATTGAGGAGAAACGAGAAAAATGTGACGTTCCTCCCAGCATGTTTGCCAAAAGCAGGTCACCGTCCCGCCCGGAAAAGCCGCTCAAGAACTCATTCGAATCAGGCTATGCTTGATGCCAGATAACGGCGATACCGCCGCATCCGTCCTGTACAAGGAGGTTCAGGTTCATGCGTGTTCATCTTCTGTCGGCCGCCCCTGGCTGGCTCTTGCTCTTCCTGCTGGCAGTTGGGCTCTCTCTGCCGCTGCAGGCCAAGCCCAGGCTGTCGGTGGCCTGGAGCCACTGGCCCCCGTTCAGTTACATCAATCCCCAGGGGACGCTGGATGGGCTGGACGTCACCC
The DNA here is from genome assembly GCF_027705845.1 of Aeromonas sp. S41-2. Classification (NCBI taxonomy): domain Bacteria; kingdom Pseudomonadati; phylum Pseudomonadota; class Gammaproteobacteria; order Aeromonadales; family Aeromonadaceae; genus Aeromonas; species Aeromonas sp. S41-2. The sequence goes on along the minus strand of NZ_JAPDCG010000003.1, from coordinate 210,977 downwards.
TGACCCGCCAGATCTTGAGTCAGGCGGGGCTGGAATCCCACTTTCGCAACCTGCCCTGGGCCAGGGCCATCCATCTGCTCGAGCAGCAGCAGCTAGACGTGGCCATGGGGGCGCTCGATACGCCGGAGCGGCGCGCCTTTGCCCGCTTCTCGGTGCCCTATCGGCGCAGTACCTTCGTGCTGCTGAGCAACAACCCCATCCCGGGCCAGCGTGATCCCTGGCTGGCGGTGTCAGACCTGTCGCAGCTTTGCCAGCAAAGCCAACTGCGCCTTGGCAAGCTGCGCGGCACCCGCCCCATCCAGTTGATGGAAGCGTGTCCCGCCCTCAAGCAGGCGAGCGAATACAACGCGGATGACCGACTGGTCGATCTGCTGCTGGCCCGTCGGTTGGACGGCGTCATCATGGAGTGGCAATACGCTCGCTACCGGCTGCAACAGCTGGGGGCCGACGGCTTTATCCGCTGTCAGTTGCTGCTCCATCACCAACCGGTCAGCCTGATGTTTGCCAACTCGGCCGTCACCGACGAGCAGCTCGCCCGAGTCAATGAGGTGATTGCCGGCCTGCCCCCACCCGGCCGTGATGTGGCACCGCCCCCCTGCCGGCTCGACAACCCGGCGGCTGAGCAGGTAACACCCAACCAATAACCCAGCGCGATGAAGGCCCATGAAAAAGGCGACCCTGAGGTCACCTTTTGACTGTGACTGCGTCTGCACCACTCGATCAACCGAGCGGTAAGCAGGCCGATCAGCGCAGTTGCGGGGTATGGGTCAACACGCCCTGGTTCTGGGCACGGTGGCGCAGCAGGTGATCCATCAGTACCAGTGCCAGCATCGCCTCGGCGATGGGCACGGCACGGATGCCGACGCAAGGATCATGGCGCCCCTTGGTGATCATCTCGGTGGCCTCGCCCTCGGTGGTGATGGTCTTGCCCGGAACCGTGATGCTGGAGGTGGGCTTTAAGCCTAAGCTCACCACGATATCCTGGCCGGATGAAATACCGCCCAGAATGCCGCCCGCATGGTTGCTGGCAAAGCCGGCCGGGGTCATCTCGTCACGGTGCTCGGAGCCTTTTTGCTCCACCACCGCGAACCCGTCGCCAATCTCCACCCCTTTCACCGCATTGATGCCCATCATGGCATGGGCGATGTCGGCGTCGAGGCGATCGAACACCGGCTCACCCAGTCCCACCGGCACATTGCTGGCGATGACCTGCACCTTGGCACCGATACTGTTGCCCTCTTTCTTCAAGTCGCGCATGTATTGATCGAGCGCTTCCAGCTTGCCAGCATCGGGGAAGAAGAAGGGATTCTGCTCGATCTGGGCCGCGTCGAAGGCTTCTGCCTTGATGGGGCCAAGCTGGGAGAGAAAACCGGTGATCTCGATGCCGTGCACCTGTTTCAGGTACTTCTTGGCAATGGCTCCCGCCGCCACCCGCATCGCGGTTTCACGGGCGGAGGAGCGACCGCCGCCGCGATAGTCGCGCTGGCCATACTTCTGGTGATAGGTGTAATCGGCGTGGCCCGGGCGGAACAAGTCCTTGATGTCGGAGTAGTCCTTGGAGCGCTGATCGGTGTTCTCGATCAAGAGCCCGATGGAGGTACCGGTGGTCTTGCCCTCGAACACCCCGGAGAGGATCTTCACCTCGTCCGGCTCGCGGCGCGGCGTGGTGTAGCGGGAGGTGCCGGGCTTGCGCCGGTCCAGATCCCCCTGCAGATCCGCTTCGCTGATCTCCAGTCCCGGCGGGCAGCCGTCGACCACGGCGCCCAGCGCCAGGCCGTGGCTCTCGCCGAAGGTCGTCACACGAAAGAGTTGGCCGAAACTGTTCCCTGCCATGAGTGCTCCTGCTTAGCTCTTGTAAATCGCGAAATAGTCCTGGTATTGCACCAGATCGGCACGGCTCATCACGAACACGCCGTGACCACCGTTCTCGAACTCGACCCAGGTAAAGGGTACGTCCGGGAACTGGGCTTCCAGATGGATCATGCTGTTGCCCACCTCGACCACCAGCACGCCATCCTCTTTGAGGAAGTCGGCGGCATTGGCCAGCAGGCGTTTGGTGAGTTTGAGGCCGTCAGAGCCGGAGGCCAGCGCCAGCTCGGGTTCGTGACGAAACTCGTCCGGCAGATCCGACATGTCTTCGGAATCCACGTAGGGCGGGTTGGAGACGATGAGATCGTACTTGTCGCCGACCGGCAGATCGCGGAACAGATCGGAGCGGATCGGAATGACCTGCTGCTCCAGCCCGTGATCGTTGATGTTACGCTCGGCCACGTTGAGGGCATCGACACTGATGTCGATGGCATCCACTTCGGCTTGTGGGAACTCGTGGGCCATGATGATGGCGATGCAGCCGGAGCCGGTGCACAAGTCCATGATCCGGGTCGGTTCATGCTTGAGGAAGGGGGCGAAGCGGTTGGCCACCATCTCGGCGATGGGGGAACGGGGAATCAGCACCCGCTCGTCCACGTAGAACTCCCAACCGGCATACCAGGCCTTGTTGGTCAGGTAGGCGGCCGGTACCCGCTCCTGCACGCGGCGGATGATGAGCTCGGCGATGCGGTGCCGTTCGCTGGTGGTCAGACGGGAGTGGCGCATGCCCGGATCCACGTCCGGCGGCAGATGTAGCGCGGGCAGTACCAGCTGCACGGCTTCATCCCAGGCGTTGTCGGTACCATGTCCGTAGAAGATCCCGGCGTCGTTGAAACGACTCATGGCCCAGCGCAACATGTCCTGGATGGTGTGCATCTCGGCAACCACCTCATCGATAAATATCTTGTCCAAATCCACCTCCAAGTCGAGTAATATCCGGCCCGAGAATTCTATACAGCGAGCAAGACGAGTACCTGATGAAAAAAACGCCCTCACCGACAGACGAGGAAACCCAGCTGTTCCGCGATGCGATAAAAGGTACCCGGAAAATCAAGCAAGATACCATAAGGGCCGACCTGCGCCCGGTCAAGCAGAAACGCGAACTGCGTGAGAGCCGCGAAAAGCTTGGGGTTGACCACTATTTCAGCGATGAGTACCAACCCCATCTCGAGGCCGATGGACCGACCCGTTACGTGCGTGAAGATGTGTCAAAATTCGAGCTGAAAAAGCTCAAGCGCGGCAGCTATCCGCCGGAGATCTACCTGGACCTGCACGGCATGAACCAGCAGCAGGCCAAACAGGAGCTGGCAGCCCTGCTGACTCTCTGCCAAAAAGAGAACATCCACGTCGCCTCCGTGATGCACGGCATCGGCAAACATATCCTCAAGCAGCGCATCCCAAGCTGGCTGGCCCAGCACCCCAACGTGCAGGCGTTCCATCAGGCCCCCCGCGAGTGGGGCGGCGACAGCGCCATCCTGGTGCTGCTGGATATCGAGGAGTAACGCTCCTGCCTTCTGGCATGCTCTGACGAACAGAGCAGCATAAAAAACTACCGCGACCTGGCGGTGGTTTTTTTATGGGCGCAGGCGCCTCCCCTAGCCTGCCGCTTCCACATAACGCTTGAAGTTGTCGAGGATCCCCTGCCAGCCCGCCTGCTGCTGAGCCGGGGTGTGGCTCGTCTCGGCATCGAAGGTTTCCTGCACCCAGGTGCCGCCCGGTTCGCTCGCAAACTGCACATCCACCTCGCGCCCGTCATCCATCACGAACGAGAGGCGGGTCGGCGCCTCCACCCGGGTAAAGGTGCCGGTGAAATCAAAACCGGCGCTGCCATCCTTGGCGGCCATGTGATGGCAGAAACGCCCGCCCACCACCAAGTCGACCCGACTGCCAGTGGTGTGCCAGTCACTGGAGGCTGCATTCCATCTGGCGATGCAGTCCGGATCGTTCCAGGCCCACCAGACGGCCTCTATCTCCTGCTCGATATGTGCCTCGATGCTGATCTTCATGACGCGCTCCGTGCTAGTTTGCTGTGGGAAGACTGGCCATGCCGGCCAGCTCGCTTGCAGATGCCTGCAAGTAAAGCCCAGCGGATGGCGCCGAGCCAGTCCTTCTGGCAGGGCTCATCACCGCCAACCCAGTGGCAAGGCGTTGTTCTGCCTGCGGGACAAGGATCAAAAACGGCCGCACTATACTGAATATCAATACGTTATTCGCCATGGAGGTTGCATGTTCACACAGGGTTCCCATGCCGACATCAAGTCGTCTCTCGATGCCATCGGTGCCGCCGTTGCGGTGTTTTCCCTCGACGACGACGATCGCTTTACCCTGATCTCCGCCAACGACACCTTTGCCCAAGCCTTCGAGCTGGATGTGCTCGGCAGCATCGGCAAACGCCTGAACGAAATGTTTCCCCGCTACATCACCGGCAGCATCGAGCAGCCGATGCACGAGTGCGTGAGCCAGCAGACGGGGCTCGAGAGCGAGCTGCCCATCGACACCCTGTCGCGCACCAGCTGGTGGCGATTTGTCATCTCCCCCATCATTCCCGAGCAGTCCCGCATCACTCGCATCATGGTCACCGCCATCGACATCACCGCCAAAAAGCAGCTGGAGGAGGCGCTCAAGATGAGCCGCAAGCGCTTCGAGGCGGTGGTCAACTCCGCCTACGACGGCATCATCAGCGTCAACAGCGAGTCGCGCATCGAACTTATCAACACCGCTGCCTGCGAGATGTTCGGGGTGGACGAAAGCTACCTCGGCAAACGGCTGGAGACCCTGCTGCCCCAGCGCTTTCGGGCCAACCACGACGGCTACTTCAAGGCCTTCAGCAACTCCCCCATCAACTCGCGCCCCATGCATGCCCGCGCCTCCGTGATGGGGCTGCGCCGCGACGGCAGCGAATTTCCGCTGGAGGTGACCATCGCCAAGATCAACCTGGGTCAGACCACCGAGATGACCGCCATTCTGCGGGATATCTCGGAGCGGGCCCGGCTGGTGGAGGAGCTCAAGGTGGCGGCTACCACGGATCCCCTCACCGGGATCGCCAACCGGCGCCGCTTCGACGAGCTGGTCAAGCTGGAGATGCAGCGCTGCCAGCGCTTCGGCCACACCATGAGCCTGCTGTTGATCGACATCGATCACTTCAAGCAGATCAACGACACCTATGGCCACCAGCAAGGGGATCAGGCCATTCTCAGCCTGGTCAGACGGGTCGCCAAACAGCTGCGGGAGGTGGACATGCTGGGCCGCTGGGGTGGCGAGGAGTTCATCGTGCTGCTGCCGGAAACCTCGCTGGAGCTGGCCTGGGCCAGTGCGGAGCGGATCCGCCTCGCCGTCGAGTCGCAGCTGCATCAGCTGGGCGCAGGCACCGAGGTGCCGCTCACCATCAGCATCGGCATCAGTGCCAGCCTGGGCCCGCAGGATACGGTGGAGCGCATGGTGCGCCGGGCCGATACCGCCCTCTATCTGGCCAAGAAACAGGGACGCAACTGCTCAAGGAAGGCACTGCCAGACGCCCCCTGACAGGCAATACGCGTCAGGCCTGAGAAACACTTATCAGGCCTGGCGCTTCTGGCTCAATTCAAGGCCGCGACGCCATGTTCATTGCCCGGCCGGGCAAAGAGACCCAGTGGCCCGCCAGCATCGCCACATGCAAGAGACACCTCCAGCACGGCCCCGTTGGCCAGCTGCCACTCGAAGAAGTCGTCAAATCCCGCCACGGTCAGCGCCCGGATCACCTTGGCCACCACGCCGTGTGCCACCAGCAGCACCCGTTCCTGGCAGCCGCTCTGCACCAGTTTTGCCAGTCCCAGCCCGACCCGGGCAATGACTTCGTCCAGCGACTCGCCCCCAGGTGGCGCCTCGGCCCAGCGCCGGGTGATGTTGCGTGCCCACAGCGCAGGGTAACGCTCCCTCGCCTCTTGTTGGGTCAGCCCCTCGAACACCCCGACATGGCGCTCGCGAAAAGCGGGGGCGAGCGTCACCGGCAACCCCAGCTCGTCCGCTACCAGGGCCGCGCTTTGCCGTGCCCGCAGCAAGGGGGAGCTCAGCAGCCGCTGAAACGGAGCCTGCGCCAAGGCCAGCGCCCTTGCCTGCACTCTGATCTGGGCCACCCCGGTGTCACTCAAACCGATATCCAACGCCCCCTGATAGCGCCCCTCGGCATTGGCCGGGGTTTGCCCGTGGCGCATCACCACCAGTTGCATTGTCTGTTCCTTTGATTGCGGCCGATGCTCGCACTGCCCAGCCCCGTTCTCACGGCTTGGGGGCAAATTGATCAAACACCTGCTGACCGGTCAGGGTCGGTGTCTCGTTTTTCAGCTCGTAGAAATCGGGCTTTTCATCGATGAAGATCTGGCTCGCCAGCTGGAAGGATTCGCTCTGAAACAGGCCGGCTGGCACTATGTACTCATCCGTCGACAACAGGTGATAGAAAAGGTGGGTACCGCAGGTGGGGCAAAATCCTCGCTCCGCCCACTCCGAGGAGCGATAGGCCACCGGGGTGAGCCCGCGAAAGCGCACCTCCTTGCCACAGTGCACCGCAAACAGGGGGCCGCCTGACCAGCGCCGACAGGTGCTGCAGTGACACAGCCCCACCTCCTGGTGATCGCCAGCCGAGACCTCAATCCCACCGCACAAACAATGTCCCTTCATCACGCCTCCTTGCCTCTTGTTGTCGCTTGCCATCGCTGACGTGACCGCGCCATTGCGGCCACTGCCGGATCAGATGAGTACCATGTTGCGCCCTCGTCGGCCACCGCCCATCACAAAACCGGCTGTGGGATGGCTCACGAGGCCGACAGCCAACGCTCCTGCAATGCAATCCGGTTGCCTTCCGGGTCCTGAAACTCGGCCACCTTGATGCCCTCCCCGACCTGCGTCACCGGATAGAGCAGCCGGGCACCGGCCGCCTGGGCCGTTGCCATCACCCGCTCAATCTCGCTGACCGCGAGATAGATCCGCGTGCCGTCGATACTGGGCACATAGCTCTCCCCTTTGGCCAAGGCGCCGGAGCAACCCTCCACCCCTTCTGTCAGCGGGAACAGCGCCATCTCGTTGCCATCAATCTGCGTCAATTCGAACTCGATGCCAAACACACGGTGATAAAACGCCGTGGCACGCGCCATATCCGTTACCGGGATTTCAAAATGCATGGCAATATTGAACATGAAGCCTCCTCTGATTTGCACTCATCGGCACAGTGATACCTCATTGCAGAGTGACGGCCAATGCTTTTTAACCGCTGGATATGCCTGCTTCGATAAAAATGAATATTCTGGCGATGGGTATCTAGCGAAAAAAAGGAGGCAGAGCAATAACACCTGACAGTCACCAATATCGGTCCTAAAAAATACTGTTCAATGGCATCTGCCCCAGATTATAAACAGTACCTGACCGATATTTCTGACTGACCATCCTCATCCTCATCCTCATCCTCATCCATTATTGTCAGCTATTTTTATCACCGAGCACGCTTATACGCTGATAGACATCCAGCACCGCAATCTACCTCACCCAATTGGACACTGGCTTTATTTTACAAGGCAGGATATCGAAAAGGGGAACAATATTTCCCCCGACTTGGCAAGAGAAGTGTTATCCATTACCGAGTTTATTGATACCAGCCGCTTTATGCTATTTCGCCGGTACCAGCACCCAGGGATCGCCCTTGCCCGGTTCATTGCCCTGGGTCCACCACTTGGCCTGATAGATGGCGCCCTTATAGCTCACCTTGTTGCCCGCCGTATAGACCTTGCTGGCGCTCCAGGCGGCCACATCCCCCACGGGAGGATCGGTCGGATCAACCGGCGCAGGATCCAGTTTGGCCACTACCCGCACCTTGGGCCAGTTGGCGTGGGAGCCGTAGAAGTTGGTCACGCACTTCTCGTAATCCCCCGGTACCAGTGCCGAGTAGGCGGTCTGGAACCCTACCAGCTCACATTCGAACGAGTAGCCGCCGGGCCGATCCGGGTAGTATTTCCAGTTGCCGTCCCAGTTGGTGTAGAGCACGTCGGTGGCACCGTTGAGGTTGAGGCTGCCATAGGGGGTCTGCTGCCAGCAGGTGTTCTTCTCATCGGCCTTGACGGGGATCTGATAGTGTTCGGCCAGCCCTTCCCAGTAGCGGATGCGGTTGACCGGCTGGCCCTTGTTCTTGTTCTGCTCGCCGCACTCGATGCCGCCATTGATGACGTTGATGGTGGTACCAAAGCCGTAGCCGATGCCGGCGGCGATCTCGCGCTGGGAGGGCACCCAGGTGCGATCAATCACGTGCAGCATGGCGGGTTTGGGCGCCTGCGGGGTCAGGAAGAACCAGATGGCGGAGGCGAGGTTGAGCCAGGAGTCCGCCACCAACCCGGGGTTGTTCAGCAACACGGACGCATCGCCGTCAAACATCGCCTCGGAGAAGGCGCCGTAGTTGAAGTGATAGGAGAGCTGCTTGGCGCCGCGGCCGAAATAACCCTGGCCTGTGCTGCAGGGCCACTTCTTGTTCTGCCAGTCGTTCTGACCGCAGCCGGTGGTGTAGCCGGTCTGTCCCTCCGACCAGCCCATCTCGCGCACGTGCACCAGCGCCTGCTGCCACTCCTCCAGCGCCAGCGGGTTGTCGGAGATATTCTCCTTGGCGATGTGGCCGCCGGTCTCCTGGGCGAAATGGGCGAAGGCGGTGATGATGGATTTTTTGCAGATGGCATCGGCATCGCGGCCATCGGTATATTCGCCGCAAAAAGCCGGGAATTTCCCGACCGCCCGCAAGAAGCGCTCATAGGTATATTCCGGCGCCGCCATCTGGGTTAAATAATCCCAATCCGATTCGGTGAATACCCGCTCGACCCGTTTGACGTTATCCGGATTGCTGGCCGCCCTTGGTTTGATGGCATCGACAATGGTATTGGAACGTGTCGCCAACGCTTTTGCCCAAATCCCGTACATGGGATTGGCCGTCTTGTTTTTTTCAACCGCCGCCAGATCCGGGGCGGCAATGACATATCCACCGGCATTTTGTGGGTCAGGTTGAATATTCATGGCATAACTTGGCAATGCGCAGGCAGCCGCAACCAGCCAGGCACAATGTGTAGGCTTGAACATAACAGACAGTCCTTATGTCAGAATAACGTCGGGATAAGAGTCGCCTCGAGAATAATCCTACAGGCCACTAAATTCACGGTGAAAATTAAGAATGTTGTCGGAACTGTGAGCCAATTCACTCTGCCGGTTGGCGAGCATAAAATGCATTGTGAAGCGACGTGATGACGAGTCTTTCGGTTATATGAAAATAAACCGAAGAAAAATGAGAAAAGAGCGGTCACGCCGCTCTTTCAACGACACGATCGCCTCAACGGGAAGCATCAAAGGGTAAACAGCACAATGCTGCATCAGGCCCCGCCGCGACGAGGCCCACCGCTTATCCGTGCCGTGCTCGCACCGCGCGGATCAGAATATTGCGGGGGGTCATGGGCTTGTCGCAAAACTCGCCCACCTCCACCCGGTAGCCCTGCTCTTGCAAGAAGAGGGCGCGATCCAGCACCAGCCAGAGTTCCAGCGGACGACGAAACAGGTGACGCACCAGCTCCATGCGGGCGACATCGCCATAGCGCGCCTCCCCTTTTGCCAGAAACCCGGCGTAGTCGAGGCCGGCCGGCAACACCAGCCCCTTTCGTTCGGCGGCCCAGCCACAGAAATCCTCGAAGGTACCGGTCAGCAGGCTCTTTTGCATGTTGGGCACCGGCAGATACTCGTCCACCCCGCGCACCTGGCGCTGCAGACAATCAAAGGCCAACCGCCAGGCCACTTCCTGCTCACGCAGGCGGGCGATGCGGGCGCCACCGGTGACCGTCTCCTGCAGCGGCAACTTCAGATCGCTCTTGGCAAGCTGCAGCACACTGGCCTTTGCCGGGCCGGAGAGCGGACGGTAGTGGCTGGTGCGGATCAGGTGATAACAGCAGGGGGAGAGGGTCACCCCCTCGGCACCGCTCGCCGCCACCTGTTCAATCAGATGGGTGTGCAGCTCGCCGCAGGCGTGCAGCGCCATGGCGTGATGGGCCGGGGCGATCAGCTGGGCGGTCTCATCGGCGAAGGCGTCGGCACAGACAAATGCCATCCGGGCGCCGTCGCGAGCGGCCAGCTGGCGCCCCTCCTCGCACAGTGGCGCCTGCAGCTCCAGGCTCAGCACCTCGGCTTGACGGTGCAGGGAGACCAGCCGCCCCAGGTGGCCCTTGCCCGCACACCACTCCAGATAGGGGCCGCGGTGCGCGGGCAGACAGGCAGTGAAGGCTTCAATCTGGGCCTGCTTGCGCCCCGGCATGTACATCGCCATGGTTCGCTCGCACGGGATGGGCTCGGCCGTCAGGGTCGGCAACGCGCTCAGGGCATGCAGCGCCGACCCCTGCGGGATCCAGGGGACAAGCAGCTCGCACAGGGCAGGCATGTCGCCATCGAGCCGTTCAATCTCGGCCAGCGACAGGGCATTGAGCCGCTCAGCCAGCGCAGGCGCCGCCTTGGCAAAGGCAAGGTCCAGGTGGTGGTAAGGTTGGTATTGCCACCAGTGCCGGGCTTCGCTCAGCAATCTATCCAGTTGTTGAAAACGTTGAGCCAGCACGCGCGCCCCTGTTCTGCCGTCAAAATGGAGGCTCATTCTAGCGATCCCGCGTCAAAAAGCACTCTCATCTATGCCGCACCGTTATGGCTGCCCCGCAGTCTTCCGTGCCAACAGGTTTCGATGATGCCCCCGATGTCCTGCGACCGGGCTTAGCCTGACAAAGAGCGGGGTTTTGTGGTATATTACGCCCCTTCATTATCTTGGCCCGCCCATCGCGGGCCATTTTACCAACGTGAATGGAACCAAAACATGACCATCAATGCCATCCTGCAAGCGCGCGCGGGCGCCAAGTGTGAACTGTGCGGTGCCGAACAGGCGCTGACTGCCTTCGCGGTCCCCCACTCTCCGGCCAGCGATGATGATCACAGCGTTGCCCTGTGCGACACCTGCCGTGGCCAGCTGGAGCAGCCGGCGACCACAGTGGTCAACCACTGGCGTTGCCTGGGCGACAGCATGTGGAGCCAGGTGCCTGCGGTACAGGTCATGGCGTGGCGCCAGCTGAAGAACCTCTCCGCTCAAGGCGAGGTCTGGGCCCAGGACATGCTGGACATGATGTACATGGAAGAAGAGACCAAGGCCTGGGCCGAAGCGGGCATGGCCAGCGACGATGACGACAGCGTGCCCACCGTTGACTCCAACGGCGCCGTATTGGTCGAAGGTGACTCGGTTACCCTGATCAAGGATCTGGACGTCAAGGGCGCAGGCTTCACCGCCAAGCGCGGCACCCTGGTGAAGGGCATCCGCCTCACCAACAACCCGCTGCACATCGAAGGCAAGGTCAACGGTGTGCAGATCGTGCTGGTCGCCGCCTACCTCAAAAAGGCCTGATCGCCCTCTGCCCTGCCAGCAAGAGCGCCCCACGGGGCGCTTTTTTTGTGCCTGCCGATAACACTACCGCCCCCCTGTTCTGGCTTCGAACCATCGCGACACAAGGCCCTACGCCGGCACGCTGTCTGCCGTTATTTTGAGCGAAAGGTTGGTGTCATCAGCGACCCTGTGGCACTCTGGCGTTTCATGGACTGACCTACCCCCGACACCGCGAGTGTCATCACTGCAAAAGGAGCACGCCAGATGGCCAAAGTCAGCAAGAAAGAGATCAAGCAGAAGATTGCCGCCCGCCTTGAGAAAATTGCCAAGCACGAGAGCAAGATCAAGAAGCTGAAGAAAGCCCTGAAATAAGGGCCGGCAGAACAAAAAGACCGCCTGATGGCGGTTTTTTTGTGGCGATATCAGTCGCAAGTCACGTTCAAAGGCCATGCTTGCCATCCTCTGGCCAGTACCAATACCTCCTGCTCCAGCCACAGACCTTGTCCAATCAGATGCATGAGCGCCTCTGCCAGCGGATTGCCCTGCCCGCCGGTCTCAGGCTCAATGCTCCAGGGCGTCTTACCTCTGCTGATCAGTTGCCCCTCCAGACGCTGAGTCAGCGGGCGGGCATAGTGATGAACATACGCCACCAATGCGTCGGGCAACCAGAGCACCAAGGGGCGATGGAGGACATTAGCCAGTTCAGCAGCAATATCCAATCCCCGCTGATCCAGGTCGCCAAAGTGGGCCCAAGGAACAACCGCCGGCAGCAGCGGGATCACTTGCCGCGCCAGTCTGGTATTGCGGCCAGGCACATAAAGCAACAACTCCCCTGCTTGCAACGGGTAATCCACGAAGGCCCCCTTGTTCTCCACCGTGACTATCTGCTGCCCTTGCCACTCGATGCCCTGCAACTTGCAAAGACAACGCTCCGGCAAGACCAGCTCTCCCAATAGCGCCAACTGTGCCGTCATATCATGACGCTGGCCGCTCTTATCAATGAGTCGCAACGGGCTCATGGTACGCAGCCGGACCACCTCATCCTGTGTCAATGTTATCTCGATAGCATCATTATCTGGACCTATCCCACTCTTGCTGTCCCCATACCAGAGGGCATGAAAGCTGGCCTGGTTGAGGCTCGTAGGCAGGTCCACCCCGAGAGCAAGTAAAGTGTCACGCCTGTTCGCCATCGTTGGCGCCACTTGCGCTAGCTGTCCGGTGAGATAAGCACGCCCGGCATCAGTCAGCACATGACGAGCGCCTCGCCCCACCGGCTTGATTCCGTCCACTGCCTGCAACAGGGTATGCAACTCACGGCCATGCCTGCTAGCAAGTGAATCCCCTTTCTCATTGGTACCCGCCAGCATGCGCACACACAAATCCTGTACCCTACGCTCATCAAACAGTGACATCTTTGCCTCCCCATTTCGGTGCCATATGGAAAAGAAGTAGAGTGGATTTTACTGCTAGCTGCCGTGACCCGACTCGCACCAAGGAAAGATCACGCTCCTAGCCTTTAGGCGCACTAGGTAGCCTTCTCGCCAAGAACCGTCGGCGCGTCACTGGCAAACCCAGGGCAAACGGCGCAAGCTGGTTGTCATACTGCCACCCCGCTGCCGGGCGGGAGCAGGCCGGCGATACCTTCACAGGGGCTTTTCATGACGCAACCAACAGCACCGCAACCCGCCTCCTCCTGGCATCTTGCGGACATTCGCGAGCTGACCCGACTGTTCATTCAGGCCCTGCCTGCAACGATACAGCTCACCGAGGCCGTCCATCAGGCGGTATTGAGCGGCATGGGCTTCAAGGGGCGGGAGGAAGGAAAGACGGCGGGGATCACCGGGCTGGTCTACAAGGGGGTATATGGCGCCGCCAGCGCGCTGGGCAGCGGTATCCATGCCCTGCTTGCCCGTCTGCCGCCAGCCCCGCCCCTGCAGCAAATTCCCGACACGCCCAGCCGCGCGGCCCTGCTCGCCACCCTCAATGGCGTGATGGGGGACAAGCTGGTCGAGAGTCACAATGCCCTGGCCACCCCCATGACCCTGCGTTATCTCGGCAAGCCCCTGAGCTGGCCGGCCCTGCAGGCGCCACTGCCCCCTCGCGCACGGGTGCTGCTGATGGTGCACGGGCTGTGCATGAACGATCTGCAGTGGCAGACCCGGCATCAGGATGCGCCGGTCAATCACGGGGAGATGCTGGCCAAGGCGCTGGGTTACGTCCCCATCTATGTGCGCTACAACTCGGGCCTCTCCATCGTGCAGAACGGTCACGCACTGGCCCGTCAGCTGGAACAACTGGCGACCCACTGGCCGGGCGGCCTTGGCGAGATCAGCGTGCTGGCCTACAGCATGGGCGGGCTGGTGATCCGCAGCGCCTGTCACAGCGCCGACCTGGCCGCCCATGCCTGGCCGGCTCACCTTAAAAACCTGTTGTTCCTCGGTACGCCCCATCATGGCGCACCGCTCGAATCTGCTGGCCACTGGCTGGAGCAACTGCTGCCGACGACTACCTACAGCGAGCCGTTCGTCAGGCTGGCACAGCTGCGCAGCGTCGGCATCAAGGATCTGCGCCACGGCAAGGTGATGGACTCATCTCCTGCCCGAAATCCCCCTTCTTCCCCCTTGGCCGATCCTCGCGCGCCCTTACCCCTGCCCGGCGGAGTCCGCTGTTTTGCCATTGCGGCCACCACGGCGGCCAAACGCAGCGTGTTGGCAGATCGGTTGATTGGTGATGGTCTGGTGCCCCTGCGCAGTGCCCTTGGCCTGCATGACGAGACACGCCACCAGCTGGCTTTTCTCCCCGCCCATACCATGATTGCCTATCGCACCAGCCACATGGCGCTGCTCGGCAGCCCGCAGGTGGCTCGCCAGCTGCTGCACTGGCTACAGAGCGATCACCAGGAACAGAGCCCGGCTGGGGAGCACGACCCGCAATAGGCCAAAGCGGCCGGTTTGCCCCGACATAAAGTAAAAAACCGCCAGCCGGCGGTTTTTTCATTGTCTGGCAGTCACATCAGGCGGGCGCGGCCAAATACCCGGATTGAGCTGCCGGGCTCGGGGGGGATCTCGGCATGCAGGTGCGACGCCATCCCCATATCCTCCCCTTGAAAGAGGTCGATGATGCCGCCGTGGGGCCAGTGCAGATCCCGCAGGTAACCGGCAAAGGCCGCGGTAGCGGCGCCGGTGGCGGGATCCTCATACACGCCGCCATAGGCAAAGGGGTTGCGGGTATGAAACAGCTGCTCGCGGGCGGCATACGCCAGCAAGATGGTGACCAGCCCCTCTTGCTGCATCAGGGTCCGTCCCTCAGCCATCTGGTAGTGCATGGCCGCCAGGGCGGCGCGACTATTGAGCGCCAGCACCAGATGATCGGCGCCGCCATGAATGAGGGCCGGTGGAATGCGGGGATCCAGGTCTGCCTGGGTATAACCAAACAGCGCCAGCGCGGCGCTCACCAGTTCGGCCGGGGCTGGTGAGCTTCGGGTGGGGGGCGATTGCAGCGCCGCCTGCCACTCCCCTTCCCCGTCCAGCCAGCTCGATACCGAGATAGTGGCCTGATTGAGTTGCAGCTGATACTCGCCGGCGCCAACCCGGCGGGCCAACGCCACCCCGAGGGCAATGGTAGCGTGACCGCAAAACGGTACCTCGGCGGCAGGAGAGAAATAGCGAACCCGCCACTGCCGCAAGCCAGCCTACTCGTTCCCCGGCGTTGCTGGCGCTGGCAAGGGCGCGGCGAACGCGGTCTCCGAAAAGCCCACCTCGGCGGCGATGCGCTGCATCTCCTCGACACCGGGCAGCTGCGGCCCCAGCCAGACCCCGGCCGGATTGCCGCCCTTGGCACCGGTGGAGAAGGCGGCAATGCGCACCAACTCGGGTTCCCACTCACGCTCTGTCATCGCTCGCTCCTGACTGTCGCCGACATGATTGGCCTGCACTTGCCACAGGCCGCTTTCCATAAGATAGCGAGCCCGCCGCGGCCGGTAAATTAAATGGTGCGCGGGTGCCGCTTGGGCGCCGCAGATCCGGGCCACAGCAGCTACGTTTGATGCGTGTCTGTATAAGGTCCTGTTGTGGAGCACCCTATGTATTCTTACACCCTCACCTTCAAGGAGGAGGTCGACAAGCTGACCGCCCCCGAACATGAAATCAGCCTGCACACTCCCGCCCAGGCCGGTGATTTCATCATCCTCTCCGATGGCAGCCGTCATCAGGTGATGTTTGTCACCCACCGCGCCAACTACAGCAGCCTCTATCTCGACAAGGGGGTACGAGTGCCGCAAGGCTAGCAAAACCGTCAACCGTTGCAGACAACAAAAGCGCGGCCCTTGGCCGCGCGGTGAACGTTCGGGCAGATCAAGGGATATCAGAGCACCTTGATCACCGGCTGGTGCATGATGGCAACCTCGTTCTGATAGACCACCAACTCGCCCGGCGGCGTGCCGCGCTCACCCAAAAAGGTCACGGCGCACTCGTAGCGGTAAGGGCCGCTGGTGAATAGATAGGTGTGGTTGCCCCCCGTCCCCTCCACCCTGACGGTGCCATTTTTCAGCACCAGATCCGGCTTGTCGCTGAGCGCCTTGCCCTTGGCCCAGGAGGCATAGCGATAACGGCCGTCACCCAGCTCGTCGATGCGAATGGTAAATTTCTCGGTCTGCCACATCAGCTCAGGGCGCTGGTACTCCCGCAGACCGGGATAAAGATCGCTTTTCTGTTTGGCGACAAGCTCAGCCTTGCGTTTTGCAGCCTGCGCCGTCTGATGATTGATGCCGATCACCTTGCCATCGAAATCCAGCCACACCTCGCCACTGCCCAGCATGATGCCGCGCCAGCCCATGGCCTGCCAATCCTGCCCGACCCGGGAGCTGGCGATGCTGTTTAAAAGGGCGTCATCAAACACCTCGTCGAAACGGGCCACCATCTCGGATGGGCTCTTGATGACCGGGATAGGATACTCCTGCTTGAAGGGATACTTCATATGACGGGCAAGGGCCTGTGGATCCCGTGCCTTGGCGGCATCGATCACCTTCTGTACCAGAGGGCGATACTCGGCGCCGAGCTGCGGCTCCTCGGCATACCCTGGCGCCATGGTCAGCAGCCAGCCCAACAGCACCACCAGCACAAGCGCCCCCCCTCCGCGCACACGCCTTGACGACCAAGCGACGTTCCAGGAAACCTGCCACTGCATCTTGCTCATGCCCCCTCCTCAATCAGCTTGGCCATTATATATTCATCGACATATGCACCATCGACCCTCATCGTATTGCGTTTGACCCCTTCCACCTCGAATCCGCAGGCGCGGTATAGCGCACAAGCCCGGGCATTGTGACACATGACGCTCAACTCCATACGGGTAAAGCCGTGCGTCCTGGCCCACGCCTCCAGCGCAGACATCATTTTTTTGCCAAAGCCCTGTCCAGTTGTAGAGAGTTGAATGCCGATAACGCAATACAGTACATGTTTGTTGCGATTTGCCGGTTGACCGATGCCGACAATAAAACCAGCAATCTCGTCATGCTCCGACAGAACCAGCATGACTCTGTTGTCTGCATCGATAAACGAGGCCAATATTTGAGCTTGCTCGATCTCAGTCGTGGTGCGCTCACCCGGCTCATAGAGCATAAAGGTTGTTTCATTGTCGAGTCTGTTCATCAAGGCCAGTAGGTTATCTGCATCCGATACCCGGACCTGTCTCACTTCCATCTATTTTCCCCTCCATGGGACTTTGTTTTTCCTTTTCAAATACGGCTACTGATCACGCAGGGTCCGGCAACCAATATTCATAGAAATCTGTCTCGGCATGCTTGGGGTTTGGCCCCAAATATTGCCACCCGCTGCGCTGATAGAAACGCAGCGCCCGCGGGTTGAGACGGCTGACCGACAACACCACTCGCCGGCAGCCAGCCTGCCACAAGGTGCGACCGATATATTGCAGCAGCATATCGGCCATGCCTTGACCACGGGCCTGTGGCGTCAAATAGATCAGGTATATGTAGCCGGTTTCCGGTTCGGCTGAGACAGTGCAAAACTCCAGCTGCCCCACTATCTCGTCCCCCTGCCAGACATGCAGATAATGCCACTCTTTGTTGGTCAGCCTCGTCGCCATCCGCTCCCGATAGCCCGCCAGAAACGCCTCAAATCCCTCGTTGCGATGGAAGCTGCAAACATAGGCGTCCCGGCGAGCCGCCACACAAACCCCATAGTCACGCGCCAGGTTTATTTTTTTGAATTCGAGGTGCATGCGCCATCCTGTTTCATTGGGCAGACAGGCTATGGGTCCAGACAGATATAAACAGTGAGCAATGGCATCAGTCGAATGACTCTTCAGCCTCTCTGATAGTGGAGGAGATCAGCTGTTCGAAGATTTCCATTTGTCCGGCAGGAATAAGCTGAGATTGCATCAATCTACGTTTTTCCGGACCAAAACACCGTTCGGCCACCCAGCCAATCAAATAAACCAGTGAGAGGCAGCCACCTGCCGTTGCAATATTTCCTTGCACGACCAGAGGAGCGTCCTGAACATCCCCCCCCATCTCCAGCAACTGGGCTTTGGCTGCAGGGTTGGTTGTTAATTTCTTTCCCTGCAGCAAGCCCAGCTCATGCAATATGAATGAACCAGCACAAATTGAGCCAATCAGTTGTCGCTGCGGATCCAGCCGCAATGCGGACATGAACTCATGGTCTTGCAGCGCGGCAGGGATACCACGCTGCCCGCTGGTGATCAGCACTACATCCTGATCCTGTGCTTCCGCCACATATCCATCCGTCTTTACGTTGATACCCAGTGCAGAGCCATGCTCAGGCTTGGTTCCCAGTATTTTCACCGACCAGCTCTCTTTGCATCTCCCAAGCAGGTCATACATCAAGAAAAAATCCACATCGGTGAAATCATCAAATAAAACAATACCAACCTTGTACATGGCTACCCCACCCTCCTGTGCAGATAATCAAATGGATATGTAATGCGCCGCATGAAATATCACGTCATGTCGCCTTGAGGTGTTTTTTAACCTTCTTCAACGCCATCTTGCGCTTTAGCGGCGAGAGATAATCGATAAACACCTTGCCCTGCAGATGATCGATCTCATGCTGCATCACGATGGCCAGAAAATCGCCGCTCTTGACCGTGATAGGCACGCCATGGCGATCCAGTGCCGACACCACCACCGAGCCGTAACGCTCAACATCGGCATAATAATCCGGTACGGACAGACACCCCTCTTGGCCAAACGCCGGTTCGGTGCCGCTTATCACTTGCGGATTGATCAACACCAGCGGCTGATCCCGTTTTTCTGACAGGTCGATGATGACAATGGCCTCCTTGCGCCCCACTTGCGTGGCCGCCAGACCAATACCATTGTCGGTGGCATAGAGGGTCTCCAGCATGTCATCGATCAGGCCTTGCACGGCCGCAATATCCTCAACCGGTTCGGCTTTGATGCCCAATCGCGGGTCGGGAACCGTTAAAATATCCAGCCTTGCCATCAATACTCTCCCTCAACCATGGGCACCCCATGACTCTTCTCTCGTCACCGGCCGAGACAAGGAGACGAACGCCGGCTCTTCCGCTACCACCTGATAACCGAGGCGCCGATAAAACTCTATCGCCCTCTGATTGGCGCTAAAGCTCGACAGGGTCACCCTATGCCTCCCTTCACATGCTGCCTCGCGATGCAGCCGCGCCATGACGGCCGAGCCAAGCTGCCGGCCCTGATAAGGGGGGAAGATAATCAACAGATGAATGTGCAGCGCATCGTCGTATGGCTTGCAACAGAGCAGACCGACTCGCTCCCCCTCTGCCAGGATCCACGAAAACCAGTGTGGCTGATATTCGCTGGTCAACCGCTCGCGCTGAAAGTCGTCATCCCAGCCAAACACCGCCTCGACATAGGAAAAGATCCCCTCCTTGACGGCCGCAAAGCGCTGTTCAAACTCACTTGGCGCTATCCCCGCCAGTTCGATCTCCATTCCCTCTCCTCGGCTCAACCATCTTGGCGGCCTGATGACCGCCCTGGTCAGAGCGCCCACCCGCCATGGCGTTCATGTCGCTTGGCCCCAAAATTGATTTTCATTTGGGTATCTTACCGAACAATCTGGAGATGAAAAGACGGCAGGCATAAACAGGTGGGATAAGAGCAATAAGCCCCCACTCAACCTCTCGGTAGAGGATGCAGAGGCGCAGACCAGGGGTGCCATGATCGGATGGGATAGCGCCCGGGGCGACATCGAAGCATGAGTGTCGGAGCATGAACAACAATCGGGCCAGCCTTGGGCCCGATGGGTTTAAGGGGGGCTCACCTCCTCCATAAAAATCAGCCGCAGCGGCTCTGCCAGCAGCGCCTTAGCCTCTGCGGCAAAGGCCTGGAAATAGTCCGTCTGGCAGTGACTGTCCAGCGCAGCCTGATTGATGAACGCCTCGCGCATGTAGAAGGTGCCCGGCTCGTCCTGCAATTCAAACAGCACGTAATCCAGGTTGCCCGGCTCACGCCGCGTCGGCGCAATGAGCTTTAGCAGCTCGCGGCGCAGTGGCTCTCTCATGCCGGCGCGGGCTTTCAGCACGGCGATGGACACCCGTTTCTGTTCACTCATCTTGGTCTACTCCATGTTCTCAAGGGTAAGCAAAGGGGCCCAGATCCGGGCGCTGCCTTTGCGTCGAGCTGCAGTGTAAGAGGAGCGGCCAGGCGGGATATAGCCGGGCAGGATGGACACTCTGTTCAAGCCACTGAAGGAATCAGCACCTAGAGCGCCTCTATCTTCACCTTGATAAGCCCGGCGCGAGGATTGCCGATGGCGCTGAAGGCCGCTTTGGAGAGATCGATGATGCGCCCGCGCGGGAAATTGCCCCTGTCGTTGACCCTGACCACCACGCTCTTGCCGTTGGCGAGGTTGGTGACCCGCACCATGGCGCCGAAGGGCAACTCCATGTGAGCGGCGGTGTTGGCGTGGCGCTGATAAGGCTCACCGCTGGCGGTGCGCTTGTTGTGGTAGCGATCGGCGTAGTAGGAGGCAAGCCCCGTCTCGCTATAGCCGCGCCAGCTGCCGCCGTGGCTCTCGTCATAGCGGCTGCTGCAGGCGGCCAGCAGCAGGCACAGGGAGGCCAGCAGCCCTTTTTGCACCATGATCCTCATCATCTACTTCCTCGACCCGTTATGAGATGTCGCGTTCGCCCCGTCCGGCTGTCATGGCCAGACGGGCGCCCGCGAGCAGGAGCCTACTCTCTCACATTTCCCATGAAAAACGGGAGGCCCAAGCCTCCCGTTTGTGTGTTCACCCGTCAGCCCCTGTCAGGGGAACAATATGCTGATCGATATATGCCTAGTTGTACAAAACAACCAAAATGTAGTCTCCACCAATACTACCCCAAATCCCCCCTTTGCCTTTCGAGAAAGTCACTAAATTTTCGTGTGGAGCCAAAATAATTTGGGTATGCCTGTTTTAGAGCACGGACATCAGAGGCGGAGACAAGAACAGATATAATTATCTTTTCATTTAAATCAGCTTCATTTAACTCAGCAAGAGCTTTTTCACTGTTTTTCATTGAGAAGTGTTTAACTGTCACCTGTATTTTCTTTTCCTGTTCTTCGAGTATGTGCATGCAAACCAGAAACAATCCCTGTCCATTCCTCCCTTGCTTGACAGCTTTATGATCTGTCGTAAATGTTATGGCTAATGTATACCTTGCAAGTTTTAATACAACATCTAACTTATCAGCAAGTTCACTAAGCTCCTGCCTAAGACTTATAAGAGTTTGTGCATCTTCGATAACACATGCTTTTTCTTCATGTGATACCAATCGCCCAGCGATGGAAAACAGCTTACGCCAGTCATCATGCCCATCATGCCTTGTCTTAAGATTAATCTGCTCAAGAGTATCAATAATCTCTAGACTTGTAGCCCAAGCATGCTGTAACTCAGTTCTTAGCTGAACTTCAACCTTTGCTTTTTTCCATTCGTGATCAGCCAGTTGATTTTCATAGCAACTGTACACCAAATGAACACCGCCATATCCACTTTCTTTAGGTGTGAGATAGTCTTTGATACTCACTATTTTATGAACCGAGCGACTACTCTCTAATTTTTTTTGAAGCTGTTTCAACTGTTTTATATTTTTTACTATAGCTCGACAGCCAGCAATGTCTTGCATACGCGTCAATTTAATTGAATTAGTATTGTGCCCATCTAGCGTCGGTCTTTCCAACTTATCAATGATGGTTGAAAGCCGTTTAAGTCGTCTCGCAACTAAGACTTTGTTACTAACCTGAGATGCTATTCTTGCCAAATGATTTTTCATCAACATTAATGGGTAAAGATGATATTCACGAAATCCTTGAATCCTTCTTATAGCTTCAGAACGCCCCGTATCATCCATGCCATGCCTAATATCTCTAGCCGCACGGTCTATTTCATTTTTACTATATTCAAGTGGTTTCTTTTGGTTTTTATACTGTGAAATTGCCATTTCAAATCCTTTTGTCATTCTGGCCAGTATAGATGTCAATATTATTTTGACAGTTTACCGTTGCTTTAACTGTAAAAAAAGATGCATTGCTCATGTAAAACGGGAGGCCAAGCCTCCCGTTTTCATACCTCCTCCGTCAGCCTCTGTCAGGCGATGAGCTTGTCGTCGGCGAAGCCAAAGCCGCGCAGACCCACCACATGCACATGCTCGTGCTTGCCCTGCACCTTGCGGATGAGCTTGTAGGTGGTGCCCTTCTCGGGGCTGATGTTCTCGGGTGCCGCAATAAGCAGCTGCATATCCTGCCGCTCGCACAGCTCGAACAGGGTGGCGATGGATTTGCCATCCAGACGGGCTGCTTCGTCGAGGAAGAGCAGACGGCACGGGGCGATGTCCTTGCCGCGCAGACGGCGGGACTCCTCCTCCCAACTGATCAACACCATCAAGAGGATGGCCTGACCGGTACCGATCGCCTCACCGGTGGAGAGCGCGCCGCTCTCGGCACGCAGCCAGCCATCGGCCCCACGCTGCACCTCGATCTCCAGCTCCAGGTAGTTGCGATAGTCGAGCAGCACGTCGCCCATCACCTGATAGCTGCGATCTCCCTGCTCCACTTGCGGGTTCAGGCGCTGGAACAGCTTGGCCATCGCCTCGGAGAAGCTGAGCTCCTTGTCGGCGAACAGATCGTTGTGCATGGCGGTTTGATCGGCCAGCGCCGTCAGCAGACGGGTGTGGGCCTCGCGGATATTGACGTTGAGGCGCACCCCGCGCACCAGACCGAAGGCGATGTTCTGCAAGCCCTGGTTGAGCACCCGGATGCGGTTCTGCTCGCGGCGGATGATGTTGGTGATCTTGGCCGCCACCTCGTGAGAGGAGAGCGACAGGTGGGTTTCCCGCTGTTTGAGCTCGTCTGCCAGACGGGCCAGCTCGATCTCCATCTCCTCGATCGCTTCGACCGGATCATCGGAGCGGATAATGTCGTTGCGGATGCGATCTTTCAGGTAGCGGTAAACCTGCACGTAGAAGGCGACCTTCTGCTCGGTGCTGCGATTACCCTCGGAGAGACGCAACGCATCGCGCAGGGCCTCGTCGTGGGCCACCGCCACCCGCAGGGCGCCGAGGGCCTTGTCCGACATGGAGCGCAGCTCGTCGCTGTCGAGGTAAGCCAGCTCGCGCTTGTTGAGGCGCTTCTCGACGTCGGTCTCCCGTGCCAGCCGCACCACCCGCGACCAGCTCGCCTTGTGACCCACCAGGGATTTACGGGCGCTGTAGTAATCCTTGCCTTCCAGCTTGAGACGACCACCAAGGGATTCGATCTCGCGCTTGGTGACCTGCAACTGGGCCTCGGCGCTGGTGCGACGGGAACGGGTGCGGATCAGCAGCTCTTCAATCTCTTTCTTGTGGGCGCGCGCCTTCTCTTCCATGTCGTCAGAGAGGGTCAGGCCCATGGCCGCCAGCTCCTGCTCGAACTCGGTCAGGGTCTGGCGCTTGGCCTCGACGCTGGAGTTGAGGGCGGTGCGCAGCTGCAACGCCTCGGTATGGCGCAGGGCAATCTGCTTGTGCTGCTCGCCAGCGGTGCGGGCCGCCAGCTCGGCCGCTTTCAGCTTCTCTTTGAGTCGCTCGCTCATCTCGGAGGCCTTGCCCAGCAGGTCTTGCGCATCCTGATAGGCAAAGTGCGGCAGTCGTGCCACCAGCTGATCGAGGGCATAGCAACGGCGCTTCTGCTCGGCCAGCAGATCGCTCACCTCATCGTAAGCTGCCTGCAGCGCGGCCAGATCCTGCGGATCCTGGCGCAGCACCTGCACCATGGTTTCCAGTTTTTCCAGCGACTTGCCGTGTTTGGCGATAAAGGCTTCGGCTTGTTTCAGGGCTTCCACGTCGGCGTGGGCCGCCTCGAGGCGGGCCGCCAGGTCTGTCTCGGCAAACAGGTGGGCAAAGGGCAGCATCCCCTGCACCAGCTGGATATGGCGGGTCAGCTGGGCGGCAGCCGCTTTGGCATCGCTCAGCTGCTTGTTGCACTCGGCGATTGTTTCTTGCAGCTTGCGCTGCTCGTGCTGCTTGGCCTGCACTTCGGCTTCGGGGTCGGGACGGAAGGCGATGTCCAGATGCTGACCGATAAAGTCGCGGAAGTGACCGTAGAGACGGTGGTACTTCTGCTGCTCGAAGGCGGCCTTGGCGTAACCCTCGATGAGGCCCTCGCGCTCAAGGTCGAGCTGCTCAATGCGTTTTTCCCGGGCGGCGCGACCAAACAGCGGCAGCTCGGGGTAGCGGGAGAAGCGCACCTGACGCTTGCTGGTGCGCACCAGCACGGCATCGCCCAGCTCGTCCGCTTCCACCAGATCCTCGTCAAAGGAGTCGGGGTTGCCCTGAATGAGGTAGATATCCTCCGGGCAATCTTCCAGTTTCTTCAGCCGCTCGATGGCGCCTTCGAGGTCGAGCACCACCAGGGCGCTGCGGGCCGGGCCATAGAGCGCGGAGTAGTAAGGGGCATCGTCGATGGAGATGTCGTCGTAAACATCGGAGAGCAGTACGCCCCCCACCTGCTCGGCGATGCGGGCCAGGCGCGGATCCGCCTCGCCAGCCCCCAGCTGCAGGTTGCGAATTTGCAGCTCCAGCGCCTGTTTCTGCGCCGCGATGCGGTTGCTCTCCTGCTCGAACTCGCGCTCCTTGTCGAGCACGCTCTGCATGCCGGAAGAAAGTTCTTCGGCGGTGGTGAGCTGCAGACCGCTCTGCTCGCGCAGCTGCTCGAGTTTTTCAAAGGATTTGAGCCAGCGCGGAGCCAGCTTGGTGAGCTCCGCGATATCGCGGCCGAGCTGGACACCCTGATGCTCGAGGCTGGCGCGGCGCTGATCCACCTCTGCCCGCAACTCACTCAGCGCCTCCTGACGGGTACGCTGGGCTTCGAGGAAGATCTCCAGCTCATCGCTGCTGGCGATAAGCTGGCCAGAGGCCTGCTGCAGCTCGTCACGCAACTTGAAGAGGTTTTTCTGGCTCTCGCTCTCTTTCTCGAGGCGAGCCAGCGCGGCGCGCAGCCCCTGCCCCTGGGCGATGCGGGCCTTGTCTTCGATGTGACGCTTGAGCAGCGCCTGCGCGGTGGGCCAGGCGGCCTCACGCACTGTCTCGGGGGCGATGCTCAAAAGCAGCGCCAGCGCCGCTTCATGCTCGGCCACCGCCGCCTTGGCCAGCGCCAGCTGCTGCTCGGCCCCCAGCACCCGGCTGGTGAGGCTCTGCTCGGCGCTGCGGAACTGGTGCAAGGTGTCGCTCGCCTGTTCGGCGGTCAGCCCCGGCAGCTCGCACTGTTCGCGGGCATTTTCCATCGCCTGCACCGCCTGACGGTACTGGATGGCGCGGGTCTGCTGGATATCCAGCGCCTGCTGGTAGTCGGCCAGCTGGGTCTTGAGGCTGTCGACTTCTGCCTGTGCCAGCTCCTTGCGCTCTTCCACCTCCAGCAACTGGCCATGGATCTCCTCCACGATCGCCTGTTGTTGCTCCAGCTTGTCCATCAGCTCCGCCAGATCGGCACGGTACATCTCGATCTTTTTCTGCAGGGAAACCGCTGCCATCACCTTGGCCAAGTGCTCGGCGGCAGACTCCAGCTCGTCGGTCAGCAATTTCTCGCGGTTGGTGAGCTGCTCCACCTCGTCGGCCAGATAGATGGCGCGCTGCTTCTCTTCGGCCAGCAGGCGACGCTTGCCTGCCAGCTCCTGGCGCGCTTTGAGGGCCAGCTCGGAGAGGCGATTCTTCTCGGCGGCGTTGCGCACATAGTCCGCCGCCACATAGTGGGTGGTCTCGGTAATGAGGTTCTTGAACAGATCCCGCTGACCCTGGGTCTCTTTAATGGCTTCCAGAGTACGGCGGTTCTCGTAGATGGCCGCCTCCATGTCCTGGAAAGCCTTGCGCACGCCGGAGTTCTCCGGCAGCAGGTATTCACGCAAGGAGCGGCTGATGGACGAAGAGATGCCGCCGTAGAGAGAGGCTTCGATCAGGCGATAGAACTTGCCGCGATCCTTTTGATCACGCAGCTTCTTCGGGGTGATGCCGAACTCGAACATGAAGTTGTGATAGTCGGTCACCGTATTGAACTTGGCGACTTTCAGCGCCCCCAGCTCGGCGGCCGCCCCTTTCAGATCGGCGAAGGCACGTACCCGGCCCTTGCCGTCATCGAGCTTTTCCAGCAGCAGATCGGTGGGTTGCAACTGCTCCGGCACATCCACCAGCGCGAACGGGGTGATGTTGACCTTGTTGTCGCGGTTAGCCACCTGCTCGAGGTGAACGCCGACCCAGATCCGCTGCTCGCGGCTGTTCATCACTTCCAAAAGCGAATAGCAGTGGCCACGCTGCAGCTTGCCGTAGAGCCCCTTGTCACGGGAGGCGCTGCTGGAGCCCGCTTCCGTGGTATTGCGGAAATGGAGCAGGGACTGGTCGGGAATGAGCGCCGCGATAAAAGCCGCCATGGTGGTGGACTTGCCCGCGCCGTTGCCGCCGGACAGGGTAGTGACCAGCTGGTCGAGATCGAAGGTGCGGGCGAAGAAGCCGTTCCAGTTGACCATGGTCAGGGATTTGAATTTGCCTCTCACAACTTTGCCTCCATCTGGGCCTTGGATTTAACGCTGCAGGTCATCTTCCACCTCCAGTTCAAGCTGCTCTTCATCGAGATCCGCCTCGATATCCTCAAACAGCGAGTCGCTGCTCGGCATTTCGTCGTCGTGGAAGATGGCCTCGCCCTCCTGGATCATCCGCAGCTGGACGGCACGCGGATCCTCATCGGAACGCACATCGGCGGCAAAGCGGAACACCGACTCGTTGACCCGGAATTTGTCGCTGTTGCCAAGGGCGGTGATCATGCCAAGGCGGCGCAGGCGGCGCATGGAGGTACGGATCTTCTCCAAGAGCTTCTTCTTGTCCAGATCGGTACCGCCGGAGCGACTGTTGACCATCCGCAGCAGCTGCTTCTCGTCAGCCAGGCTCAGCACCTCCTCTTGCAGTTCGCCCATGGCGAACACCCCTTCCGAGGCGAGCCGGTCCGGGCTCAGGTAGAGGTAACAGAGTACCTTGCCCACCAGCATGTCGAGCTCGGAGAGGACAGTGGTGCCGATGTCGGCGCTCGGGCGCGGGCGCAGATAGAAGAAACCTTCCGGCGCCTTGATCAGTTCAACCTGATAGCGGCCGTAGAAGATCTCCAGCTCCTGGTGGTACTCCACCAGCGCCGAGTGCTGTTCGAACTCGTCGGCACTGATGTGGCGACCGGAGCGCAAGGCGGTGTCAATGCGCGGAAACAAGGGGTTGGCAATCGCCTCTGCGAGCCGCAGCGGCAAGGGAAACTCAGTATTGATCAATGACATAGGCCTGAACCTTGGATCCAGCTTGGTTAATGGGTTTCCATGCGGGCTGACGATGCAGCTGGTGCTCGCCGCTGGCATGGCCCAGGCGCACGGCCTGGTCGATCAGAAGACGCGCCACGTCGAAGTGGGCATGGGCCGGGTAGTCCAGCAGGTACTCGCGCAGCACATCGGCGAGATCCAGTTGCTGGCCCTGCTCGGGGTAGCGAGCCAGGTAGCGCTCGATGCGCTCGGCCAGCTCCTGGTTGATGTCCACCATCTCCATGTACTCCATCTCAAGTGGCACCTCGCCGGTCACCTCCTCGTCGTGGATGGCGATGGTTTCGTCACGCAGCTCCAGCAGACGCGGCTCTTCGGCCACTCGCAGCAACCAGTTGTGCTGCTCGAAATTGCGGATGGAGTCGCGCAGCCGCTGGCTGAAGGCGCGGTTCTTGTCCATATCGATGGCGTTGCGGATGAACTTGTGGACGTGCCTGTCATAGCGGGCCCACAGCTCGATACATTGCTGACCCCAGCTGGTGATGACGTCCAGCCGCCCCTGCAGGGCGTGAGTCAGCTCCTCGACGTGGAACAGATCCTCGCGCCCCTGCGCCGCTTCCTGGATGTTCAGCAGCCCCGCCTGCAGGCGGTGGCCGGCGGCGTCCAGGGTATCTTGCAGCTCGCGCAGGGTCTGACCGGTCTCGTGCAGCAGTTTTTCGCAGCTGTGGATGGCATCGACCCAGTTCTGGGTCAGCAGGGCCGCTATTTCGTTTTTGACCTGATTCTGCTGCTCGTCCATGGCGCGCTGGGTGAGATCGATCCGCCCCAGCGTCTCTTCCAGCGAGAAGGTGAGCCGTGGCAGCACCTCGGCATCCCACTGCTCGCGGGTATTGGTCTCGAGCGCCGCCTTGCGGGCGGTGTCGAGCTCGGCCGCCAGGTGTTCGAGCAGGATGGAGAGCTTGATGGAGTCAACCTGGCGCTGATCCATGAAGAAATCGACGATGCTCATGCCAAGGCGCGACAGGCGATAGAGGCTCTCCCCCGCCACCATGTCGGTGTTGAAGCGCGACAGCAGCTGCTGGCGAATGAGATCGTTGATGGCGTTGTTGGCGCGACCGGTGAGGGTCTCGTCCATCTGGCCGAAGGCGTTGCTGACGTAGCCAAAGGCATCGTGCAGCGCCGCTTCCGACAGATCCGATTCATCTTCGGACAGCGTCTTGATTGCAATCAGAAAGGCCAGCCGATCGGTGGGCAGGTTCAACGCCAACCCCTCCTGCCTGACCCATCCCACCATTTCGGGCAGGGTACGGGATGTACTCATCATGATGTTGTCATCTCGTTGTTGTATTGGGCGCAAAGCCTTGCGCGCGGCTACATCCGGTAGCATCAAAAAAGGTGGCCTCAGCCGGTGGGTTTTTGCGCCATCACGTGGATATAGCGCCCCAGGGAGATAAACGGCTCCTGCCGGCAATATTGCAGCTCCATGGCCAGCAGATCATCGAACTTTTCCCGCTGATCCTGCTTGTGGCGCATGTAGTCGTGGATCACCCGCACCCCGGTCTTGCCGATGATCTTGAGCCCGCCCCGGCCAATCCAGTCGTAGACCTGCTCCGGCAGTTGGGGATTGGTGGGGGTCAGCGCAGTCTGGCGCTTCTTGTTGAGCCCCTGGCGCACGTAGTCAAAATTGCCCACCACCAGGCTCTGGAACAGCAGACCGTGACGGTTGTAAAAAAGCAGCGACAGTATGCCCCCGGCATTGACGAAAGGGAACAGACCGAGCAAGGTCTGGCGCGGCTCGGCGAGCCACTCCAGCACCGCGTGACAGAGCACCAGATCGAAGGTGCCGGTCACGTGTGCTTTAAGATCCTGAATGGGGCAATGGATGAGACGAATTCTGTCTTCCAGCCCCTTCTCGGCGATCTGGCTGCGCGCCAGCGCCAGCATTTCAGCCGACAGATCGCACAGCTCCACCTGATGGCCCATGGCCGCCAGCTTCTGGGCGAAATAGCCAAAGCCGCCCCCCGCATCCAGGATGCGCAGCGGCCGGTTGCCAAGGCGGGCCAGGCAGGCTTCGATGTCGCTCCACACCACTGTGGTGCGGATGCGCCCCTTGGTGGAGTCATAAATGTTGCGGGCGAACTTGTCGGCGCGCCCGTCAAAACTCTGATCTTGCTTCAAGACGAACTCAACTCTGTGGCCACGGGAAACGGGCCTGACGAAAAAGAGGGTATTCTGTCACATCCCGAATTTGCTGAAAACTCAAGGCGCAGCTCCCTCCCCCGGGTGATGGAAAAAACATCGTTTGGCGCCCACTTTGCCCCCGTTTCTCGCTTTTCGAGGTTGTGCGGGCAGGCACTGCACAACCTGTGTGCCTGGATGGCGCCATGCAGCCTTGGGAAGAGGCGCCTATACAAGGGCGCCAAAATCCTTAATAATTTTTTAATTCATTGTTATATAAGGAATAACAAGTGGACGCCCTGTTTGACCTCAAAAAGTGGCTGGGCCAGCTGCTGATGCCGCTCCCCTTCTCCCTCAGCCTGCTGCTGCTGGCGCTATTGCTGCTCTGGTTCACCCGTTTCCAAAAGAGCGGCAAGCTGCTGGCCACCTTCTCGCTGCTGCTGGTCACCCTGATGGGGATGCGACCGGTGAGCTACGAGCTGGCTCGCGGGCTGGAGCAGACCTTTCCCCCCTTCGAAGTGAGCCCGCATCCCGACATCGAGGCCATCGTGGTGCTCGGCAACGGCCATGTCAGCGACCCGGCGGTGCCCGAGCGATCCTGGCAGAACAATATTGCGCTGGCCCGCACCCTCGAGGGGGTACGGCTGGCTCAGGCGTATCCGCAGGCGGAGCTCATCTTCTCCGGTTATGTGTCCGGGGATCCCCTGTCGAACGCCGAGGTCAACGCCCGCATGGCAGTGAGTCTCGGCATTCCCCGCGCGCGGATGACGTTGTTTGAAAACAACAAAGACACCCACGACGAGGCGGTCAGTATCAGCCGTCATCTCAAGGGCAAGCAGGTGGCGCTGGTGAGCTCGGCAACCCATCTGCCGCGAGCCATGGCGCTCTATCAGGGGCAGGGGCTGAACGCCGTGCCCGCCCCCACCGACTACACCGCCAAGCAGAGTCAGGTGGCCCAGCCCCTCTACAGCTACCTGCCAAAAGGGCGCTATCTGATGTATTCCGAGGCTGCCATTCACGAATGGATTGGGGTATGGTGGGCCCGTTTGCGAGGGCAGGTTAACGATTGAGCAATCGAGCCTTTCATTCCTGATTTGGATCAGGAAAGCGAAAAAAAATTACGTCATTTGCCGCCGGGTCAGCTATCTTGGGCTCGGTTCAATTCATATAATGTCGCGCAATCAAATGCCTAGGAGATATACAAGATGAGACAGCACCTGGTAATGGGTAACTGGAAACTGAACGGCACCAAAGCTTCCGTCGAAGCTCTGATCAAAGGACTGACCCCGGCTGCTGCCGCTCATCCTTCTGTGCAAGTCGCCGTCTGCCCGCCGGTTATCTTTTTGGGTCTGGTTGAGCAACTGACCGCCGGCAGCAAGATTGCCTACGGTGCCCAGAACGCCGACGTTCACGAGTCCGGCGCCTTCACCGGCGAGAACGCTCCGTCCATGCTCAAAGCCTTCGGTTGCACCTACTCCCTGGTCGGCCACAGCGAGCGTCGTACCCTGCACGCAGAGACCGACGACGTGGTGGCTGCCAAGTACGAAGCCATCCAGAAAGGCGGCCTGATCCCCGTGCTGTGCATCGGTGAGACTCTGGCTCAGTTCGAAGCCGGCACCACCAACTCCGTGGTCGAAACCCAGCTCAAAGCCGTGATCGACCGTTGCGGTATCGCCTCCTTCAACAACGCCGTCGTGGCTTACGAGCCGGTATGGGCCATCGGTACCGGCAAGACTGCCACCCCGGAAATCGCTCAGGCCGTTCACGCTCACATCCGTCAGTACCTGGCCGGCTTCGACGCCGCCGTGGCTGCCAAGGTACAGATCCTGTACGGTGGTTCCGTCACCGGTGCTACCGCTGCCGACCTGTTCGGTCAGCCGGACATCGACGGCGGCCTGGTGGGTGGTGCGTCCCTGAAAGTGGACGACTTCTCCCAGATCATCGCTGGCGCGGCCAAGTAATCGGCTGCCATGGAGGGGGCGCTTGCCCCCTCCTGCATATCGCTTTTCCTATGGCCGCCGCCGCATCCCATAGGAAAGCCGATATAGTAAAAGTGGCTTGTCTCATTCAACCATTTCGTATTCGACAACTCAGATCCAGAGGCACTCATGACCAAACAAATCAAACGTATTGGTGTTTTGACCAGTGGTGGTGACGCACCGGGTATGAACGCAGCCATCCGCGCCGTGGTGCGCGCCGGTCTGCATCATGGCCTGGAAGTCTACGGCATCTATGATGGCTACCTCGGTCTGCACCAGGACCGTATCGTCAAGCTGGAGCGTCACAGCGTCTCCGACGTGGTCAACCGTGGTGGTACTTTCCTCGGCTCCGCCCGTTTCCCCGCCTTCAAAGATCCGAAAGTGCGCGCCGAAGCGATCGAAAATCTGAAAAAGCACGGCATCGACGCCCTGGTGGTGATCGGTGGTGACGGTTCCTACATGGGCGCCAAGAAGCTGACTGAAGAGGGTTTCCCCTGCATCGGCCTGCCGGGCACCATCGACAACGACATCGCCGGTACCGACTTCACCATCGGCTTTGATACCGCGCTGAACGTGGTGGTAGACGCCATCGACCGTCTGCGCGACACCTGCAGCTCCCACCATCGCATCTCCGTGGTCGAGATCATGGGCCGTCACTGCGGTGATCTGGCCATGTCCGCCGCCGTTGCCGGCGGTGCCGAGTACGTGATCGTGCCGGAAGTGGCGTTCGACAAGGACAAGCTGCTGCAACAGATCAAGGAAGGCGAAGCCAAGGGCAAGAAGCACGCCATCATCACCATCTGTGAGCACGTCACCGACGTGAACGCCCTGGCCAAGGACATCGAAGCCCTGACCGGCCGCGAAACCCGCGCCACCATCCTGGGCCACATCCAGCGTGGCGGTACACCCACCGCACGTGACCGCATCATGTCCAGCCGGATGGGCGCCTACGCCGTCGAGCAGCTGCTGGCCGGCCACGGTGGCCGCTGCGTCGGCATCCAGCGCAACGAGATGGTGCACCACGACATCATCGACTGCATCGAGAACCTCAAGCGCCCCTTCGATCAGGAGCTCTACGATCTCTCCACCACCCTGTTCTAAGCCCCGCTTTCAGGTTGCTGTGACAAAAGCCCTCCACTGGAGGGCTTTTTCATTGGACCTTTCTCGCCACGCCCGGGGCCATGACGCCACCTCGTTGCAACTATGCCTGCGCTCCTCGCAGCGCTTCCTCTGTTTATCGCCTGCCCATCACACCCTTCTTCGGCTAGGGCTCCTTGACCCGTTAACCGATTCAAGTGGCATTGCTTCGATTCAGGACCACAGCAACACGGTACACGGCCCTCTGCAGCCCGGCTTCTGCCAAGAACAGCAGACCTCTCTGCACACTCTTCTTGCTCTGCACACTCTGCTTGTGCTCTGCACCCTGGCGTTGCCGACCGCAGGCGCCCCATCGGGCCGCCAACATGCCTGGAAAAGATCCGAACAGAGACGAAAAGTGGGCCAACAGAGCACTATCAGCGAAGGGGATTTTGTAAAAAGACGGAAAGAGACATGTCAGAAGGTGGCGTCACGGCAGGGAAAAACCGTTCGACTGCGACAAAAACATGTTGGAGACGGGAAATGGTGCTGACAGCCGCCCAAACCATGGCGGGGTCATAACTCCCCCCTAAAAATCGTCTTTTTTTGCCGACATAATTTTAAAAAAACAAAAAAGCCTCATATAAACCCCATCATTGATATCGGAACGGAATGAACTAATTCATTGTTTTAATTGTAATAACTAAAGAGATCACGTCTCTACACCGCATGACATGACCATCAAGACGATAAAATGAGCTTAAAAATGCAAAAATGAAGCTTTCGATATACATCAGACACATTCAAGCCAATAAATGCAATCTACTATTGTTTTACCGCACAATTGTGGTATCTTGGTTCCATCAACAGTCAGCCAAGGGAGACAAAAATATGAAAGAGTTTGTGGTCACTGCAGTTTTTACTGTGTTTTTCACTCTGGTTGCCGTCTCTCTGCCGTCACTGTCACAGCTTTGAGGCGGTTAGTTGCCCACCCAGTGATTCTGATGGGCAACGACAGGCATCGCCACGCTGGTTAATTCG
Source organism: Aeromonas sp. S41-2 (assembly GCF_027705845.1). Taxonomy (NCBI): domain Bacteria; kingdom Pseudomonadati; phylum Pseudomonadota; class Gammaproteobacteria; order Aeromonadales; family Aeromonadaceae; genus Aeromonas; species Aeromonas sp. S41-2. The sequence goes on along the minus strand of NZ_JAPDCG010000003.1, from coordinate 177,663 downwards.
CCGCTTAATGTCATTTTTTGGTGGTTCATCGAAAACAGCGACCAATACGGCCATTAGTACGACCAAGCGAACATAATTACAGCTACCTGCCAGAGGCAGCGCGTCAACAGGGGGAGCCAGTGGCTCCCCCTGTTGCATTTGCGTCTGCGGGATTTACTCTTGTCCCCCTGCCCGTCACAATGTCCGCTGGATTCGCCATGCAGGAATTACCATGACACAAGATGCGCTAAGCCATTGGCGTCGTGATCTTCATCGTCTGCCCGAAGCGGCCTGGTGTGAATTTCGTACCAGCGCCCTCATCGCCCACCACCTCAGTGAACTCGGTTTCTCCATCATGCTGGGCGACAAGCTGCTGGCCAGCAACCTCATCATGGGCCGCAACATCGACGTGCAGGCCCAGAAGGAGCGAGCCCTGCGCCAGGGAGCCCATCCGGACTGGCTGGGCAGGATCGAAGAGATAACGGGGGTGATGGGGCTGTGGGACAGCGGCCGTCCCGGCCCGACCCTGGCCTTTCGCTTCGACATCGATGCGGTGGAGGTCGAAGAGAGTCAGGATGAGCTGCATCCCCCCAGCCAGGAGGGTTGGCACTCGCGCAACGCTGGCTGGATGCACGCCTGCGCCCATGACGGCCATACTGCCATCGGGCTGGTGCTGGCCGAGCGCATAGCCGCCCTCGCCGATCGGCTGAACGGCCGCATCAAGCTGTTCTTCCAGCCCGCCGAAGAGGGCTGTCGCGGCGGCAAGGCGCTGGCCGCCGGCGGTCAACTCGACGACGTGGATGCCCTGCTGGCGCTGCACATCGGCATTCATGCCAACAGCGGCGAGTTGGTAGTCAATCCCACCGAGTTTCTCTGCTCCACCAAGTTCGACGTGGAGTTCATGGGGCGTGCCGCTCACGCGGGACTTGAGCCCAACGCCGGCAGCAATGCGCTGGCGGCGGCCTGCATGGCCACCACCGCCATGCTCGGCATCGCCCGCCACCGCGATGGCATGACCCGCATCAACGTAGGCCAGCTCCATGGCGGCAGCGGCCGCAACGTGATCCCGGGTCACGCCCTGTTGCAGGGGGAGACCCGGGGCGCCACGCCGGCCCTCAACGACTACATGTTCAGCCAGGTGCAGCAGATGGTGGAAGGGGCAGCCATGATGCAGGGCGCCACCTACCTCATCCGCAAGCAGGGTGAAGCCATCGGCATCGACAACAGTCCGGCTCTGCTCGAAGAGATCATCCCACTCGCCCAGGCGCTCAAGCTGGAGACCATCCATACCCGCCGTTTCGGCGCCAGCGAGGACGCGGGTTTTCTCATCGAACGGGTGCAGCGAAGCGGTGGTGAGGCAGCCTACCTGATCCTGGGGGCCAATCTGGCAGCCCCCCATCATCACCCGGAGTTCGACTTCGACGAGGCCGTGCTGGCCCCCGGCGTGGCACTGCTGGAGTCCTGGCTGCTGACTCGCCTCGGCCGCTAGCAAACAGCCGGATACAAACAAGGCAGCCCGTGGGCTGCCTTGTTTTGTTTCACCCCTTGCCTGGCAAGGGGGTCTGTTGCATCTACTGTCCCAATACGATGGCCGAGAGGTGGGCGAAGTGGTGGATCTCGTGGGTCGCCTCGCACGGGCCATCCTGGCGAGCCGGGTTGTACCAGCAGGTTGCCAGCCCCTGCGCCGCGGCGCCGGCGATATCGGTCTTGGGGTTGTCCCCCACCATCAGCACCCGCGCCGGATCCGGGCGCTGCATCAACTCGAGGGCATGCTGGAAAATGGCCGCCGCCGGCTTGGTCACCTGTACCTCGTCCGAGATCACCAACGGCTCGAACCACTCGTTCCAGCCCAGCTTGTCGAGGCGGCCGCGCTGCGGCAGGCTGAAACCGTTGGTGATGATCCCCATCTTCACCTTGCTCTTCAACGCCTGCAGGGTCTCCACCACCCCCTCCAGCGGCATGCTCAGGGCGATGATCTGCTGCAGGAAGGTATCGTTCATCGCCATCGGCGCCACGTCCACCTGTTCGGCAAACAGGGAGAAGCGGGTCTGCTGCAGGTGAGCGGCATCGATCTCGCCGGAGTTGTACTGCTGCCAGAGCCGGTGGTTGAGGGCATGGTACTCCGCCATCTTGGGCGGGGTCGGCGTCACGCCGTAAATGTGCAGCGTCTGTTCCAGCGCCTGGGCGACCGGGAAATCGAGCAGTGTTTCATCCAGATCGAACAACACCCAGTCATAACTTGGTACTTTCACGGGATCCCTTACTGTTCTGGTTGATCAAATTCATTGCGCCGCCCCAGCGGGCCGGCCAGCAGATCCAGTGTCAATCTGACCCCGAATCCGGTCACCTCGCTGCTGACCACGCCATTGCCGCCCTTGTTGCGAAAACCGCTCAAATCGAGGTGCAGCCAGGGGGTCTGGGCGGGTACGAAGCGGCTGAGGAAGCGGGCCGCATCGATGTGATCCGGCGACGAGCCCGGCGCACACTGTAACAGATCGGCCCACTCGCTATCGAGGTTGTCGTCGTAGTCCTCATCCAGCGGGAAGGGCCAGATCCGCTCGCCGCTGCGCTGGCCCAGATTGATCAGCTCCCCCAGCCACTGGGGGCGGTTGGTGAAGGCGCCGCTGTAACGGCTGCCGAGCGCCCGCTTGCAGGCCCCGGTCAGGGTGGCGTAGTCGATCAGCAGATCCGGATTGTCCTGCACCGCCATGCAGAGGGTATCCGCCAGCACCATGCGCCCCTCAGCATCGGTATCTACCACCTCGATGGTGGTGCCGTTGAGGGCGGTCACCACCTCCCCCGGTCGGTAGGCGAGCGGGCCTATGTGGTTCTCGGCGATGGCGAGCCAGCAGTGCACCTCATAGGGCAACCTGGCCCGACTGATGGCGTGGAGCGTCCCCAGCGCCACCGCACTGCCACCCATGTCCAGGTGCATGCCATACATGCTGCCGGAAATCTTGAGGTTGTAGCCGCCCGAATCGTGGCAGATCCCCTTGCCCACCAGCGCCAGCCGCCGCACCGCATTGGGCGGACAGTAGCTCAGCTTGACCATGGCGGCCTGGTTGTCTTCCGAGCCGCGCGCCACCGCGATGAAGGCACCGGCTCCCCGCTCGGCGAGCTGGGCCTGATCGTACTCATGCCACTGCCAGCCCTCGCTCTGGGCGAGCTGGCGTACCCACTCCCGGTAGCTGCGGGCAGTCAGATCGGAGGCCGGCGACACCGCCAGATGGCGCGCCAGACCGTTGCCCTCCGCCTCGGCATAGATCCGCGCCAGATCCAGCACGCAATTGGGGGACACAGCGATCTGCTGGTAGCGCCAGGGATCTTCGCTGCGATGCTTGTGACTGGGCAGCGGCACGTTGGCGGCCAGCAGAGTAGCCAGCACCAGTTCGGCCAACAGCGTGGTATCGGCCTCGTCAAAGCCTTCCAGGTGCAGCCCCAACCGCTCGATCTTGAGCCCGGCCAGCGGCGCAACCCAGCCGCGCGCCTGCTTGTAGAGGGCGTGATCGCGCGCGGGGTGTGCCGGCAGGAAGATCAGCAATTGCAGGGTATTGTGCAGCACCAGGCTGTAGGGCGCTTTTTGCCCCAGCGCGATCTGGGCGCCGACGGCGGCAAACTCGGGCAGGGCCAGCAGGCTTTCGCGGCGATCTTCGGCGCAGATCAGCAGATTGGCGGCCAGGCCGTTGGTGAGGACGGCAGCGAGGCCGGCGTCGTGAATGTCGATCTGCGGCGGCAGATAGGTAAATGGTTGCATCATTGGGCAAGGCCCTCGTCCATGAAGAGATACCAGTGATGATACCCAACAAAGCGGGGTCACAGCCAGATTTGCACTTGAAAATCAATATCAAGCGTGAAGGCGACACAAAGCAGAAAGACCGCGAAGGCGGCTGGATGACAAACTGTGAGATTGAGGTAATAGAGAAAGGAAGTTGGTTGCGGGGGCCGGATTTGAACCGACGACCTTCGGGTTATGAGCCCGACGAGCTACCGAGCTGCTCCACCCCGCGTCCGAATTGTACTGCCACCACAAGAGACAGAGCAGTTGCCCCTTGCTGTCTTCGTCTCCACCGCAGGCGCTAGCGCTTGCCATGGATACAAATAGTTGGTTGCGGGGGCCGGATTTGAACCGACGACCTTCGGGTTATGAGCCCGACGAGCTACCGAGCTGCTCCACCCC
>NZ_JAPDCG010000003.1:0-173497 GCF_027705845.1 Aeromonas sp. S41-2 | reverse complement strand
AGTTGGTTGCGGGGGCCGGATTTGAACCGACGACCTTCGGGTTATGAGCCCGACGAGCTACCGAGCTGCTCCACCCCGCGTCCGAATTGTACTGCCACCACAAGAGACAGAGCAGTTGCCCCTTGCTGTCTTCGTCTCCACCGCAGGCGCTAGCGCTTGCCATGGATACAAATAGTTGGTTGCGGGGGCCGGATTTGAACCGACGACCTTCGGGTTATGAGCCCGACGAGCTACCGGGCTGCTCCACCCCGCGTCTGAGGTCGCCAATAATAGGCGCCGGCGCTCAGATTGCAAGTAAATATCCTAAAAAAACTTCATTCGAAGATTAAACCAGCACAAATCGCAGGAATTTGCAACAGAGCGCCGATTTTTCAGACAAGCAGGTTTGGGGCCAGCTTGGCGCACTACACTCAGATGGTTTGTAACTCCTCGTTTTGGGTAGGTTTATCATGCGCATCTCCGCCGGTCATTGCCGTCAATTGGGGGCCACACCCGAGCACGACGGCGTCAACTTCGCCATCTGGGCTCGTCTCGCCAGCCGGGTCGAACTGCTGCTGTTCGCCAGTGCCGACGACGCTACCCCTGAGGTGATCCCTTTGTCACCCCGTCTCAACCGTACCGCCTACTACTGGCACATCCATATAGAGGGCATCGAGCTCGGTCAACGTTATGCCTATCGCATCCAGGGCCCCTGGCGCCCCTACTACGGCACCCGCTTCGATGCGGACAAGGTGCTGCTCGACCCTTATGGCCGCAGCATCGAGCTGGGTGCCAACTACGATCGCTGGGCGGCGGCCCGCCCCGGCAGCAACCTGGCGGAGTGTGCCAAGAACCGGGTGGTGGACACCCGCCACTACGACTGGGAGGGGGACAAGCTGCCCGCCCACTCCCTCTCCCGCTCGGTGATCTACGAGCTGCACCTGGGGGGCTTCACCAAGTCGCCGAATTCAGGGGTCGACCCCGCCCTGCGCGGCACCTACCTCGGACTCATCGAGAAGATCCCCTACCTGCAATCCCTCGGCGTCACCGCGGTCGAGCTGCTGCCGGTGTTCCAGTTCGATCCCCAGGACTCCCCCAGAGGGCTCTCCAACTACTGGGGTTACAGCCCCATGTCGTTTTTTGCCCCCCACGCCCAGTACGCCAGCGGCGAGGATCCCCTCACCGAGTTTCGCGACATGGTCAAGGCGCTGCACCGGGCCAACATCGAGGTGATCCTGGACGTGGTCTACAACCACACCGCCGAGGGGGGCGACGATGGCCCCACCTTCTCGTTTCGCGGCATCGACAACGAGGCCTACTACATCCTCGACGCCAATCAGAAGGACACCAACTATTCGGGCTGCGGCAACACCTTCAACGGTGCCCACCCGGTGGTGCTGCGCATGATCATGGACAGCCTCCACTTCTGGCGCCAGGAGATGCACGTGGACGGCTTTCGTTTCGACCTGGCGGCCATTTTGTCGCGGGACGAGTCGGGCCAGCCCCAGGCCAATGCGCCGACCCTGCGCACCATCGATACCGATCCTCGCATCGCCGACATCAAGCTCATCGCCGAGGCCTGGGATGCGGGGGGCCTCTATCAGGTGGGCAGCCTGGCCGGCGCCCGCTGGCGCGAGTGGAACGGCCAGTTCAGGGACGACGTGCGCCGCTTTCTGCGCGGGGATGACAATGCGGTGATGCCCTTCGTGGAGCGGCTGTGCGGCAGCCCGGACATCTACCACTACCATCACGCCGATCCGGAGAAGAGCATCAACTTCGTCACCTGCCACGATGGCTTCACCCTGTGGGACTGGGCCAGCTACAACGGCAAGCACAACGACGCCAACGGCGAGCAGAACCGGGATGGGTGCGATCACAACTTCAGCTGGAACCACGGCCAGGAGGGACCGAGCGAGGATCCCCAGATCAACGCCCTGCGGCTGCGACAGGCCAAGAACATGATGGTGGCCACCCTGCTCTCGGTGGGTTCCCCCATGCTGCTGATGGGGGACGAGGTGCTGCGCACCCAGCACGGCAACAACAACGGCTACTGCCAGGACAACGACACCTGCTGGATGCAGTGGCAGCCCGACGTCATGGGCCAGGAGATGTTCCGCTTCATGAAGGAGCTGATCCAGTATCGCAAGCACCTGTTCCAGCGCCCGGAGCAGGAGAGCATGCCGCTGTCGCTGACCGAGATCCTGCGCCACAGCGAGATCTGCTGGCACGGGGTCAACGCCGCCCAGCCGGACTTCAGCCCCCACTCCCACGCCATCGCCATGTCGGCTTTGTCGAGCGAAACCAGGCTGGCCCTCTACGTGCTGTTCAACGCCTACTGGGAACCGCTCACCTTCAACTTGCCGAGCCCCCCCAAGGGAGTCGGTGGCTACTGGCGCCGGATCCTGGATACCGCCCTGCCCTCGCCCGAGGACATCAGCACCTTCGGCATGCCGCTGGAGGGGCTGACCCGGGAGTACCTGGCCCAGCCGCGCAGCAGTTGCCTCTTCATCTGCGGCGCCGACGACTTCTACTAAGAGGTGGCTTGCGGCCAGCAAAAAGCCCACCCCGGGCAACCGGGGTGGGCTTTTTCATGACGCCAGTCTGTCAGGCCAGCTGGTGCAGCACGCTGGTCGCCGCAAGCTGGGCGATGATGAGGCCGCACAGGGCGGTGGAGACCACCACCGGCGCCGTCTCCTGCTGGCGATAGAGCGGGCTGAACCAGAGCAGCAAGGCCGCGATCAGCAGGGCAGCCTGGGTCAGCACGCCAGGGATCAGCGCATCGAGGCTGGCGCTGCTCCCCTGCCAGCCCACCAGCACCGCCAGCCAGAGCAGGCTCAGGATGGCGGCCACCAGCCCGGCCAGCGGCAGCAGGGTATTGAACGCCTGCAGGCGGTGACGGGCCCGCAGCAACATCAAATGGGCAAAGGCCGCCCCCAGCAGCACCATCTGCAGCAGACCGCCAAGCCAGCCCTGGATCTGCAGCAAGCCGATGCCATAGACCAGCAGCGGCATGGCCGGCAGCCAGAACAGCGTGGCGGGAATGGCGCGCTTGCCCTCCAGCCTGGATTGGGCCAGCGACAGCACCACCCCCAGGATCAGGGCGGCAGCACCGCTCCAGATCAGCCAGTCGGCCGCCTTGGCCTCCACCGCCAGCATCAGGGAGAGGCCGGTGATCACCCAGACCGAGAAGAGCTGGGTGGTGATCCGCGAGCGCTGGCCCGGGCAGAGATCACCGCGCCAGAGCACCAGGCCCAGCGCGATGAGGGCCCCCAGCGCCATCAGGCCAGTCAGGGGAAAGAGCCAAAAAGGGAGTTGGACGAACATGACGCCTCCAGCAGCAAGGATTCAGAACGCGCCGATGGGCGCCGGATGAAGGGGCCGAGTATACCCAAAGCCGCCGCCATCCCCAATCCCTGCCAGGAGCGCGTCCGTCATTGATCAGTGGCAATCAGGCATCGGCAACGGGCGCCGGCCGCCTTGCCTGCCAAGATTTCAAGGCCCTCGCCATCCGCTGCGACCAGGGCCGACAGCGGTCAGCCCTGGCCGCGGGCCAGCGCCACCACCCGGGCGAACATCTGGCGCAGCACCGGCGGAATGTGCTCGCCGCCGAGTCGCTCCGCCTCCTCCACCACCGCCAGCGCCATGCCCGGCTTGCTGCGATGATGAATCGCCTTGTTGATGATACGCCCGGCGTTGAGGGTCGAACGCCCCCCCACGCCGGCTTCACGCCGGAACACCGCCTCGAAGCCGTTGTGATAGAGGTAGTGCTCTATGTCCGCCGCCGGCAACTGGGTCAGACGATCCCGCTCCCGCTCCCCCTTGAGCAGGGAGCGGGCCGAAGTGGCGTACTTGACCCCCGCCTCGTCGCCGTCGGTGAGCAGATGCCACTCGATGCCGAAATCCCGCGCCACCTTAATAAGCGGAGACTGGCCGCACTGGGCGAACTCGATGATCCGCACCCCCTCCGCCCGCAGGCTGTAGCCGCAGATCTGGGCAAGCTCGGAGAGCAGCCAGATCTCGGTCTCCCCCTCCACCAGCAGCCAGCAGCGGGCAAACATCGACATGGGGCGGTTGATGCGCACATGGAAGGCTATCTTGCGCAGATCGTCGCTGCTGTAGCGCTCGCCCCCCAGCTGATGGCAGACGATGTCCTGCTGGCGGCGCACCAGCCGGCGGATCTGGTTGAGGGGCAGCGAAGAGAGCAGGTCCCCCGAATTGGTGGTGAGCAGCTTCTGCCCCGGCAGCTGCTCCAGCAGCCCCCAGGCCAGTGCCAGCATGGTGGGGTGCAGGCGGCTCTCCGGGTCTTCCAGGATCATGATGGGGCGCGCCCCCTGCTCCAGCTCCCGGTTGCCCCGCGCCTGCAGCAGGGTGGCCGCCATGCCCGCCATCGCCAGTTGCAGCGCCCGATTGTCGGCATTGCGCAGCAGCGCCTGCAGGTTGCCGGGGTTGCGCAGGGTCATGGGGCGATTGACGATCTCCCGCTGGCTGCGCGGCTTGTTCTTGATGGGGGCCAGCGCGTTGAAGTAGTGATCCATCAGCTGGCGCACCGCCTGCAACGCCTCCTTGAGCTCGGGCTCGCCGATGCGCTGAGGCTCGTCGATCAGCTTGTCGGCCAGCTCGCTCAGCCGGTGCTCGGAGAGATCCCCCCACTGCAGGGTCTCCACCCCGTTGCGGGCGGTGCGGGCATCCCGCAGCCGGAACACCGGGTTCATGGTGATGAGCAGGCAGACCAGCTCATGGGCATCGTCGATGGGCAGGCTCTTGCCGATGCCGTCGAGAAAGTCGTGGGTGGTGGTGACGGTGCCGTCACTCTGCAGTTCGGCGCTGGCGCGGTAGTGAATGCGGTGAAACTTGTCCTTGTGCTTGACCCAGGCCGCACCAAGTCTAGCCAGCCGGCGGGAGTGCAGGCACATCTGGGGTCTGTGCTCGCTGAAGGTGAGCACCAGTTGCAGGTGGCGGGCCGGCTCGAGTTCGGGGTCTTCGGGCTGGTGAAAGTCATCGCTGCTGAACTGATAGGGCTCGGCATCCTGACCCAGAAGACACCAGAGGGCGCGCAGCAGGCTGGACTTGCCCCAGGCGTTTTCGCCGATAAGCACTGTGGTGTTGTCCAGCCCGAGCGAGAGGCGATTTATTCCGCGAAAACCTTTGACTTCAATGCGTTCCAGAAACATGCGGCCATATCCAGTCCATCCTGATGGCGCAATAGTGGCAAAGTTGTCGGGAAAATCCTATCGGGTCGTGGCGATTTTCAGCGGGAACTGTGAGGAACGAGCGGTTCGGGCGGGGTCGGCATGCCAAGGCGGCCCTGAGGGGCATTCCAGTGGCTGAACCAGAGGTGGCGGGTACGGGTCTGACGTTTGCGATGATTCAAGGGCAACTCCTGTGCAGGTTGAAGGAACGAGGCTCCTCCTCGTTGCCAACCAATCTGCCGCCTATCTGTGACAGGAGGATGACAGCTGGCTGCGCCACTGGCCTGGGGTCAGACCAAACGCCTCCCGGAAGCGGTTGCCAAGATGAGCCTGGGACGAGAAGCCGCACTGGATGGCGATGCTGGCCAGGGAGTCGGCGCCGGCCAGCAGCTGCTTGGCCCGCTTGAGCCGCAGCCCCAGCAGGTAGCGATGGGGCGGACAACCCAGGCTCTGGCCGAACATGCGGGCGAAGTGGTATTCGCTCAGGCCCGCCTCCTGCACCAGCTCGGCCAGGGTGACAGGTTCGGCCAGATGGGCCAGCAGGTACTCCTGCACCCGCCGGATCACCGCCGGCGCCAGGCCGCCACGCACCTCGGGCAGGGGCGGCGCCTCCCGGGTGTGGTGGCGATAGGCGTGCAACATCAGCATCCAGGCACCGTGGGAGAGCGCCATCCGATCCACCTGGTGCTGCCAGTCCAGCTGCATCAGCTGGCCCTGCACCAGGGTGGCGGCCTTGGGATCGTCGATGAAGGTCTTGTCTTCCAGCAGCAGGTGGCGCCCCTCCTTGTCGCACACCTCTTCAGCGATGCGGGTCAGGTGGGCCGGGGTGAAGTAGAGGTGGAAGAAGCGAAACTCCTCGCGCACCAGCCACTCGGATCTGTGGTGATCCGGCATGATGCACACCTTGCCGGTGCCGCCGTGGCCGCCCGGGCCGTCCAGCCGCTCGGTCTGCTCGCCCCCCTGCAGGTAGACGCTCAGGGTATGGTGGCCCGGCTTGTGGTAGCGGGTCTGATCGTAACAGTTGCGCCAGCTGGCAACGCCAAGGCCGGGTTCCAGCCAGCAGGCGTTCTCCAGTCGCGCGCCCGTGCTGACCAGTGCATCGAATACTCCCGCCGGCTTAGTCTGCAGCACCCGCTCCGTTCCTCTTGTTGCTTGCCTGATGGCCCTTGTGCGCCATCTTAACGCGGCGCGGCGGCAAAGGCTGCGGCTGCCCGCAAAAAACCGCAAGATGGTGTAAGCCCGCCGCCACCGCCCCCTGCATGCTGATCCCATGTCGTTGTCATCTCACCGGATACCCCATGAATCTGATTCTCTATCTTGCCACCGTCCTTATCTGGGGCAGCACCTGGATCGCCATCGCCTGGCAGCTTGGCCCCATTCCCATCGAGGTCTCGGTGCTCTATCGCTTCGCCCTGGCGGCGCTAGCGCTGTTTGCCCTGCTCACCGCCAGCGGCCGTTTCCCGCGCCTGCCCTGGGCGGGTCAGCGTTATGCCGCCCTGCTCGGCGGCCTGCTCTTTTCCACCAACTTTCTCTGCTTCTATCACGCCACCCTCTACATTCCGAGCGGCCTGTCGGCGGTGATCTTCGCCAGTGCCAGCATCTTCAACGGCCTCAACCTCTGGCTGTTCGAGGGGAAAAGACCCGGCCTGCGCTGGCTGCAAGGATCCTTGCTGGGGCTCCTTGGCACCCTCTTGCTGTTCTGGCCGGTGCTGGCGGATGCGCAACTGGGTGCAAACGGCTGGAAGGGGCTGCTGCTCGCCTGCGGCGGCACCCTCTGCTTCTCGCTCGGCAACCTGGTCTCGGCCCGCGGCCAGCGCCAGGGCTACCATGTGCTGCAGCTGGTGCCCTGGGGCATGGTCTACGGGGTGGTGTTGCTGCTGGGCTGGGTCACCCTGCTCGGCCAGCAGCTGGTGATCCCGACCGACGGTCACTACCTGGCGGCCATGGTCTATCTCGCCCTGTTCGGCTCGGTTATCGCCTTCACCGCCTACCTCACTCTGGTTGGGCGGATCGGCGCCAGCAAGGCCTCCTACGCCACCGTCTTGTTCCCCCTGGTGGCGCTGACGCTCTCCACCTTCTACGAGGGGTTCGTCTGGCAGCCGGTGTCGGTGGTGGGGGTCATGATCAGCCTGCTTGGCAACCTGGTGATCTTCGCACCGCCCCTGCGGGAGTGGCGCCTGCGCCCCGTCAGGGCGGCGAAGGATGCTTGATCCCAACCCCGCCAGCCCCTAAGGTAACGCCTTCCTATGAAGATGACGGGAGGCGATATGTTACTGGAAGGGCTGGAGACTCTCTGCCTGCTGGCCAGCGAAGGCACCATGGCCAAGGTGGCCAGCCGGCTCTATATCAGCCAGTCGGCGGTGAGCAAGCGCATCGCCCAGCTGGAGCAGCGCCTCGGCAAGAAGCTGGTCGAACCGGACGGGCGCCAGATAAGGCTCACCCCTCAGGCACAAGAGCTGCTGGCCCGGGTCGCTCCCAGCCTCGCCGAGATGAAGGGGGTGCTGGCCGACAGCCAGACCCTCACCGACCTGACTCCCCTGCCCGTCGCCTGCTCCGAGACCCTGCTGGCGGGCTACCTCGCCCGCTTCATGCACGACTACCTGCGACAAGATCCCCACCTCGCCCTCTCCACCCACCATACCCCGGTCATTCTGGCGCGGGTGCGCAGCGGTGATGCCCTGCTCGGCATCTGCGCCGGGCGCCTGCCACCGGGCCATGGCCTTGAGGCCAGACTGCTGCTGGAGGAGCCCTTCTATCTGGTGGAGGGCGATCAGCGCGAGGGGGAAAACGCCGATCAAGGGCTGCGCCAGATCCTCACCATGGACCTGGACAACCCCTCCAACCGCTACCTGCGCGAACCGCTGGCGGCCCTTGGCCTCATCCCCGCCATGGAGCTCGACTCCTACCTGGCGTTGATCGAGCTGGCCAAGGCCGGCATCGGCCCTGTGCTGCTGCCGGCCGGCCTGCTGGCGCTGGTCGGCGCACAGGGGACCCAGGCTCGCCCCCTCGCCGGGCTCGCCCGCCCGCTGCACCTGGTCTATCGGCCAAACAGCCTCAAGCGTGTACGCATCGCCCAGCTGGTGCAGGCCCTGCAAGCCCACTTCCAGCCGCTGGCCGGCTGAACGCCACAATGCAAGGGGGCCCGATCTTGCTGATCGGGCCCCCTTGTGTAGACAGCCATGACTGTCGTTGTCAGCGAAAAGCGCTTACCCCAGCCAGGCAAACAGTTCGGGGTACTGGCTCCACACCAGCTTGGCGGACATCAGCAAGGAGACGGTCACCAGCAGCGGCTTGATCAGCTTGACCCCTTGCTTGAGCACCATTTTCGAGCCGAAACGGGCACCAATGAACTGGCCCAGCGCCATGCAGAAGCCGACGCTCCACACCACCTTGCCCCCCAGCGCGAAAAACAGCAGCGAAGCGATGTTGGAGGTGAAGTTGAGCAGCTTGGTGTGGGCGGTGGCCCGCGCCATGCCAAAGCCTGCCAGCGCCACGAAACCGATGGCAAAAAACGATCCCGTGCCCGGTCCGAAGAAGCCGTCATAGAAGCCCACCCCGCCGCCCACCAGCAGGGCGAACGCCATGGGAGCGAGGCGGCGGGAGCTCTCGGCATCGCTCACCCGGGGAGAGAAGAAGAAGTAACAGGCGAAGGCCATCAGCAGGAAGGGCAGCAACCGCTCCAGGATGGCGGCGTCGATGGTCTGCACCGCCAGGGTGCCGAGCGCCGCGCCGATGAAGGTGCAGATCACCGCTGGCCAGATGATGTGCCACTCCAGCAGCCCCTTGCGGGCATAGAACCAGGTAGCGGAGAAGGAGCCAAAACTGCTCTGCAGCTTGTTGGTGCCGAGCACCAGCGCCGGCGGCATGCCGGTGGCGAGCAGGGCGGGCACCGTCAGCAGGCCGCCCCCGCCGGCAATGGCATCGATAAAGCCGGCCACCAGGGCCACGCCGAACAGGGCAAGCAGGGTAAACAGTTCCAATTCCATCCATAGCCTCACAACATTGACGGGGCCGGCAAGGGCCCGCACGGCGCAGGCTCGCCATGAGCCTGATGAACAACGCTGGTCGCTATCCTAATGGGGCTTGGCTCATGAAGCTAACGAAACAGTGGCAGGCAATTGATTCCTGATTTTCATCAATTAATCATCCCTGTGAAACGGCTGGCAAGCATGCCGGCTCCCTCACCCCCCTGCTCAGGCAGCATCGGGGGCACAGGTCGCCTCATTGCCCTTGATGTCGGCCAGCGCCTGCTGCAGATGAGCTTCATCCTCGCCGGGGGCCCGGCTGACCCGGCCCGCCATGTAGCGGCTGCTGAAGAGATTGAACCAGAGCTGCAGTGCCTGTCCCGCCGCCAGCTCGCCGGCCACCTCCAGCACGCAGGCCGCCACTTCGGCGGTGCACAGGTGCTCGTCGCAGTGCGCTACCCGCATGCCATAGGTGGAGAGCGCATCGGGCTTGATGGAGAGCACCGGCAAGCCGTCCAGATAGGGGCTTTTGTTGAACATCTTGCGCGCCTCGGGCCAGGTGCCGTCCAGCAGAATGAACAGCGGCTTCTTGCCTGGGAGCGGGGTCACCACCGAGGTGAGCCGGGCCGGCTCCTTCTCGCAGGCGGGAAACACCACATAGGGTTGCCAGACGGGATCCGCCAGCAGGGCCAGCAGCTCGGGATGGGGCTTGGTACGCGACCAGAGAAACGCCCAGGTGGTATCCGGCAGCACATCGGCGATGAGACGGCCGGTGTTGGAGGGCTTCATCGGCTCGCTGTCGTACATCAGCAGGCAGAAGCCGGCCTCGGCCTTGAGCTCGGGGCGCCATTCGCAGGCACACCAGTCGTGGCGCAGCTGACAGGCTTCGCAGCGCGGCACGCTGCCGCCACGGGCGAGAAAGGGTCGGGTCGAGACGCTCTTGCGCCAGATGCGCAGGCGATTGACGGCGTGATCGGGAATTGGCTTCATGGAACGCGGCTCTGGCGATGCCTGTGGCAGGACAAAAAGGGGGCAGATTGTAACGAGCCGTCCACCGCGCAGCAAGGCCCCCCATCCGGGGCAAGCCGGGAGGCCACGCCTCTCTATACTTGGTCGTCAACCCATGCACCCACGCATGGGACACAGGAGGACGACGATGGCAGAACAAGATATTGCCCGCGAGCACGCCCTGGCCGAAGGCACTACCTTCACCTGGCACGAGCTCTATCTGCCCGATGCCGAGGCCGGGATCCGTTTCTACACCGAGGTGCTCGGCTGGGAGAGCCAGACCATGGCGATGGAAGGCGGCGACTACCCCATGCTGGTTGCCAATGGCAGGCCGATCGCCGGCGTGCAGACCACCCGGGGCAATCCCGAGATGGCCGGCGTACCACCCCACTGGGCAACCTATATCGCGGTGGATGACGTCGATGCCAGAGTGCTCAGGGTCAACCAGCACGGCGGCAGCGTGGTGGTGCCCGCCATGAATATCCTGGGGGTCGGGCGCATGGCGCTGATCGCAGATCCACAAGGGGCGCACATCTGGCTGTTCACCCCTGATCCCATGTGACATCGCCCACCGCAACAACGACAGAGGGGCCCGCAGGCCCCTCTTCATCATTCAGCTCGCCCTGCTCGGGCGCCGGCCTCAGACCGCCTTGCGCAGGATCTGCACAAGGTAGTCGGCGAAGCGGTGACCGTGATGCTCCAGCAGTTTCGGGAACATGGAGATGGAGGTCATGCCCGGGAAAGTGTTGATTTCGTTGAGCAGGATCTCGCCCTCTTCGGTCAGGAAGAAGTCGATGCGCGACAGGTGGGTCAGTTTGAGCTGACGGAACGCCTTGAGCGCGTACTCGTGAATGGCATCAGCCTGCGCCTGGGTCAGCCCCTCGGCACGCAGTGCGGTCTCGGTGTGACTGGCGCTGCTGTACTTCTCTTCATAGGTGTAGAACTTGTCCTGCGGCACGCAGATCTCGCCCGGGTAGGTGGCCACCAGCTCGTCACCGTACTGGTACACCGCCACTTCCAGCTCGCGCGGCTTGACTGCTTTTTCGATCAGTACCTGCTCGGAGTAACCGAAAGCATCGGCAATGCCCTTCACCAGATCTGCTTCGTTGCTGGCGGAGTAGCAGCCGACGGAAGAACCCTGGGAGGCCGCCTTGATGAAGACCTTGCCCCACTTGGCCAGCGCGGCTTTCGCCTCGCTCAGCGCCGCGTCATTCTGCTCGGTCAGGAACAGATAGGGGGTGTTGGGGATGCCGATGGCGGAGAGCCACAGCTTGGTGCTGATCTTGTTGAAGCAGATCTTGCTCGCCTCGGCATCGCAGCCCAGATAAGGCAGGCCCGCCAGCTCGAGGAAGGATTGCAGGTCGCCGGTCTCGCCAGGGTAGCCGTGGATGCAGGGCACCACGTAGTCCACCGGACGGGCCACGCTGTCAAACGACAGCAGCTTGTCCAGCCCCAGCTTGCATTCGCGGCCGTCGGCGCTGAGCCAGCGGTCGGCAAACATCTCGACCCGGGTCACGTCGACCCCAGGCAAAAGACCGAGCTGTTGCTCGAGAAAATTTGCGCTTCGCAGAGAAACTTCGTGCTCGGAGCCACCGCCGCCGCACAGCAGCAAGACATGCATGTTCTTCATTAGATGTGATCCCTTGGGAAAAGCGGCTTCGCCATCACCATTTAAAACCCAACCGCATTAAAACCGGACGAAGCCAGATACGAAGATAAGTGCGGGCCAGTGTAGCAAGGGAGATCGAGCCTTGTCAGCCGATGGGAGCCCCATCCGCCGACAACGGCCATAAAAATTCCCGCCTGTGTCAGAAATTGGATGAAAAGAGTTCAGCGCGGCGGATCGAGCCGGCCGTTGCCGCTGCCGTTGACCCGAAACCAGCCGGCGATGCTGTAGCGCTCCTGGTTGGCGGGCAACACCTCGTGGGGGAACTCTTCGGATAAAAACAGTACCAGCCGCCCGCCCCGGGGCGAGACATCCATCAAAAACTGCTCGTCGTCATCGTACATCCGCAGCACCCCGCCCGCCTGGGGTTGCCAGTCGTTGTTCAAGTAGAACACCGAGGTGAGGCGACGGTTGGAGCGCCCGGCGAAGGCGTCGCGATGGGTGGCATAGAAGTCCCCGCTGCGATAGCGGGCAAAGTGGGCCTCGTAGTCGAACAGCCCCAGCATCAGCATCCGGTTGGCGGCCAGCCGCAGTGCTTCCATGCGGGCCAGATAGTCGGCCACCGGCGCGCCGAGGGAGGGTTCGAGCCAGTGGATCTGATCCCGGCGAATGGCGCGATTGTCCTGATGCAGGGCATCGCGGCCGATCCCCGCCGGCCGCCACGCATCCGGCAGGCACGCCTTGAGGGCATCCACCTCGGCGGCGGTTAAAAAATCATCCACTATCACCCATCCCCGGGTGTATATGGCGTCCATGACGGCTTGATAGTCCAAGATTGACTCGCAACAAGTGGAGAGAGGGCGCTTTTTAGCGACTTCCAGGGCAAGACACAAACCGGTTTGCTTATCCTCAGAAGTCCCACCATCAATACGCTATCCGGGCGCACAAGGCCCCCATTATCTGGTCGCCCTCGCCAGCCTGTGATCCGGCGCACTCAAATGGCCTCAGACCGGGCCAGATCTTTCATGGCAAAGGGGAAAGTGGCGCTTGCTCCGCGCCGTCGCGCCCGTTACCGTGGAGCGATACGCCCTGAATGGGCCCCATGCAACAGGAGTGCTTCATGTCATTGCCCGACCTTATCCTGCAACGCCTTGACGGTACCGAACTGCCCTTGTCCACCCTGCAAGGCCAGGTCGTGCTGGTGGTCAACGTCGCCAGCCGCTGCGGCTTTACCCCCCAGTACACCGGACTGGAGGCGCTTTATCGCGAACTGGGCCCACGCGGGCTGGTGATCCTGGGCTTCCCCTGCGATCAGTTCGGCCATCAGGAGCCGGGAGACGCAGAGGAGATCGCCCGCTTCTGCTCCCTCGACTATCCGGTCAGCTTCCCCATCATGGCCAAGTGCGAGGTCAACGGCGAACAGGCCCACCCCTTCTATCAGTGGCTCAAGAAGGAGAAACCGGGCCTGCTGGGGCTGGAGAACGTCAAGTGGAACTTCACCAAGTTTCTGATCGACCGGGACGGCAAGGTGGTTGACCGCTGTGCCCCCACCACCAAACCCGAGAGCCTGCGAGACGATATCCTGGCCCTGCTCTGAGGCCGCGGCACGCGGCGGCCGGACAACGCGACACGGCTGCTGCGTGCAGGGCGCGCATCTGCTATATTACGCCCCCGTTATCATTTCCATCTTGTGGCGGGTGCCAGCGCACCTGCCATCCGCTGAGCCCAAGGCTCACCAGAGGAGTCTCTCTCGAACATGTCATTCAACGAACTGGGTCTGTCTCCGCACATCCTGCGGGCCGTCAAGGAGCTGGGTTACGAACAGCCAACCCCCATCCAGCAACAAGCCATCCCCGCCATTCTGGCCGGACAGGATGTGCTCGGCGGCGCCCAGACAGGCACAGGCAAAACGGCCGGATTCACCCTGCCCATGCTGCAGCGCCTGCTGGCCAACCATGGCCGTGGCCGCCGTCAGGTACGGGCCCTGGTGCTGACCCCGACCCGCGAACTGGCTGCCCAGGTGGGTGAGAGCATCATCAAATATGCCCACCACCTGCCGTTTCGCACCCTGATCGCCTACGGCGGCGTCAGCATCAAGCCCAATCTGGACGCCATCAAGCTCGGCATCGACATCCTGGTGGCCACCCCGGGCCGTCTGCTGGACCTGCTGACCCAGGGGGCGCTGACCCTGTCCGAGCTGGAAGTGCTGGTGCTGGACGAAGCGGATCGCATGCTCGACATGGGCTTCATCGTCGACATTCGCCGTATCATGAAGGCACTGCCGGCCGAACGGCAGACCCTGCTGTTCTCCGCCACCTTCTCAAGCGAGATCAAGGCGCTGGCGGATGACCTGCTGAGCGACCCCACCCTGATCGAGGTGGATCCCAGCAACACCGCCGCCGAGCAGGTGACCCAACGCATCATCCAGGTCGACCGGGAACGTCGCCGCGAGCTGCTCTCCCACATGATTGGCCGCGGCAACTGGCAGCGGGTGCTGGTGTTCGTGCGCACCAAGCAGATTGCCGATCGCCTGGCCCAGCAGATGCAAAAAGACGGGCTCGATACCGTCGCCATCCACGGCGACAAGAGCCAGGGTGCCCGCAACCGGGCGCTGGCAGATTTTCGGGAAGGCAAGGTGCGGGTGCTGGTGGCGACCGACATCGCCGCTCGCGGCCTCGACATCGATCAGCTGCCCCACGTGATCAACTTCGAACTGCCCCAGATGGCGGAGGATTACATCCACCGCATCGGCCGCACCGGCCGCGCCGGTCGTGGCGGTGAGGCCATCTCGCTGGTGAGCCAGGACGAGCTGGGCCAGCTCAAGGGGATAGAGGCGCTGATCGGCCAATCCCTTTCGGTGGAGATCCTGGAAGGGTATGAGCCCAGCGGCAAGCCGAGCCGGCAGACCCTGCCGGGCAGCAAGCCGGTACAAAACCCGCCGCGCGCCCGTGGCGCCGCCAATGCCAAGGGCGGCAACGGCAAATCCGCCGCAGGCAAGAGCAAGGCAAAGAGCGATGGCGGCAAGAAGCCAGCCCCAGCCCGTAAGCGGGAAGTGGTGGGCGAGGATATCGGCTTTACCCCCATGCGCCGCCTGCCCAAGGCCCAGCGCGACGACTATCAGGACAACTCCAACGAGGAGTAACAGGCCGACCTGAGCCCGTCATAACAAAAAACCGCCCTCGGGCGGTTTTTTTCATGATGGCGTCACTGGCCTGTCAGTGCCAGCTGTCGCAATGGACATGTGCAGCAACGGATAGGGTCTGCCCTGCCCGTCCAGCGCCGAGCGCCCCACCACCTCGAAGCCCAGGCGGCGGTAGAAGCCGAGCGCCTGCTCATTCTGCTCGTTGACGTCCAGCCGGGTCGCCCCCAGCCGGTCGATGGCATCGGCCACCAGCAGGCGACCCACCCCGCCTCCGCGCAGCGCCGGGTCGATGAACAGCATCTCGATGTTGTCCTCGTGCACTCCGCAAAAGCCGGCGATCCCCTGCTCACTGCGGGCGCAGGTGAGGGTCACGGCGTCAAAGTAGTGTTCCAAAATGAGCTCGCGCAGGGTGGCGATCTCCTCATCCGGTAAGAAATGGTGGGTGGCGCGCACCGACGCCTCCCACAGCGCGATCAGGGCCTGATAATCCCCGCGCTCTGCCTGCTCCAGTCTCATATCGTACTCACTCAACAGATTGGTTGTTCGGGGCCTGCCCAGCCGGCGCCATGGCGTCGACCTGCTTGAGGACAAACCCCTTCTCGATGCCGGCCTTGAAGCCGAGCGACGCATAGAGCCGGTGGGCCGCCTCGCGCCCCTCCCCCGACAGCAGCATCACCTTGTAGCAATCCTGCTGCCAGGCGAGCGCGAGGGCATGGGTCAGCAACTGCCGGCTGATGCCCCGGCGCCGAAACGCAGAGGCCGTCACCACGTGCTCCACCATGCCAAACGGCCGGCCGCCGTTGGTCAGGGTCGCTACCACGCCGAGCTGGCAGGTGGCCGCCAGCTGGCCATCCACCTCCGCCACCAGCAGGTGGAGATGGGGCTGCGCCAGCAAGGCCGTCAGCGCCGTGCGGGCCGCATCCGGCGCAAGCGCAGGGTCATGGGGGCGCAATTCCCGATAGAGCGCCAGCAGACCGGCCATATCCTGTAGGGTACAGGCCCTGATGAGCGTCATCCTTCTTCTCCTTGAGCTGCGGGCGATGCGGCTTCACGCCTCGCGGGGGGCAAACATGATGATGGCCATGCCGCACAGGGCCACCAGCGACCCCACCAGATCCCACAGGCTGGGCCGGATGCCGTCCACCAGCCAGAGCCAGAGGATGGCCACGAAGATGTAGACACCGCCATAGGCGGCATAAACGCGCCCGGCCGCAGTCGGGTGCAGCGACAGGAGCCAGGCGAACAGCATCAGGCTCAACCCCGCCGGCAGCAGCAGCCAGACGCTGCGCCCCTGGGTCAGCCAGAGATAGGGCAGATAACAGCCCAGGATCTCGGCCAGCGCCGTCACCAGAAACAACCCCATGGTTTTCAACTCGCCCATCGGCTACTCCATTGTTTGACAACCTGCTCGACAACGTGTTCGGCAAAAAGAGCAATGGTAAGCCAAATGGCCGGGCCGGGTAAGCGGGATCAGGCAACAAACCCGAGGGGGAAGGATAGCGGATGCAATGCGCGGCCGGCCTCCCCCCGCCAGCACGGGGGAAGGCCTGGTCATCAGCGGGTCTTGACCGCCTGCAGCAGCACCGACAGATCCGGCCCGAACTGACGGGTGCGAATGGCCTCACGGATATCACTTTCGCTATAACGGCTGGCCGGATAGAGCAGCACGCAGGCGGTGTCGCCGGGCTTGAGGAAGTGGGTCTCGCCAAACGGGGTATAGCGGGTGGCGCCGATGCTGATGAGGGCATGGGCCGGACGCCCGGCCTGGGCCAGCAGCCCCTGGATGTGCTCGGCCGGCCCCTCGTCCTGCTGATGGTTGAACTTGTCGATGGCCCACGTCAGCAGCTGGCCGTGGAAGTAGCTGTAATCCACCGCCGCGCTGTCGACCCCGTAGGGGTGCAGCTCGCCGTCCCGCTCCAGGTAGCAGGCGATGCGGTAGTCATCGAGCTCGCAGCCGGCGGCAAAGTGGGACAGGGGCAGCAACGCGGGGGCCAGCCCCTTGCTCTCTTCGCCCCAGTTCTTCTTCTCGCTGATCTTTTTGGCGTTGGGACGGCGGATGGAGCAGTCGTTGTAGGCACCAAAGGTGCGCGGGTGGATGGCCACCACCTGCTCCCCCGCGTACTCCAGCTCGCACCAGAGCGCCACTTCCGGCTCTATCTGCACCTTCTCATCGCCGCTCACCGCTGCTTCCGGCAAGAAGATGGCGTTGCCGCTCAAGGGGAAGACGCCGAGCTGGCCGGGGTGACCCGGCACATAGAAGGGGAACAGCGCCTTGGGGGCGCTGGTGTCGCGCACCACCACCGCCACGAAATCCGAGGCCTCGCCGGCCTGCTCCAGATGACCGGCGAAATTGCCCGCCACCCCGAGTCCGATAAACTTGCTCTCTGCTGTCACTTGCATTTTGCTCACCTGCCTCTTGCCAAAGCGAAGGCAGCGGCCCGGCACGGGGCGGCTGCCGCAAACGTGGCGAGGATTAAAACACAAGGGTCTGCCCTCGCCCAGCCTGCACGCCCCATCCTGTGCGCCAGCGCGAACTTTTGCCGGCCGCTCGGCGAGCTTGTGAGCAACCGCCATGCCCGAACTGGCTCGACCGTGTGCGGTGCCTGCCCTTGATCACGGCGACAGGCTGCGCATTGATCAACCATGGCCCCCGGAAACAGATCGTTTCCACATCCTGCCGCCTTGCCCCTTGGGCCAGCCCGCCAACTTTGCTAGGCTGCCCGCCATGCCAATCTGCACACTCAAGGATGCCTGCCGATGTCAGCACAGCACTTTCAGGGCCGCTTCGAGGTCGAGTTCAAATACAGGCTCGGCGATGTCGAGGCCTTCACCACTGCCCTCGCCGCCCTCAATCCCGAGGTGATGCTGGAGCGCAACCAGGAGCAGGACACCTACTTCGACACGCCGGACCGCAGCCTGAGCGCGGCGGGCAAGAGCCTGCTGATCCGCGCCATGCAGCCCTCCGGCATCCGGCTCTGGATCGTGAAGGGGCCCGAACCCGATCGCTGCGAGGCGGTCAACATCACCGACGCCGACAAGGCCATCAGCATGCTGCACACCCTGGGCTACCAGCCGATACTGACCCTTCGCAAAGTACGCAGCATCTATTTCGTCGGCCCCTTCCACGTCACCCTGGATCACCTGGCGGGGCTCGGCGATTTTGCCGAGCTGGCCATCATGACCGATGACGAAACCCTGCTGCCAGATTATCGCCGGCAACTGCTGTCCCTGGCCGCCCAACTCGGGCTGGACCCGGAACGGCTGGAGACCCGCTCCTATCGCACCCTGTGCGAACAAGCCACCACCCCATCACCAGAGAGACGTTCATGATCGACAAACTCGCCTGGCTGACCTTCAAGGATCAGCAACTGCTCTGTGCCCGCTCCCACGGCAAGCAGATCTACTACATTCCCGGCGGCAAGCGCGAAGCGGGAGAGAGCGACGAGGCGGCGCTGATGCGCGAAATCGAGGAGGAGCTAGCCGTGGCCCTCAAGCCCGACACCCTGGCGTTTGCCTGCGAGTTCAGTGCCCAGGCCGACGGCAAGCCGCAGGGGGTCAACGTCAGGCTGCGCTGCTACACCGGCGAGGCTGACGGCACTCCCGTCGCCTCGGCGGAGATCGCCGAGCTGCGCTGGCTCGACAGCCGCCATATGGCCGAGATCTCGCCGGTTTCCCGGCTGCTGTTTGCCTGGCTGGTCGAACAGCAGCTCATCCGCTGAGGGAAACCCGCCTGGAGGGCGTGATCGGGCGCACCCGGCGAGCGACAACGACTTGAAATTGGTGGCAGAAACGGCGAGTCTAGCCAGTCATCCTGCCGCCGGTCCCGTTGGCGGCAGGCGCCGCGGCAGACCGGGCCGACGGCGTGAACTTCGTTGACAAGGACTCCTGATGGACATAGTTGAGGTTGATACCACCCAGGGCATCAAGCCTGCCCTCATCACTTTGCTGCAAGACAGCGTCGCCAGCGGCGCGTCGGTGGGCTTTCTGCCGCCGCTGACCGAAGAGCAGGGGCTCGTCTATTGGCAGGGCATAGAGACGGAGCTGGCCGCGGGCAGCCGCCGGCTCTGGGTCGCCTTCCTGCAGCACCAGCTGGTCGGCGCCCTCCAGCTCTCGCTGTGCACCAAGGCCAATGGCCGTCACCGCGCCGAGGTGGAAAAACTGATGGTGCACAGTCTCCACCGTGGCAAGGGGGTCGGCCGTGCCCTGATGGCCAGCATGGAGCAAGGGGCCAAAGAAGCCGGCCGCAGCCTGCTGGTGCTCGACACCCGGGTGGGCGATGCCGCCTCCCACCTCTATCGCCAGCTCGGCTACCAGGAGGCGGGCCAGATCCCCGCCTTTGCCCGCAGTGCCGACGGCACCCTGGCGGCCACCCTCTTCTTCTACAAGCAGCTCTGAGCCGCGCACCGCCTCCGCTTCGCACGCCTCTACACTGCTCGCCTCTACTCTGTAACCACAGTGCGCCCTCCCCATGGAGGGCGCGTTGCGTTATTCTCCTGGCCGCAGAAAACAATCAAAATAGCATCAAGATTAATTTTGAGTCTGCTATAGCCCCATTTGTGTATGATTGTTCCTTCACCTCACCCTAGACGAGGCGTATGGTGTGGCAGAAAGACCCGTTTGCATACCAATCGGATACCGCTCACTGCCTTAAGGAATACTGCATGCCTATCCTGCCTCGTACCGTCACCTCCCCCAAAAAATTCATCATCGGCCACGATCTGCTGCCCCAACTCCATGATCACGTAAAAGATTTCGGCGACAATGCCCTGCTCGTCAGCGACGAGTTCATTCTGGAGCGGGTGCGAGAGGAGGCGCTCGCCGGCCTGCTGCAGGCAGGCCTGAAGGGGACGGTCGAGAAGTTCAACTACGAATGCACCGACATCGAGATCCGCCGCCTGTGCGATCTGGCCGAACAACAGGGGGCCAACGTCATCGTCGGCATCGGCGGCGGCAAGACCCTGGATGTCGCCAAGGCGGTGGCCTTCTACCTGCGCCGCCCGGTGGTGCTGTTTCCCACCATTGCCTCCACCGATGCCCCCTGCACCGCCCTCGCGGTGATCTACAACCCGGCGGGCGAGTTCGAGCGCTATCTGTTCCTGCCCCAGAACCCGGATGTGGTGATCGCCGACACCGCCATCATAGCGGCGGCCCCCGCCCGCTTCTTCGCCGCCGGTGTGGGCGATGCGCTCGCCACCTACTTCGAGGCCCGTGCCTGCTACCGGGCGGACGGTATCAATCTGGTGGGCAAGCGCCCCTCCCGCACCGGTCTCGGGCTGGCCCGGCTCTGCTACGAGCTGCTGGGGGAGAACATCGAGCTGGCGATGGACGCGGTGCGCCACCATGTCACTACCCCGGCGCTGGAGCAGACCATCGAAGCCACCATCTATCTGAGCGGCGTGGGCGCCGAAGCGGGCGGCCTGGCGGCGGCCCATGCGGTCAACAACGGCATGTCGGTGGTGGCGGATCTGCACCGGGCCCAGCACGGCGAGAAGGTGGTGTTTGGCCTGCTCACCCAGCTGGTACTCGAGCGCGCGCCCCAGGCCGAGCTGGACGAGGTGATGCGCATCATCCAGCTGGCCGGCCTGCCCATGACCCTGCAGGAGATGGGGCTGAGCCGTTTCGTGGAGAGCGAGTGGCGCCAGGTGGCCAAACTTGCCTGCGATCCCCTCGACACCATGGGTAACATGCCGATGAGCGTCAGCGAGCAGGATGTCTACCACGCCATGATCGCGGCCAACGCCATGGCCGAGCGCTACCGGGCCCGCCACCCACGCGCCTGATCGGCACTCAAGCAAAGCCGTGATCACGCCGACAAGGCCGGCCCCAGCGGCCGGCCTTGTCATTCCCTGCCCGACCTGCTGCAATGGCCCCTTTATCCTTGGGACAAGGAGTCACCATGATATTGGAAGTCGCCCCTCTGCAGGTCATCCCCGGTCAGGCTGCCGCCTTCGAGCTGGCATTCTCCCGGGCCCAGCGCATCATCAGCACCATGCCGGGCTACGGCGGACACCAGCTCCAGCGCTCGCTGACCGCTCCCCACCGCTATCTGCTGCTGGTCCACTGGCTGCGCCTCGAAGATCACACCCAGGGCTTTCGTGGCTCGCCCCAGTACCAGCAGTGGAAGGCCCTGCTCCATCACTTCTACGATCCCTTCCCCACGGTCGAGCACTACCAGCAGGTAGTATTCGATGAGGCAGAGCAGCGGGAACAGGGCAACGGCCAGATCTGAACCCGATGCCCGGCGTCAGGACCAAGGTGACGGCTGAGGCGGCATTGCCTCGCTCGGTGTGCAAGCAGATAAGCGGCGCAGCGGGGAGCTGGTAACTGATAGATGAGGAAGAGTGATCAGGCGGCCAAGCTGGGCGCGGATCATCCGCGCCCAGGCCCTTCCCCTGATGGCCAGATCAGGCCAACCGTTCGGCCCGCGCCTTGATCAGAGGGGCGGCAAAGGCCTCCTGGGCCGCGATCAGCTGCAACTCATAGGCATCGGCCTGCCAGGTGTGCAGCAGTACCGTATCCACCGCCGCATTGGTGCGCTCGAACGCGCTGACGGCATCGTAACCCGCCTGCAGATTGGCCAGCATCAGCGCGCTGATGAGGTCCCCCACTCCCACCGGCTGGCGGACAAACTCGTAGAGCGGGCGGTCGATCAAATAATCCCCCTCGGTGGTGGCCAGCAGCATCTCGAAACGACCCGGCTCGCGAGCGGCGCGTCCAAGATGCTTGACCAGCACCATCTTCACCCCGCGCGCCAGCAGCTGATGGGCGGCGGCCCGCGTCTGCGCCAAATTCGTCAGATGGACGTCGCACAGGGTCTCCAGCTCCAGCAGATTGGGGGCCATGATGTCGGCCGCCGGCAGCGCCTTCTCGGTCAAGAAACGGGTCACCCCAGGAGCGACGATGCACCCTTTCTCCGGGTGACCCATCACGGGATCGCAGAAATAGATGGCGGCAGGATTGGCGGCCTTGACCGCGGCCACTACCGCCAGGATCTCGTCTCCCTGCTCCGCCGAGCCCAGATAACCGCTCAGCACGGCGTCACAGTGGGCCAGCACCTCGATATTCGAGAGCCCTTCGCACAGGGCGCTGATATGCCCTGCGGGCATCGCCATTCCTTGCCATCCGGCCGCATATTGGGTGTGGTTGGAGAACTGCACCGTGTTGATGGGCCATACCTCCATACCGAGACGGCGCATGGGAAACACGGCGGCGCTGTTGCCGGCACAGCCGAACACCACGTGGGACTGGATAGAGAGAATGCGTTTCATCGACATCACCGCAGAGAAGAGTCAGGGGAAAGGCGCAATATATCGGATGAAGATATTGATCTTCCACCCTTGATCAGCATAAACCCTTATTTGGTCGGCAAAATTCTCGATGACGCCCTGGTTGCCATCGCCATCACCGGCCCCCTCTTTACTGACATGCCGCAGCTTGCAACCGCGAGCATGGCCGGCATGGCCTGATAAGGGGGTACAAAACTCTTGTTTGATGGCATATGAGATTAATAAATGGGCTTTTGGTGCGCAGAGCCATCTGATGGCGAGTAAACAAGTGGGTGTCTGTGGCAGCCCCGGCCCTCAGGCAGCAAGGCAGCAAGGCAGCAAGGCAGCAAGGCAGCAAGGCAGCAAGGCAGCAAGGCAGCAAGGCAATGTAGTGGAAGGAGGCAACGGCGTCGGTGCAAGTAAAGAGATCACCAATCGACCAGAGGCTGGATCGGGCTGGTCGGCCCGATCCGGTTCATCAAGGGCGAGCGAAGTGGTAGACCCAGCCCTCGTCCAAAGCCATCTCGGCGGGCGGCGCCACCAGAGCCGGCAACAGGGAGACGCTCCCCTTGGCGGCGTATTGCAGCGCCATCAGGGCGCAGATGGCGGCATCGTAGCGATCGGTCCCCGCCGTCACATCGGCCGGTAGATGCGCCAGCAGCTCGGCGCGCACCGCCGATGCCTTGCCACCCACCTTGGCGAGAGCGGGATAGACCTCCAGCACGGCGCGATCGGCCTGTGGTTGCTGCTTGGGCACCAGCTGCAAATCGGCCAATCGGGGCAGCATGGCGAGCGCTAGGGTCGCGTTGTTGCCGAGCCTGTCGAAGGTGGCCGAGAGCGGCTTCTTGCCATATTGCCGGTGCAGCCAGCGCTCGCAGTCCCGGTAGGCATAAGGGTTGTCTATCTCGCGCTGGGGCACGGCGCACTCGGTCGCCCTCCCCGCCAGCAGCTCTCCCAAGGCGCGAGGAAACGCCAGTGGCGCGTCGATCCCCAGCGCCAGCTGCGGGCAGGCCAGCACCTGCAGCAGGTGGATCTCGTCGTGCAGTGCTGGACGCAGCAAGGCATCCAGATCCGGCGCAACCCGTGAGCTCAGTCGAAACAGGGGCGATACCCCAAACCAGTGCAGTCGCTGTTCACGCGCCTGCCACCCCACCACGGCCACCGCCTGGGCACTGCCCTGCCAGCCTCTTACGTCCCAGCCGATGCCGATGGCATCCATGTGTTCCATTGTCATGCCAGTGTCACCTCTGCACGCTATCAATGCAGCACAGGGTAATGGCTGGAGCCCCTAAAGCAAGGTTGGCGGCGCCGCTTAGAAGGATTTCTTGAAATTGATCAGCGGCAAGATGGGGAAAACCCCGTTCTCGGCGTAGTTGGCGAGGCCAATCTGCAGACCGTCCAGGTGCTTGGTGGCGTTGATGAAGCCCAGCTGGAAGGTGGTGCGCTCGGCATAGTTGACGAAGCCGACGTTGGCCAGGGCATTGCCCTTGGCGATGTTGACGGCACCCCAGTTGAGGCCCTGCACATTGTTGGTCAGGTTCACGAAGCCAAGGTTGACGCCCTTGTCCTGGCCCTCGTGCCAGTTGACCGCGTTGATGGCCACCCCGCCAAATTGGTGGCGTACCCGGCCGGCACCGAGGAAGATGCCAAGCTGCAGACCGGTGAATTGATCCACGTCGGAGAGGGCGAAGACCGGCAGATCGATCCCCTTCACCTGACCGGTGCGGCCATAGAGAACAGAGGCTCTGGCCCCCTCGACCTGATGGGACGCGGGCAGATTGACGCCGGGCAAGGAGAGCTGGACAGGGGTACTGGCGTGGGCAACGCCACCAAGGGCCGCAGCCCCCAGGGCAAGCAGCAGGCGAGCAGGTTTCATCGATGCATTCCTCAAGGCTCAGGGAGTGGCGTCAGCCTACCAGCCCCGCGGCCTGGGAACGAGACCCGACGGACGTGGCTGCGTCACCCCTCGTCTGAATCGGGCCAATCAAACTGGACAGACCAGAATCAATATTTCGCCAAAAATTAACATTTATATTATTTACATCAAGCCTCATTTGGTAACACAATACCTAAACGTGCGTTTGAACAGAGCAAACGACACGTGACGACTTAAGGATGTAGTCGAACGGATGTAACCGAAGAATGGGCCCATCGGCCTTTTGCAATACCCTTCTGCCAACCACGGAGACACGCGATGAATATGGACGTAATCAAGACCTTTACCGAGCAGATGCAAGGCTTTGCTGCCCCCCTCACCCGTTATAACCAGCTGCTGGCCAGCAACATCGAACAGCTGACCCGGCTGCAGCTGGCGTCCGCCAACGCCTATGCCGAGCTGGGACTGAACCAGCTGCAGGCCGCCGGCAAGGTGCAGGATGCCCAGAGCCTGGCGGCCCTTGGCACCGTCCAGCTGGAGACCGCCAGCCAGCTCTCCCGCCAGATGCTGGACGACATCCAGAAGCTCAACACCCTCGGCCAGCAGTTCAAGGATGACCTCGACGCCCTGGCTGCCGACGGCATCAAAAAGAGCACGGGCAAGGCCTGATATCCCCCTGGCTGCCCGCGACGGGCAGCCACATCTCCCCATGCTCCGTCACGACAGGCTCGCCCTGCGCCGGGGATGGGTGAAGGAGAGAACATGAGCCAATCATCTTACGGCCCGCTGTTCGAGGCCCTGGCCCACTACAACGACAAGCTGCTGGACATGGCCAAGGCGCAGACCGAGCGCACGGCCCAAGCCCTGCTGCAGACCAATCTCGACGACCTCGGCCAGGTGCTGGAGCAGGGTAGCCAGCAGCCCTGGCAACTGATCAATGCCCAGATGAACTGGTGGCAGGATCAGCTCAAGCTGATGCAGCACACCCTGCTCAAAAGCGCAGGCCAGCAGAGCGAACCGCTCATCGCCCCGGAGCGCAGCGATCGCCGCTTCAAGGCCGAGGCCTGGAGTGAGCAGCCCATCTATGACTACCTCAAACAATCCTATCTGCTGACCGCCAAGCACCTGCTGGCTTCGGTGGATGCCCTCGAGGGGGGGCCTCAGAAGAGCCGGGAGCGGCTGCGTTTCTTTACCCGCCAGTACATCAACGCCATGGCCCCCAGCAACTTTCTGGCCACCAACCCGGAGCTGCTCAAGCTGACCCTGGAGTCCGACGGCCAGAATCTGGTGCGCGGGCTGGCATTGCTGGCCGAAGACCTCGAGCGCAGCGCCGATCAGCTCAACATCCGGCTGACTGACGAGTCCGCCTTTGAGCTGGGGCGGGATCTGGCGCTGACGCCGGGCCGGGTGGTGAAGCGCACCGAGCTGTATGAGCTCATTCAGTACAGCCCGACCACGGAAACGGTGGCCAGGACGCCGGTGCTGATCGTGCCGCCCTTCATCAACAAGTACTACATCCTGGACATGCGGCCCCAGAACTCCCTGGTGGCCTGGCTGATCGCCCAGGGCCAGACGGTGTTCATGATCTCCTGGCGCAACCCGGGTCTGGCCCAGGCCGACATCGATCTCGACGACTACGTGGTAGACGGGGTCATCGCCGCGCTGGATGGCGTGGAGGCGGCCACTGGCGAGCGGGAGGTGCACGGCATCGGCTACTGCATCGGCGGTACCGCCCTCTCCCTGGCCATGGGCTGGCTGGCTGCCAGACGCCAGAAGCAGCGGGTTCGCTCCGCCACCCTGTTCACCACCCTGCTCGACTTCTCCCAACCGGGGGAGCTTGGCATCTTCATCCACGAGCCCATCATTGCGGCGCTGGAAGCCCAGAACGAAGCCAAGGGCATCATGGACGGGCGCCAACTGGCGGTCTCTTTCAGCCTGCTGCGGGAGAACAGCCTCTACTGGAATTACTACATCGACAGCTACCTCAAGGGGCAGAGCCCGGTGGCGTTCGATCTGCTGCACTGGAACAGCGACAGCACCAACGTGGCGGGCAAGACCCACAGCAGCCTGCTGCGCCGGCTCTATCTGGAGAACCAGCTGGTGAAGGGGGAGCTCAAGATCCGCCACACCCGCATCGACCTCGGCAAGGTGAAGACCCCGGTGCTGCTGGTATCGGCCATGGACGATCACATCGCCCTCTGGCAAGGGACCTGGCAGGGCATGAAGTTGTTCGGTGGCGAGCAGCGCTTCATCCTGGCCGAATCGGGCCACATCGCCGGCATCGTCAATCCGCCGGACGCCAACAAGTACGGCTTCTGGCAGAACGACGCCGAGGCCGCCAGCCCCGAGGCGTGGCTTGCCGACGCAAGCCACGCCCCAGGCTCCTGGTGGCCGCAGATGGCAGCCTTCATCCAGAGCCGGGAAGAAGACCCCGCCCCTCTCCCCGCCCGCATCCCGAGCGAAGGGCTGGAAGCGGCCCCCGGCAGCTACGTCAAGGTACGGCTCAACCCGGTCTTTACCCAAAGCCCCGAGGAGGAGCCAGCATGAGCATGCGTCCCTTCGAGGTGGGCCAAAAAGCCAGCCTGACCAAGCGGTTCGGGGCGGCAGAGGTCGAGGCGTTTGCCGGACTGTCGGAGGATTTCAATCCGCTGCACCTGGATCCCGCCTTCGCCGCCACCACGCCGTTCGAGCGCCCCATCGTGCACGGCATGCTGCTGGCCAGCCTCTTCTCGGGGCTGCTGGGCCAGCAGCTGCCGGGCAAGGGCACCGTCTACCTCGGTCAGAGCCTCGCCTTCAAGCAGCCGGTGTTTGTGGGAGATGAGGTGACGGCAGAGGTGGAGATCATCGCCCTGCGCAGCGACAAGCCCATCATCACCCTGGCCACCCGCATCCTGACGGCAACCGGCGCCATCGCCGTCAGCGGTGAAGCCGTGGTGAAGTTCGGCTGAAAGCAGTTTGCCCCATGATCTCAGTCAGCCCGGCCACAGCCGGGCTGACTGCTATGGTGTGCGCCCCAAAAATGGTCTTGCAAGCCACAATTGCCCGCAGAGAGGTGCCCTTGCCCTTTCTTTGGCGGCCCGAACTGCCTAGAATAACCGCCCTGCTGTTTCAGCCATTCATCCACTAGAGGATTTCCCATGGAGACGTTTCTGCTCGAAGGCCACCCCTTCGTTGCCTTGTGCGACCTTATCAAACATCAGGGTTGGGCCGATTGTGGCGGTGCGGCCAAGGCGCTGGTCGCCGAAGGGCTGGTCGAGGTGGACGGTCAGGTCGAGACCCGCAAACGCTGCAAGATCGTGGCCGAGCAGGTAGTCAACTTCAACGGCATGAAAGTCGTGGTGAAAGAAGGCGTCAGCCCCGAGATCCTCTGATCCCGACGCTTTGCCACGCAAGTGCTACCCAGCACAGTGGCTGAGCAAGTGGTCAACTTCAACGGCATGAAGGTCGTGGTGAAAGAAGGCGTCAGCCCGGAGATCCTCTGACCCCGCTTGAATAAGGGCGCCGACGCGCCCTTTGGCATTAGCTGGCCTTGATCGACAGGGTCAACACGAAGCGCGCCATCGCCTCATCTCCGTTCAGTGACGGACAGGTGGCCACCACCTGGATGGGACGGTTGATGCGCTGACCGCTCGCCAGCGACTCGTCGATCATGGCGTCGATCTCCTCCCCGGCCGCACAGTCAAATTGCACATCCCCCTCGGGCCGTTTCAAAAACTCCCCCTGCACATCCTTGAAGGCGAAGTGCACCTTCTTGCGCCGCTGCCGCCCCTTCTCCATCACCAGCAGACCGCCCACCAGATCGGCGCCGGTCGCCAGCGCGCCGAAGTACATGCTGCCCAGGTGGTTGCGGGTGCGCCAGCCGAGCGGAATGCGAATGCGCAGCGCCTTGGCGTTCATCTCTTCGATGACGGGGGCACAAAAACCGATGACGGGGATGTAGCGCCAGGCAAAGAGCCGCAGTGCCAGGTTGGCCTTCAAACGTTGCAAATCCATATGCGAACTGATCCGATGAGTTGATGTAAACAACATGTTGCCAGCATGGCTGGCGTTCGACAAGGACGCGGATCACGCTTGCCACCTTTTCACCACCCAAAAAAAGAGGGAACCGCACGGGTTCCCTCTGCTCATTCCTGTGGCGGTCGATCAGGCCCGCTTCTCTTCCAGCCAGGCTCCCTGGCTCTGCATCTCGAACAGCTGGGCATAATGGCCACCCAGCGCCATCAGCTCGCCAT
Organism: Aeromonas sp. S41-2; assembly: GCF_027705845.1. Taxonomy (NCBI): domain Bacteria; kingdom Pseudomonadati; phylum Pseudomonadota; class Gammaproteobacteria; order Aeromonadales; family Aeromonadaceae; genus Aeromonas; species Aeromonas sp. S41-2. The sequence continues at coordinate 145,235 of NZ_JAPDCG010000003.1, read as the reverse complement.
GGCTACCCCGCTCGTTCACCTGACCGCGCGAGAGCAGCAGGATCTCGTCCGCATCCACGATGGTCGAGAGGCGGTGGGCGATGGCGATGGTGGTACGGCCGCGCCGTGCCGCCGCCAGCGCCGAAGAGAGGGCCAGCTCAGTCTGGGAGTCCACGCTAGCGGTCGCCTCGTCCAGAATGAGGATGCGCGGATCGCCCACCAAGGCGCGGGCAAAGGAGAGCAGCTGGCGCTGGCCGGCGGAGAGGTTCTTGCCCCCCTCCTCCATCAGGGTATTCAAGCCCGCCGGCAGGCTCAGCACGAACTCGGCCAGCTGTACCTCGGTCAGCGCCTGCCATAGGCGCGCCTCGTCGATGCCGTCGCGACCAAGGCGCAGGTTTTCCGCCAACGTCCCAACGAAGATAAAGGGATCCTGCTGTACCAGCCCGATGCTGCGGCGCACCGCCGAGAGCGACAGGCTCGCCATCGGATGATCATCGAAGCGGATAAGGCCCTGATCCAGCGGGTAGAAGCCCATCAGCAGGCTGATGATGGTGGACTTGCCGCTGCCGGTATGACCCACCAGCGCCAGCATCTGGCCCGGTTTGGCGGTAAAGCTCACGTCGCGCAGCACCTGCTGCTCGCCATCGTAGGAGAAGCTCACCCGCTCGAAGCTCACCTGCCCCTTGAGCGGGTGCATCTCGCCCTCGGTGCTCTCGCGCGCTTCATCGAGCAGGGCAAAAACCCGCTCCCCGGCCACCATGGCCTGCTGCAACTGGTTGAGCTGGTTGGTCATCTCGATGAGCGGCTCGATCATCCGCCCCAGATAGCTGATGAAGGCGTAGAGCACCCCCACCTGGATGGCGCCCTCCACACTTAGCCCCTCGCGGGCAAACAGCGCCAACAGGCCGATCAGCACCATCATGTAGAAGAGATCGATGAGCGGGCGCAGCAGGATGCCGTTGATCTTGAGGCTCTTGAGGCGCGCCGCCCAGTGCTGCTGGTTCACCTCGGCAAAAGCGTTGGCGAAATGGTGCTCCTGCACCATGGCCTGAATGACCGGCATCCCCTGCAGCGACTCGTTGAGACGGCTGTTGATGTCGGAGAGCAGGCTGCGGGTCGCTCGCACCACGGGCACACTCAGTTTCTGATAAAGCCACATCACCCCGCCCACCGCCGGCAACAGACAGGCACACACCAGCATCAGCCGCAGATCCAGCAGCGCCATGGAGATGAGGATGCCGCACAGCAGCACCACCTTCTGCACCAGCAGCCCGATCACCTGTACATAGAGGTTCATGATCGCCTCGGTGTCGTTGGTGATGCGGGAGATGAGCGAACCGGAGCGATGCTGGTCAAAGTAGCGGGCCGGCAGCCGGATGGCGGTGGCAAACACCTGCTCGCGCAGTCGCTGCACCACCGCCTGGGCGATGCGGTTGAAACGCAGGGATTGCAGGTAAAAACCGGCCGCAGACAATACCTGCAGGCCGAGATAGCCGGCGGCGATGGCCGCGATGGCGGGCCACACCAGCTGGCGCGGCGCCAGATAGTCGTCGATGAACAGCTTGATGAGCAAGGGACCGGCCACTTCGGCGCCGGTGGCCAGCAGCAGGCAGATCCCCGCCTGAATGAGCCAGCGCGGATAACGGGCACAGTACCCGAGCAGTCGTTTGATGGTCGGGTTCACAGGCGCTCCTCCACGTCTTGCTCGAGACGCTGATAACGCACCATATCGGCGTACCAGCCGTTGTGGGCCATCAGGGCACCGTGGCGACCGCGCTCACTGACATGGCCCTCTTCCAGCACCAGGATCTCGTCGGCCTGCTCTACCGCCGTCATCCGGTGGCTGACCAGGATCAGGGTACGCTTGTGGGCCTTGAGGGCATGCAGGATCTGCTGCTCGGTGTGGGCATCCACCGCCGAGAGGGCATCGTCGAGCACCAGGATGGGCGCCTCCAGCAGCAGGGCTCTGGCGATGGCGAGCCGCTGTTTCTGACCGCCGGAGAGGGTCACCCCCTTCTCTCCCACTTCGGTCTCATAGCCTTTGGGGAAACGGCTGATGTCGTCGTGCACGCAGGCGATGCGCGCCACCCGCTCAATCTCCTCCCGGCTGGCATCGGGGCGGCCGAGGGCGATGTTGGCGGCAATGGTGGTGGAGAAGAGAAACGGCTCCTGCGGCACATAGGCAAACTGACCGCGCAGCTCACCCAGCGCCAGCTGCGAGATGGGCACCTCCCCCATGCGGATCTCCCCCGCGGTGGGGTTGGCCAGTCGCATCAACAGCTTGAGCAGGGAACTCTTGCCCGCGCCGGTGCGCCCGACGATCCCCAGCATGCCACCGACTTGCAGGGTGAAATCCACATTGCGCAGCAGAGTGCGCTGCTCGAGCTGGTAGCTGAGCGCCACGGCGCGCAGTGGAAAGACCGAGGTCAGCGCCACCGGCTGGGCCGGCTCTTCGATGTCGCTGCGCTCGCCGAGCAGGCTTTCGATCCGCGAATAGGCGGCGCTGCCACGCTCGATGATGTTGAACAACCAGGCGATGGCGAACATGGGCCAGATCAGCTGGCCGAGGTACATGGTGAAGCTGGTGAGCTCCCCCAGGGTCAGCTCGTCACGCAGCACCAGGGCGCTGCCGCCCGCCACCGCCAGAAAGTAGGAGCAGCCGATGCAGAGGTAGATCACTGGATCGAACTTGGCATCGATGCGGGCCACCGCCATGTTGCAGGCGCCCGCCTCCCGGGTCAGCTCGGCAAAACCGCGATCTTCGAGCGACTCCACCGCATAGGACTTGAGCACCCGCACGCCGGAGAGGGCCTCCTGGGTCTTGTTGTTGAGCCGGGAGAAGGCTCCCTGCGCCGCCTTGAACTCCTTGTAGATCTGGGTGCCGAAGCGGTTCATGAAGAACGCCATCACCGGCAACGGCAACAGGGAGAGCAGGGTCAGTTGCCAGGAGTACTGGCTGCACATGATGGAGAGCACCAGCACCCCGACGATGATGGAATCCACCAGGGTCAGCACCCCTTCCCCGGCGGTCATCTCCACCGCCTGGATGTCGTTGGTGGCATGGGCCATCAGATCGCCGGTACGATGGCGCTGATAAAAGTCCGGGCTCATGCGGGTGAAGTGGCTGAACAGCCGGTTGCGCAGCACATAGGCTAGCCGGTATGAGGCGCCAAACAGCATGACCCGCCACACGTAGCGCAGCAGATAGATGAGCAGACCAAGACCGAACAGCCCGGCCAGATAGCCCGTCAAGGTTGCACTATCAAGGGACCCTTTGGCGATGCCATCCACCACCCAGCCCACCACCTTGGGCGGGATCACGGTCAACAGGGCCACCATCATCAACAGGGAGATGGCGATCAGGTAACGCCGCCACTGCTCCTTGAAGAACCAGCCCAGCCTTGCAAATACGCTCACGTAGATATCCTTTGTCGCGACCGGCCCAGGGCCGGCGCCCATCACGGGGAAACTCAATGCAATCGCCCCCGGCTGGGGGCGATACGAAGGGGTCATGATAGCCTGAAGCAAGCGGCTTGAGAATTATTGCTATTTCACCTGTTACAACAAGCGATCATCACGCTGTCCGAAGCCGGCGTACGGTGTTTCATGCTGCTCCCCGGTGAGCAGGAAGTGGGACACCTCCTCCCGGGTCAGACTGAACACCTGTTGCAGCTGCTCCAGATCCTGCTCGGTCAGCTCCTCCTGCTGGCGCAACCGCCACTCCAGCTCGCCAGCCATGATCTGCAGACGGGAGGCGGAAATATTGGCGGAAACCCCCTTGAGGGTATGCAGCAACCGGCAGGCGATATCGGGCTGCTGACGACGCAGGGCGGAGCGGATCTCCCACAGGTCGTCCTTGTGCTCCGACATGAACAGCTTGAACAGGATCTGCAGCGCCTCCTTGTCCTGCTCCAGCCGCCTGAGGGCATCCTCCAGATCCAGCACTCCCATCAAATCGGGCGGTTTCACCTCGAGCGGCACCCGCCGCTCGCCGCTGGCACTCTTCACCCACTGCAGCAGGTTGTTGTAGAGATCGAGCTTGCTGACCGGCTTGGTGACATAGCCGTTCATGCCGACCCCGAGGCAGCGCTCCCTGTCCCCCGGCATGGCGCTGGCGGTCAGGGCGATGATGGGAACATCGTGCTTGTCGACCATCTTGCGGATCTGGCGGGTGGCATCCAGCCCGTCCAGCACCGGCATCTGCAAGTCCATCAGGATCACGTCGAAGGGCTGCTCGGCCACCCGCTCGACCGCCTCTCGGCCGTTGCCCACCACGGTCACCAGGGCATCGACCCGGCGCAGGTATTCGATGATGAGCTGCTGGTTGACCCGGTTGTCCTCGGCCAGCAGTACCCGGATGCCTTGCAGCAGCTCGCGAAAATGCTGCTGATCCCCCTGCGCCTCGGCCTGGCGGAACTGCTGATCGTGGGAGCTGCCGTTGAGCAGCTCGTCCACCTTGGCCAGCAGGGCATTTTCGGTCATCGGCTTGGGCAGGAAGTGGGTCAATCCCATGCTCTCCATCCGCCCATGCAGTCCCTCCTTGGCCCAGGCACTGGTCATCAGGATCGGCAGACGGCGCCACTGGCTGTGCTGATACATCTCGAGCGCCAGATCCAGCCCGTCTTCCTGCCCCATGCGCCAGTCCAGAATGGCCAGCCGGATATTCTGCCCCTCTTCCCGCAGCACCTGGCGGGCCCGGGAGAGGCTGTTGACTGCCATCACCCTGGCACCGGCCCGACCCAGGATATCCTTGGCCAGATCCAGCACCAGCTCGTTGTCATCCATCACCAGCACCAGTGGCTGATGTTCGAAGAAGACCCGCCGCCCGGAGACACCGTAAACCGCCTTGGTCATGGGGATCTCGAACTGGAAGACCGAGCCCGTCCCCGGCTTGCTCTGTACCGTGATCCGGCCCCCCATCAGTTCGACCAGACGCTGGGAGATGTTCAGACCCAGCCCGGAGCCGCCGTATTTGCGGGTATTGCCTGCCTCCAGCTGGGTGAAGGGCTGGAACAGCTGGGCCTGTTTCTCCTCGGCGATGCCGATGCCGGTGTCACGCACGCTGAAACGCACCTGCATCGGGTGCTGGTTGACCAGGGTGATGGCTACTTCCACCTCGCCCCGCTCGGTAAACTTGATGGCGTTGTTGACCAGATTGACCAGCACCTGGCCGAGGCGCAGCGGATCGCCGCGCAGAAAATCCGGCACGGCCGGCGACTTGTTGATGATGACCTCGACCTGCTTGCGCTCGGCCAGGTCGGCAAACATGCCGGCCAGCGAGTCGATCTGCTCGCTCAGATCGAAGTCGATCTCCTCCAGGGTCAGCTTGCCGGACTCCACCTTGGTCAGATCCAGAATGTCGTTGATGAGCAGCAGCAGGGTGTCCGACGAGGATTTGATCTTGCTGAGATAGTCCCGCTGCTGCTGATCCAGCTCGGTCTGCAGTGCCAGCGAGCTGAACCCGATGATGGCGTTCATGGGGGTGCGGATCTCATGACTCATGTTGGCCAGAAAATCGCTCTTGGCCTGGGCCAGCAAGCCGGTCTGGCGCGACAACTCGCTCAGCTTCTGATTGCGTCGCCACAGGGTCACCGCCACCAGCCCGAAACAGAGCATGGCCCCCCCCAATACCATCAGATAGAAGCGGCTCTTGAGGGAGGAAGCCTGCTCCATCTTGCTCTGCTTCCAGAGTGACAGCCCCTCCAGTTCGTGCATGTCGATCACCTGGTTGCGCAGCACGTGGTACTCCACCACCTGATGGCTGACATCCTCACTCAGCTGGGCCAGCCCTGCCACTTCGGGATTGGCGGGATAGGCCGTCTTGAGGCGGCGCTGCAGGGCCTGCAGCCGCAGCTGCTCGCCCTTGTCCCAGCTGCGTTTGAGGTAGTGACTGAGCTGGGCCAGCTCGGTCAGGTCGATGGCAAGTGGAGAGTCTGCCGGCAAGGTGGCCAGCAAGCCGTTGAGCTGCTTTTGAAAAGGCTGCTCTATGTACTCGATCGCCATCTCCATGGAATAAAGCTTGGCCAAGTCGAGCAAATAGCTATCGATGTCATGCAACAGGGATTGGGAGTGGGGATTGTCGGCAGAGTCGGGATCGTTGCGCACCTGGCGTACAAAGCTGTCGAGGTTGCTCGACAACTGATTGAGACGTTGCTGTACGTTGCCGTCGTTGGCCTTCTCGCGGCCAAGCAGATAGACGGTGTCGGTATTGACCCGGTTGAGGATCAACTCTGCGGCAACGCTGAGCTCGGAGGCCTTCTGCTGCTGGCTGAGCAGCTGACAGCAATAGCCGGAAAACGCCAGCAGCGATACCATGATCAGGCTAAGCACAACACGATTGACCCGTGTCACATTATTCATCCCGTCTCGATTCTCATGTCATGGCCACGCATCCACCGACATCATGTCGACACAGGATAACTGGCTGTGAAAGATAACTGATTACTATGTTACCGTTACTCTGCCCTGTCAGTGCAATAAGATGTTGCAGGGCTTATGCATACAGGAATCAATTATGTCATTTATCACTACCTATTGTAGCCATTGCTTCACCAGGAACCGCCTGCCTGAAGAAAAAGTGGATTCAAATGCGAAATGCGGCCGCTGCAAGAGCGAGCTGTTCGCCACCACCCCGGTCAACGGCCAGGAACAGCAGTTCGATACCCTGATCCAGTCTGACATCCCGGTCGTGGTCGACTTCTGGGCCAGCTGGTGCGGGCCATGCCTTCAATTTTCACCTGTTTTTCAACAAGTTGCCAGTGAACTTGAACCAAGACTCCGCTTCGTCAAGGTCGATACCGAGCAACAAGCCACCATTGCGGCCCGTTACGCCATTCGCAGCATTCCCACCCTGATGGTCTTCAAGCAGGGCAAGATGGTGGCACAGCGCAGTGGCTCCCTTCCTCCCAGTCTGTTCAAGGAGTGGTTGCACAGCTTCATCTAGGCCACAAATGATACCGAAATGTTTAATTTGTGTTTATTTAATGTTTTAATTTGCCTTGACTCTGTGAGTCCCGGCATGCTTTGACCAGTTCCCCCTGTTTCAAACGGGGGGATGAATGTAATCTCGGCAACACAACAACAACCATAAATTAACCGAGAGAACAATATGCACACATCTGCAGTACCCTCCACTACCCCATCACGCTGGCTGGACATCAAATCCGGGATCGTCATCCTGGATGTGTTGCTGCTCTGTGCCATGCTGGCCTGGCTCCCCTTTGACCCCAACGTCAACAAGGGGCTGGGGATCCTGGTCTTCATCGCCATCCTCTGGCTGACTGAAGCAGTCAACATCACCATCACGGCCCTCTCCATCCCGGTACTTGCCACCCTGCTCGGGGTCTTTGACATGAGCAAGTCGCTGACGGACTTCGCCAACCCAGTGCTGTTTTTGTTCTTCGGCGGCTTTGCACTGGCTGCCGCACTCTCCAAACAGGGGCTGGATACCCAGATCGCCGCCAAGGTGATGCAGCTTGCCAGAGGCCACCTCGGCTGGGCCTCCATCGTGCTCTTCACCATCACGGCCGCCCTCTCCATGTGGATCAGCAACACCGCCACCGCCGCCATGATGATGCCGCTGGCCCTCGGCATGCTGAAAGGTCTCGACGCCCACAAGGAGCGCCGTACCCTGGTCTTCGTCCTGCTGGGGGTCGCCTACAGCGCCAGCATCGGCGGCATCGGCACCCTGGTCGGCAGCCCACCCAACGCCATCGCAGCTGCCCAGATGGGGCTGGGTTTCACCGACTGGATGAAGTTTGGCATCCCGGTGGTACTCATCTTCATGCCAGTGGGCATCGGCCTGCTTTATATGGTGACCCGTCCCAACCTCTCCCACCAGGTCAGCACCGAGCAGGTCACCATCCAGTGGACCGGTCAACGCAAGATCACCCTGCTCATCTTCCTGACCACAGTACTGCTGTGGATCGGCTCCCAGCCCATTGCCAAGGCATTGGGAGGCATTCCCCAGTTCGATACCCTGATCGCCATGGGCGCCATTGTGGCGATTGCCATCAGCCGGGTGGCCAGCTGGGATGACATCAACCAGAACACCGACTGGGGCGTGCTGATGCTGTTTGGTGGCGGCCTCACCTTAAGCGCCATCCTGAAGCAGACCGGGGCCAACGCCTTCCTGGCGGAGCACCTCTCCAACGGTCTGGCCACCATGCCGATCTTCATCATCCTACTCTGTCTGGCCGCGTTCGTGGTGTTCCTGACCGAGCTGGTCTCCAACACCGCCACCGCCGCCCTGCTGGTACCGCTGTTTGCCGGGGTTGCCCAGGCGCTGGGCGTATCACCCATCGTTGTCTCCGTGCTGATCGCTGTCGGCGCCTCCTGCGCCTTCATGCTGCCGGTGGCCACCCCGCCCAACGCCATCGTGTTCGCCAGCGGCCATATCAAGCAGCGTGAGATGATGCGGGCCGGCCTGGTGCTGAACCTGGTCTTCACCGTCATTCTGACCCTGCTCGCCTACTTCATGGGTGACATACTGCACTGATATGCCGAGTACCAAGGCCCCTGACGGGGCCTTTTTATTGCCTCTTCTGTATGCAGTCTCGACCAAACATCGCCCCTTCTCACCCGTTCACCACCTTTGAACAGCCACTGTTCTCAGCCAAAAGAGCCGTATGGTGAAGGTGGGTGTTTGACGTTTTCTCTTGTGCTCTCTTTTCCGCAATCCCCCATCACCAACACCGACCACCCAAAATAAAAAACCCCCGCATGGCGGGGGTTTGCTCGTTTACCGTCTCATCAGCCGATGCTGCAGGGTTTCAATTGCCAGATGCGATCCACATAGTCCTGGATGGAGCGATCGGAGTTGAACTTGCCCATGGTGGCCGAGTTGATGATGGCCTTCTTCGCCCACAGGGCCGGATCCCGATACCAGGTATCGATCAGCTTGTGGGCTTCCGAGTAGGAGGCGAAATCGGCCAGGGTCAGGTAGGGGTCCCCCCCTTCCAGCAAGGAGCGCTTGATGGAGGAGAGCTCGCCCGGACGACCCGGTGTGAAGTAGTCGGTATCAAACCAGTCCAGCACCGCCTTGAGCTCGGAGTTGGCATAGTAGAAGTCGTACGGGTTGTAGCCGCGCCCCTTCAATGCCTTCACCTCATCCACGTTCAGACCGAAGATGGCGCAGTTCTCGGCTCCCGCCTCTTCGGCGATCTCGATGTTGGCGCCGTCCAGCGTGCCGATGGTGATGGCACCGTTGAGCGCCATCTTCATGTTGCCGGTACCGGAGGCCTCATAGCCGGCGGTGGAGATCTGCTCGGAGACATCAGCCGCCGGGATCAGCTTCTCGGCCAGGCTCACGCGGTAGTTCGGCATGAACACCACTTTCAGCTTGCCCTGGATGCGAGCATCGTTGTTGACCCGCTCCGCCAACTTGTTGATGGCGTAGATGATGTCTTTGGCCAGCTTGTAACCGGGCGCCGCCTTGGAGCCGAAGATGAACACCCGCGGGTGCATGTCATAGTCCGGGTTGGCCAGCAGGCGACGGTAGAGCGCCATGATATGGATGAGGTTCAGCTGTTGACGCTTGTACTCGTGCAGGCGCTTGATCTGGACGTCGAAGATCGCCTCCGAGCTCACCTCGATGCCGGTTTCGGCCTTGATCACCTTGACCAGCTTCTCCTTGTTGTGGCGCTTGATGGTCATGAACTGCTGCTGGAACGCCTTGTCGTCGGCAAACTTGACCACGCTGCGCAGCTTGTCGAGCTGCAGCGGCCACTCTTTGCCCACCACCTCGTTGTACAGCTCGGCCAGTTCCGGGTTGCAAGCCAGCAGCCAGCGACGCGGGGTCACGCCGTTGGTGACGTTGCACATCTTCTGGGGCCACAGCTCAGCATACTCGGGGAACAGATCTTCCTTCACCAGCTTGGAGTGGATCTCGGCCACACCGTTGACCTTGGAGGAGCCGATGACGCACAGGTTGCCCATGCGCACCTTGCGCACATCACCCTCTTCGATGATGGAGAGCTTGGCCTTGATGGCATCGTTACCCGGCCACTTGGGCTCCACCAGCTCGCTCAAGAAGCGGGCGTTGATCTCGTAAATCACTTCAAGATGACGGGGCAGTACCTTCTCGAACAGACTGACCGACCACTTCTCCAGCGCTTCCGGCAGCAGGGTGTGGTTGGTGTAGGAGAAGACCTGATAGCTGATGGCCCAGGCCGCGTCCCAGGTCAGCCCCTCTTCGTCCACCAGCACCCGCATCAGTTCGGGGATGGCCACGGTGGGGTGGGTATCGTTGAGCTGGATGGCAATCTGGGCGGCAAAGTTGCTGAAGTCGGTGCCATGCACCCGCTTGTAGCGACGCATGATGTCCTTGATGGAGCAGGCACAGAAGAAGTACTGCTGGATCAGGCGCAGCTCTTTGCCCGCATCGGTCTCATCGTTCGGATAGAGCACCTTGGAGATGGTCTCGGCCTGAGCTTTCTCCGCCTGGGAATCGATATAGCCACCGGCGTTGAACACGTCCCAGTCAAAGAACTCGGAGGCGCGGGATTCCCACAGGCGCAGGATGTTGACGGTATGACCGCCAAAACCGACCACCGGGATATCCCAAGGCACCCCTTTGATCTTGCGGCCGGCGTGCCACACCTTCTTGAGGCCACCGTTGTCACCAAAGACGGTCTCGACATAGCCGTAGAGCGGGATCTCCTGCACGGATTCCGGGCGGCAGATCTCCCAGGGGTTGCCATATTCACGCCAGGAGTCGGGGCGTTCAATCTGGCGGCCATCCTGAATTTCCTGACGGAACAGGCCGTGCTCGTAGTGGATACCATAACCGACCGCCGGGTAGTTCAGGGTCGCTAGGGAATCGATGAAGCAGGCGGCCAGACGGCCCAGACCGCCGTTGCCGAGCGCCATGTCGGGCTCTTGTTCACACAGATCGGTCAGCTCCAGACCGAGTTCACCCAGCGCCTCTTCGCAAACTTTGTACAGGGAGAGGTTGTGCAGGTTGTTGGAGGTCAGACGCCCCATCAGGAATTCAGCAGAGAGATAGTGAATCGCACGAGTATCTTTCTTGAAGTGAGTCTGCTGAGTGCGGGTCAGGCGCTCGTACACCTGTTCGTTGACGGCGGCTGCGGTCGCTTTCCACCACGCTTCTGGCGAGGCTTTCTGTTCGCTTGTACCCAAGGTAGAACGCAGGTGACGCACGATACTCGCCTTGAGCTGATCTTTATCCAGTTGGAGATCCTGGTCTGTCTTCTTCTTGGTAGCCATAAACCATTTCCTTCGTTACAGAATAATAAATTGTTATCCCATCAGGGACCGGCGCTGTTGTTATCTCAGAATATGTTCCGGCGTGGGCATACTAGCTAAAGCCGCTGGTTTAAAAGTTAACGCAAGTCACACTTTAACGCATAAAAATGACAGTTCAAGCTTGAAAACCCTTTCCTGAAACCTGCCATTATGAATCTTTAATTTCATTAAAAATCATGCAGTTAATCTCTTCATGAAAATATAAATACGTGAATAGGTTTTCAATGATTGCCAAGTGCTGAAAATCCTTGAAAATAACTGAAAATTCAGCGCACATTGAAAACGATTTCAATGTGCGCTGTTCATGAAAAGCAAAGACCAAGGCTGTTCGGTTGATTTCTGCGGGTCAACCATGGGCCTTGAACTGGTTGCTCATGGGATCATAGTGATAGCCTATCTGCAATAAGCGGGTGGCCAGCTGATCTTCCGTCATGTCGTAGTAGGCCAGCAACTCTTCCAGCCCGTCACACTCCAGCCGCAGCTTCTCGTTGATGATCCCGAGCAGGATATTGGCATCCAGTCGTTGCAAGGTGCTGACGTCCATCTCATCTCTCCTCTGTGCAAGACATACTGTATAACCATGGGCGTCCCCTCCTGCTTTGTCCATAGGCTAAAAAACACTCATCGCCAACACCAAATAAATAACCTTTATAATCAATACCATAGACTCACCCACTGCCAATTCGATCACATTTTAGAGCACAAATGGCTTGTCACTGGCACCAACAGCAACTACTGTATGTGTATACAGCATGGTTATTCATACAGGACAAACATATGAGCCAGCCCATGAGTCAGCACCCCATCACCACCTCAGCCGGTATGAGCAATCCCTGGCCCACCCGGCATCAAGGCAACAGGGACGATGAGCGTTATAGCGCAACGATTGCCCATGAAGCCCCGCTGCTTGATGAGCTGGTGAGACTGAGCCATGGCGATACCGGCTGGATCCTCTTGATTGCACCACCCGGTCTGCCAGTAGCCAAGCAGCTGCAGGCACAGGGGATCAATCCCGCCAGAGTATTGGTGCTGCACAGCCCCAAGATCAAAAACTGGCAGCGGACGCTGGAACAGAGTCTGGGCAACGGCCGCTGCGCCGCCGTGCTGACCTGGCTGCCGGAACAGGTCATGCTGGATCGCGCCAAGTTGAGCAAGTTGGGACAACGCTGCGGGGTTCTGACCCGCTTCTTCGAGCCGGCCGCATCCTCTCCTGTCCACAGTGGTTCACTGGTCTATGGCGGGCAGGATGTCTATCTCAACCACTGACATGCCAAGAGTGCGAGGAGATGCCTTGCAGGATTGGCTGGTGAGTTGAACGGGCTTTTCGTTGGGCGCTGAACAACCCAGCAATCACTGAGTGACAAGAGCCCTGCAGCCATCAGATAACAACGGCAAGTGCCTGCCGATAGACGGAAGTGGAAGGCGGCATGAAAGCAAGGCGCAGAACGCCTCACTCTGAGCACAGTTGGCAGTTGGCACTCATGCAACTGCACGCAGGCCAAAAGAGAAGGCGACCCAGGGGTCGCCTTCGTTCTGTCTGCTATGGCTGCAGCGGTATAACGGTGGTATCGATAACAGTCACGCGCCGCGTCCGTTTACGCGGAGCCTCGAGACAAGTCTCCAGATCGCAAATGGACAGCCATCAAACAGCTTTCGCTCACGCCAGTTTGCCGTCAAGCTCGGCAATCTTGGCAGACCAGTAAGCCGGGCCTGTCTCATGGATATTGTTGCCTTGGGAATCGACCGCCACGGTCACCGGCATGTCTTCCACCTCGAACTCATAGATGGCTTCCATACCCAGGTCGGCAAAGGCCACTACCCGCGCCTTCTTGATCGCCTTGGCCACCAGATAGGCGGCGCCACCGACGGCCATCAGATAGACAGCCTGGTGCTGCTTGATGCTCTCGACCGTCTTGGGGCCTCGCTCGGATTTACCGATCATACCGATGAGGCCGGTTTCTCCCAGCATCATATCGGTGAACTTGTCCATCCGGGTAGAGGTGGTCGGGCCGGCCGGACCGACCACTTCATCACGCACGGCATCGACCGGGCCAACGTAATAGATGAAACGGTTGGTGAAGTCGACCCCTTCCGGCAGCCCCTCGCCTTTTTTCAGCATGTCGGCAATGCGTTTGTGAGCGGCATCGCGACCGGTCAGGATCTTGCCGGAGAGCAGCACGGTATCCCCGCTCTTCCAGCTGGCAAGCTCTGCCTTGGTAATGCCGTCGACATTGACACGGCGCACGTTGCCGCCAGCCGAGCGGGTGATCTCCGGCCAATCTTCCAGCTTCGGCGGAGTCAGCTCGGCCGGGCCGGAGCCATCCAGTTCGAAGTGCACGTGACGGGTCGCCGCGCAGTTGGGGATCATCACCACCGGCTTGGAGGCAGCGTGGGTCGGCGCAGATTTCACCTTCACATCCAGCACGGTAGTGAGACCGCCGAGCCCCTGGGCACCGATCCCCAGCTTGTTGACTTTGTCGTAGAGCTCGACCCGCAGCTTCTCTTCGGTGGTCTCCGGACCACGGGCGATCAGCTCCTGGATGTCGATATGCTCCATCAGGGCCTCTTTGGCCAGTACGGCCGCCTTCTCGGCGGTACCGCCGATGCCGATCCCCAACATGCCCGGTGGACACCAGCCGGCGCCCATGGTCGGCACGGTTTTGAGCACCCACTCCACCACGTCGTCGGAGGGGTTGAGCATCACCATCTTGGACTTGTTCTCGGAGCCGCCGCCCTTGGCCGCGATGCTCACTTCCACCTTGTCACCCGGGATCATGTCGATGTGCACCACGGCCGGGGCGTTGTCCTTGGTGTTCTTGCGACTGCCGGCGGGGTCGGCCAGCACGGAGGCGCGCAGCGGGTTGTCCGGATTGGTGTAGGCACGGCGAGTGCCTTCGTCCACCATCTCCTGCACCGTCATGTCGCTGTCCCACTGCACCTGCATGCCGATCTTGACGAAGCAGGTGACGATGCCGGTATCCTGACACAGGGGGCGATGCCCTTCGGCGGACATGCGGGAGTTGATCAGGATCTGGGCCAGGGCATCCTTGGCGGCTGGGTTGATCTCGCGGTCATAGGCAGCCTTGGCGGCCTGCACGAAATCGAGGGGGTGGTAGTAGGAGATGTACTGCAGGGCGTCGGCGATGGAATCGATAAAATCCTGTTTTTTAATGATGCTCATATCATCCTCACTGGTCCTTGTCTCCGGCGCGATGCAGAGCAAGGGCTTCCATATGAGCCGTGCTTCGGTGGGGTGGTGCCAGGCGGCTTGCCTGTCGGCCCGATAAGACAACGGCGTGTTTTTTCTAAAAATTCCGGCGGCTATGATACGCTTGCCACCCCCGTACCGGCTAGGGAGCAGGCTGTAAACTGTTGCCTGTGTAACAAAAAATGAAACCAACGCTGCATATCCACCATTTTGATCACCAGACGGCGCTCCATGCCCTGTTCGCACGCCTTCATCATCTGCCCTGGGCCATGTTGCTGGAATCCGCCGGCCCGCTGGGAGCAGACAACCGCTTTGACATCATCACCGCCGATCCGCTGGCCACTTTACAGACCGAGGGGACGCTGACCCGCATCGCGCAGGGTGATCAGCACGAATCCCGTGAAGATGATCCGTTGACGCTGCTGGCCCAACGCCAACACGCCCTACTGGGAGAGATCATCAGTCAAGCGACCCCCCTGCCCTTCATCGGCGGTGCACTCGGCCTGTTTGGCTATGATCTGGGCCGCCGTTTCGAGCGTCTGCCGAGCCTGGCCGCCCGTGACGTGACCATCCCGGACATGGCGGTCGGCATCTATGACTGGGCCCTGCTGCGAAACGTGGCAACGGGCCAGTGGCAGTTGGTGCACTGGGGCGATGAGGCCGGCTTTGCCCGCCGCCTGCAGTGGCTTGAAGCGATGCAGGCAACCGCTACTGAGCCCTTTGCGCTTCAGGGAAGATGGCAGAGCAACATGAGCCGCGCGCAATACGGTGACAAGTTTGCCAAGGTCCAGGCCTATCTGGCCGCCGGGGACTGCTATCAGATCAACCTGACCCAGCGCTTCAGCGCACCCTATCGGGGCGACGAGTGGCAGGCCTATCAGGCGCTGTCCCAAGCCAACCGCGCCCCCTTCTCGGCCTTCCTGCGCTTGCCGCAGGGCGCCATTTTGAGCCTCTCCCCCGAGCGTTTCCTGTTGCTCGACCAGCGCCATATCGAGACCAAGCCCATCAAGGGCACCCGCCCGCGACTGGCCGACCCGGAGCAAGATCAGGCCAGCGCCCTGGAGCTGGCTGGCGCCGACAAAGACAGATCGGAAAATCTGATGATCGTGGATCTGCTGCGCAATGACATCGGCCGGGTGAGTCGACCCGGCTCGGTCAGCGTGCCCAGCCTGTTTGCGGTAGAGTCCTTTCCGGCGGTGCATCACCTGGTGTCCACCATCCACGGCGAACTGGATGCGCAGTGGCAGGCGGTGGACCTGCTGCGCGCCTGTTTCCCCGGCGGCTCCATCACCGGCGCCCCCAAGATCCGGGCCATGGAGATCATCGAAGAGCTGGAGCCCCAGCGGCGCAACGCCTACTGCGGCAGCATCGGCTATCTGAGCCAGCATGGCCGGATGGATACCAGCATCTGCATCCGCACCCTGATCGCCGCACAGGGCCAGCTCCACTGCTGGGCCGGTGGCGGCGTCATTGCCGACTCCGACGTGGACGACGAATATCAGGAAACCTATGACAAGGTGGCCCGCATTCTGCCGCTGCTGGACACACTGCGTTGAAAACCTGACAAAATGGATCACAGCAACTGGAGCGAAGAAGAATCGAGATGGAACGTGCCGAACTGCTGACCCGCTTTTTATTGCAACGCCCCGCCCCCGCCCACCGGCTGACGGTGGCCGGGCTCAAGCCCGCCGCCGTGCTGCTGCCGCTGGTCGAGCGGGCCGACGGCCTGCAACTGCTGCTGACCCGGCGCAGCCCGCACCTGCGCCACCACGCAGGGCAGATAAGCTTCCCTGGCGGCAGGCAGGATCCGGACGACCGGGACTTGATCCACACGGCGCTGCGGGAAACCCAGGAAGAGCTCGGCATAGTCCCTGCCCAGATAGAGGTGCTTGGCACCCTCACGCCCCTCAACACCGTCTCCCAATACGACGTGCTGCCGGTGCTGGGGCTGGTCACGGCCGACTATCAGCTCACCCTGAGCCGGGACGAGGTCGACCAGGCTTTTGAGGTGCCGCTCAACCACCTGCTGGATCCACGCCACCATATCGCGCTCACCATTCCCAGAGCCGATCACCTGCACACCATCTACTGGATCCCCTGGCAGCACCACTTCATCTGGGGCGCCACCGCCAGCATGATCCGCCAACTCTCTCGGCAACTTGCCATATAACATTTTGCCTACAAAAGATTGTGCAACATTCGTGCATTAACATTAAACTAACGTAGGTTTTTATAAAAAATAATTGATTAATTCTTCTTTCGATCACATTTCCACAAAAGAATGCGGGTTTGAGCCCCATAAAGGTGAATTTGATCAACATTTTTGATTAAAAAAACCGTATCCTTGCGCCGATTCAATAAAAACCACAATTCGGGGTGAGACACATGTCTAATACTGTCACCGGCGCACAGGACGTTGCGACCTCACAGGAGCAAGGAACCCGCTCCATCCAATCGCGTGGTTGGACCAAACAAGACACCAGCTGGGTGATCAGCCTGTTCGGCACCGCCGTCGGCGCCGGCATTCTGTTTTTGCCCATCAACGCCGGCATGGGTGGCTTCTGGCCACTGGTGGTGATGGCGCTGCTGGTCGGCCCCATGACCTACCTGGCCCACCGCGGCCTCGCCCGCTTCGTACTCTCCTCCAGCAGACCCGATGCCGACATCACGGAAGTGGTGGAAGAGCACTTCGGCGTGGGAGCCGGCAAATTAATCACCCTGCTCTACTTCTTCGCCATCTACCCCATCGTGCTGATCTACGGGGTGGGCATCACCAACACGGTTGAGAGTTTCATGGTCAACCAGTTGCAGATGACGGCGCCCCCGCGCTGGATCCTCTCCATCGTGCTGATCATGGGCATGATGTCGGTGATGCTGGCTGGTGAAAAACTGATGCTGAAGGTGACCGAGTTCCTGGTCTACCCGCTCATCGCCATCCTGGTGGGGATCTCCTTCTACCTGATCCCGGACTGGACCGGCGCGGCCCTCTCCCAGATGCCGTCCGGCAAGGACTTTGCCATCACCCTGTGGCTGACCATTCCGGTGCTGGTGTTCTCCTTCAACCACAGCCCGGCCATCTCCAGCTTCTCGCTGGCCCAGCGCCGCGATCACGGCGAGCACGCGGTCGAGAAGTCTGACGCCATTCTCAAGCGCACCGCCACCATCCTGCTCGGCTTCGTGATGTTCTTCGTCTTCTCCTGCGTGATGAGCCTGACCCCGGCACAGCTGGCAGAAGCCAAGTCCCAGAACATCGCCGTGCTCTCCTACCTGGCCAACCAGCACGCGAGCCCCATCATCTCCTACTTCGGCCCGCTGGTAGCGTTCGTGGCCATCGTCTCCTCCTTCTTCGGCCACTACCTGGGTGCCCGTGAAGGCCTGAAGGGGATGATCGTCCAGAACCTGCGCAAATCCGGCAAGGAGCCGAACCACAAGAAGGTCGAGATGTTCATCATCGCCTTCTTCATCCTGACCCTGTGGGGAACCGCGGTGATCAACCCCTCCATCCTCGGCATGATCGAGTCGATGGGCGGCCCCATCATCGCCACCATCCTGTTCATCATGCCGATGTACGCCATCAAGCGCGTACCGGCCATGGCGAAGTATCAGGGCCATATCAGCAACGTCTTCGTGGCTGTGATGGGGATGACGGCCATCTCCGCCATCCTCTACCAACTGCTCGGCTGACACTCGGCCATACCAGCAAACATGCCAGCCGGGTAACCGGCTAGCATTTTTATATGGCGCCAACAGCAGCGGATGATGGCTCTCCAGCAAGCGAGTATGCGTAGACATGTGGGCCAACTAGCCACTCGCCAAACACCGGCCCTGCTCCCCATCCAGACAATTCCCCCTCTACCCGTTAGCGCCCCTCGAATAGCAACCGACAATGGCCGGCCCATAGCCCATGCAGCCTTATACAAGCCGGTGCCACAAAGCCTGCCTGGCAAGCCATTTATCCGTGCTCTTGATGTGCCCACTGCACCAACTTCATCCAGCCCCCTCACCTCCTGCAAATGTGGATCGGACCAGTCCCCAAACCACCAGACAATAAAAAACGCCCTCGAATGAGGGCGTTTTCAATGTGGTGAAGGCTGTGCTATCAGGCTTCGCTGTTGGGCACCGGCGCGGCATCCAGCAGGGTTTCATCTTCGGCCATGCAGGCCGCAGCGGTGAACAGCACGTCGGTGGAGCTGTTGAGAGCCGTCTCTGCAGAATCCTGCAGTACCCCGATGATGAAGCCCACGGCCACCACCTGCATGGCGATGTCGTTGCTGATGCCAAACAGGCTGCACGCCAGCGGGATCAGCAGCAGGGAGCCGCCGGCCACGCCGGAAGCGCCGCAGGCACTGATGGTGGCGACCACGGAGAGCAGAATGGCGGTGGCCAGATCCACTTCCATCCCCAGGGTGTGTACCGCCGCCATGGAGAGCACTGTGATGGTGATGGCGGCACCGGCCATGTTGATGGTGGCACCCAGCGGGATGGAGACCGCATAGGTGTCTTCCGGCAGGCGCAGCTTCTCGGCCAGCGCCATGTTGACCGGGATGTTGGCGGCGGAGCTGCGGGTAAAGAAGGCGGTCACGCCGCTCTCTTTCAGGCAGGTCAGCACCAGCGGATAGGGGTTGCGCTTGATCTTCCAGAACACGATCAGCGGGTTGACCACGAAGGCGATGAACAGCATGCAGCCGATCAGCACCATCAACAGCTGGGCATAGCCGAACAGGGCGTCAAAACCGGTTTCCGCCAGGGTGGAGGCAACCAGGCCCAGAATACCGAGCGGCGCGCAGCGGATCACCGCTTTCACGATGGTGGAGACACCGTGGGACAGGTCGGTGATCACCGCCTTGGTCCCCTCGCTGGCGTGGCGCATGGCGATGCCAAGGCCGATGGCCCAGGCCAGAATACCGATGTAGTTCGCATCCAGCAGCGCCTTGACCGGGTTGGTCACCACGTTGAACAGCAGGGTCTGCAGCACCTCGGTGATGCCGCCCGGCGGGGTGATCTCGGCACTGTTCGCCACCAGATGCAGGTTGGAGGGGAACAGGAAGCTGGCCACGACGGCGACCGCAGCAGCCAGGAAGGTACCCAGCAGATAGAGCAGCAGGATCGGTTTCATGTTGGTCTTCTGGCCCTGCTTGTGGCCGATGATCGCCGCCATGACCAGTACAAAGACCAGCAGCGGGGCGACCGCCTTCAGGGCGCCAACGAACAGGCTGCCGAGCAGACCCGCTGTTTTGGCCCATTCCGGCATAAACA
This sequence comes from Aeromonas sp. S41-2, assembly GCF_027705845.1. NCBI lineage: Bacteria > Pseudomonadati > Pseudomonadota > Gammaproteobacteria > Aeromonadales > Aeromonadaceae > Aeromonas > Aeromonas sp. S41-2. The sequence continues at coordinate 125,527 of NZ_JAPDCG010000003.1, read as the reverse complement.
TGGCAAGGAGGATACCGAAGACCAGACCGACCAGGATCTGGCTAACCAGGCTGGTACTGTTGACCAGTCTTACGAGGGGGTGTTGTTGTGTCATCAAATAGTCCCTGAGCACCGAAGTGCGTGAATCATTAGTCCTGTTGGCAACCGCTACGCCAGGCGACACCCATGTCACGGCTGGCGTCATCTGCTCCGGCAAGCTTTCTGTTGAGCCTGTCCGGTAACACACGGGATTGCGGACAAGGAATATCCCATCTGCAACCGCTTTTTTCCATATAATCACTGAAAAATATCCGGTTTACCTCACAAAAAACCCACAACAATGCGATAACACAATATCAACAGCATTCAAATGGATGCCGTTTTCCCTCGCTTGGCCATCCAGACACTCCCCGGCGGTGGTATCATGACGGTTTTTGCGCTGGAGCCCTGCCATGATCTCATCCCTGTTGACCCGTCACTTCGGCTTCGATCGGTTAAGACCGGGACAGGAGGCGGTGATCAGCCGATTACTGGCCGGCCAGAGTGCCGCCGCCATCTTCCCCACCGGCTCCGGCAAGTCCCTCTGTTATCAGTTGCCGGCGCTTGCCCTGCCCCACCTGACCCTGGTGATCTCGCCGCTGATCGCGCTGATGCACGATCAGCTCGCCTTCCTTCGCAGCAAAGGGATCGCCGCCGCTACCCTCGACTCGAGCCTGACGCCGGAGGAGAGCCGCCGGGTGATGCAGCAGGCCAGCGATGGCCAGCTCAAGATCCTAATGATCTCGGTAGAGCGGCTCAAGAACGAACGCTTTCGCCGTTTCATTCAGCAGGTGCCGCTGTCGATGCTGGTGGTGGACGAGGCCCACTGCATTTCGGAGTGGGGCCACAACTTTCGCCCTGACTATCTCAAGCTGCCGGATTACCGCCGTGAATTGCAGATCCCGCAGGTGTTGCTGCTGACGGCCACCGCCACCCCGGCGGTCATGGCCGACATGCAGGCCAAATTCGAGATCGAGGATGAGGGGCTCATCGTCACCGGCTTTTATCGCGCCAACCTGGACTTGGCCGTGGTGCCGCTGCCTGACGAGGCTCGCGATAGCTGGCTGCATGCCGAGCTGGCTCGTGACCCCGCCGCACCGACCATCATCTATGTCACCTTGCAGCACACCGCAGAGCAGTGCGCCACCCGCCTGCAACAAGCCGGGATCAGGGCGCGCGCCTATCACGCCGGGCTCGATGCCACCCTGCGCAGCCAGATCCAGCACGACTTCATGGCCGGCAAGCTGGACTGCATCGTGGCGACCATCGCCTTCGGCATGGGGATCGACAAGGCCGACATTCGCCGGGTGATCCATTACGATCTGCCCAAATCCATCGAAAACTACAGTCAGGAGATAGGCCGCGCCGGCCGGGATGGTCTGCCTTCCCGCTGCATGGTACTGGCCAACCGCAGCCAGTTGCCGGTACTGGAAAACTTCGTCTATGGCGACACCCCGGACAGAGCGGCCATCGTCACCTTGCTCGAGATCCTGCAGCAAAGCGGCAGTGAGTGGGAATTTGGTTTGCTGCGCCTCTCCAACGACACCAATATCCGCCAACTGCCGCTCAAGACCCTGCTGGTCTACCTGGAGATGGCGGGCATCATAGCGCCGGCCTACAGCTATTTTGCCGAGTACCGCTTCAAGTTCGTGCTGGACAAGGCCGACATCCTGGCCCGGTTCAATCCGGCGCGACGCCAGTTTCTGGAGCAAGTGTTCGCCAGTGCCCCGCAGGCGCGCAGCTGGTGCACCATGGACTTCGAGGCGCTCTGGCAGGGTTATCAGGGGGAGCGGTCGCGGGCCGCTGCCGCGCTGGATTACCTGCAGCAGCAAGGCTGGATCGAGCTGGAGAGCAAGCAGATGACCGAGGTTTATCGGGTGCTGCAACAAGATCTGGACATAGCACCGCTGGCCGATCAGCTGCACGGACTGTTTGAAAAGAAAGAGCAAAGCGAGCTCGCGCGTCTGCAGGCATTGCTGGGTTTCTTTACCTCCAGCAGTTGCCTGAGCCATGAGCTGGCCCGCTACTTTGCCGATCAGGCCGCGCCCACCCATTGCGGGCACTGCTCGGTCTGTCGGGGAGAGGTGGCACAGCTTCCCTCCTTACCCAGCCGGACACTCCCCAATGAACAGGGGCTCAGAGCCTGGTGCGATCCGCTGGTGGCCCTGTGCCACAGCCGGGATCCCCGCATCCTGACGCGTTTCCTGTGTGGCATCACCACCCCGCTCACCACCCGGCTCAAGGCCAAAAGCCTGGCTGGATTCGGCCAGCTGGCGTCCCACCCCTTTGCCGATGTGCTGGCGGCCGTATCCAACATTTATACCGCTCGCCAACAGGGATAAACGGCTTAAACATCGGGTAGAGCCCAAAAAAATAAGACCCTCGCATCTGCGAGGGTCAAGCCAACGGAAACGTGCTTAAACAGAGCTTTGCATCAGCAACCAGCCACTCTCTTGCTAAAGCGCTGACTGCCTGACACAGGGCCAATCTAGAGTAGTCGCAATGTAGCGTCAATGTAAAAATTAGAGCTAAAACACCAAACAAAACACTTTCCGTGCACGTAAACGTAACACCATTTCGTCTCGTCTACGCCCTGCCCCTTGCCCCGTCTGTGCTGCAGCCAGTCTCCCAAATAAACGCGATGTCATTTCCATTTTCTGACAAACATTTATTTTTTATGTCTTTGACATTTACCTCACTATCGTGGCAAAAATAATTTAACAGTCAGTAACATAGGTGTGTCACTGATTGCGCCTTCCCGCATTGGGTCGGGAAGTACCCTTGCAAATTTAAACCAATAGTTGGTGATGGATTACTGGGGGCTGTTGACTAGGCTTAATGAGGTAAACAGAACAAAAGTAGTGATCCACTCTTTTCAGGGTAAGCGACTATAACGAGGGCAAAGTTATGGGCATCTTCGAGCATTATCAACAGCGATATGAGAAAGCCAGGGAAGAGGAATACACCATCCAGGAATTTCTGGATATGTGTAAGCAGGACAAATCCTGCTACGCCTCTGCCGCCGAGCGTTTGCTGGTCGCCATAGGCGAACCGGAAATGATCGACACCTCGGTCAACCCCAGACTCAGTCGCCTTTTCTCCAACCGCGTCGTGGCACGCTATCCCGCCTTCAAAGATTTCTACGGCATGGAAGAGGCCATCGAACAGATTGTCTCCTATCTCAAGCACTCGGCTCAGGGCCTGGAAGAGAAGAAGCAGATCCTCTATCTGCTGGGGCCGGTTGGCGGTGGTAAATCCTCGCTGGCAGAGAAACTAAAATCCCTGATGCAAAAAGTGCCTGTCTATCGTATCAAGGGTTCACCGGTCAACGACCACCCCTTCTGCCTGTTCGACATCGAAGAAGATGGCGAGATTCTGGAGAAGGAGTACGGCATCCCGCGCCGTTATCTGCGCCCCATCATGTCCCCCTGGGTCGCCAAACGACTGCACGAGTTTGGTGGCGACATCACCAAGTTCAAGGTGGAGAAGGTCAATCCCTCCATCCTCGACCAGATCGCCATCGCCAAGACCGAACCGGGTGATGACAACAACCAGGACATCTCCTCGCTGGTCGGCAAGGTGGATATCCGCATGCTGGAGCACTTTGCCCAGGATGATGCCGACGCTTACTCCTACTCGGGCGCGCTGTGCAAGGCGAACCAGGGGATCATGGAGTTCGTCGAGATGTTCAAGGCGCCCATCAAGGTGCTGCACCCGCTGCTGACCGCCACTCAGGAAGGCAACTACAACGGGACCGAGGGGCTCTCCGCCCTGCCCTTCGACGGCATCCTGCTGGCCCACTCCAACGAATCCGAATGGCAGCAGTTCCGCAACAACAAGAACAACGAGGCTTTCCTCGACCGGGTCTATATCGTCAAGGTGCCTTACTGCCTGCGCGTGTCGGAAGAGGTGAAGATCTACGAGAAGCTGCTGGTCAACAGCGAGCTGACCGATGCCAAGTGCGCCCCCGGCACCCTCGAACTGCTGGGCCAGTTCTCCGTGCTGTCACGCCTCAAGGAGCCGGAAAACTCGAGCCTCTACTCCAAGATGCGGGTCTATGATGGCGAGAGCCTCAAAGACACGGATCCCAAGGCGAAAAGCTATCAGGAGTATCGCGACTACGCCGGCGTGGACGAAGGGATGAATGGCCTGTCGACCCGCTTCGCGTTCAAGATCCTCTCCCGCGTCTTCAACTTCGACCACGCAGAAGTGGCGGCCAACCCGGTGCACCTCTTCTATGTGCTGGAACAACAGATCGAGCGCGAGCAGTTCCCGCAAGAGCTGCATGATCGCTACCTTGAGTTCATCAAGGGCTATCTGACCCCGCGCTATGTGGAGTTCATCGGCAAGGAGATCCAGACCGCCTACCTCGAGTCCTACTCCGAGTACGGTCAGAACATCTTCGACCGCTACGTCACCTACGCTGATTTCTGGATCCAGGATCAGGAGTACCGTGACCCCGAGACCGGCCAGCTGTTTGACCGCGCGTCGCTCAACAGCGAGCTGGAGAAGATTGAGAAACCCGCCGGGATCAGCAACCCGAAAGATTTCCGCAACGAAATCGTCAACTTCGTGCTGCGTGCCCGGGCCAACAATGCAGGCCGTAACCCCAACTGGACCAGTTACGAGAAGCTGCGCACCGTGATCGAGAAGAAAATGTTCTCCAACACGGAAGAGCTGCTGCCGGTTATCTCCTTCAACAGCAAAACCTCAGCCGAGGAGCAGAAGAAGCACGATAACTTTGTCGAACGGATGATGGAGAAAGGCTACACCCGCAAACAGGTGCGACTGCTCTCCGAATGGTATCTCAGGGTACGCAAGTCATCCTGACCCTGACTGTTCAAGGGGGAGTTATGGCGCATTTTATCGACCGCAGGCTCAACGGCAAAAACAAAAGCGCTGTCAATCGGCAGCGCTTCATCCGCCGCTACAAGAAGCAGATCAAACAAGCGGTCTCTGATGCTGTCTCCAAGCGCAGCATCCAGGACGTAGACACGGGCGAGAGCATCAGCATCCCGACCAAGGATATCGGCGAGCCCCATTTCCATCAGGGGCAAGGCGGCAAACGGGAGATGGTGCATCCCGGCAATGACCAGTTTGTCTCCGGCGACAAAATTGACCGCCCCAAGGGAGGAGGTGGCGGTCAAGGCTCTGGCGAAGGGCAGGCTTCCAACCAGGGAGAAGGGGCGGATGACTTCGTCTTCCAGATCTCCAAGGACGAGTACCTCGACCTGCTGTTTGAAGATCTTGAGCTGCCGCGGCTGCAGAAAACCCAGCTCAACCAGCTGATGGAGGTCAAAACCTACCGGGCGGGCTACACCTCCAACGGGGTGCCGGCCAACATCAACGTAGTGCGTTCACTGCAAAATTCGCTGGCCCGTCGGATGGCGCTGCAGGCCGGCAAGAAACGCCAGCTGCATGAGCTGGAAGATAGGCTGGCCCTGCTGGCGGCAGATCCCAACGAGCATTTTGCCGAAATAGCCCAGCTCGAGAAGGAGATCAGGGAGCTGAAAAGACGGATCGACGCGGTCCCTTTCATCGACACCTTCGATCTCAAATTCAACAACTTCGTCAAGCGGCCCGTCCCCTCCAGCCAGGCGGTGATGTTCTGCCTGATGGACGTGTCAGGCTCCATGGATCAGGCCACCAAGGAGATGGCCAAGCGCTTCTACATCCTGCTCTATCTGTTCCTGAGCCGGACCTATAAAAACGTCGAAGTGGTCTATATCCGCCACCATACCCAGGCCAAGGAGGTGGACGAGCATGAGTTCTTCTACTCCCAGGAAACCGGCGGCACCATCGTCTCCAGCGCCCTCAAGATGATGAACGACATCATCAACGAGCGTTATCCTGCCCATCAGTGGAACATCTATGCGGCGCAAGCCTCGGATGGTGACAACTGGGCCGACGACTCGCCACAGTGCCGGGAGATCCTGGCGCGGGACATCATGCCGCGAGTGCGGTACTACTCCTACATCGAGATCACCACCCGTGCCCACCAGACGCTGTGGCACGAATATGAATCGGTCGCCAGCGAGTTCCCCCACTTCGCGATGGAGCACATTCGCAAGGTAGAGGATATCTATCCGGTATTCCGGGAGCTGTTCAAGAAGCAAGCGGCGTGAGGGAGGCCATATGGTAGAAACCGAAAGAAAAGTCGCACCGCTGGACGATGGCCCGGACTGGAACTTCGACCTGCTGGACATTTACCATCAGGAGATAGCCCGGGTCGCCAAGTTCTATCGACTGGATACCTACCCCAACCAGATCGAGGTGATCACGGCAGAGCAGATGATGGATGCCTACTCCAGCGTCGGCATGCCCATCGGTTATCAGCACTGGTCATTCGGCAAGCGCTTCATTCACACCGAGCGCAACTACAAACGTGGCCAGATGGGGCTGGCCTACGAGATCGTCATCAACTCGGATCCCTGCATCGCCTATCTGATGGAGGAGAACACCATGCCGATGCAGGCATTGGTGATGGCTCATGCCTGCTACGGCCACAACTCCTTCTTCAAGAACAACTACCTATTCAAGACCTGGACCGATGCCTCCTCCATCATCGACTATCTGCTGTTCGCCAAGAACTACATCACCGAGTGTGAAGAGAAACACGGCATCGATGCGGTGGAAAAGCTGCTCGACTCCTGCCATGCCTTGATGAACTTCGGGGTAGATCGCTACAAGCGGCCCCAGAAGATCTCGCTGGCCGAAGAGAAGCGACGCCAGAAGGCACGGGAAGACTATCTGCAGACCCAGGTCAACGAGCTGTGGCGCACCCTTCCCAAGCAGCACAAGGCCTCCGGGGTGGAGGACAGGCGCTACCCGGCTGAACCACAGGAGAACATTCTCTATTTCATCGAGAAGAATGCCCCTCTGCTGGAGCCCTGGCAGCGCGAGATAGTACGCATCGTGCGAAAGATCAGCCAGTACTTCTATCCGCAAAAGCAGACCCAGGTGATGAACGAAGGGTGGGCCACCTTCTGGCATTACACCATCCTCAATCACCTGTATGACGAGGGCAAGATCAGCGATCGCTTCATGATAGAGGTGCTGCACAGCCACACCAACGTGGTCTACCAACCCCCCTACAACAGTCGCTACTACTCGGGGATCAATCCCTATGCCCTCGGCTTTGCCATGTTTACCGACCTGCGCCGTATTTGCGAGAACCCGACCGAGGAGGACAGATACTGGTTCCCCGATTATGCCGGCAGCAACTGGGTCGATACCCTGCATTTCGCCATGCAGAACTTCAAGGATGAGAGCTTCATCAGCCAGTTCCTCAGCCCCAAGGTAATGCGCGACATGAAGCTGTTCGCCATTGATGACGACGATCTGAAGAACTATCTCAAGGTCTCCGCCATCCACAATGACGAGGGCTACCGCCAGGTGCGCAATACCCTGTCGGCCCAATACAACCTGAGCAACCTGGAGCCCAACATTCAGGTATTCAACGTGGCGGTGAAAGGCGATCGCTCGCTGACGCTGCGCTACGTGCCGCACAACCGGATCCCGCTGGGGGACTCCCGTCACGAGGTGCTCAAGCATCTGCATCAGTTGTGGGGATTCGATGTGGTGCTGGAACAGGATAATGGTGAACTGCCAGCCGATATCATCGGGCGTTGCCCGGAGAAAAAACCGGCTTGAGCAACCAGCCATCCACCATAAAAAAACGCGCCATTCGGCGCGTTTTTCTTGTATCAGAATCCGATCAGTTGTCGCACAGATTGCTCGGCATGTCCTGACGCAGACGGGTCCACAACTTGCCTGACTCGATGCCGTACTGACGTACCGTCATGAACACGGCCTCGTGATTCTTGGTCTCAGCCAGGTTCAGCAAGGTCTTGTAGTAGGCATCGGCTGCTTCACGGGCCTGCTTGTCGGAGAAGTAGTAACGGCCAACCCGGCTATACAGCCCCTTGAAGCCGTTGAGGATCAGGGCATAAATCGGGTTGCCGGAGGCAAAGGAGAGCTGGTGGTGCAGGCGATAATCAAACTCGGCATACGCTTCCGGGGAGTTCTCTACCGCGTCGGCACCGCGCAGGATCTCGGCGGCTTGCTCCGGATTGTTGCGGATCGCGCCACGAATGAAGATGGTGCAGATGTTGGTGCGCGCCGACAGCAGCTGGGCCACCAGATCCGGCACCTTGTCCTGATCCAGCCTGGCCAGGGTCTCCAGAATGTTGAGTCCAGAGGTTTCCCAGAAATTGTTCACCTTGGTCGGTTTGCCATGCTGAATGGTGAGCCAGCCATCACGGGCCAGACGCTGCAGCACTTCACGCAAGGTGGTTCGAGTCACGCCAATCAGCTCGGACAGCTCACGCTCGGCCGGCAAGATGGATCCTGGAGGAAAGCGATTGTTCCAGATGGACTCGATGATATATTCCTCGGCAAACCCTGCAGGGCTCTGCGCTTTTATGACCATGTAGTGACTCTGTTGTAGTACGTAAAAAGGCTCACGAATAATAGCAAAGCAGGGAGGGCTGGCAAGCAGAAGGTCGGTCCTCTGCTCACATAAGCAGGCCATTTTGTTAAAAATATGTATTGATTCCCGCAATTGGTGTCAGCCAACCCCATCGATTGGCGATAAAACGGCCAATCTCGTGGGCAAGGCCGACTATGTTATTTATAGTTAATGCTCTTTTTGATTAAAATCATGAGGAATCAATCTGATAAGGGACAACATCCGGATGTTCTGGTCGAGCCTGTCTTGACTGCATAGACGCAGATACCAACCACAACACAGAGACCCACTATTATGCCAATCAGCTTAGGGCAAGCCTTTGCCAAGAACTTTCTGGGCAATGCGCCCCAGTGGTACAAGGCCGCTATTCTTCTATTCCTGCTGATCAACCCGATCGCCTTTTACCTCGATCCCTTCATCGCCGGCTGGCTGCTGGTCGTCGAATTCATCTTCACGCTGGCCATGGCGCTCAAGTGCTATCCGCTGCAACCTGGCGGCCTGCTGGCCATCGAAGCCGTGTTGATCGGCATGACCTCGGCAGAGCAGGTCAAACATGAGCTGGTGGCCAATATCGAGGTACTGCTGCTGCTGGTCTTCATGGTGGCCGGCATCTATTTCATGAAGCAACTGCTGCTCTATGTGTTTACCAAGCTGCTGATCCGGATCCACTCCAAGACCCTGCTTTCATTGGCATTTTGTCTGGTCTCCGCCTTCCTGTCAGCCTTCCTCGACGCCCTCACCGTGATCGCCGTGGTGATCAGCGTCGCCACCGGTTTCTACGCCATCTATCACAAGGTCTCTTCCGGCAAGGAGTTCGGCAACCCGCACGATCACACCGATGATGACGCCGTCAATGAACTCAATCGCCAACATCTGGACGACTTTCGCGCCTTCCTGCGCAGCCTGATGATGCATGCCGCCATCGGCACCGCCCTCGGCGGTGTCTGCACCCTGGTAGGAGAACCGCAGAACCTGATCATCGGCGAGCAGGCGGGCTGGAACTTCGGCGAGTTTGCCATTCGCATGTCTCCGGTCACGGTACCGGTGTTCATCTGCGGTCTGCTCACCTGTGTTCTGGTCGAAAAGTGCCGCTGGTTTGGCTATGGTGCCAAGCTGCCGGACGCGGTACGCCGCATCATGGAGGATTACAACCGCTATGAAGAGGCCGGACGTACCGCCCAGGACAAGGCCAAGCTCATAGTGCAAGCAGTAATCGCCCTCTGGCTGATCCTGGGGCTGGCCATGCACCTGGCCGCGGTGGGCCTCATCGGCCTGTCGGTCATCGTGCTGGCCACCTCGCTTACCGGCATCACCGAGGAGCACTCCCTCGGCAAGGCATTCCAGGAGGCGCTGCCCTTTACCGCCCTGCTGGCCGTCTTCTTCAGCGTGGTCGCCGTCATCATCGATCAGCAGCTGTTCAAGCCGGTGATCCAGTGGGTGCTGGCAGCCGAGCCGGACGCCCAGCTCGCGCTCTTCTATCTGGCCAACGGCCTGCTCTCCATGGTCAGTGACAACGTCTTCGTCGGCACCGTCTACATCAACGAGGTGAAGACGGCGCTGCTCAACAACGCCATCAGCCGCGAACAGTTCGAACTGCTGGCCGTGGCCATCAACACCGGGACCAACCTGCCGTCGGTGGCCACTCCCAATGGCCAGGCCGCCTTCCTGTTCATGCTGACCTCGGCGCTGGCACCGCTGCTGCGCCTCTCCTACGGGCGCATGGTGTGGATGGCGCTGCCCTATACCCTGGTGCTGGGACTGGTGGGTTTCTTCTCGGTGGAGATGCTGCTCGGGCCGCTCACCGACTGGTTCTATCAGGCTGGCTGGCTGGTGCTCGACAACGTCACGCCAGCGGCGCTGCCCGCCCTGCATTGATACCATAAGGGCCCATGCGGGCCCTTTCCTTTTGGCCCCTGCTCTGCTCTAATTCAGCCACTGTTTTTTCTGTGAGATCAACCAGATGATAGAGTTTCTGCGCCGTATTGCCGCCCATCGCCTGGCCTGGAGTCTGCTTGCAGCCTCTGCCCTGTTCCTCGAGTTGAGCGCCCTCTTCTTCCAGCATGTGCTGGGCCTGCATCCCTGCGTCATGTGCGTCTATGAGCGGATCGCCACGCTGGGAGTCCTCACCGCAGGGCTGCTCGGCATGGTGGCACCGCAGAAATGGTACGTGCGCTGGAGCGCTCTGCTGTTGTGGGGCTCCAGTGCCTTCTGGGGCCTGAAACTGGCGCTCAAGCATGTGGATTATCAGGTCAATCCCTCCCCCTTCAACGTCTGCGAAGGCTTTGTCGACTTCCCGAGCTGGGCGCCGCTGGATCAGTGGATCCCCTGGATGTTCTACCCGGATGGCGATTGCAGCGAGGTCACCTGGCAGTTCCTGAGCTTCTCCATGCCTCAGTGGCTGGTGGCCATCTTCGCAGCCTACCTGCTGGTGTTCGTCGTGGTGGCCATCGGCAATCTGGTCAAGGGTCGCTGCTGCAACTAAGCCCGATAGCAGTACAAAAAAGAAGGGAGCCAGTGGCTCCCTTCTTTTTTATGTCATTCGGCTTCATCAGCCAGGTGGCAGGGTGTTCAGGAAGCCGCCTTGCTGGCGTTCATTCTGGCCTTCACCATGCCGATCACCATGGGCAGCAGCGAAATGCCGATGATGCCGAAGATGAGCAGGGTAAAGTTCTGACGCACCACCGGCAGATTGCCAAAGAAGTGACCGGCATAGACGAATGAAAGGACCCACAACAGACCGCCCACCAGATTGAACGCCAGGAAGCGCTGATAGGTCATGGCACCCATGCCCGCCACGAAGGGCGCGAAGGTACGCACGATGGGCAGGAAGCGGGTGATGATGATGGTCTTGCCGCCATGCTTGGCGTAGAAGGCATGGGTCTTGTCCAGGTAATCCCGCCGGAAGATTTTGGAGTCAGGATTGCGGAACAGCTGCTCGCCGAAGAAGTGACCTATGGTGTAGTTCACCACGTTGCCGAGTACCGCGGCGATGATCAGCACGGCGGCCAGGGTATGCACATCCAGCACGCTGCCCACGGTGAGCGCACCGGCGGCAAACAGCAGGGAATCGCCCGGCAGGAAGGGGGTTACCACCAGTCCGGTCTCGCAGAAGATGATCAGAAACAGGATGGCGTAAACCCAGATCCCATAGTTTTCAAACAGCTCTTTCAAGTGCACGTCGACGTGCAGGATAAAATCAATCGCAAACAGGATCAGATCCATTTTCTCATACCCATAAAGTGAACGGCGTGGAGTCTACGCCAATGCATTGAGCGCCACAATCTCCCCCACCATGCTCTTTCTTATCACGCCCAAACACAACCGGCATGACACTTTTCATCAAATCGATGGCGATACAGCGAGCACGGCCAAGGCGGCCTACTCCCGCTCGGCGAGCGCCGCCCTCACGGCACCGGGCAGGCATAACTCCCAACCCCACAACAAGAGCAGCAGCAGGGTCGCATCGTCGAGCCAGCCAACAAATGGCACCACATCGGGGATGAGATCCAGCGGGCTGATGCCGTAGAGCAGGACCAGGATCACCAGCCCCCTGGCCCACCAGGGGGTATCGGGGTGGCGAAAACCCCGATAGAGGCGGCGCAAACGCCGCCAGATCAGCCAGCGTCGGGTACCCGGCAAGGCACTCAACTCTCGATCAACTCGTTGCGCAGCCGCTGGATCTGGTCCCGCAGCGCTGCCGCCTGCTCGAACTCCAGATCCCGTGCATGCTGGAACATCTGCTCTTCCATCCGCTTGATCTCCTTGCTGATCTCGCTGGCGGAGCGGGCATGGTACTCCCCTTGTGGCTCGGCGGCCTTGCGACTGCCCCGCCCGCTCTTGCCCGCACTGCGACTGCCTCCCATGTCCATCACATCGCCCACCGACTTGTTGAGCCCCGTCGGGGTGATGCCGTGTTCCTGGTTGTGGGCATGCTGCAGGGCGCGGCGCCGCTCGGTCTCTTCGATCGCCACCTGCATGGAGTTGGTGATGGTATCCCCGTAGAGAATGACCTTGCCGTTGAGGTTACGCGCCGCCCGGCCGATGGTCTGGATGAGGGAGCGGGTGGAACGCAGGAAACCCTCTTTATCCGCATCCAGGATCGCCACCAGCGAGACCTCCGGCATATCGAGCCCCTCTCGCAACAGGTTGATCCCCACCAGCACGTCGAACTTGCCGAGGCGCAGGTCCCGAATGATCTCCACCCGCTCGACGGTGTCGATGTCGGAGTGCAGATAACGCACCCGCACCTCGTGATCCGCCAGGTATTCGGTCAGATCTTCCGCCATCCGCTTGGTGAGGGTGGTGACCAGCACCCGCTCCTCCACCGCCACCCGTTTGCGGATCTCGGAGAGCAGGTCGTCCACCTGGGTGGTGACCGGACGCACCTCGATCTCGGGGTCGAGCAGGCCGGTGGGGCGCACCACCTGCTGCACCACATCGCCGCCGGACTTCTCCAGCTCGTAGGGGCCAGGGGTGGCCGAGACAAACACCGTCTGCGGCATCAGCGCCTCGAACTCGTCGAACTTGAGCGGCCGGTTGTCGAGCGCCGAGGGGAGCCGGAAGCCGTACTCCACCAGGGTCTCCTTGCGGGATCTGTCTCCTTTGAACATGGCGCCGATCTGCGGCACCGTGACGTGGGATTCGTCGATGATGAGCAGGCCGTCTCCCGGCAGATAGTCAAACAGGGTGGGCGGCGGCTCGCCGGGCGCGCGACCGGAGAGGTAACGGCTGTAGTTCTCGATGCCGGAGCAGTAGCCCAGCTCCTGCATCATCTCGATGTCGAACTGGGTGCGCTGACTGATGCGCTGCTCCTCCACCAGCTTGCCCAGCGACAACAGCTGCTCACGGCGGCCCTTGAGCTCCTCCTTGATGTGCTCGATGGCCCCCAGGATGGTCTCGCGCGGGGTAGCGTAGTGGGTCTTGGGATAGATGGTGTAGCGCACCACCGTCTGCTCGATGGCGCCGGTCAGCGGATCGAACAGGGAGAGGCGTTCCACCTCCTCGTCAAACAGCTCCACCCGCAGGGCCAGCTTGTCCGATTCGGCGGGATAGATGTCGATCACCTCCCCCCGCACCCGGAAGGTGCCGCGCTGGAAGGCCATGTCGTTGCGGGTGTACTGCAGCTCGGCGAGACGGCGCAGGATATCCCGCTGGTTGATCAGGTCCCCCACTTTCAGGTGTAGCATCATGCTGAGGTAGGCTTGCGGGTCTCCCAGACCGTAGATGGCCGACACCGAGGCGACGATCACCACGTCGCGGCGCTCCAGCAGTGCCTTGGTGGCCGACAGCCGCATCTGCTCGATGTGATCGTTGATGGAGGCATCCTTCTCGATGAAGGTGTCGGTGGTCGGCACATAGGCTTCCGGCTGATAGTAGTCGTAGTAGGAGACGAAATACTCCACCGAGTTGTCGGGGAAGAACTCCTTCATCTCGCCATAGAGCTGGGCCGCCAGGGTCTTGTTGGGAGCCAGGATCATGGTAGGGCGATTGAGGGTGGCGATGACGTTGGCCATGGTGAAGGTCTTGCCCGAGCCGGTTACCCCGAGCAGGGTCTGATGGGCAAGGCCGGATTCGATGCCATCGAGCAGCTGGGCAATGGCCCTTGGCTGATCCCCGGCGGGTTGAAACTGGCTGGCCAGCTGGAATAACTTGCTCATGACGACTCCCGGCAAAAAAACGCAAGAGCAGAAGTGTACTCCGAGATGGGGTGGGCTGGGTATCCACTCTGCCGGAAGAAGCAACTATTGACCTCGAAATACGACCTCTGTATGATGCTCCTCCTTGCCTGATGTTCCCCCGTAGTTCAGTCGGTAGAACGGCGGACTGTTAATCCGTATGTCACTGGTTCAAGTCCAGTCGGGGGAGCCAATCTCCTCACCATCTCGGTGCAAGTTATCCACTTTAGTGCTTTCCTCTGCCAATTTTAATGCACAAGCCGCATCCCGCGGTGACGTCTCCCTTTTGATTCCGCATCCCCCCCGGCAGCGTTTTGTTCTGCTGCGTCTAACTATTTGATTTTTATAGAAACAATTTATCTCAGGTATTTTTTGAACAGTCCTTGCAGCCCAGTATTGGCGCGGGATACAGCCTGATCACCAAGTTTCATGAACAGGGTTATCCACAGATTCTGTGGGTAAGTAGAGCAAAGCCAATGACGGCCTAGGCTGGCAGGCCATTGCCAGCGACGGGCGATGTTTTTCCCTGCCGACCTGATTTTCTGCTGTTTTTGAGCGCCCCCCTGAATGGGTTGCCATCGCCGCCGACAGATGCCTTTTGCAGATATCTTTTCGCCATCCCGCACAACATGGGTCACTCCCTGGCGACACCCACCTATCGGCTCCCGGACTCATGCCACCCCCTTCAGTCAGATGTGCTGAAAAACCAGAAAACCGCCCTGCCAAACAGCAGAGAATAAATTTTCAAGCAGAGCGGAAAGACGAGGATCACAGATAGCAGGAATCACTAATTGACAGCGGGGCTGGCAGAGGGAAATAGAGGTCATCACCAGACCCGCCCCGCAGTTTCCCTCACACAGGCGGGTCGCGTGGCGGGTTAGTGCCGATTAATCCTCCTTTGACGCTTCTTTATTGGTGAGGGATCCGGCACAATATCGGCCCCACTTTTTTCCTCGGTTTTTCCGGGCATGACCATAGATTTTGTGACACTGCTACATCAAAGCGACTCCCTGCTGCTGTTCGTGGTACTGGCCTTCGGCCTGCTGCTCGGTAAAGTCAGGTTCGGCAACTTCCAGATCGGCAACACCATCGGCGTGCTGTTTACCGCCCTGCTGTTCGGCCAGATGGGTTTTGAATTCACCGCCACCACGGAGAACGTCGGCTTCATGCTGTTCATCTTCTGCGTGGGGATAGAAGCGGGGCCGCACTTCTTCAGCGTCTTCCTGCGTGACGGCATCCACTACATCACCCTCACCCTGGTGATCCTGCTGACCGCCCTCTTCCTCACCGTGGGGCTGGCCAAGTTCTTCAACCTCGGGCCGGGCATGGCGGCCGGCATCCTGGCCGGCTCGCTCACCTCGACCCCGGCGCTGGTGGGCGCGCAGGATGCCCTGCGCAGCGGCCTGCTCAACCTGCCCCATCAGACCGACATGCAGTCGGTGCTCGACAACATGGGCATCGGCTATGCACTGACCTATCTGGTGGGACTGGTCGGCCTGATGCTGGTGGTGCGCTACCTGCCTTCACTGGCACGGCTCGACCTCAACACCGAGGCGCAGAAGATCGCCCGCGAGCGCGGCCTCTCCGACAACGAGAGTCGCAAGACCTACCTGCCCATCATCCGTGCCTACCGGGTTGGCCCGGAGCTGGCCGCCTGGATCGGCGGCCGCACCCTGCGCGAGACCGGCATCTACCCCCACACCGGCTGCTATGTGGAGCGGATCCGCCGCAACGGCATCCTGGCGAGCCCGGATGGCGATGCCGTCATCCAGGAAGGGGACGAGATCGCCCTGGTGGGTTACCCCGAGAGCCACGAGAAGCTCGACGTCAACTACCGCAACGGCAAGGAGGTGTTCGACCGCAATCTGCTTGACCTGCAGATCGTCACCGAAGAGATAGTGGTGAAAAACGATGCGGTGGTGGGTCGCCATCTGGTGGAGCTCAACCTCACCGAGAAGGGCTGCTTCCTCAACCGGGTGGTGCGCTCCCAGATAGAGATGCCGTTCGATCGCAACATCATGCTGCAAAAGGGCGACGTGCTGCAGATCAGTGGCGAGAAGCAGCGGGTCAAGCTGCTGGCCAACAAGATCGGCTTCATCAGCATCCACAGCCAGACCACGGATCTGGTGGCCTTCACTACCTTCTTCGTGCTGGGGCTGCTGATAGGCTCCGTCTCCCTGGTGTTCGGCCAGCTCGAATTTGGGCTGGGTAACGCCGTCGGGCTGCTGCTGGCGGGGATCCTGATGGGCTACCTGCGCGCCAACCACCCCACCGTCGGCTACGTGCCGCCGGGCGCCCTGCGTCTGGCCAAGGATCTCGGTCTGGCGGTGTTCATGGTGAGCACCGGCCTCAAAGCCGGCGGCGGCATTCTGGATCACCTGAGCCAGGTCGGTGCCGTGGTGCTCTTCTCCGGCATGCTGGTGACCACCCTGCCGGTGCTGGTGGGCTACCTGTTCGGGGTCTGGGTGCTGAAGATGAACCCAGCCCTGCTGCTCGGCGCCATCACGGGGGCCCGCACCTGCGCCCCGGCCATGGACGTGGTGAACGAGGCGGCCAACAGCTCCATCCCGGCGCTCGGCTATGCCGGCACCTATGCGGTGGCCAACGTCATGCTGACTCTGGCGGGCTCCTTCATCATCGGCTTCTGGTTCTAGCGCCGACGATCTAGCACCAAGTACACCAACTCAAGGGGAGCCGTTATGGCTCCCCTTGAGTTCATGCCTCTCTCCTCTTCGCCTAAGCCCCATCGCCTCGCCCCGCAAGATAGGGCCTATCGTGCTATGCGCCCCTCACCGACCAAACCCAATGAGCTAAAGCGCCCGCCCCATGCCGCTTACACTCAATGAAACACACGAGGGCATCGTCATGATACGGTTATGGATCCTTCTGGGCTGGCTGCTGTGCGGCCCGCTGCAGGCCGCCACGCCAGCGCAAACCTCCCCCGCAGAGGAAGCCGACTCCGAACCGGCCGCCCTGGCTTTTAGCAGCGACCAGCTCGCCCAGCCCCTGCTTGGCGATCTCGATGCCATGCTGGCACGGCGCACCATCCGGGTGCTCACCACCTACAACAAGACCGGCTATTTCATCTACAAGGGGGTGCAGCGGGGCGTCACCTACGACGCCTTCATCGAGGTGGAGAAGCGGCTCAACGAGCAGTTGCGCAAGCAAAAGAGCCTCAAGCGCCATCTCAAGCTGCACCTGGTCTTCATCCCGGTAGCGCGCGAGGCCCTGCTGGAAGCCCTCATCGCGGGCAAAGGCGACATCGCCGCCGCCAACCTCACCATCACCGAGCGGCGCAAACTGCAGGGGGTGATCTTTACCGACCCTCTGCTGGAGAACGTGCGGGAACTGCTCATCTCGGGACCGGCCTCTCCCAAGGTGGAGAGCGCCGCCGATCTGGCCGGCCAACGGATCTACGTGCGCCCCTCCTCCAGCTACTTCGAGAGCCTCACGGCCTACAACCAGGCCCGCAAGGCGGCGGGAGAGCCGCTTGTCGACATCCAGCCCGCCCCGGAGGCGCTGGAAGATGAAGATCTGGTGGAGATGGTCAATGCCGGCCTGCTGCCCTTCATCGTCATGGACGAACACAAGGCCCGGTTCTGGCAGAAGATCTTCCCCGCCATCCGCATCCATGAGCAGCCGGTGTTCCGGCAAGGGGGGGTCATCGCCTGGGCGGTGCGCAAGGAGAGCCCGCAACTGCTGGCCATGCTCAACGAACAGATAGCCGCCCTGCGCGGCAAACACAGTGGCGACGCCATCCTGGCCCGCTATCTCAAGCAGAACAAGTTCGTCAAGAGCGCCGCCGCCGACGCCGAGCGCCAGAAGTTTCTGCAGGTGGTGGATCTGTTTCGCGAATATGGCGAGAAATACGAGGTGGACTGGCTGCTGATGGCGGCCCAGGGCTATCAGGAGTCGGCCCTCAATCACAAGGCGCGCAGCCACGTCGGCGCCATCGGCATCATGCAGATCATGCCCGCCACCGGCAAGGGGCTCAAAGTGGGCGACATTCGCCAGCTAGAGCCCAACATCCACGGAGGTGTCAAATACATGCGCTGGATGATCGACCACTACTATGCAGACGAGCCCATGACGGCCCTCGACAAGGCACTCTTCTCGTTCGCCTCCTACAACGCCGGCCCCGCCCGGGTGGCGCGGCTGCGCACCGAGGCCAAGAAACGGGGGCTGGATCCCAACGTCTGGTTTCACAACGTCGAGTACGTGGCGGCGGAGAAGATTGGGGCGGAAACCGTGACCTACGTCGGCAACATCTACAAGTACTACATCGCCTACAAGCTGGTGATGGAGCAGTTGCAGCTCAGGCAGCAGGCAACCGAGGCCATCAAGCAGCAGGGCACCGCCGACGACCAGGTATCCACCGCACCGGCATCACAGGGATAAGCCAGCCCGTCATCCGCGAGGCTCCCCGTCTGACGGGGAGCCTCGCGCCTTTTCAGCCGTTGCCACGGTTCGCTTCTGGCCACCTTCAGCCCCGCCATGGCCCACCTCACCCTGCCGTGACCAGAATAAACATAATGGCCACAATAGCCTTAATAGCCATTACGGTCAGATTGTTTGCCGACCAATCATGATTAATTAACCTTCCTGCAACAATCACAAGGAGTACACCATGTTGCAAGGAACCCTCAAACGCACGTTGCTCTGCTGCCTGCTGGGCGCCAGCCTCGGCGCCCAGGCCAAGATCGACGAAATCCACTTCCTCATTCCGGGCGGCGCCGGCGGCGGCTGGGACAACACCGCCCGCGGCACCGGCGAGGCGCTGACCAAATCCGGCCTCATCACCACCGCCTCCTACCAGAACATCTCGGCCGGTGGCGGTGCCAAGGCCATCGCTCACCTGATCGAGACCTCGGCCCAGTCCGACAAGACCCTGATGGTCAACTCCACCCCCATCATCGTCAAATCCCTCTCCAAGGAGTTGCCACAATCGTTCCGGGATCTCACCCCGGTGGCCGCCATCATCGCCGACTACCAGGCGCTGGCCGTGCCGCTGGACTCCCCCTATCAGAGCTGGCCCCAGCTGCTGGCCGCCTATCAGGAGAACCCCGCCAAGGTGAAGATTGCCGGCGGCTCCGCCCGTGGCAGCCTGGATCATCTGGTGGCGGCCATGACCTTCAAGAATGCCGGGGCCGATGCCGGCAAGCTGCGCTACGTGGCCTATGACGCCGGCGGCAGCGCCATGGCGGCGGTGCTGGCAGGAGAAACCCAGGTACTCTCCACCGGCTTTGGCGAGGCGATGGAGGCGGTCAAGTCGGGCCAGATGCGGATCCTCGGCATGACGGCTCCCACCCGGATGCCGGATGCGAGCGAAGTGCCCACCTTCAGCGAGCAGGGCAACCCCACGGTCTTTGCCAACTGGCGCGGCTATTTCGCCTCCCCTGCCGTCAGCGCCGACAAGTCGGCCGAATTCGCCGCCCTGCTCAAGCAGATGTATGACAAGCCGGAGTGGGAGACGGTCCGTGCCCGCAACAACTGGACCAATCTCTATCAGGCCGGCCCCGAGTTCACCGCCTTTCTGATCCAGCAGGAGCAGCAGATCGGCGGCCTGATGCGCGAACTCGGCTTCATCAAGTAATCCCACTGTCGGCGGGCCTGGCCCGCCCATCGGAGTCATCCCATGCATTTGACCAAGGAGCGACTCGGGGGGCTGCTGTTTTTGCTGCTCTCCCTCGCCTACGGCTATCACGCCACCCAGATCCCCGGCTACCCCGGGGACGAATATGAACCCTTCACCGCCAGCACCCTGCCCTATGCCCTGGCCGGTGCCGGCGCCCTGCTCTCCCTGCTGCTGATCTGCTTTCCGGGCGGCGAGCGGCTGCAGCGGGAGAGCGGCAACTGGCGGCTGGTGTTCGCCCTGCTGCTGCTGATGCTGGTATACGGCCTGGCCCTTGGCTGGCTCGGCTTTCTGGTTGCCACCACCCTGTTTCTCATCGGCGGGATCCGGCTGATGGGCGAGCAGAGCCTCGCCTTCGCCTGCAAGGTGAGCCTGCCGTTCACCCTCATCTTCTGGGCCCTGCTCACCAAGGGGCTCAACGTCTACCTCGAGCCGGGCCGGCTGTTCACCCAGTTGCTGGGATAAGGAGAACCCATGTTAGACGGCATTTTGCAAGGACTGGGCACCGCCATGCTGCCCATCAACATCTTCATGGTGATCGTCGGCTGTTTCGTCGGCACCTTCATCGGCATGCTGCCGGGCCTTGGGCCCGTCACCGCCATCGCCCTGATGATCCCCATCACCTACGGGCTGGATCCCGCCTCCGGCATCATTTTGATGGCCGGGGTCTATTACGGCTCCATGTTCGGCGGATCCACCTCTTCCATCCTGATCAACACCCCGGGCTGCTCCGCCAGCATGATCACCGCCATCGACGGCTATCCGCTGGCCTGCAAGGGGCAGGCGGGCAAGGCGCTGGCCATCGCTGCCTACGCCTCCTTCACCGGCGGCACCCTGTCCGCCATCTTCCTGATGGTGGCGGCGCCGCTGCTGGCCAAGGTCTCCCTCTCGTTCCAGTCGGCGGACTACTTCGCCCTCATGGTGCTGGGACTCTCGGCGGTGGCGGCCTTTGCCGGCAAGGGCCAGGTGCTCAAGGCGCTGATCATGGCGCTGTTCGGCATCATGCTCTCCACCGTCGGCATCGACCGCAGCGTCGGGGTGGACAGGTTCACCTTCGGCCTGCCGGACTTGCGCGACGGCTTCTCCTTCCTGCTGCTGGCCATGGCCACCTTCGCCCTGGCGGAGATCTTGATGACGGTGCTGCGCCCGGGCAAGGACACCAGCAAGGAGGAGGCGCGCAAGATCCAGCAGCTCGGCTCCCTCAAGCTGAGCAGGGACGAGGTCAAAGAGATAGCGCCCCCCATCGCCCGCTCCTCGGTGATGGGTTTTCTCATCGGCGTGCTGCCGGGGGCCGGCGCCACCATCGCCTCCTTCATGGCCTATGGCGCCGAGCGCAACTTCGCCAGCAAGCGCAGGCAGGAGGAGTTCGGCAAGGGCAGCCTGACCGGTATCGCCGCGCCGGAAGCGGCCAACAACGCCGCATCCAGCGGGGCCTTCGTGCCGCTGCTGACCCTGGGGATCCCGGGCTCCGGCACCACGGCGCTGATGCTGGGGGCCCTTATCGCCTACGGCATCCAGCCGGGCCCGCGCCTGTTCATGGAGCACCCGGACGTGTTCTGGTCGGTGATCATCTCCATGTATCTGGGCAACGTGGTGCTGCTGATCCTCAACCTGCCGCTCATCCCCTATCTGGCCAAGATCCTGCAGGTGCCGCGCCCGGTGCTCATCCCCATGGTGCTGCTGTTTTCGCTGATCGGGGTCTATCTGGTCTCCTTCAACACCATGGACATCTATGTGATGGCGCTGGTGGCGCTGATCGCCATCGGCCTGCGCCTGCTGGACTTCCCCATGGCGCCCATGCTGCTCGGCTTCATTCTGGGGGGCATGCTGGAGGATAACCTGCGCCGGGCCCTGGTGATCAACGACGGCTCCCTGAGCTTCCTGTGGGAGCGCCCCATCACCCTCGCCTTCACCCTGATCACCCTGGTGATGCTGCTGTTGCCGGTGTGGCAGTGGTGGCAGGCGCGCCGCGCACCGGCCGCCACACTGCAATCCGAACCGAGCTGAGTTGGCGGATCTTACACAGCAAAAGAGCGCCGACAGGCGCTCTTTTTATTGGCAAGACGAGATGCGTGGCTATCCCGCTCAGGGCTGGCGATAACGCCGCTCCGGCCGGCCCACGGTGCCGTACTCCAGCTCCGGGCTCGCCAGCTGCTGGCCCACCAGAAACTCCAGATAGCGGCGCGCCGTGGTGCGGCTCACCCCGACCCGGCCGCCGATCTCCTCGGCGCTGGCCCCCTGCGACCCCAGCGCCGCCAGCACCCGCTGCAGGGTGAGTCCGTCGATCCCCTTGGGCAGACCGCCTGCCGCCACCTGCTGCAACGGCGTCCCCAGCAGGGCGTCCACCGCCTGCTGATCGATGTCGGCCAAGGCCGCCAGGGCGGCGCGGTTCTGGCAATATTTGTCGAGGGTGTCGCGCAGCCGCTCGAACACCACGGGCTTGAGGATGAAATCCACCACCCCGAGCCGCATCGCCTCCTGCAGGGCGCCGGCCTCCCGCGCCGCGGTGAGCAGTATCACGTCGAGGGAAGCCCCCGCCTGGCGCAGCTCCCGCAGCAGGGCAAAGCCCTCGCCATCGGGCAGCCAGACGTCCAGCAGCACCAGATCGGGCTTGAGGATCTCTATCTGCTCCCTGGCATCAAACAGGGTGAGCGCCACCCCCAGCACCTCGAAGCCCGCCAGCCGCTGCACGAAGCGGCGGTGGATCTCGGCAATGGCCGGGTCATCCTCGACGATCAGGATCTTGATCACTCACACCTCCTTGGGAATGTAACAGACGACGCAACTCCCCTGCGTCGTGGCTTCGATGGTGATGGTCCCCTGCAGGGCATCCAGGGTCTTGCGCACCAGCGCGAGGCCGATGCCGTGATCCGGCTCCGCCTTGCTGCTGACCCCCCGCTCGAACAACCTGTCCGCCAGTGCGGGATCGATCCCCCCCGCCCCATCTTCCACCTCCAGGATCAGATCCTGGCCGAGATCGCTCAGCGCCACCCGCACCGGCTGGTAGGGGGCACCGTGGCGACGAGTCGCCTCGAAGGCATTGTCGATGAGATTGCCCAGCACCGTCACCAGCTGGGAGCCGCTGACGCGAAGGGGAATGTCGTACAGGCGGGAATCCGGGTCCACCTCCAGCACCAGTCCCAGCTCGTGAGCCCTGTGGTATTTGCCGAGCAGCAGGCCGGCCACCTTGGGCTTGGCGATGGCGCTCATCAGGAAGCTGAGCAGGCTCTGCTCGGTTGCAGCCTCCCGCCCGATGAAGGCGAGCGCCTCGCGGGTGGCTCCGAGCTCGATGAGCCCGGCGATGGTGCCGAGCTGATTGTGGTGTTCGTGGGTCTGCACCCGCAGCAGATCGCTGTAGGCCTGCACCTGGGAGAGCTGGGCGCTCAGTTCGGCCAGCTCGTCCTTGCGCCGAAAGCTCGACACCGCGCCGATCAGCTTGCCATCGCGCACCAGCGGCAGCCGGTTGACGATGAGGGACTGGCCGTTGAGCACTATCTCCTCGTCAAACTGCGGGCGCGGATCCTGAATGAGGGAGAGCATGCGACTCTCCGGCAGCAGCCGGGTGACGGGCTGGCCGATGGCGGCCTGGGCCGTCTGCTCGTCAAGGCGCAGCAAGCGGATGCCATTGGGATTGAGGGAGGTGAGCCGACCCTGCTCGTCGATGGTGAGGATCCCCTCGCGCACGCTGCGCAGGGTGCAGTCGAGCTCGGCATAGAGGCGGCCGATCTGCTCGGGCTCGAAGCCAAGGATGGCACGTTTGTAACGGCGGGCCAGCCAGGCGGCGGCCAGGCTGTTGAGCAGCACGATGAGCAGGGTCATGGCGAGGCCGAAACGCAGGAACCCCTGTAGATCCGCCTCGATATCCCGCACCAGATAACCGACCGAGACCACCCCGATGATCTGGCCGAGCTCATCGCGGATGGGGCTCTTGCCGCGCACCGAGACCCCGAGGGACCCTTGCGCGCGGGAGATATAGGCCTCCCCCTGCAGCGCCCGCCTCGGATCATCCCCCATCATGGGCTGGCCGATGCGATCCGCATTGGGGTGCACCAGCCGGCGCGCGTCTTTATCGCCGATGACAATATAGCTGGCACCGACCTCGGCGCGGATCCGCTCCACCAGCACATTGAGGCGGGCGGTGTCGGCCCGCTTCACCCCGGCCAGCACGCCAGGCTCGCGGGCCACCAGCCGCGCCACGTCGAGGGCCTGATCCCCCACCTCGCGGTAGCGCTGCTCGGACACATAGTAGTAACTGGCCCCGCTCAGCAGCACCAGCTGCAGCAGACTGACCAGACAGAGCATGAGGAGGATGCGTCCTTGCAACCCCAGCTTCATGCCTCCTTGTCGCCTCGCAACAAGTCGAGCAGCAGGCTGCCATCGCGCAGGGCCTTGTGCACCTGCACCGAGGTGGGCTTGGTGGGATCTTCGTAAAAGTGGGTGGATTCAATCTGCAGCCGCACCAGGTATTCGGCCGGCAGCTGGCTTGCCAGCGACTGGTGCAGCATGGGGAACAGCAGCCGATCGGCGCGGGTGATTTCGCCTCCCAGCAGCAGCTTGCCCGGATTGAGCAGGCAGATGAGGTTGGAGAGCACCCGGGAGAGCCGTCCCGCCGCCTGATGGAGGATGTCCTGGCAGAGGCTGTTGCCCGCCAGCGCCAGCTCGCACAGCTCGCGGATGGTGACGCTCTCCGGCAGATCGTACTCCTGCATCCGCTCGCGCAGATCCCGGTACTGGGCTTCGAGCGCCTGATTGGTCACCAGCGTGCAGGCACAGCCAAAGCCGCCGCAATAACAGCGCTGACCGTAGGGCTCGAGCTGCAGGTGGCTGAGATCGCCGAGCAGGGCCGATTCGCTCTCGATGAGCTGGCCGTTGACCACCATGCCGACCCCGATGTCGTTGTGCACGAACACCAGTACCGCATCGGCGCAGTTCTTGGCGGCCCCCCACTCACGCTCGGCCTGGATCCAGGTGCGCACGTCGCCACTCACCAGCACGGGCACCGCGAACGCCTCCTGCAGGGTGGGGCCAAGCGGCCAGTTGCGCAGATCGTAGAAGGGGAAGTGTTTGACCATGCCGGAGTGGCGCTCCACCTGCCCCGGCAGACAGAGGGCGATGCAGGCGAGGCGCAGCGCCTTCTTGGGTAAGAAGCCCTCGATGGCCCGCACCAGGCTGGCCAGCAGGTCGGCGCGCTCCCCTTCGCTGAAGACATGGCGATGACGGGCGAGCGAGCGACCGGCCAGATCGAACAGCGCCATGTCCACATAGCCGCGGCCAAGGCGCATGGAGAGAAACTGGAAGCGGCGCTCGTTGATGCGCAGCAGGGTCTGGCGGCGACCGCGCCCCACCGAGCTCTCGCCACAGGTGACCACCAGACCGCCGTCGAGCAGCTCGCGGGTGATCTTGGTGATGCTGGCAGGCGAGAGGCCGGTCAAGCGGGAGAGATCGGTACGGGACAGCTCCTTGTGCTCCTCCAGGCTGGCGTAGACCAGGCCATAGTTGAGCTGACGGATCAAATCGATACTGCCTTTCACGATCTCATTCATAGGGTACGGGGCAAGGGCTGACACAGAGGGGGGCAATTTTCACATATTATTGGTCAATCCCCAAATAAAGTGCGGCCTGAACCGGGGTTCAGGCCGCATCTTGTGAGGGACATCCCCCTCTTGTCACCCCATCAGTAGCGGAACTGGGAGACCAGCTTGCGCAGTTTGTCGCCGGTGCTGGCGAGATCGCGGGTGGTGCTGTTGGACTCGACCGCCGCGTCTGTCAGCTCGCTGACGATCTGCTGAATGGCCACCAGGTTCTTGTTGATCTCCTCGGAGACCGCGTGCTGCTCCTCGGCAGCGGTGGCTATCTGGATGTTCATGTCGTTGATGGTGCTGACCGCCATCACCATGCTGTCGAGGGAGGTGGCGATGTGGCTCGCCTCCTGCACCGTCTCCTGGCTGCGCTCCTCGCTCGCCTGCATCACGTCCACCGCCTGCTTCACCCCGCCCTGCAGGCGCTGCAGCATCTCGTTGATCTCCTTGGTGCTCTGCTGGGTGCGACCGGCGAGCGATCGGACTTCGTCCGCCACCACCGCAAAGCCGCGCCCCTGCTCGCCGGCCCGGGCCGCCTCGATGGCGGCGTTGAGCGCCAGCAGGTTGGTCTGCTCGGCAATGCCGCGAATGACCTCCACCACGGATCCTATCTTGGCGGTCTCCTGCGCCAGCTGCTCAATGACGCCGGAGGCGGTGTGCACCTCCCCCACCAGCCGGTTGATGCTGTTGATGGCGGTGCCCACCACGCCGCGAGCGGCATCGGATTCGCGCGCCGCGTCGCTGGTGGCGGTGGCCGCGTTGGAGGCGCTGGCCGCCACTTCCTGGGCGGTGGAGCTCATCTCGGTCACCGCGGTGACCACCTGATCAGTCTCCCGGCTGTGGCCGTGCATCTGATGGTCATAGTGCTCGCTCAGGTGGTGCAGCTTCTCCACCGCGCTGAATAGATGATTGCTGGTCTCCCCCACCTGGCTCACCACCGACTGGATCCGCGTCACGAAGCGATTGAAGGCGGTGGCCAGCTGACCAATCTCGTCATGGCTCTGCACCTTGAGGCGCTGGGTCAGATCCCCCTCCCCGTCGGCGATGTCGTTGAGGGCCGAGACCGCATCCGCCAGTGGCCGGGTGACCCGGTTGCCGATCACCACAGTCACCGCCAGGGTGATCCCCAGGATCACCAGGATCAGCAGCACGCTGCTCTGCAGGGAGTCGTGCATGTTGCTCTCACGCTCGGTGCGCAGCGCCGCCAGTTCATTGTCGATGTCATCGATATAAAAGCCGGTGCCGATGACCCACTGGTACTTGTCGAGCACCAGGTTGAAGGAGAGCTTGGGGGCATCCCGGCCGATGGAGGGCTTGGCGGTCCAGTATTCGGAGAAGCCGTCCCCCTGGCGCGCCGCCTTGACGATCTCCTGGATCAGCAGCTTGCCCTTGGCATCCTTGTCCTGCCAGCGGTTCTTGCCTTCCATCTCGGGGCGGGTGGGCAGCAGTATGGTGTTGCCCTGAAAGTCGTAGACGAAGAAGTAGCCGTCACTGCTGTAGCGCAATGGCCGCAGGATCTCGGTGACCTGCTTGCGAGCTTCCGGGGTGTCTGGCTGGTTGTAGGCAGTGTCGACGGCGGTCTTGGCCAGCATCAGGTAGCTGCTGAGCAACGCCTTGCGATCCTTGATGGCATTTTCTCGCGCCACCACCAGATCGGCTTCCAGGTCACTCTTTGAAATCATGTAGTTGCTGAGATTGACCACCAGGGCCATCAGGAGCACGGGGACGGCTCCCAACAACAGAATTTTCTGCTTTAGCGTCATCTTTCACATCCTTGCAGCTATTTTTATGGGCGTTCCGTTCCTACCAGACCAGTATAGGATGCTGGTCGACGGGGACCCGCTTTCGCTACAATCCCCGCCCTCTATATCTATCGACTCTGATGGCCAGACACATGAACAAATGTCCTTGCGGTTCAACTCTTTCTCTCGAATTGTGCTGTGGATCACTGCATCGGGGCGCCACCGCCCAGACCCCGGAGCAGCTGATGCGCTCGCGCTACAGCGCCTTCGTACTGGGATTGGGGGAGTACCTGGTGCACAGCTGGCACCCTGACTATCTGGGGGATCTGACTGCGGAGCAGCTCTCCCAGACCGACACCCAATGGGATGGGCTCGAGATCATCGCCAGCCAGGGCGGCCCCGCTGACACCCTCGGCATGGTGGAGTTCAAGGCCTGGTTCGTGGAAGGTGAAGCACGCCACTGCCTGCATGAGCGCTCCCGCTTCATGCGCCATCAGGGGCGCTGGGTCTACACCGACGGCGAGCAGGATCCGGCGCCGCTGCGGGTGGGGCGCAACGACCCCTGCCCCTGCGGTAGCGGCAAGAAGTTCAAGAAGTGCTGCGGCTGAGCGCCGCGACTCGTGTCGACAGAGGGGGCCCAGTGGCCCCCTCTGCTGTTGCTGGAGTGTGACAACAATCACGATTTGCTCATTAACACCCCGTAAATTGAGCGTTTGCGAACATTAACTTGGCCCATATCAAACATTTTCGCCCAGAGACAGGCCACACTGGCACCATCTGGAAGAGATGAGACGGGCAAGAATGAAAAGAATAACCACACAAGTCGTCATCATAGGGGGTGGCGCCACCGGAGCCGGCATCATGCGCGATTGCGCACTGCGCGGCATCGACTGCATCCTGCTTGAGCGGGACGACATCGCCGCCGGCACCACGGGCCGCAACCACGGCCTGCTCCACTCCGGCGCCCGCTACGCGGTGACGGATCAGGAGTCCGCCCGCGAGTGCATTCAGGAGAACCGCATCCTCAAGCGGATCGCCAGCCACTGCGTCGAGGACACCGGCGGCCTCTTCATTACCCTGCCGGAAGATGACATCAATTTTCAAAATACCTTCATGGACGCCTGCGCCCTGGCTGGCATTGACGCCCGCCAGCTGGATCCCGCCGATGCGCTGCGCCTCGAACCTAACGTCAACCCAGCGCTGATCGGTGCCATCCAGGTGCCGGACGGCACGGTCGATCCCTTCCGCTTGGCCGCCGCCAACGTGCTGGATGCCAAGGAGCACGGCGCCCGCATCTTCACCCACAGCAAGGTGCTCGGGCTTTTGCGCACTCAGGATCGGGTGCACGGGGTCAAGGCGATCAACACCCGCACCGGTGAAGCGTTCGAGGTGGAGTGCCAGGAGGTGATCAACGCCGCCGGCATCTGGGGCCAGCAGATCTGCGAGTACGCCGATCTCGGCATCCGCATGTTCCCGGCCAAGGGCTCCCTGCTCATCATGGATTACCGCATCAATCAGCTGGTGCTCAACCGCGCCCGCAAACCGGCGGACGCGGACATCCTGGTGCCGGGCGATACCATCTCCCTCATCGGCACCACCTCGAGTCGCATCGATTACCACAAGATTGACCAGCTCACCGTCGAGCCCGAAGAGGTGGAGGTGCTGCTGCGCGAGGGGATCAAGCTCGCCCCCATCATGGCTCGCACCCGTCTGCTGCGCGCCTATGCAGGGGTGCGCCCGCTGGTGGCGGTGGATGGTGACGAGTCCGGCCGCAACATCAGCCGTGGCATAGTGCTGCTGGATCACGCCGAACGTGACGGTCTCAAAGGGTTCAACACCATCACTGGCGGCAAGCTGATGACCTACCGGCTGATGGCCGAATGGGCCACCGATCTGCTGGCCAAGAAGCTGGGCAACAGCAAGCCCTGCCGCACCGCCGAACTGAGCCTGCCCGGCTCACGGGATCCGGAGAAGGTCTCCGCCCCCGGCCTCTCGGTGCCGGCCGAAGGCTCGGCCCAGTACCGCCACGGCGAGCGGGTCATCGCCTTCTTCCGCGACAACCCCAAGGCCAACGCCCTCATCTGCGAGTGCGAGATGGTCACCGCCGGCGAGATTGAATACGCCCTGCGCGAGCTGGATGTGGACAACCTGGTGGATCTGCGCCGCCGCACCCGCCTCGGCATGGGCCCCTGTCAGGGGGAGCTGTGCGCCTATCGCGCCGCCGGCCTGATGCAGGAGTATGGCAAGGCCGATGGCCGTCAGGCCTGCGTCATGCTGCGCCAGTTCCTGGAGGAGCGCTACAAGGGCACCCGGCCGGTGCTGTGGGGCGATGCCCTGCGCGAAGCTGAATTTACCTACTGGATCTACGAGGGGCTGTTCGGCCTTGGCGAGTGGACGGCCCCCCACCTGGTGGCCGAGCCGCCCTTCCCGCTCGACGCCAGCACCGCAACCCCCACCAAGGACCGCAGCCATGAAATTTGACAGCATCGTTATCGGCGGCGGCATGGCGGGCCTCTCGGCGGCCCTGCGCCTGGCCGAGGCCGGCCAGAAGACCCTGCTGATGGCCTCTGGCCAGAGCGCCCTGCACTTCTCCTCCGGCTCGGTCGATCTGCTGGAGAGCGAGGGGGATCCCCGCGCCGCCTTGCCCGCCTTCATGGCCGCCAACCCCGAGCATCCCTACAACAAGGTGGGGCTGACCCATATCGCGGCGAGCCTCGATGATCTGCAGCGCCACTGCGCCGCGCAGGGATTGCCGCTGTTTCGCCAGGAGCGCAACCACCAGCGGCTGACCCCCATCGGCACCCTCAAAGCCACCTGGCTCTCCCCCGACACCTGCGCCTGCGTGACCGATGCGCCGGCCCCCGACGCCATCCTGCTGGCCACCCTGGAGGGATTTCGCGACTTTCACCCTGAGCTCGCGGCCGCCAACCTGGCGACCCACCCCCGCTTCGCCCACTGCCGCATCCTGACCGGGGAGCTCCGCCTGCCCCAGCTGGCCGAGTTCAGCCGCAATCCCCACGAGTTTCGCTCCGCCGACATCGCCCGCCTGTTCGACAAGCAGGGCAATGGCCAGCGTGACCTGCTGACGGATCTGGCCCGCGAGATCAGCCGCCTGGTGCAAGAGAGCGGCGAGCCGCGCTGCCACCACCTGGTGCTGCCCGCCTGCTTGTCGCTGGGACTGGTCGGCCCGCGCCTGGCGGAGCTGGAGCAGCGCACCGGCTGCATCATCAAAGAGGTAGCCACCATGCCGCCCTCACTGATCGGCATGCGGATGCAGGAGGCGCTCAAGCGCCGCTTCATGGCCCTTGGCGGCACCTTCCTCACCAGCGAGCGGGTGCTGGGCGCCCGCTATGACGGTGACCGGGTGATTGGCGTGCACAGCCAGAATGGCGACGATCAGCTGTTCGAGGCGGACCACTTCGTGCTCGCCTCCGGCAGCTTCTTCAGCCGCGGGCTGGAGTCCCGCCTGCGCGGCATTCGCGAGCCCATCTTCAACGCCGACGTGCTGAGCCTGCCCGAGCGGGACGCCTGGGCCGGCCGTCGCCTGTTCGACCACCACCCCTTCATGGGCTTCGGGGTCAAGACCGACGACAAGCTCAGGGTGCTGCGTGGCGGCAAGCCGCTCACCAACCTCTACGGCGCCGGCAGCGTGCTGGCGCACTATGACCCCATTAAAGAAGGTTCCGGCTCCGGCGTGGCAGTTGCCACCGGCTGGCAGGCTGCCGGTCACATTTTGAGTTCAGCCCAATGATGATTTTGTCCCATATCCCGTGCCTTCACGCCCAACGGGAGGAGAACTGACATGCTACTGGATCATGCCAACCAAACCTTCGATCAGTGCATCAAATGCACCGTCTGTACCGCCTACTGCCCGGTGGCCAAGGCCAACCCGGCCTACCCAGGCCCCAAGCAGGCAGGCCCGGATGGGGAGCGGCTGCGCATCAAGAGCCCCGAGCTCTTTGACAGCGCCCTCAAGTACTGCACCAACTGCAAGCGCTGCGAAGTGGCCTGCCCGAGCGGGGTGCGCATCGGCGACATCATCGCCAAGGCCAAGCACCAGTACAGCGGCTTCAAGCCGGGGATCCGCGAGTTTGTGCTCTCCCACACCGATCTGATGGGCAGTATGTCCACCCTGATGGCCCCGGTGGTCAACTTCACCACCGGCCTCAAGCCGATGAAGCTGGTGCTGGACAAGGCGCTGGGGGTCTCCTCCCACCGCGACCTGCCCAAATACTCCCAGGGCACCTTCCGCGGCTGGTACAAGAAGCAGAAAGCGAGTCAGGCCCGCTTCGAGCGCCAGATCGCCTACTTCCACGGCTGCTACGTCAACTACAACCACCCGCAGCTTGGCAAGGAGCTGGTGAAGGTGCTCAACGCCATGAACATCGGCGTCCAGCTGCTGGAGCGGGAGAAGTGCTGCGGCGTGCCGCTGATTGCCAACGGCTTCATGGACAAGGCCAAGCAGCAGGCGGCCTTCAACATCAAGCAGCTGGAGAACACCCTGCTCGGCAACGAGATGCCGCTGCTGGCCACCTCCTCCACCTGCGGCTTCACCCTGCGCGACGAATATCCCCATCTGCTGGAGCAGGACAACCACAAGGTGCGCGATCGCATCTCGCTGGTGACCCGCTTCCTGTGGAACGAGTTCTACAAGGGCAACAAGCCGGCGATGAAGCCGCTCAATCTGCACATCGCCTACCACACCCCCTGCCACATGGAGAAGATGGGCGGCGTCATCTATACCCTCGAGCTGCTGCGCGCCATCCCCGGGGTCAAGGTGACCGTGCTGGAGTCCCAGTGCTGCGGCATCGCCGGCACCTACGGCTTCAAGTCGGAGAACTACCAGACCAGTCAGGCCATCGGCGAAGGACTGTTTGATCAGATAAACCGGCTCAAGCCCGATCTGGTCATCACCGACTGCGAGACCTGCAAATGGCAGATCGAGATGAGCACACCGTTCCCTTGTGAACACCCCATCCACCTGCTGGCCAAAGCCTTGGCGTGAGAGGAGCACCTCCTTATCCACTGGTGAGCAAACACCAGATAGAAAAAGAGCCGGCTATTGCCGGCTCTTTTTACTGGATCATCGTTCGAATAGGCCATGGTATCCATGGACAGTCCACTGATTGAATCCGGCAATCAGGGGATCATCATGGCTCCCTTCCCCGATCTTAATAATGCATATCTATTCACAGGGAATTTTCTATCCCTAAATGAATACAGCTCGCGCCATTTGACGCACATTCCCTTGCAGGACGCGGGCTGGCGGGCCATGGCCGCCAGGGTGCGTGGTGCACCGCGTTAACAATGATGCAATAAGTTGAGTTTCCTCATAATTTAACCGGGGTCTCATTTCCGCTTGTTGCCTGCTCCGACAATTGATCTAGCGCAATCCCGCTCCCGATAAATCATCATTCGTTTTACCCATTTGGTAATATCCAGCTCGAGCAATCGCATAAATACATGGGTTTTATTCACTAATAACAATTAATCGGCCTGCCTGCTCCTGCCTAGTGCGGGGGCTGATGCCCACATCCAGGATGGAACGGTCAGGCTTGGCAATGAGATCGATTTGGGAGTGATGATCGTGAGTTCACACAACAGACAGACCAGGCTGGGCCTCGCCGCCCTGCTGCTTACCACCTGCCTTGGCACCAGCGGCTGGGCACAGGCGGCCGACGAGGCACAACCCAAGGGCAAGATCGAGGCGCGCAGCGAGCTGTTCGCCAAGGATCACGCCGATCAGTTCACCAGCTGGAAAGGCACCAGCGAGAGCAAGGAACGCACCGACGCCCTGGCGGAAGATCCGCAGATGGTGGTGCTCTGGGCCGGCTACCCCTTCTCCAAGGATTACAACAAGCCGCGCGGCCACTTCTATGCGCTGACCGACGTGCGGGAAACCCTGCGTACCGGCGCCCCCAAGACCGCCGAAGACGGTCCGTTGCCCATGGCCTGCTGGAGCTGCAAAGGCCCGGACGTGGCCCGCGTCATCGACGAGAAAGGTGAGGATGGCTACTTCAAGGGGATGTGGGCAAAAGGCGGACCCGAGATCGTCAACACCATCGGCTGCGCCGACTGCCACGACACCGCCTCGAAAGAGTTCAAGGAGGGGAAACCCGCCCTGCACCTCTCCCGTCCCTATGCCGACCGGGCCATGACCGCCATCGGCAAGCCGTTCAAGGAGCAGGGGCGCTTTGATCAGCAGTCCCAGGTGTGCGGCCAGTGCCACGTGGAGTACTACTTCAGCGGCCCCACCAAGGCGGTGAAGTTCCCCTGGGACAAGGGCACCACAGTGGAGCAGATGGAGCAGTATTACGATGAAATAGGCTTTGCCGACTGGACCCATGCCCTCTCCAAGACCCCCATACTCAAAGCCCAGCACCCCGAGTACGAGACCTGGCGCGCCGGCATTCACGGCCAGAACAACGTCGCCTGCGTCGACTGCCACATGCCCAAGGTGCAGAACGAGCAGGGCAAGGTCTACACCGATCACAAGGTAGGCAACCCCTTCGATCGCTTCGACCAGACCTGCCGCAACTGCCACACCCAGAGCAAGGAGATGCTGCAAGGGGTGGTCAAGCAGCGCAAGGATGCCGTCACCGAGATCAAGCTCAAAGTCGAGAAGCAGCTGGTGCACGCCCACTTTGAAGCCAAGGCCGCCTGGGATGCCGGCGCCACCGAGGCCGAGATGAAGGACATTCTGCAGGACATCCGTCACGCCCAATGGCGCTGGGACTTCTCCATCGCCTCCCACGGGGTGCAGATGCACGCCCCGGAAGTGGCGCTGCGCATGCTGGGAACCGCCCTGGACAAGGCCGCCGATGCCCGCACCAAGCTGGCACGCCTGTTGGCCGCCAAGGGGATCAGCCACGAGATCGCCATTCCTGACATTTCCAGCAAGGAGAAGGCCCAGGCCGCTCTTGGCATGGACATGAAGCAGATGAACAGCGACAAGGCCCAGTTCCTCAAGACCACAGTCCCCGCCTGGGATGCCGAGGCCAAAGCGGCCGGACGGCTCGCACAATGACGAGGCATGCGGGCCCGCAGTGTCGGGCCCGCAGCCGGATGGAGGCTTCCTATGGGTGATTTAACAATGGATTTCTTACGACTGATGCTGATGGCAGCCATGCTGCTGACCAGCCTGCAGGGTCAGGCAGCCGATGCGGCGAACGCCCCTGCGGCCCTCTCTGCCACACCTGTCTCTGCTACACATGAGGTGGAGTTTTTGCGCAATCCCGATGCCGCCTGTACCGACTGCCACAAGGAGCAGGCATACGGCATGCACGGCAAGCACGGCCAGGCGACCAACCCCAACAACCTGGCGCCGGTCACCTGCACCAACTGCCATGGTCAGCCCTCCCCCAAACACCGGGAAGGGGTCAAGGATGTGATGCGCTTTAGCGACAGCTTCAAGGACAAACAGAGTACCGAGAGCTACCCCATCGCCGAGCAGAACGGGGTCTGCATGAGCTGTCACGAGCCCAAACCGCTGCGCGAGGCACTCTGGGCCCACGACGTGCACGCCACCAAGCTCACCTGCACCAGCTGCCACCAGCTGCACCCGGCCAAGGAGCCCATGGTGGCGATCCCGGAGAAGTCCCGCATCAAGCTCTGCGTCGACTGCCACAGCAAGCAGCATGAGGCCGTCAAGGCGGCCAAGGCGAACACCACCTCGGGCAAGGAGGCACAATGAGCTGCTCTCGCCGTCACTTCATGGCGGGGATGAGCGCGGGGGCCCTCATCATGATGACGGGGGCTGCTCGTGCCAACACCCGCTCCCTTGCCACCACCCTCGCCCACAGCCAGACCATCGACGGGATCCGCTACGGCATGATCCACGACGAGACGGCCTGCATCGGCTGTACCGCCTGCATGGATGCCTGCCGGGAGGTGAATCAGGTGCCAGAGGGGGTCTCGCGCCTCGAGATCATCCGCTCCGGTCCCATCGGCACCTTCCCCGATGCCGAGTACCACTTCTTTCGCAAGTCCTGCCAGCACTGCGACAACGCCCCCTGCGTGCACGTCTGCCCGACCGGTGCCTCCCATATCCGCAAGGAGGATGGCATCGTCGACGTCAACCCGGATCTCTGCGTCGGCTGCATGTACTGTCTGGCCGCCTGCCCCTATCAGGTGCGCTTTATCAACCCTGTGACCAAGGTTGCCGACAAGTGCGACTTTTGCCGCAAGACCAACCTGGCGGCGGGCAAGGAGCCGGCGTGCGTGGAATCCTGCCCTACCAAGGCGCTGGTGTTCGGCAATCTGGATGACCCGGACAGCCCCATCGCCAAACGGCTGGTGAAGGAGACCACCTATCGCTACAAGCAGGCACTCGGCACCTCGCCCAAGATGTACCGCGTGCCCAAAGGGGAGATAAAGTCATGACCATGCAAGAGGCATTTCACTTCCCTTCACTTGTCTGGGACTGGCCCATCGCCATCTATCTCTTTCTGCTCGGCATCTCCGCCGGGGCCACCACCCTCTCGGTGCTGCTGCGCCGCAAGGGAGCCGGCAGCGAGAGCGGCATCATCAAGGCGACCGCCATTCTGGCGCCTGTGAGCGTGGTGCTGGGGTTACTGATCCTTATCTTCCACCTGGCCCGCCCCTGGACCTTCTGGAAGCTGATGTTCCACTACCAGTTCGACTCCGTGATGTCCATGGGGGTCATGCTGTTTCAGGTCTACATGGCGGTGCTGTTCGCCTGGCTGGCGGTGGTGTTTCGCTCCGAGATCGAGACCTTGCGCCGTCACCTGCTGCAAGAGAAGCTCGCCTTTGTGGATGGGCTGATCGCCCTGTTGGCACGCTTTGAGCGGCTGCTGGCGCCGCTCTTGCTGCTGCTCGCCGTGCTGTTGGGGGCCTACACCGGCTTTCTGCTGTCGGCGCTCAAGACCTATCCGCTGTTGAACAACCCGGTGCTGCCGGTGCTGTTCCTCATCTCCGGCGTCAGCTCCGGCATCGCTTCCACCATCTTGCTGGCGGTCACCCTGTTCAAGGAGAACCATCACAGCCAGGGGGTGAGCTTCGTGCACCGCTTTGAGCGGCCGGTGCTGGCGATGGAGGTGCTGCTGCTGGTCTGCTTCTTTACCGGCCTCTACTTCGGTGGCGGCCAGAAGGAGGCAGCCATGTGGGCCGCCATCGGCAGCGGCTTCTGGGCTCAGGTATTCTGGCTCGGGGTGGTGGGCATCGGCATGCTGCTGCCCCAGTTGCTGGCCCTGCTGGCCCCGGCGCCACTGCGGGCCAAAAACGGCTATCTGGTGCTGGTCTGCAGCCTGACCCTGGTGGGGATACTGCTGCTGCGCTACTTCGTGCTCTATGCCGGCCAAATGACGGTGGTATAAGAAACAGGTCACAAGCGCCAGCCGCCCTCGGGCGACTGGCGCTTATTTGTTGCGATGAGTTGTTGCGATTGATTGTTGCCAGAAATGTGGATGTTATCCCCCAGCGCCGGTACGGTGCAGACGCTGCGGCATAACATAGACGAATGATTGACTGGAGGTTGTGTGCTGGCGGAGCTCGGCTATCTCTCACTGTTGCTGGCGACCGGGCTCGCCCTGCTGCAAGGCACCCTGCCCTGGCTGGGGCTGCGGCTCGCCTCACGGCCGCTGCTCGGCTGCGCAGCACCGCTGGCCCTCCTGGTCGCGCTCCTGTTGTTGGCCGCCCTGCTGCTGCTCACCAGCTGTTTTGGCCTCGATGACTTCACCCTGGTCTATGTGGCCCAGCACGCCAACAGCGCCCTGCCGCTGGGCTTCAAGCTGGCGGCGGTGTGGGGCGGCCACGAGGGCTCCATGCTCTTCTTCGTCTTTGCGCTGGGGCTGTGGGGCGCGCTGGTGGCTCTTTGCTCCAAGCGGGTCGATCCGCTTATTACAACCCGGGTACTGGCCATCATGGGGCTGATCGTCGGGCTGTTCGGCCTCTATACCCTGATCTTCTCCAGCCCGTTTGACCGCCAGTTCCCGGGGCCGCTGGAGGGGCGCGATCTCAACCCCATGCTGCAGGATATCGGCCTCATCATCCACCCGCCCCTGCTCTATCTCGGCTATGTCGGCTTTGCGGTCAACTTCGCCTTCGCCATGGCGGCGCTGCACTCGGGTCGGCTCGATGGCGCCGTGGCCCACTGGAGCCGCCCCTGGGCGCTCGGCTCCTGGGTGTTTCTCACCGCCGGCATCCTGCTGGGCTCCTGGTGGGCCTACTACGAGCTCGGCTGGGGCGGCTGGTGGTTCTGGGATCCGGTGGAAAATGCCTCCCTCTTGCCCTGGCTGCTCGGTACCGCCCTGCTGCACGCCCTGGTGGTGTGCGAGAAGCGCGGCGCTTACGGTCACGCCGTGTTGCTGCTCTCCATCTTTACCTTCTCCTTGAGCCTGCTCGGCACCTTCGTGGTGCGCTCCGGGGTGCTCACCTCGGTGCACGCCTTTGCGGTGGACCCCAGCCGCGGCCTCACCCTCTTGTTGCTGCTCGGCTTGCTATTGACCTGCGCCCTCACCCTGTTTGCCCTGCGGGCCGACATTCGCGCCCCCTATGCCCGCTTTGGCTTGCTGTCAAAAGAGGGGCTGCTCGGCGCAGCCATCCTGTTGCTCAGCGTGGCCTGCGCCAGCGTGCTGCTCGGCACCTTCTACCCCATGGTGTTCCAGTCGCTCCATCTGGGCTCACTCTCGGTGGGCGCCCCCTATTTCAATACCATCTTCGTGCCGCTGGCCCTCTGCCTGATGGCGCTGATGACCCAGCTGCCGCGCCTGCGCTGGCAACATCTGGCAGCCCAGCGCCGCATCAAGGTGCTGCTCCCATGCCTGTTCGGCCTGCTGGGGGGCGCCTTGCTGAGCCTCGCCTATCCCGAACCGCTGCGGGCCGGCTGGCTGGGGCTCGCGGCCAACGTGCTGAGCCTCTGGCTGATGGCCAGCCTGCTGCTCCCGCTCTTGCAGCCGACGTCGCTGCGCGCGCTCACCCTCAATCGGTTCGGCAGCCTGCTGGCCCACCTCGGGGTGGCGGTGTGCGCCCTCGGTATTGCGCAGGTGAGTCACCACAGCCAGGAGGGGGGCGCCGTGCTCGCCGCAGGCCAGCCCTATCGGCTCGGCGCCTTCGAGTTTCGCTATGAGGGGAGCGAGCCGCTCATCGGCCCCAACTACACCGCCGAGCGCATCACCTTGAGCGTGCATAAGGACGGTAAAGAGGTCGCCAGGCTAACCCCGGAGCGGCGTCACTATAGCGTGCGCACCATGAACATGAACGAACCCGGGATCAAATGGGGATTGCTCGGCGATCTCTACGTGGTGCTTGGCGAGAAGATGGGTCCCGGCGCCTATGCCATGCGGCTGCACTACAAGCCGCTGGTACGCTGGATCTGGCTCGGCGGCCTGTTGATGATGGCGGGCGGCGCCCTGCGCCTGCTCGCCCGCCGGCCGCTGCTGGCTAGCCATCCTGCGCCAGCTCCCCCCCCCTACCCTCGGCTTGAACAGGAGTCCTTATGAACGCTCGTCTGCGCCTGTTCGTGCCGCTCGTGCTCACCCTGGGGCTCGGTGCCCTGCTCTGGCTCGGCCTTGGCAACAACCCCTACAGCCAGGATGAGGCCGTCCCAGGGCGTACTCTGCCTGCCTGGCAGAGTGATGATCTGCTTGGCGGCGCCCCCATCTACACCGCGGCGCTCAAGGGGGAGCCCTTCGTGCTCAACGTCTGGGCCAGCTGGTGCCCCAACTGCCGCGCCGAGCATCCGCTGCTGGGTGAGCTGGCCAGCGCCGTGCCCCTCTATGGCCTCAACTACCGGGACAAGGGGGACGCAGCCCGCGCCTGGCTCACCGAGGCGGGCAACCCCTATCGTGCCGTGCTGGCCGACCCCGACGGCCGACTCGCCCTGGAGCTCGGCGTCTATGGCACGCCGGAAACCTATCTCTTCGCCGGCGACGGTACCCTGCTGACCCGTCATACCGGCCTGCTCACCCGGGAGATCTGGCAACGCCAGTTTGCCCCCCTGCTTGCAAAGGCCCGCAGCAACATCGCTAGCCAGCCCGAAGTGGAGAGAGAAGTAAAGAGACAAGTGCAGGAGAGCAAGCCATGAGCCGCCTCGGCCACGCCCTGATCGCGCCGCTCTTGCTGGCCTTGAGCCTCGGGGCCCTTGCCAGCGGGGTCGACACCTATGAGTTTCGCCACCCCGAGCGGCAGACCCGCGCTCAGGAGCTGGCCCGCGCCCTGCGCTGCCCCCAGTGCCAGAACCAGAACCTGGTGGAGTCCAACTCCCCCATCGCCCGGGATCTGCGGCTCGAGGTCTACCGCTGGGTGGACGAGGGACAGTCTGATGAGCAGGTGATCGCCCGCATGACGGAGCGCTTCGGCGATTTCGTGCGCTACGATCCCCCCTTCAAGCGCAGCACGGCCCTGCTGTGGGGCGGCCCCGCCCTCTTGCTGCTGCTGGCACTCAATCGCCTGCGCAGGAGTCTGCATCGCCGGCAACCGGCGCGGGTACCGCTTATTGGCGACAGAGCCGAAGGGATGCTCGCCCACGACCCCAGGGCCGAGCTGAACCGGCTGATCATGGCCGAGCAGCAGGCGGGGCTTGCCCCCCACAGCCGCCTCTACCGGGAGCTGGAGCTGGCCCGCCTCGCCAACGCCACCCCACCTGCCGAGCAGGCCCTGCGCGAGCGGCTGACCAAGGACCGCACCGCCCATCCGCTGCCCTGGCTGCGGTCATGGATACTGCTTGGAGCCCTGCTGCTGGCGCTGATGGCCGGCATTTATGCCGGCACCGGCCGCTATCAGGCGTGGCAGGCTTATCAGTCGCGCCCCGATCCGCTGGCAGGATTGAGCCCGCGGGATCTGCAGGACAAGGAGCTGGGCGCCCTGCACCAGCGCCTGCAAGCCAACCCCGCCGATCTCGACGGCTGGGCGGCGCTCGGCCAGCTCTATCTCTATCGGGACGAGTACGCCAACGCCCTGCTCGCCTACCAGCGCCTCGCCCTGCAAGAGGGGGGCGCCAGCGCCGCGACCCAGGCCGCCCAGGCGACCGTGCTCTACTACCAGGCGGGCCAGCAGCTGACCCCCGAGGCGCTGCGCCTGCTCGATAGCGCGCTCAAGCAGGACAAGGGCGAGGTGAGCGCCCTGATGCTGCTCGCCTCCGATCACTTCCTGCACGGCCGCTACTCCCAGGCCATCGCCCTCTGGCAGCAGTTGCTGGACGAGGAGCGCCCCCGCATCAACCGGGCCGCGCTGATCGAAGCGATCCAGACCGCCCGCATGATGGGAGGCTGACCGCACGCGTGATTGGGGCTGAATGCCCCTGTCACGTTTGGCCCGCACAAACGCCGCCGGCAGGGAAATCACTTGCCAACCTCCCGTCGGCGGCCGAACAATAGGCGTCCATTGAACCTGTTTTTGGAGCCGCTCCCATGATCCCCATTCGCTGTCACGCCGTCTCCGGCGTCGCGCTCTCCACCGGCCAGGGCGAGACCAGGTTGCTGATGATGAAACGGGTCAAGGGCGGCTTCTGGTGTCATGTGGCGGGCACGGTCGAGGCGGGGGAAACCGGTTGGCAGACCATAGTGCGCGAATTTCGCGAGGAGACCGGCATCGTCGTGCACGAACTCTACAACGGCCAGTATCTGGAGCAGTTTTACGAGCACGCCACCAACACCGTCTATCTGGTGCCGGTGTTTGTGGTCTACTGCCCGCCAAGGCAGGCGGTGACCCTCAATCACGAGCACACCGAGTACCGCTGGTGCAGCCTGACCGAAGCCAAGGCGCTGGCAGGCTTCCCCGGCCAGCAGGCACTCTATGATCACCTCTGGCACTACTTTGTCGAAAACAGCCCCTCGGCGCTGATGCGGGTGGCCATGGCACCATAGCGGACGCATGCCAAGAGCTCTGCCGTTATCCCCTTGATCCTGTGATGATCCACATCCGGCCATGGCGACCATCAGCACATGTTGCCGGCCCTGATCAGGCCGTTTTCAGCAGAGATGATCACCCAGAATGAACGAGAGGAAGGAAACAAACAGCAGAGAGAGGTAAAAGGGTGACTATCTGGCGGCCAGGGGGCGCCGCCAGCCGCGCGCCGCGACCAGGTTCCCCACTCCTGCCCACCCCATAGTTACTCGTATGAAGCCACCCATAGCCGCCATTGCCGTTATTTCAAGGTGCGCCATCCCATAAAATTGAAATATCGGGCCATTAGACGTTGTGAAGCGTCAATTACCGTCATATAACTTAGCCAAATATCCCTGTCAGCCGTACGGTAGCGTCAAATCATGATTACTCGCCCTTTTCTTACCCTGTTGCTCGGTGCCTTCC
Source organism: Aeromonas sp. S41-2 (assembly GCF_027705845.1). Lineage (NCBI taxonomy): Bacteria > Pseudomonadati > Pseudomonadota > Gammaproteobacteria > Aeromonadales > Aeromonadaceae > Aeromonas > Aeromonas sp. S41-2. The sequence goes on along the minus strand of NZ_JAPDCG010000003.1, from coordinate 84,143 downwards.
TTGTTCCCGTCAGCATGGAGAGCGCCCAGGCCAATCCGTTTTCAGCCCAGTCCCACTCCCCCAACAGCTTTCTGGAGCAGCGCAACGATCTGGCGCTGAGCTCCGCCGCCTTCGTGGTGGCCAACCCGCGTACCGGTGAAGTGCTGTCGGAGCGCAACGCCAACCGGGTGATGCCGATAGCCTCCATCACCAAGCTGATGACTGCGCTGGTGGTGCTCGATGCCAATCAGCGGCTCTCCGAAATGCTGACCGTCACCATGGCCGACGTGGATCGCCTCAAGGGTACCGGGTCGCGGCTGGCGGTGGGCTCGCGCCTGAGCCGGGCCGACATGCTGCACATCGCCCTGATGTCGTCGGAAAACCGCGCCGCCTCGGCGCTGGCCAGAAACTACCCGGGTGGCCAGCGCGCCTTCATCGAGGCGATGAACGCCAAGGCCCGCATGCTCGGCATGTGGAGCACCCAGTTCTCCGACAGTACCGGCCTCACCCCTCGCAACGTCTCCAGCGCCCACGATCTCGCCAAGCTGGTGGCGGCGGCATCCACCTATCCGCTCATTCGCCAGTACTCCTCCACCGAGGAGCGCATGGTGCGCAACGGCAAGCGCCAGTTGCACTACCTCAACTCCAACCGGCTGGTGCGCGAAGGGAGCTGGCCCATCTCCCTCTCCAAGACCGGCTATATCCGCGAGGCGGGTCGCTGCCTGGTGATGGCCACCCAGATCAACCGCGAGCCGGTGATCATGGTGCTGCTCAATGCCGATACCCCCAATGCCCGGGTGGCCGATGCCAAGCGGATCAAATCCTGGCTGGAGACTTCCGGTCGCATGAGCCTGACCGCCCAGTCCACTCCCCAGACCAAGCTGTTCAGCAGCCAGTAACGCTCCCGACCATCCTCGTCAAAAAAGCCCCCGCATCCAGGTGCGGGGGCTTTTGTTGTTGAGCCTTGTGAACAAATCCGCTGGCTACGACGCCAAAGTGCTGGCAATCAGACCGGCTTGAGCCGCGCGGTGAAGTGACGCAGCAGCGGCGGCTCGTAGTCGAAGGTGAGCCCGCGAATGTCGCTGGCCCGCGCTTTCACCGCGATCAGGCAGTCGGCCACATAGTCCATGTGATCCCGGGTGTAGACCCGGCGCGGAATGGTGAGCCGCAACAGCTCGAAATCCGCCGCCTCCTGCTTGCCGGTGGCGGGATCACGCCCGAGCAGCAGGGAACCTATCTCCACCCCGCGCACGCCTCCTTCCAGATAGAGCTCGCAGGCGAGCGCATGGGCCGGGAACTGCTCGGCCGGAATATGGGGCAGCAGTTTTTTGGCGTCGACAAACACCGCATGGCCGCCAGTGGGGGTCTGGATCGGGATGCCCGCCTCGGCCAGCCGCTCGCCGAGATAAGCCACCTGACCGATGCGATAAGTCAGATACTCCTCATCCATCCCCTCGCGCAGGCCGATGGCAAGCGCCGCCATGTCCCGTCCGGCGAGGCCGCCATAGGTGACAAACCCCTCCATCGCCACGCAGCGCACCTGCACCGCGCGAAACAGGTCGAGATCCTCTTTAAAGCAACAGAGCCCGCCTATATTGACCAACCCGTCCTTCTTGGCCGACATGGTGAAGATATCCCCCAGCGCGAACATCTGGCGCACTATCTCCTTGATGCTGCACTTGGCATAGGCCGGATCCCGCTCCTTGATAAACCAGGCGTTCTCGGCGAAGCGGGCGGCGTCGATCACCACCGGAATATGGTGGCGACGGGCCAGCTCGGAGACCGCCTCCATATTGGCCATGGAGACCGGCTGACCGCCGGCGCTGTTGCAGGTGACCGTGATGATGATGCCGGCCACGTTATCGGCCCCCAGGGTCTCGATGGTGTCGCTCAGGCGAGGGAGATCAAAATCCCCCTTCCAGGCGTAGGGGGCCGTGGTGTCTAGGGCCTTCGGGGTGAGCAGGTTGATGGCCCGCGCCCCAGCCAACTCCACGTGGGCCTTGGTGGTGTCGAAGTGGTAGTTGGAGATGAAGACCGGCGCCTTGCCCTGGCAACGCTTGACCAGCTCGGGGAAGAGGATCTGCTCCGCCCCGCGCCCCTGGTGGGTGGGCATCACATGCTGGTAGCCAAAAATCTCGCGCACCGCGTGCTCCAGCTCGACGAAGTTGCGGCTGCCCGCATAGGCTTCGTCCCCCATCATGATGCCGGCCCACTGGCGATCGGACATGGCACCGGTACCGCTGTCGGTCAGCAGATCGATATAGACATCCTCGGCCAGCAACAGGAAGGGGTTCCAGCCAGCGGCCTCGAGGGCGGCGCGGCGCTCGGCGCCAGTGGTCTGTTTGATGGGCTCGACCATCTTGATACGAAACGGCTCGGGTATACGACGCATAAAAGACTCCTCACCGGCGCAACGCCAGTGTGTTTGAAATCGGGATTGGCAAAGAGGCCGGGACGATCAGGGTCGTCCGGCTGACAAATTCAAACGGCGGGTGCCGCCAATCAGCGGTGAGGAAAGTCGAGGGTCAGAATGGGATCCCGGGTGTACCAGTGGGCGAGCAGGCAGGCTGCCCGGGGCGTAGCTGTCACGATTGGCATCACTCCCCTCCATGTCGGTTGTAAACAGTCGGTGGCCAATAAGATCCATTGATGGGTGCTGCCAGCAGGTAGCCTCGCCACGTTAACGGCAGGTTAATTGGCAGACAAGAGGCGCACCGCCGGGCTGTGCGCCTGCTCACAAAGCGTCCACTCATCCGACTCGATACGGGTAACAGTGATCCCCCCAGCTCCCAGCTTCGTTAAGCTGTTATCCCGTTGACTTGACCCTGTTCACGCCGCCCCCTTGCCAACCATCGGAAGTCCCATGCATCGCAAAGCCCATCTGCCCGAGAAGATCTGCCCCGTCTGCCAACGTCCCTTCAGCTGGCGGCGCAAGTGGGCAAATTGCTGGGAGGAAGTGCGCTACTGCAGCGAGCGCTGTCGCCGCGCTCGTCACCGCAGCCAGCAACCTGAGGGGGAGCCCGTCTGATGGAGCTGCGCCTCGTGCTCGGCGATCAGCTGAACGCCAGTCACAGCTGGTTTCGCACACCGGATCCTGCTGCCTGTTATCTGATGGCGGAGCTGCGCCAGGAGACCGACTACTGTCGCCACCATCGCCAGAAGGTGCTGGCCTTCTTTGCCGCCATGCGCGCCTTCGCGGCGGCCCTTGGCAAAGCGGGCCACCGGGTCTGTTACCTGACCCTTGATGAGAGCGCCCGCTGGCCCGACTTGCCCAGCCTGCTGGCAGCTCAGATCGCGGCGCATCAGGCCGACAGCGTTGCCTGGCAGAGCCCGGACGAGTGGCGCCTCGCCAGCCAGCTGCAAGCATGGGCGGCGGGCCTCGCCATCCCTGCCACCGAGGTGGAGAGCGAACATTTTCTCACCCCCCGCGATGGCTGGCAGCGCTACCCCCACAGCCGGATGGAGTTCTTCTACCGCGCCCTGCGAAAGCAATACAGGGTGCTGCTCGATGAGCGCGGCCAACCCCTTGGTGGGCGCTGGAATTTTGATGACGAGAACCGCGCCAAGCTGCCGGAGCGTCAGCCGATCCCGGCCCCCCTCACCTTTGTCAACGAGGTGAGCGACATCGATGCCATGCTGACCCGCCACGGGGTCAGCACCATCGGCGAGGCGGATGCCAGCAGCCTGCCCTGGCCCATCAACCGGCGTCAGAGCCGCGAGCTGCTGGCCCATTTTCTGGCGCACTGCCTGCCCCACTTTGGCCGCTATCAGGATGCCCTGAGCGAGCGGGGCTGGAGCCTGTTTCACAGCCGCCTGTCATTTTCCCTCAACAGCAAAATGCTCCACCCGCTCGAGGTGATCCGCGCCGCCGAAGCCCACTGGCAGGCCAATCAGGCCGCCATCACCCTGGCGCAAGTGGAGGGCTTTATTCGCCAGATCCTCGGCTGGCGCGAGTTCGTGCGAGCCCTCTACTGGGCAAAGATGCCCGACTATCGGCGCACCAATTTTCTGGGGGCCAAGCAGCCGCTACCCGGCTTTTTCTGGAGTGGCGAAACCAAGATGGCCTGCGTGCGCCACGCCATTGGCCAGTCTCTGGAGCACGCCTACGCCCACCATATCCAGCGGCTGATGGTGACCGGCAACTTTGCCCTGCTGGCGGGGATCGATCCTGACGAGGTGGATGCCTGGTATCTCGGCATCTATGTGGATGCCATCGAGTGGGTGGAGCTGCCCAACACCCGCGGCATGAGCCAGTTTGCCGATGGCGGCCTGATGGGCAGCAAGCCCTACGCCAGCAGCGGCGCCTATCTCGAGCGGATGGGCCACTACTGCAAGGGGTGCCACTATCAGGTCAAATCCCGCCACGGCGACGGGAGCTGCCCCTTCAACAGCCTCTACTGGCACTTTTTGTGGCGCAACCGGGACAAACTTGGCAGCAATCCCCGCCTCGCCCTCCCCTATGCCAACTGGGATGGCCAGGCCGCCGAACAGCAGCACGCCATCCTGGCGACGGCGGAGCAGTACCTGATCCGGCTGGAGCAGCTCTGACTGCCACAGCTAATGCCAACAAGTCCACACTTTTCAACATTGAAAACCAGTTAAATAAATGTAAATAGATATATATCCCAATTATATCTACACCAGTTGAATATCCTGTGGCGGCTGATTAAGGTGAGGGCCCCAGTCAAGGAGAGACAAGATGGACATAGTGGTACTCGGTGGTGGCGTGGTCGGCGTGACCAGCGCCTGGTATCTGGCCAAGGCGGGTCACAAGGTGACGCTGCTGGAGCGGCGTGACGGGGTGGCCCTTGAAACCAGCCACGCCAATGCCGGCCAGATCTCCCCCGGTTACGCGGCCCCCTGGGCGGCCCCCGGTATTCCCCTCAAGGCCGCCAAGTGGCTGCTGCAAAAGCATGCCCCCTTCACGGTGCGACCGACCTCGGATCCCTTCCAGCTGCGCTGGATGCTGAAGATGTTTGCCAACTGCACCCCGGCGGCCTATGCGGCCAACAAGGGGCGCATGGTGCGGCTGGCCGAATACAGCCGCGACTGCATGAAGCTGCTGCGCGACGAGCTGAGCATCGATTATGAAGGGCGCCAGCTCGGCACTCTGCAGCTGTTTCGCAGTCAGGCCCAGCTCGATGCCAGCAAGCGCGACATCGAGGTGCTGGAAGAGTACGGCGTGCCCTACCAGTCCCTCGATGCCGCTGGCTGTGAAGGGGCAGAACCGGCACTGGCCCGGGTACGTGGCAAGATAGTGGGCGGCCTGCGCCTGCCGGGCGATGAGACCGGCGACTGCTTCCGCTTCACCAAGGCCATGGCAGCAGAAGCGCAGCGACTGGGGGTCAAGTTCGTGTTCAACTGCGCCATCGACGAGATCGAGCTGGCACAGGGACGCGCCGTGGCGGTACGGGCCGGTGAGCAGCGCTTCAAGGCCGACGCCATCGTCTGTGCCCTCGGCAGCTATGCCACCGGGTTCCTGCGCCCGCTCGGGCTCGATCTGCCCGTCTACCCGGTCAAGGGCTACTCCCTCACCCTGCCGATGATCAACGCCGAGGCCTCGCCGCGCAGTACCGTGCTGGACGAAACCTACAAGGTGGCCATCACCCGCTTCGATGAGCGGATCCGGGTGGGCGGCATGGCGGAGCTGTCGGGCTACAACCTGGCCCTCAACCCGAAACGGCACGACACCCTGGCCATGGTGGTCGGCGATCTCTTCCCCGAGGGGGGCGACATCAGCCGCGCCGACTTCTGGACCGGGCTGCGCCCCATGACGCCGGACGGCACCCCGCTGGTGGGCCCAAGCCCTATCCCCGGGCTCTGGCTCAACACCGGCCATGGCACCCTGGGCTGGACCATGGCGGCGGGCTCGGGCCAGCTGCTGTGCGATCTCATCAGCGGCAGTGACACCGCCATCAGCGACGAAGGGCTTACCCTGGCCCGCTACGGCTGAGCCTTCTCCTCCGTCTCTTCCCGTTTCATCCCAAAGAGGGAGTGCCTGGCACTCCCTCTTGTTTTGACCCCAGTTTGTTTTGACCGCAGTTTGTTTTGACCCAAGCGCGGTTTATTCAGCCTCTGCCGCCGCCCCGCCCGGCATCAGGACGGGCCACGCCTGCCACACTCTGGCGGGATCCGGCTCGGCGATGGCGCTCGCCACCAGTTGCTGCAGCCAGTGGCGATGGAGCAGCCAGATGGGATCTCCCAGGCGCCCCTGCTCCTTGGCGCACTGCTTGACCACATCCGCCGTCCGGTAGAAGTAGCGGATCAGGGTGGTGAGCTCGGGGTCGGGCCAGCGGCAGCCAAAATGGCGCAGCCGCTCATGCCAGAATGCCAGCTGGCCGCGCTCGTGCTCCTGCTCGACCCTGTGCAGGGCCGGGATGAGATCCATCGCCTGCCACAGGGCCCCGTAGCCGGCGAAGCGCTCATCCAGCGCGTCCAGCGCCTGATCCAGCATGGCCAGGGTCTGCGGCCAGTTGTCGACCTGCTGGCGGATCGCCGCCTGCGCCTCGCACACCGCCGCCAGCCAGTCCATCGCCAGCCGGCAGATGATCGCCTCCTTGTTGGGATAGAGGTGATAGAGCGACTTGATGCCCACCCCGGCGCGGGCGGCGATGGCATTGGTGTTGAGCGCCGCGAACCCCTGCTCCCGCAGCAACGCCAGGGTGGCCTGCTCGATGCGGGTCGCCACCTCCTGACTGCGCTGCTGCCGCGGCTGACGCCGCATGCAGAGCCCCTCTGGCAATGCGTGTTCCGCCATTGCGTCTCTCCCTCCATGGTCACCGAGTCTCATCACTACATGATGAGACAGACTCAACACAAGTCAAAAAAAATGCAGCAATTACTGGCATTTTCCGGCACAGCTGCAATAAACAAATGTGCTCATATTTGCAGTAATCACTGCAATCATACAAGGAGAGCACGCAATGGATGGCAAACAACACAACCACCGCCGGGGGCTTGTCGCCCTGCTGATGACAGTCCTGCTCGGCGGCTGCCAGCAGGACAACCGCTCGCAGGAACCGACCAGCACCCTCTACTTCAACGGCAAGATTTACACCCAGGACGGCCAGCGCAGCCTGGCCGAGGCCATGGTGGTCGAGGATGGCAAGTTCCGCTATGTCGGCTCGCGCCAGGGGGCCGAACCCTTCATGACCAGCGCGACCCGCCAGGTGGATCTGCAGGGGCGCATGGTGCTGCCGGGGCTGCACGACAACCACATCCACCTGCTTGGCACCGTGGCCCTGCCCATGTGCGATCTGGATGGCCAGGCCGTCGATCTCGATCAGCTGGCTGCCAAGGTCAAGGCGTGCCTGCCCCGCTACGCCGGGCAGCCGGGCGAGTGGCTGGTGGTCAATCAGTGGTCCCCCTATGACGGCAATACCCCGACCGCGAGCCATGCCACCCTGCTGGCCGCCCTGGATGCCGTGGCGCCGGACAATCCGGTGGTGCTGCTCGGGGCGGACGGTCACGCCAGTGCCTACAACTCGCAGGCGCTGGCCAGCGCCGAAGATCAGGATGGCAATCAGGTGGGCTTCAACCCCGCCACATTGGCGCCGGGCGGGGTGTTCGAGCGGTTCATCCCCTATGTGGACTTGACCAGCGGCGTCATCCGGGAGGGGGCCCGCAGCGCCATCCCGGTGCCGGACAGCGGGGTACTGAGCGCCAGTGACGAGCGGGCCGCCGCCCAGTACGAGCAGATCCTGCCGGCCATCGCCACCCTGATGGCCTCGCGCGGCATCACCGGCGTGCAGGACGCCTGCGCCACCGACTTCATCCGCCAGCGCCTGCTCAGCATGCAGGCACGGGGGCTGCTGCAGATGCGCATCACCGCTGCCACCTGCTTTCACGAGGATGACTACAGCGGCAAGCTGGACATCGAGGGCCACCTGGCCAAGGCCACTCAGGTCAGAAACGCCTTTGCCGGCAACCCGCTGATCAAGGCCGATGCGGTCAAGATCTTCCTCGACGGAGTGCTGGAGGGAGATCCCTTCACCGCGCCGCCTTTCCTGCCCAACGCCGGCATGCTGGAAAACTACCAGAATCCCCATCTGGCGCTGGATCAGGACAGCGGCCGGGTCACCATCACCGCCGACAGCGAAGACGCCGGCAGCAACGGCATCGTCAACTACCGGGAGGCGGATCTGAAGCGCTACGTCACCGCGCTGGACGGGGCGGGTTTTGGTATCCACATGCACAGCATCGGTGATCGCAGCACCCGGGTCGGGCTCGATGCGCTGGCCGCCGCCCGCGCCAGCAACGGCGACCGAGGCATCCCCCACACCCTGGCCCACCTGCAGGTGGTGCACCCGGACGATCAGCGCCGCCTCGGCGAGCTCGGCCTCTACCTCACCTTCACCTATGCCTGGACCACGCCCCAGCTCGCCTACGACATGCTGGTCACCCCCTTCATCCAGCCAACCAGGGCCGGCCAGTCCCTGAGCGAGGCGCTCTACGATCCGCTGGGCTATCTGCAGCAGGCCCTCTATCCGGTCGAGAGCAGCCGCAAGGCGGGCGCCATCCTGGTGGCGGGCAGCGACGCGCCGGTCGACAGCCGGGATCCCCGCCCGTTTGAAAACATGGCCGCCGGTATTGTGCGGGCGGCCGGCAGCGACGATGCATTTCGCGCCAGCCAGCGCATCTCGCTGGCCGAGATGCTGGCCGCCTACACCATCAACGGCGCCAGGGCGGTGCGTCAGGGGGAGATCACCGGCTCCATCGAGGCAGGCAAATCCGCCGACTTCATCGTGCTCGACCGGGATCTGTTCGCCCTGGTCGAGGCCGGCACCCCAGAGCAGATTGCCGACACCCAGGTCGAACAGACCGTGTTTCAGGGCAACACCATCTACCCGGCCCCCTGAGCCAAGCCGCAGACAACAAAAAGGCCCCGCGAGGGGCCTTTTTTATGGACTGACCGATGCGCCGGTTTCACCCTGCGCCGGATGCAGCGCCAGGTTGAACAACGCTGCCACCATGTCCGACTGGGTCAGGATCCCCACCAACTGCTCGCCATCCACCACCGGCATGTGGTGCAGGCCGCCATCGGAGAAGGCGCCCACCAGATCGTAGAGCGGCTGATAGCGGCGGGCGGTCGACACGTGGCGGGTCATCAGATCCGCGACCCGCAACTCGGCTAGGTCCGCGGCGCCTCGCGGCTGTTGCAGCGCCCGGTCGATCATCAGGTCATGCAGGGTGATGATGCCGGTCAGCCGGCCGGTCTCGTCCACCACCGGCAGCGCCTTCACCTGATGGTGGGAGAGCAGTTGCCAGGCCGCCATGGCCGGCTGCTGCGCCGCTATCAGGATCAGATCCCGCGACATCACGTCCTGCACCCGCACCGTGCCCACCCTGGCCCGCAGGGCGTGCAGCTGGGCCTCCTGCAACAGCGCCTGCAGATCCTGGCGGCTGATGTCGAGCAGCTCGCCGTGCTTTTCCAGCGCAAAGTCGATGTCCGCCGCCTGGGTCGCCACCCGCTCGCTCGGCTGGGGATCGGCGGTCTGGTGGCGGTTGGGCTGTGCCTGACCGCTGTTGGGGTAACGGCGCCCCAGCAGCCGGTTGTAGCAGAGTGCCAGTAGCAGCAACAAGAGCGAATTGAGCAGCACCGGCAGCAGCACATAGCCGACCCCGAGCTGGCGGATCTCCTCGCCGCCGATAACCGCAGTCAAGGCCACGGCGCCGCCGGGCGGATGCAGGCTGCGGGTGAGAAACATGGCGGCGATGGCCAGCATCACGGCAAGGGCCGCAGCCAGTGCCGGATCCGCCACCAGGCTGGCACTCAGCACCCCCATCAGCGCCGAGACCCCGTTGCCCACCACGATGGACCAGGGCTGGGCCAGCGGGCTGGCCGGCGCGGCAAACAACAGCACGGCGGAGGCCCCCATGGGGGCGATTAGCCAATGAACCTCAAGCCCCAGCCCCCACCGACACAAGAGGGCGGTACCCAGCAGCCCGACGAAGGCGCCCAGGGCGCCGTAACAACTCTCTTTGATACTGGTATTGGTGGATACCGGAAAAAAATCCCTGAACTGCATGGGGCTCCTGCGCGGATAACATTTATTTCAAATACGCAATTTTAACGGTATCCCCTCGCCCAATACCACAGCCAGATGCAGCCAGCCCCTCTTATTTGGTGACGTGCGGCCTCATGGGAGTCACTCCGCCATCCCTCTGCTCCCCGCGCTCGTCACAAAACTGTGATGCAGCAACAAATTCTTACAAAAAAGCCGCCGACACACCCCTTTCCCTCTTCTCTTAACACGTCCTTAAGAATCGCAGTGTCATCTTGAGCTCATCTTCATGCACGGAGCCACTACTTATGAGCACCATCAGAGATGCCCTTCGCCGCTTCGACGGCCAGCGCCGCTGCTGGACCGCCGGGCTGGAGCGGGCCGCCCTCGCCTGGCTCGCGCGTCAAGGCCGACTGCCGGCGAGCAGCCAGCCTCCCCAGCGGATCCTGGTCATTCGCAGTACCTGCCGCATCGGCAACAACCTGTTTTTGCTGCCCTTCTTGCAAAAGGTGCGCAGCGCCCACCCCCAGGCCGAGATAGAGCTGGTGTGCAGCGGCGGCCAGCTGCTCCCCTTCCTGGCCGATCTGCAGTTGCAGCGCATTCATCCGGTCAAGCTGCAGGGCAAGCGGCTGCTGGCCTCCCTGTCGGTGCTGTGGCGGCTGCGCCGTCAGCACTACGATCGGGTCTACGTGCCCTTTGCCTCCAGCACCGATCACCTGATCGCCGGCTGGGTCAAGGCCCGCGAGAAGCTGGGCTTTGACGATGCCAAGGGCGATGCCCTGTTCCCCCAGCCCCTCACCCCCAACCAGCACTGCCATTACGCCCACCAGCCGCTGCAACTGCTCGGCATGCACGGCCATCTCGCCGATCAGATTGAGCTCGGCAGCTTGCTGCACAGCGCCAGCCCACGGCTGGTGGCACTCAGGCACGACTACCCGGCGCGGCCGCTCATCGGCTTTTTCACCGGGGCCCGCAAGGGCAAGGGGCTCTCTCTGCCCCAGTGGCAACGACTGCTCGGGGATCTGCGCCGCCACTACCCCAGCGCCCTGCTGATCCAGCTCGAGGATCCCGCCGATCCCCAGCCCCCGCTCGGGGACGTGCAGGTCTCCCTCGCCAGCCTGAGCGAGCTGGCCCGCTTTGCCGGTGGCCTCTCCCTCTTCGTCAGCGGCGACACCGGGCCGCTGCACCTGGCTGCCGCCAGCGGCGTACCCTGTCTCGGTCTCTTTACCCAGACCGATCCCGCCCGCTACGGCTGCCTCGGCGCCCAGCACCTCAATCTGGTGATCGGTGATCGCAATGCCATCCCCCTCGATCACCATTGGCTGGCCGAAGCGCTGGCGAGGGAGCCCATGCCGCAGCAGCTGCCGAGTGCCCCCTCGCCCGTCCCAAGCCCGGGGCTTGCCAGCGGCGCCTTTGTCGTCACCCTCTGAGGGGCTTCAACCAACAAAAAAAGAGGGAAGGCTTGCGCCTTCCCTCGTTCGTTATGCCCGTACTCTCTTGTTGTTTGCTGATGCTTTTCAGGCCAGTTCGGCGCGCAGCGCCTTGGTGGCATCGACCATCACCTTGAGGGCCGCCTCGGTCTCTTCCCAGCCGCGGGTCTTGAGGCCGCAATCCGGGTTGACCCACAGCCGCTCGGCCGGGATCTGCTTGGCCGCCTTGCGCAGCAGGCTTTCAATCCAGCTCTGGCTCGGCACGTTCGGCGAGTGGATGTCGTAGACGCCCGGACCGATTTCGTTGGGGTAGTTGAAGCGCTCGAACGCTTCGAGCAGCTGCATCTGGCTGCGGCTGGTCTCGATGGTGATCACGTCCGCATCCAGCGCCGCCACCGCCTCGATGATGAGGTTGAAGTCGCTATAGCACATGTGGGTGTGGATCTGGGTGCTGTCCGCCACCGGGCTTGCGCTCAGACGGAAGGCCCGCACCGCCCAGTCGAGATAAGCCTGGTGATCCTGTTTGCGCAGGGGCAAGCCCTCACGGATCGCCGGCTCGTCGATCTGGATGATCTTGATGCCGGCGGCTTCGAGATCTGCCACCTCGTCGCGAATGGCCAGGCCAATCTGCAGGGCGGACTGCTCGCGGCTCACGTCTTCGCGCGGGAAGGACCAGCAGAGGATGGTCACCGGACCGGTCAGCATGCCCTTGACCGGCTTGTCGGTCAGGCTCTGGGCAAACTTCGTCCACTCAAGGGTCATGGGGGTCGGCCGGTCGATGTCGCGGGTGATCACCGGCGGCTTGACGCAGCGCGAGCCATAGCTCTGTACCCAGCCGAAGCGGGTGATGGCAAAGCCATCCAGCAGCTCACCGAAATACTCCACCATGTCGTTGCGCTCGGCTTCACCGTGCACCAGCACGTCCAGCCCGATGGCCTCCTGGCGCAGGATGGCATCCTTGATCTGGGCCTGAATGCCCGCCTCATAGGCACTGTCGTCGATGCGGCCAGCCCGCCAATCCTGACGCAGCACCCGAATTTCCGAGGTCTGCGGGAAGGAGCCGATGGTGGTGGTCGGCAACAGCGGCAGCTTGAGATCCGAGCGCTGCGCCTCGGCCCGCACCGGATAGGCGCTCTGGCGGTCGAAATCGCTGTTGGTGAGGCTGGCGAGCCGTGACTGCACCGCCTTCTTGTGGACCCGGCTGTCGGACTCCCGATCCACGATGGGCTGGCTGTAGGCAGTGATCTTGTCCAGCTCCCCGCCATTGAGATGGTCAGCCAGCAGCCCCAGCTCGTAGCATTTTTGCAGGGCGAAGGCGAACCAGCTACGAGTCTGGGCATCCAGCTCCAATTCGAGGGTCAAGTCCACCGGGCTGTGCAGCAAGGAGCAGGAGGAGGCCACCCAGAGCCGCTCGCCGAGCCTGGCCTTCAGTGCTTTCAGGGTCGGTACCAGCTTGGCCAGGTTGGCACGCCAGACGTTGCGACCGTTGATGACCCCGGCCGAGATGACCCACTGGGCCGGCAGGTGCGGGACCAGGGTCTCCAGCTGCTCGGGCGCCGCCACCAGATCCAGGTGCAGGCCGTCCACCTTCAGGCTGGTGATGATGTCGCGCTGATGGGCCACCGAACCGAAATAGGTGGTGAGCAGCAGCTTGCAGGGGCCGGCCAGACGCTCATAGGCGTTGAGATAGGCGAGGCGCCACTCGTCCGGCAAGTCCAGCGCCAGCGCCGGCTCGTCGATTTGTACCCACTCCACCCCCTGGGCGGCCAGTTTCGCCAGGATCTCCTGATAGACGATGAGCAGGCGGTCGAGCAGCTCGAGGCGGGAGAAGCCGCTCTCTTTCTCCTTGCCAAGCCAGAGGTAGGAGACAGGCCCCAGCAGCACCGCCTTGACCGGCAGCCCCAGCGCCTTGGCCTCTTCCACTTCGTCAAACAGCTGGCTCCAGCCCAGTTTGAAGCGCTGGTCGCGGCTGAACTCGGGCACCAGGTAGTGGTAGTTGGTGTTGAACCACTTGGTCATCTCGGCGGCGGCGGCGGCCGGGCCGGTCGGCGCACGGCCACGGGCGACCCGGAACAGGGTATCGAGATCGGTGTCGCCATGACGGTGGCGGGCGGGGATGGCATCCACCAGCAGGCTGGTGCCGAGCACCTGATCGTACCAGGCGAAGTCGCCCACCGGCAGCAGGGTCACACCGGCCTGTTGCTGGGCCTGCCAGTGACGCTCACGCAGGCTCTTGCCGGTGGCGATGAGTTCGGCCTGGCTGGTCTCGCCGCGCCAGTAGGATTCGAGGGCAAATTTCAGCTCACGCTTGGCGCCGATACGGGGAAAGCCCAGGGTGTGTGCGCAGGTCATAGGTTCCATTCCTTATGCTCGTTCATCTGATGGTGAACTGGATGATTTAGCCATCCAGATGTTTACACATCCAAAATGACAAGATAAGGTGGCGTTGGCTATTGAATCCTTTTCAACTGGCTCTCAAGAAATTCTCAAGGCGGGCAACAAGCCGTCGCCCAGGCACAACAAGGAGGGATACCATGGCGGTGTCAAGCAACCCGGGGATCGACATCAAGCACCTGAAAACGGTGAGCGCGCTGGCCGAGCAGGGCTCGCTGGCCGGTGCGGCGCTGACCCTCAACCTCACCCAGTCCGCCCTCTCCCACCAGCTCAAGGAGCTGGAGACCCGCCTCAACCTGGAGCTCTATCTGCGCAAGAGCCGGCCGCTGGTGCTGACTGCGGCCGGCAACCAGCTGCTGGGGCTGGCCCGCCAGGTGCTGCCGGCGCTGGCGCAGACCGAGAAACAGCTGCAGGCCCTGCACAGCGGCGAGGCCGGTCGCCTCCACCTGGCGCTCGATTGCCACAGCTGCATCCAGTGGCTGCTGCCGCTGTTGCCCGCTTTTCGCCGCCAGTGGCCGGGGGTGGATCTGGAGGTGGAGTCGGTGCCGGGCTTTGATGCCATCAGCGCCCTGCTCGGCGGCCAGCTCGACTTGCTGCTCACCTCGGACGTGCAGGCCCGCGGCGATCTCCACTTCGAGCCGCTGTTCGCCTTCGAGCTGGTGCTGGTGATGGCGCCGGATCACCCCCTCTGTGGCCAGCAGACCATCAAGCCTGAGGATCTGCGCCCCGAGGTGCTGCTGGTCTACCCGGTGGAGCGGGCGCGGATGGACGTGTTCAGCCGCTTCTTGCAGCCGGCCGGTATCGAGCCCGCCCGCTGCAAGCCGGTGGACAACACCTCCGTGATGCTGCAGATGGCCGCCGCCGGCCTGGGCGTCGCCGCCCTGCCGCGCTGGGCCTGCGAGGAGTTTGTCCGTCAGGGGCTGCTTGAGGCGCGCCCGCTCGCCGAAGGGGTGCGGCGCCACATGTATGGCGCCGTACGCGCCGCCGACCGGGATCAAGCCTGTCTGCAGAGCCTGTTCGAGCGCATTCGCAGCAAGATGGGCGACGTAAAAGCGCAGTAAAAAGCCGCCTGAGGGCGGCTTGTCATCACGCAGGGTTTCTCTGTTCAAGCACCCTCTTCACAGCTCGCCGCCCCCAGCCGCCGCGGGCAGTTGGCGCAGAGCTCACCATCGCGGCGCTTGTAGTGCAGGCAGCAGCGCTGGCGCACATAACCGACCAAGCCGGCCGCTGGCGGCCAGGGTGCCGGCTGCCAGCCCGCCAGATGCTCGGCCGGCAGGCCGCAGGCGGCAAGCCAGTGCGGCGCATGGGCCGCCACCTCGGCGGGGCTTATCTCGTCAAAGAACGCGGGCACCCGCACCAGCGCCGCCAGCAGATCGTCCGCCAAGAGCGGCCGCACGAAGCCGGGTCGCAGCCGCTGCACCTGCCCGAGCTGTGCGAACAGTGCCTGCCAATGGGCCTGCAGCCGCTCGCCCGCCGCCTTGATCAAGCGCTCCAGCTCCCCCTTGATCATGGGCTCGGCCGGCAGGGTAAAGCCCGATACCAGCCCATCCTGATAGCCCTGGCCCAGCCTCTCCAGCGCTGGCACGGCCCGCAGCCGATAGACGGCCACCATGGCAAGATAGATGGATTGCCAGCAGAGCATGCCCCAGCTGCGGGTGAGCCAGTAGGCGGGACCCGCCTCCGGATGGGCCAGCCGCCAATACTCGTGCAGCGCGGCCGCCACCTCGGCCGGCGTGGCCTGCTTGGTCGCCGTCAACAGCGCCGCAGCCTCGCCGGTAGCCACCAGCCGCCCCTTGAGGGACGGGATAAGCCCGGCGGCGGCCGCGAACAGGGCGCCGTGATCCGCCAGCGCCTGCAGATCCGGCTCGCGCCGCGCCCCCGGGCTGCGGGCACAACGGCCAGCGCCGCTCATGGGATGAGAGAGTCCCGGGCGCGGCCCGGGACGCAGGGTCAGAATACGTATTTGAGTCGCGCCTCCACGCTGCGCTCTGCGCCGAACCAGCAGTTGTTCTGGTCGTAGCAGGAGTAGTAGGTCTTGTTTAACAGGTTGCTGGCGCTGAGTGACACCTCCACCCCTTGCAGACGCTGGCTGAGCTGGGCCAGATCGTAGGAGGCGGCCATGTCCATCAGCAGGTAATCCGGCACGGTGTCGGTGTTGGCGGCATCAAGCTGAGCCTCCCCCACGTAGCGCAGGCCAGCCCCTAGGCGCACCCCTTCCAGCGGGCCGGCCGGCAGGTAGTTGCTCCACAGCGAAGCCATTTGCTTGGGCACCCAGACCGGGGTCTTGCCCTGCAGGCTGGTGGTGTCGCGGGTGATCTCCATCTCCTGACGGGTATAGCTCAGCGCCAGATCCCAGCGGCTGGTGAGATCGACGCGCCCCTCCAGCTCGACCCCCTTGGAGACCATCTCGCCGGTCTGCAGCTTGGGCCCGTAGACATTGTCCGGATCCGTCACCAGGGCATTTTGCTTGGTGATGTGGAAGACCGAAGCGGTAAAGGTCTTGCTCATGTCCTCGGAGAGGAACTTGAGCCCCCCCTCCCACTGCCGGCCGGTAGCCGGTTTGAACGCCTGGCCCTGCTTGTCCGCCCCCGCCACCGGCTCGAAACTCTCGGCATAGCTCACATAGGGCGAGAGACCGTGATCCAGCTCGTAGAGGGCGCCGAGGCGCAGCGAGAGGTTGTCCTGATCAATCTGGGCCAGGGTGTTGCTCGCCGCCCCCTGATAGAGGGTCCGGCTGTCGGTGTCCATCCGGTAGCGGTCGTAGCGGGCGCCGCCGATGGCCACCAGCCGATCGAGGCGCACCTGATCCTGCAGGTAGAGGCCGCTCTGATACTGGCGGATGGTGCGGTTGTCCTGATAGTTGAAGGCCAGGTCTGCCGGCACTATCTGCTGGTGGTTCGGGTTGAAGATGTCGATGGCCGGGGCAGAATAGTCGAGGGTATCCCGATAGAGAATGCGCGCATCCAGATACTGGTAATCGACCCCCAGCAGCAGGTTGTGCTGGGCCTTGCCGGTCTGCACCTGGCCCGCCAGCTGGTTGTCGATGACAAAGCCGCGAGACTCTTCATCGGTCAGGTAGGCGTTGCGGGCCAGGGTGCGGTGGTCGGCCGCCAGCGCCGCGTTGTAGGTGTTCTGCTGGTTGGCCGAGGCATCCATGTAGCGGGCGTTTTGCAGCAGCTGCCAGTTGGCGTTGAAGTCGTGGCTCAGCTTGTAGCCAAGCAGGGTCACCTCCCGGCTGTAGTGGTTCCAGTTTTCATCGCCAAGGAAGGTATCGCTGCCAAGCTGGCCCAGCGGGTTGGACTTGACCGAACCGCTGGCCGGCACCGTGGTGTAGATGCCGGCTTGCGGGTCTTTCTGGTAATAGAGGTTGAGGTTCAGCAGGGTGCGCTCACTCAACTGCCAGTCGAGAGAGGGCGCCAGCACGTAGCGCTCCTCCTCTGAGGTCACCGCCTGGCCCTCTTTCTGACGGGCCAGCCCCACCAGCCGATAGGCAAACTGGTCGTTGAGGGCGCCGGTGCTGTCGAGGGTCAGCTCCTTGAGGGTGCCCGTCCCGCTCGCCACGCTGACGCTGTGCCTGCTCTCCCGCTGGGGGCGCTTGGCGATGAGGTTCACCATGCCGCCGGGGGGCATGCTGCCATAGAGCACGGAGGTGGGCCCCTTGAACACCTCCAGCTGCTCGATGGCCACCGGATCGATCTGGGGCTGCAGGTTCCAGTCGTTGTACTGCAGCAGCAGGCCGTCGTAGAAGTTCTGGTAGTTGTCAAAGCCGCGAATGTTGAACAGATCCAGCCGGTTGACCGCCCCGCCCCGCAGCTCGGTGTTGACGCCGGGCACGTAGCGCAGCGCCTCGCTCACCGAGCTGACGCCGCGCTGTTCCAGGGTGTCACCCTCCACCACCGAGATGGCCTGGGGCGTCTCCAGGGGGTCGAGCCGGGTCTTGGTCGCGGTGTTGCGATAGGTCTCGCCGAGCACGGTCAGGGTCTCGTCGGCCCGGATCTGTGGCGGGCGCTCGGCAGCGGCTGCCTGCACGGGGCCAGCCAACAGGGCGGAGATAGTCGCGGCGACCAGGGTCAAAGGGGGGTGAGTGGCGTACATCTGATCCTCGAATGCAATGATTGAATAGTAACAAATCTCATTTGCATTTTATTGGGTCATTTTGCCCTTGAATTAACAATTTGGGGCATGTTGGCGCTGAAGAGGGAGAAAATGCGGCCATTTTGGTCCCATCCGGCAACCTAAACTGACAGCAGACACGCAGGCGATGTCGAATGGATAGCAAAGCCTGGCGCAGCAAAAAGGGAAAGAGGGATAGCAGCGCCCGGCATCCGCCGGGCAAGGGAATAGCCGTGTCAGAGAGGGGCGACGGGCAGCCAGTACTCCATGCGGGCATCCGGCTGGTTGCCGTCAAAATCGGGGGCGTAGCGCTCCAGCTCGAAGCCGTCCACCCCACGATAACCGGAGCTCGGCAGCCAGTGCAGGATAAACCAGTTGAGGGTCTGCCCCAGCTGGCTGACGGGACCCACGTGGCTTAGCACCGCGTAGGTCTGGGCCGGCACCGGGAAGCGTGCCAGACCGGCGGGCAAGCTGGCCCCCTCCTCCATCACGCTACCCGCCCAGTAGGGGAGCGACTCGCCGGCGCCAGAAACATCCACCACCCCCACCCGCTCCTGCCCGGGTGGCAAACCGCCCTCCGTGCGCAGGGCGCGCCAGATGGCGGGCACCGTCTGCTGAAAGTCGGGGGCGGTGGCAAACAGCCCGCGGATCTGCCCCTTCACCCCGTGCAGGATAAAGCCCGGCTGACTCTCGATCCGCACCTGTACCAGCCTGGCAGGCATGGGCTGCGGCAGGGTAGCTCGCACCAGGGGGGTACGCAGCCCCAGCCGCAGACCTCTCTTGCGATAGGCCAGCGGCGAGCAGCCAAACTGCTGCTTGAAGGCGCGGCTGAAGCTCACCTCGGAGCCAAAACCGTAACAGAGCGCCAGATCCAGCACCCGCTGGCGACCAGAGAGCAGCGCCTCTGCCGCCTGGCTCAGCTTGAGCTCGCGCACATAGTGGGCCACCGTCAGCCCAGTCTCATGAAGGAACACCCGCTGCAACTGCCAGCGCGACCAGCAGCTCTGCTCCGCCAGCTCGGCCAGCGCCAGCGGCTGATCCAGGTTGGCGTGGATGTAATCGAGCACCCGCTCGATGCGGGTCAGCTGACTGTGCGGCTGGGGCACGGCGTCGGGAGTGGTGGGCAAGATGGTCATGACGAGATCGGATCTGGCTGTCGGCAAGGCGCTGCGCGCAAGGGCCCCATTAAACATGGCCGCGACCTTGGCGGCAAGCGCTGGCCGCTGTGCTCACCCTGGCCCCCTTGCCTACCCCTTAGAACCAGCGCGTCAAGCCAGCTTGGCAGACTGTCACAAAAGTGACGCGTTTGCCTGTCAGATTGTTTGAAAACAAATATATCAATTACCTCAAAAAGCCCATAAAGTCCTCGTTCGAATCTTTTATGCAGGGAGAGCCAAGATGAAGAAAGTTGCCTTGATCACCGGAGCCCGTGGCGGCATCGGATCCGCCATCACCACCGCCTTGCTGGCCCAGGGGTATCGCATCATCGCCACCCACTCCAGCCCCAACGGGGCAGCGGCGCACGACTGGTACGGGGAACAGGGTTTTCGGCCGGATCAGGTGCGGCTGCTGGCGCTGGACGTCGCCGACACCGCCATGTGCCGCGACACCCTGGGCCGATTGCTGCAGGATGAAGGACGGGTGGACGTGCTGGTCAACAATGCCGGCATCACCCGGGACGGGGCCTTCAAGCGGATGACCCCGGAGCAGTGGTTCGAGGTGATCCACACCAACCTGTGCAGCCTCTACAACGTGACCCAGCCGCTGTTCGACGCCATGTGCGAGCAGCGCGATGCCCGCATCATCAACATCTCCTCGGTCAATGGCCAGAAGGGGCAGTTCGGTCAGGTCAACTACTCGGCCGCCAAGGCGGGTATGCTGGGCTTCACCAAGGCGCTGGCGGCGGAAGGAGCCCGCTTCGGGGTGACGGTCAACGCCATCGCCCCCGGTTATACCGCCACCCCCATGGTGGAGGCGATCCGCACCGACATCCTCGACAGCATCAAGGCCGACATCCCCATGCGCCGGCTGGCCAAGCCGGAAGAGATCGCCGCCGCCGTGGTGTTTCTTGCCAGCGAGGCGGGTGCCTATATCACCGGCGAGACCCTGGCCATCAACGGCGGCCTCTACATGAAGTGAGGCCGGGCCTGTTCTCACCGGCATTGCATCGACAGAGGGCAGCCCGCGGGCTGCCCTCTTTGTTTGATCCTTGTTTGCACCCTGTTTGCGCCGGCCAACCGGAACGGCCTTCTTCCTTGCCCGGGCTATGAACGTGTCGACCCGGCCCCCACCGGCTCGGCGAAGTGGCTGCGCAGGGCGGCGATCACCCGGCGCACCTTCTCCGGGATCTCCCGCTGCGGGGTGATGGCGTGGATCTCCATGGGTGGCACCCGAAAGCCCGGCAGCAATTCCAGCAGGCGGCCCGAGGCGAGATCGTCGGCGATCTCCCCCTCCGGCTGCAGCGACACCCCCTGCCCCGCCAGAGTGAACTGGCGCAGCGGCAGCACGTTGTTGCACACCACCCGCGGCTTGGGTTTGACCCTGTGCCCCTGCCCCTTCTCATCGAAGAAGGTCAGGCCGCCGCTCAGCATATCGGCGGCCAGCCAGTCGTGATCCAGCAGCGCCTCCGGGCTGCGCGGGGTGCCCTTGCGCGCCAGATAGGCGGGCGAGGCGCACAGCAACATCCGGGTCTGGCCCAGCTTGCGCGCCACCAGGGTGGAGTCCGAGAGCGTGCCGACCCGCAGCGCCACGTCGATGCGCTCGGCAATGAGATCCCGCTTCTCGTCGTCGGCGATGATCTGGATGCACAGGCCGGGGTGGGCCTGCAGCAGCGGCGAGAGCGCCCGCGCCAGCGGCTGGCCGGCCATCCCCACCGGGGCGGTGATCCGAACTTCACCGAGCAGGCTGTCACGCACCTCCGAGAGGCGCAGCTCGGTCTGGTTGAGGGTCTGCTGCAGGGACTGGCACCCCTGCCACACCACCTCTCCCGCCTCGGTCAGGTTGAGGCGGCGGGTGGAGCGGTGCAGCAGGGTGAGGCCGAGCAGGCTCTCCAGCTGGCTGATATGCTGACTGACGGCGGAGGGTGTCATGCCGAGGGCCTTGGCGGCGCCGGTCATGCTGCCCGCCTCGACCACGGCGGCGAAGATGGCGTAACGCTTGAGCTGTTCCATTATTAAATCCAGCTTATAAGTGAATGCAATTTACAACGGATTATTAAATCACATTCGGGGGCGTAGGATAGCCCCATTCCAACAGTGAAGGAGAATCTCCCATGAAAATTGCCCTGATCGGTGCCAGCGGTTTTGTCGGTACAGCCATCCTCAACGAAGCCGTCAGCCGCGGCCATCACGTCACCGCCATCGTGCGTGACGTGAGCAAGGTCGCCGCTCACCCGCAGGTCACCGCCGTGGCGGTGGATGCCCAGGACAGCCAGGCGCTGGCCAAGGTGCTCAAGGGGCACGATCGGGTGATCAGCGCCTACAACCCGGGCTGGACCGCCCCGGACATCTACGACCAGTACCTCAAGGGGGCCAGCGCCATCGTGGCCGCCGCCGTCGCGGCCAACAGCTGGCTGCTGGTGGTCGGCGGTGCCGGCAGTCTGGAAGTTGCCCCGGGCGTGCAACTGGTGGATACCCCGGAATTCCCGGCCGAGTGGAAACAGGGGGCCCTGGCCGCCCGCGACGGCCTCACCGCCCTGCGTCGTGAAACCACCCTCGACTGGCGTTTCGTCTCCCCGCCCGTGTTCTTGGAACCCGGCGAGAAGCGCGGCGGCTACCGGCTCGGTGCCGATCAGGTGCTGTTCAGCGGTGAACAACCCGCCGGGATCACGGTCGGCGATCTGGCCGACGGCGTGCTCAACGAAGCGGAAAAACCGGCCCACCTGCGCCAGCGCTTCACCCTGGGTTACTGAACCTGAGCCAGGCACCACACCGGGCCGCAGTGCCCGTTACACAAAGGGAGGCATCAGCCTCCCTTTTTGCATCTCTGTATTTGGCGCATCTCTGTGCTGCCAGCGATGCTCGCCTCTCTATTTGCCCAACTTGCCCAACTCGCGCTCACATTGCGCTCAAGCCGGCACATGCCGGGTCAGGCCAACATGGGTGCCAAGTGCGCCGGTATATTGCCATTATCGCCGCTCAATCGGCAGCCACCCGGATGGGTGGCGAATTCTATTTCGATTTTTGTATATAACTAAGAATAATTTGTTGTTTCCGTCTTATAACTCCGAACAGTAGCATCTCCCTCAATCCAAATGGCGCCATCCCTGGCAACAGGGCGGTGGCCGGTTTATCGGTCAGGGCGTCGTCGTTTTCATGTCAGGTGTGCGGGTAGCATCCCGCCCCTGGCCAGTGAGGAGGTGCACATGGAACATTCACCACTGCCGATCATCGATCTCGCCGCGCTCGACGGCGCCCCCGAGACCCGTCGCCAGATGTTGGCCACCCTTGGCCGGGCGGCCCGCGAGGTGGGCTTTTTCTATCTGATCGGCCATGGCCTGAGCGAGCAAGAACAGCAGGAAACCCTGGCGCTGGCGGCCCGCTTCTTCGCCCTGCCACAGCAGGAGAAGCTGGCGGTGCAGATGGTGCACTCCCCCCACTTTCGCGGCTACAACCAGGTGGGGGCCGAGCTCACCCGGGCGCGGCCGGATCTGCGCGAGCAGTTCGACATCATGAACGAAGAGGCCGCCCTCGATGCCGCCGGCCTGCAGCATTCCTGGCAGCGGCTCATCGGCCCCAACCAGTGGCCGACCGCCCTGCCCGAGATGAAATCTCACCTGCTGGCGTGGCAGGAGCGGCTGAGCGCCATCACCCTCACCCTGCTCGCCGCCTTCGCCGAGGTGCTGGCGCAGCCATCCGGGGTGTTTGACGAGAGCATTCGCGGGGCGCCCCATCAGCACATGAAGCTGATCCACTACCCGGGGCAAGCCGCAGGGGGCAGCGGTCAGGGGGTGGGCGCCCACAAGGATCCCGGCTACCTGACCCTGGTGATGCAGGATCATCACTCCGGGCTCGAGGTGGAGACGGCCGACGGCTGGATCTCGGCGCCGCCCCTGCCGGGCGCCCTGGTGGTCAACATCGGCGAGCTGCTGGAGCTGGCCTCCAACGGCTACCTCAAGGCTACCCTGCACCGGGTGCAGAGCCCGCCGCCCGGGGTATCGCGCCTCTCCTGCGCCTTCTTCATGGCGGCGCGACTGGATGCGACCGTGCCGCTGCTCAGCCTCTCCCCCGCACTGGCGGCGCAGGCACAGGGGCCCGAGAGCGACCCGACCAACCCGCTCTTTTATCAGGTGGGGGAGAACGTACTCAAAGGGAGGCTGCGCTCCCACCCGGATGTGGCGGCCCGCCACTATGGCGTCGCCCCGGCGTCCGCCAATCCGCAGACCAACAGCGAACAGAGCGCAAAGCGCGATCGGCGCGAGCCACAACTCGCCTGACGCTGCCATACCTAATAGAAGGGGGGCGCCACGGCGCCCCCCTTCAGATGACACAAGCAGATGACACAAACAGATGACACAAACAGTTGGGCCACAGCCTGGCAATGACGGAGCAATACAATGAAATTCAAAACCATGAGCGTGCACAGCGGCCAGCGGATCGATCCCCAGACCGGCGCCCTCACCACCCCGCTTTACCAGAGCAGCACCTTCAGCTACTTCAACGCCCAGGCGGGCAAGGAGCGCTTCGCCGGTCAGGCTCCCGGCTTCATCTACAGCCGCTTTGGCAACCCCACCACCGCCGAGCTGGAGCAGAAGCTGGCGGCGCTGGAAGGTGCCGACGAAGCGCTGGTGGTGGCGAGCGGCATGGCGGCGGTGAGCGCCATCATGTATGCCCTGGCCGACAGCGGTGATGAAGTGGCCTATATCGGCCCGCTCTACGGCGGCACCGATGCGTTTCTCAAGCAGACCTTCAGCCGCGCCGGCATCAAGGTCACCGCCTACGAGAGCGATCAGGATCTGCTGGCCAACATCCGCCCCGCTACCAAGGTGGTACTGTTCGAAACCCTGACCAACCCTACCCTCAAGGTGGTGGATCCGCGGGTGGTAGTGGAAGCGGCCCGCAAGGTGGGCGCCATCACGGTGTGTGACAACACCTTCCTCACCCCCTATCTGCTGCGCCCGCTCGAGCTTGGCATCGACATCGTCATGCACAGCGGTACCAAGTACCTGGGCGGCCACGGCGACATCATCGCCGGGGTGGTGACGGGCTCGCACGCGCTGATGAAGTCGATTCGCACCGTGGCCCTCAAGCACATCGGCTCCCCCATCGGCCCGCAGGAGGCCTACCTGCTGCAGCGCGGGGTCAAGACCCTGCCACTGCGCATGGATGCCCACCTGCACAACGCCCAGAAGGTGGCCGACTTCCTGGCCGCCCACCCGGCGGTGAAGAAGGTGATCTACCCGGGGCTGGCCAACCATCCGGGCCACGATGCCCTCGGCGCCTTCGCCAGCGGCTTTGGCGGCATGGTGAGCATCGAGCTGGAGGGCGGGTTTGAGCGCTGCGCCACCCTGCTCGACAACCTGCAGCTGTTCGTGCAGGCGGTGAGCCTGGGCGATCTCGAGAGCCTCGCCTGCCACCCGGCCAGTACCACCCACGCCGCCATGGACGAGGAGAGCCGCCTCGCCGCCGGGGTCAATGACGATCTCATCCGCTTCAGCATCGGAGTGGAAGACGCCGACGATCTGATTGCCGATCTGGCCGCCGCCCTGGCCCTGATCTGACCGCTCGCCTCTTTTGAGCGCAAAAAAACAGCCCGCCCCCTGCCAGGGGGCGGGCTGTTTTGCTTGCGGCAATCGCCCGATAGGGGCAACCCTGCTTAAGGCGTGGCAGAGAGGCGCTGCACCGGCCAGCCCAACGCGGCGAGCTCAGGGGCCAGCGTCTTGGCATCCCCCACCACCAGGATCACCATGTCGTCGGGATCGAGCCAGCGGCGGGCCAGCTCGCGCAGGGTAAACGGAGAGAGCCGGCTCACCTGCTGCACCCGCTGCTCCACATAATCCTCTGGCCACCCCTTCAGCAAGATGGGCAGCATGTACTCCATTTCCTGCGGCAACGTCTCGTAATCGAGCGCCTGACCATTGAGCACCCGATCCCGCAGAGTGCGCACCTCCAGCCGGGTCGGCCCCAGCCGCTGATACTTGTCGAGCTCCTGCAGGATCTGCCGCAGGGCCGCCCCGGTCACCCCGCTGCGCACGCTGCTTTGCAACAGGAAATGGCCCGCATCGGCATTGCCGTCGAAGGCGGCGTCGATAAAGTAGGTGTAACCCAGCTCCTCGCGCAGCCGGATGTGCAGCCGCTCGGCGAGGGACACATTCATCAGCCTGGTCAGGTAGTGCTCGCCGAAGGCATCCTCCGCCATGGCGCGCCGTCCCACCCGGATCTGGCTGAGCGCCGCCCCGGGATTGTCCAGCAGATAGATGGCCCGCTTCGCCTGCTGGCCGCGCCAGCCGAGGGAGTGCAGGGCCGGCGGCTGACCTGCAGGTTCGACCAGAAAGCCGAGGGCCTTCATCACCCGCTCCTGGGCCAGATCCCCGCTCACCACCACCTGAGCTTCCCCGCTGCGATAGACCGACTGATAAAAGTTGCGCACATCGTCCAGCGTCAGCGCGCGCACACTGGCCAGCAGATCCGGCCGCTTGCCCCCCTCGAGCAGGGCGCCGAATTGCCAGTCCGCCTGCCACTGGGGATCTTGCATCAGCTGTTGCAGCCACTGGACATGATCAAAGCGGCTGCGCTCAAAATCGGCTACACGCATGGCGGGCTGCTGCACCAGCTCCCGCACCAGGGCCAGCGTCTCGTCAAAATGGGAGGTGAGCCCCTCGATCTCGACGTAGCTGCGCCCCTCCCCATGATTGAAACGAATACTGGCCCCCAGCTGACGGGCCCGCTCCTCGATGCTGGCCGCCTGCAGCTGCTCGCTGCCAAGGAAGAGCATGGCGTCGGCCAGGGTGGCGACTCCGCCCTTGCCCTCCGGCTCGGCCCGCTCACCACCCGGCCAGCTGATGCTCATGGCAAAGGCTGGCACCTCGTCGCTGTAGTGACCTAGCAGGGAGATCCGCTCACCCAGCTTGGCCTGCCACAGGGTCGGCATGGGCACCGGCAAGGCGCCGCCGCTGGCCGGCTCCTGGCGCCGGTCCAGGGTCTCCTTGATGACATGCGGCAGCAAAGAGGGGGTCGGCCGGGCCAGCGGCAAGGGGGGCGGCTCGACAAAGTTGGGGCTGCCCGCCTGCCATTCAGGGTGCTCGGCCGGCACCACGCTCAGCACCACCCTGGGCTTGTTCAACACATAGCGCGTCAATACCCGTTGTAGGTCGGCCGGCGTCACCCGGGCGATGCGCTGGAGGTTGCGGTACTGGAAGTTGGGGTCAGCAAACAGGGTGTGGCCGGTGGCCAGCTGCTCCACCTTGCCGGCCACGCTGTCCAGCGGCCAGATCCGCAGGGCCCGCTGGGCATTGACCGAGTGGGCCAGCTGCTCGCGGGAGACACTCTCGCTGGCGAGCTGGCCGACGATCCGGTCGATCTGCGCCTTGATGGGGCCCAGCTCGCCCCCTTTGGCCAGATTGGGCACCGCCTCAATCACCAGCATGCAGGCCAGCACGCCGCACTCTTGCCTGGCCGTCACCGAGACCAGCCGGCCACTTTGCTGCAGTTGTCGCTGCAACAGGCCGCTGGCCGACCCCCCCAGCTGATCCGCCAGCAGATCGAGGGCCTCGAAGTCGGGCTCGCGGGCGGAGACGGTCGGATAGGCCAGCACCAGCATGGGCTCGCTGACCCGATCGACCAGGGTGCGATAGCGGCTCTTCTTCAGCGTCACCGGACGCACCACCGGGCTTGTCTGGGTTGGTGACGGAGGCAGCGCGGCAAAATAGCGCTCGACCCAGGCCAGGGTCTGGGCCGGCTGAATGTCGCCACCGATCACCAGGGTGGCGTTGTTGGGCCCATACCAGCGCAGGAAGAACTGGCGCACGTCCTCCAGGGTGAGGCGATCCAGATCCGCCACCCGGCCAAACGGCGTGTTGAAATAGGGGTGATTGGGGGGGTAGAGAGTGCGGTTGAGCACTTCCAGCACCCGGCCGTAGGGGGCAGCATCCACCAGGGTGGCACGCTCGTTCTTGGCGATGTCGCGCTTGGCCTCCAATTTCTGCTGGTAAAGGGTATCGAGCAGAAACCCCATGCGATCCGCCTCCAGCCAGAGCACCTTCTCCAGCTGATTGGCTGGCAGCGTCTGGTAATAACGGGTCTGATCCCGGGAGGTCAGGCCGTTGATGTTGCGCCCGCCCACCTGTTGCAGCAGCCGGATGTAGCCCTCCTCCCCCACGTGGGCCGAGCCCTGAAACATCATGTGTTCGAACAGATGGGCCAACCCGGACTGGCCGGGGGCCTCTTCCGGCAGCCCAACCCGGTAGTGGACCGCCACGTGCACCAGGGGATCGGAGTGATCCTGGGTCAAGATCACCGTCAGGCCATTGTCGAGCCGATATTGCTGATAAGGGACGATCAGCGGATCGGCCACTTTTTTCTGCTCCTTGACCAGCACAGGGCCGGCCAAGGCCAAGACACTGAAGAAATAGAGCAAACTCCACACGACTCTCATGTTATTTCCCAATTTTCAAACCTGAACATTATTATTGGCGGTCGCTGCGCGTCGTTCATATCCAGCGCGCAACAACGGAAAAATGGCGACAGCACTCTGCAGGTGCCTCGCATTATTGATGACATGAATAATATTTTTGCCGGCAGCAATTACAGCAACCAAAGGCTGGCAGCCTGCAACCCGGCCGTGGTCGTCAGTGTAATCAATCAAGCCCCGAAGGGATATCAGCAACAGACGTGCTTTTGTAACAAGGTATATATCTGGCCCATCCGTCAACGCCCTTGAATAGCCTGAACGGCGCTATTTAAGCTTGCTGGTTAACAGTGCCGAAAAATATCGTCGGCATGGCGTTTCGCCCGCTGATGGGAAATAAATCTGCCGTTATTGAGTCACGCAAAAATAAGCCAAGAGCGTATTCAATATTGATGCCATTAGTAACAAGCGGATGGCAGGCGCCACTCGCCAGCCCACTCTTTTTTGCACTCGCTGCCGGCCGGCAGGGTTGGCAAAGGTGCAAAAAAACAGGGGGCCGCGGCCCCCTGTTCATGCTGGGTGCAACCGGATCAACCGCGATCCAGCAGGATGTTGAGCATGCGGCGCAGCGGCTCGGCGGCGCCCCACAGCAGCTGGTCACCCACGGTGAAGGCGGCCAGGTACTCCGGCCCCATATTGAGCTTGCGCAGACGACCGACCGGGATGCTGAGGGTACCGGTAACGGCAGCCGGGGTCAGCTCACGGGCGGTGATGTCGCGATCGTTGGGGATCACCTTGACCCAGTCGTTGTGGGCAGCCAGCAGGCCTTCGATTTCCGCCAGCGGCACGTCCTTCTTCAGCTTGATGGTGAAGGCCTGGCTGTGGCAGCGCAGGGCGCCGATACGCACGCACAGACCATCCACCGGAATGGCGGCGTTTTCGATGCCGAGGATCTTGTTGGTCTCGGCCTGACCCTTCCACTCTTCGCGGCTCTGGCCGTTGTCGAGCTTGGTGTCGATCCAGGGGATCAGGCCACCGGCCAGCGGTACGCCGAAGTTGTCCACCGGCAGGGTGCCGGAGCGGGTCTTCTCGGTGATCTTGCGCTCGATGTCGAGGATGGCGGAGGCGGGATCCGCCAGCTCCACCGCCACTTCATCGCGCAGCAGGCCCATCTGGGTGACCAGCTCGCGCATGTGGCGCGCACCGCCACCGGAGGCGGCCTGATAGGTGGCCACGCTCACCCACTCCACCAGATCGGCCTTGAACAGGCCACCCAGGGCCAGCAGCATCAGGCTGACGGTGCAGTTGCCGCCGACGAAGGTCTTGATGCCGTTGTTAAGGGCATGCTCGATGACGTCGCCGTTGACCGGATCCAGGATGATGACCGCGTCCTTCTCCATGCGTAGGGAGGAGGCTGCATCAATCCAGTAGCCCTGCCAGCCGGCGGCTTTCAGGCGCGGATAGACATCCTTGGTGTAGTCGCCGCCCTGGGCGGTGATGATGACGTCCTGTGCGGCCAGCGCCTCGATGTCGAAGGCATCCTGCAGAGTGCCGGCATCGACGCCGAAATTGGGGGCGGCCTCACCGGCCTGGGAGGTGGTGAAGAAGGTGGGCTGAATGCGGGAAAAATCCTTCTCTTCCTGCATCCGGCTCATCAACACCGAACCCACCATGCCACGCCAACCGACCAAACCTACTTTTTTCATAATGTCCTACCCTGGATAGCTGCTTATAGAAACCGAGTGTGATACCCGTGATCCCTTGTCCGGCGCGGGCCGTTTACAAGCGGTTCACAAAATATGGGTTGCGAAAAATGTGTCTGTCCACATTACGGATTGTGACGGCGGGCGCAAGTCGAATTGCGCAATATTCTGTGCCGTTCGCTGCAATATCCGTCAGCCTGGCCGACCTGCGGGCAGCCGGTTGGCATCCCGCCACCACTTGGGGCATCATTGAGACCGACCGGCAGCCCCGCTGCCCCTCGGGGACGACCCCGAGGCCTCCTGATACGCAGGGACGACCCTGCTTCCTGCGGAATCTGCCTCATGTCCTGGTTGCTCCTGCTGTTGGCCGGCCTGTTCGAGGTCGCCTGGGCCATCGGCCTCAAGTACACCGACGGTTTCAGCCGTCCCCTGCCCACCCTGCTGACCCTGATCGCCATGGGGGTGAGCGTGCTGCTGCTCGCCATGGCGGTCAAACAGTTGCCCCTTGGCACCGCCTACGCGGTCTGGACCGGCATCGGCGCGGTCGGCACCGTGCTGATGGGAATCTGGTTGTTCAACGAACCGGCCACCCTCGCCCGGGTGCTCTGCCTGCTGCTGATCATCGGCGGGATCCTGGGTCTGAAATTCATCGGCTGAGTCGTGGCCGAGCTCGGTTGAATGGAGAGCAAAACGGGGTATGAGCCCCGTTTTTTGCCTGCCAAACGCGCCGACCCCTGCTATTATCTGCGGCCAAACATGAGCCAATAAAAATCAGGATATCGTGATGACCGACCACACTTTTATTCCCGGCAAGGACGCGGCGCTGGAAGACTCCATCGAACGCTTCCAGACCAAGCTGCAAGCCCTGGGGTTTGATATCGAAGAGGCCTCCTGGCTCAACCCCGTGCCCAATGTCTGGTCCGTGCACATCCGGGACAAGGAGTGCTCCCTCTGTTTCACCAACGGCAAGGGTGCCAGCAAGAAGGCGGCGCTCGCCTCCGCCCTTGGCGAATATTTCGAGCGTCTCTCCACCAACTACTTCTTCGCCGACTTCTATCTGGGCGAGCAGGTCGCCAATGGCGACTTCGTTCACTACCCGAACGAGAAGTGGTTCCCCATCGAGGGGGATCAGCTGCCCACCGGTCTGCTCGACCCCTTCACCCGCAAGTTCTACAACCCGGACGGTGAAGTGACCGCCGACATGCTGGTGGATCTGCAATCCGGCAACGAAGAACGCGGCATCGTCGCCCTGCCCTTCGAGCGCCAGTCTGATCACCAGACCGTCTACATCCCGATGAACATCATCGGCAACCTGTATGTCTCCAACGGCATGAGCGCCGGCAACACCCGCACCGAGGCCCGCACCCAGGGGCTGTCGGAGGTGTTCGAACGCCACGTGAAAAACAAGATCATCGCCGAGGCCCTCAGCCTGCCGCTGATCCCGAGCGAGGTGATCGCCCGTTACCCCGGCATCAAGGCCTCCATCGATGCGCTGGAAGCCGAAGGTTTCCCCATCTACAGCTTCGATGCGTCGCTCGGCGGCCGCTACCCGGTCATCTGCGTGGTGCTGCTCAACCCGAGCAACGGCACCTGCTTTGCCTCCTTCGGCGCCCACCCGCGCTTCGAAGTGGCGTTCGAGCGCACCGTCACCGAACTGCTGCAGGGCCGTAGCCTCAAGGATCTGGATGTATTCGTGCCGCCCTCGTTCGACAACGAGCAGGTGGCGGATCACCACAACCTGGAGACCCACTTCATCGACTCTTCCGGCCTCATCAGCTGGGATCTGTTCAAGCAGGATGCGGACTTCGAGTTTGCCGACTGGGACTTCCGCGGCACCTCGCAGGAGGAGTTCGACCACCTGATCGGCATCTTCCACGAGCTGGAGCAGCCGGTCTACATCGCCGACTACGAGCACCTGGGCGTCTACGCCTGCCGCATCCTGGTGCCCGGCATGTCCGACATCTATCCGGCCGAAGATCTGCTGCTGGCCAACAACACCATGGGTGCCCACCTGCGGGAGACCATCCTGGCGCTGCCGGCGCTGGAGTGGGACGCGGAGCAGTACATGGCGCTGTTCGACCAGCTGGATGAAGAGGGTCACGACGAGCGCACCCGGGTGCGCGAGCTGCTCGGCATCGCCGCCGCCAAGGGCACCGCCCTGCACACCCTGCGGGTGGGCGAGCTCAAAGCCATGCTGGCACTGGCCGCCGGCGAACTCGACACGGCGCTCGATCTCATCGACTGGACCATGGAGTTCAACCAATCGGTGTTCCCGGCCGATCGTGCCAACTACTACCGTGCCCTGCGCGCCTGCGTCGAGCTGTTCCTGGATGAGGATCGCGACCCCGAGCAGTACCGCGCCGTGTTCACCCGCATGTATGGTGCAGAGACGCTGGCACAGGCCTGGGCCCACGCCAGTGGCGAAGCGCGCTTCCACGGGTTGGAAGCTGCCGACCTGTCCCTCAGCCAGTTCCCGCTGCATCAGAAGCTGCTGGCAGCCTATGAGAAGCTGCAGAAGGCCAAACGAGCCCACTCATGGGGCTGATGTGGTAGTATGTGAAGGGGCCCTGATGGCCCCTTTTGCTTTATGGTCGCCAGAGAGGCGATTTGTTATTCAAAGATGAAATAAAAAACAAAAAATACCTCTTAGGGGGTTGCCAAGCCGGGGCAGAGAATGCTGGGGAGATGCAAAGATGCCTTGCCAGTACCATTTTTAGGCGATGAAAAATAAATTGTTTAAAATCATTGCATTAAAAAATCAGCATTTATGTTTCAGCTGAAACCTGGTGTAAAGCAACGCTGCCGGAGGACTCAAATTTTTGTAGTAAAATTACATTCACAATCTGCAATTCTTGATCGGAGTCAATTTTGACGATCTGGCCCTTTGTTATGATTTCCACAGGCAAAACATCAGGTACATGAGAATTGAAAGCAGAATCTCCCTTTGATTGTCTCAAGCCAGAAGCCATCGCTGCACTGGCAGAAGATATCACCTATGCCAAGGCCACCAAGCCTGCATACAAGGTCATCCCCCTGGCCATCACCGCAGGCGCTTTCATCGCCATTGCTTTCGTCTTCTTCATCACGGTGACTACCGGTGCCGGCAATGTGGCCTGGGGCCTCAGCAAGCTGGTCGGCGGTCTCTGTTTCGCACTGGGTCTGATCCTCTGCGTGCTGCTCGGTGCCGAGCTGTTCACCTCCACCACCCTGACCCTGGTGGCCAAGGCAGCCAACCGCATCACCTGGGCCCAGCTGTTCAAGAACTGGGGACTGGTCTACTTCGGCAACCTCATCGGCGGTCTCATCATCGTCGGCCTCATCATCATGTCGGCCGAATACATGGCGGCAGATGGTCAGTGGGGTCTGAACGCCCTCAAGGTGGCCCAGCACAAGATCCACCATACCTTCTTCGAGGCCCTTGCCCTCGGTATCCTCTGCAACCTCATGGTGTGTCTCGCCGTGTGGATGGCGTTCGGCGCCCGCAGTGCGACCGACAAGGTGATGGTCATGCTGCTCCCCGTCGCCATGTTCGTGGCCTCCGGTTTTGAGCACAGCATCGCAAACATGTTTATGATCCCGGTCGGTATCGCTATCCATGCGGTAGCAGGCCCGGAATTTTGGCAGGCCATCGGCCAGGACCCGGCGACCTTTGCCGACCTGACCGTATCCAACTTCGTCCTACACAACCTCATTCCCGTCACCATAGGTAATATCATTGGTGGTGGCGTCATGGTTGGTCTGACTTACTGGTTTATCTTCCGTCGTCATCATTAAGGATGATTGCGGGATACTACATCAATACCGTGTGAGGTAATGAAAATGGCAGAACTTAACGAACAGTTCCAAAAAGCATGGGAAGGCTTCGCGGCCGGTGAATGGCAGACCTCTGTCAACACCCGTGACTTCATCCAGAAGAACTACACCCCGTATGAAGGTGACGAGTCCTTCCTGGCTGGCGCGACCGAAGCTACCACCAAGCTGTGGGACAAGGTCATGGAAGGCATCAAGATCGAGAACCGCACCCACGCGCCGGTCGATTTTGATACCGACCTGCCCTCCACCATTACCGCTCACGATGCCGGCTATATCGATCAGAGCCTGGAGCAAATCGTTGGTCTGCAGACCGACAAGCCGCTCAAGCGCGCCATCATCGCCAACGGCGGTATCAAGATGGTCAAGACCTCTTGCGAAGTGTACGGTCGTCAGCTGGACCCGATGGTCGAGAAGATCTTCACCGAGTACCGCAAGACTCACAACCAGGGCGTGTTTGACGTTTACACCAAAGACATCCTGAACTGCCGCAAGTCCGGCGTCATCACCGGTCTGCCGGATGCCTACGGCCGTGGCCGTATCATCGGTGACTACCGTCGTGTTGCCCTGTACGGTATCGACTTCCTGATGGCCGACAAACTGGCCCAGTTCAAGTCCCTGCAGGCTGACCTGGAAAACGGTGTCAACCTGGAAGCCACCATCCGTCTGCGCGAAGAGATCTCCGAGCAGCACCGTGCCCTGGCACAGATGAAGGTAATGGCTGCCAAGTACGGTTGCGATATCTCCGTACCGGCCAAGAACGCCAAAGAAGCCGTCCAGTGGACCTACTTCGCCTACCTGGCGGCAGTCAAGTCCCAGAACGGTGCCGCCATGTCCTTCGGTCGTACCTCCAGCTTCCTGGACGTGTACATCGAGCGTGACCTGAAGAAAGGCCTGATCACCGAGCAAGAAGCCCAAGAGCTGATGGACCACATGGTCATGAAGCTGCGTATGGTTCGCTTCCTGCGTACCCCGGAATACGATTCACTGTTCTCCGGCGACCCGATGTGGGCTACCGAGACCCTGGCTGGTATGGGCGTTGACGGCCGTACCCTGGTCACCAAGAACAGCTTCCGTATGCTGAACACCCTGTACACCATGGGCCCGTCCCCTGAGCCGAACCTGACCATCCTGTGGTCCGAGAAGCTGCCGGTCGGTTTCAAGAAGTACTGCGCCAAGGTATCCATCGAGACCTCTTCCGTTCAGTACGAGAACGACGACCTGATGCGTCCGGACTTCAACAACGATGACTACGCCATCGCTTGCTGTGTGTCCCCGATGATCGTCGGCAAACAGATGCAGTTCTTCGGTGCCCGTGCCAACCTGGCCAAAACCATGCTGTATGCAATCAACGGCGGTATGGACGAGAAGCTCAAGATCCAGGTCGGTCCGAAGACCGAAATGGTCAAGTCCGAGTACCTCGACTACAACGACGTGATGGATCGTCTGGATCACTTCATGGACTGGCTGGCCAAGCAATACGTTGCCGCGCTGAACATCATCCACTACATGCACGACAAGTACAGCTACGAAGCCTCTCTGATGGCGCTGCACGACCGTGACGTATATCGCACCA
Organism: Aeromonas sp. S41-2; assembly: GCF_027705845.1. Lineage (NCBI taxonomy): Bacteria > Pseudomonadati > Pseudomonadota > Gammaproteobacteria > Aeromonadales > Aeromonadaceae > Aeromonas > Aeromonas sp. S41-2. Next base: position 49,570 of record NZ_JAPDCG010000003.1, on the reverse strand, counting down.
TGGCGTGTGGTATCGCCGGTCTGTCCGTAGCCGCTGACTCCCTGTCTGCCATCAAGTTCGCCAAGGTCAAGCCAGTTCGTGACGAAGATGGCGTTGCCATCGACTTCGAAATCGAAGGCGAGTACCCGCAGTTCGGTAACAACGACGCTCGCGTCGACGACATCGCCTGCGACCTGGTTGAGCGCTTCATGAAGAAAATTCAGAAGCTGAACACCTACCGTGGTGCTGTTGCTACCCAGTCCGTGCTGACCATCACCTCCAACGTGGTGTACGGCAAGAAGACCGGTAACACCCCGGATGGTCGTCGCGCTGGTGCGCCGTTCGGCCCGGGTGCCAACCCGATGCACGGTCGTGACCAGAAGGGTGCCGTTGCTTCCCTGACTTCCGTTGCCAAGCTGCCGTTCGCTTACGCCAAAGATGGTATCTCCTATACCTTCTCCATCGTGCCGAACGCGCTGGGTAAAGACATGGAAGCCCAGAAAGCCAACCTGGCCGGTCTGATGGATGGTTACTTCCACCATGAGTCCAACCTGGAAGGCGGTCAGCACCTGAACGTCAACGTGATGAACCGTGAAATGCTGCTGGACGCCATGGAAAACCCGGAAAAATATCCGCAGTTGACCATCCGCGTATCCGGTTATGCCGTTCGCTTCAACTCTTTGACCAAAGAGCAACAGCAAGACGTCATCACCCGTACCTTCACCGCTTCTCTGTAATAGAGTCTCGGTGAACAAAAACCGGCGCCAAGGCGCCGGTTTTTTTATGCCTGATAGTCAGGGAACATAGGCCTGAAAACCTGCCGGCAAGGCCGGCACTCCCCTCCTCTCACCCGCCTTGTTCAGGGCCGCTCTCCTGCCGCCAGACGGCGGTTGATATCGGCAATGACCGGGGCGATGTCGGCCAGGGTGTCGATGACATAGTGCGCCCCCGCCGCCCGCAGTTTGGCCTCGGCCGGTGCGCGCCGGGCGGCGATCTCGGCTTCACTCATGGCGGAAAACGCTTCCCAGGTGGCGCCAAACTCGTTGCCGGAGACCGACAATCCCACCGTCCACATGCCCGCGTTCAACCCTTCGCTGATGCCGGGCACGGCGTCATCCACCTTGATGCAGCGATGCACCGCATTCACTCCCAGCTCAATCACGTTGGCCAGCGCCATCCAGGGACCGGGGCGACCACCGGCTTTGAGATCGTCGGTGGCGACCCAGTGATCCGGCCGATAGCCGTGATCGGCCGCCGCAGGTACCAGCGCCGCCATCACTGGGCGGGGGTAACCGGAGCAGGAGCCGATTTTCATCCCCTGCCCCCGCAGAGCATCCAGCACCGGCAGCACACCGGGGATGGGGTCTGCGAAGCGGGTCACCGCAGCAATCTGCAACGGCATAAAGGTGTGATAGAGGTGGTCCACCTCGGCGTGGCTCATGGGGTGGCCAAAGCGGGCCTGCCAGCGCGCATCCACCGAGGGCAGACGACCCAGCGCGGCGATATGGTCCCACTTGCCCAGCCCCATGGGCTGGCGCGCCTCATCCAGGGTCACAGCAAAGTCATAGGCGCGGGCGAAGGCCTCGACGAAGATGGAGGTGGGGGCGAAGGAGCCAAAATCGACGACGGTACCGGCCCAATCGAGGATCAGCGCCTCTACGTCGGTGGCCGGGTCGATGGCAATCTGCAAGTCAGTCATGGTGATGTTCCTGTTTCGGTGAAAGCGCGATCTCGCCAAGGGCGCGATCGAGAATGGTGATGGCGCGCACCAGATCGGCGCGGACGATATTGAGCGGCGGCGAGAGCTGGATAACGTTCCCCTGGGAGACCTTGAAGCTGAGCCCCAGCTCCAGACAGCGGTAGAGCAGCCGCTCGGCGGCCTGGCTATTGCGGGTGCGACTCTGGTGATCGACCACTAGATCGAGCGCCCACAAAAGACCGATACCGCGCACCTGCCCGATCAGCGGGTGACGCTCGGCCAACTTGCCGAGCTCGGCCGCCATAAAGCGGCCATCTTCCTGCGCTTTTGCAAGCAACCCCTCTTCGCGGATGGTAGCGATGGTGGCGAGGGCCGCCGCACAGCCGATGGGGCTCTTCTCGTGGGTGTAGTGACCGAGCGAGATGGCCGCCGCCTGATTGAAACGGTCGCGGGTGATAAGCGCCGCAAACGGCACCACCCCGCCCCCCAATCCCTTGCCAAGGCAGATGATGTCTGGCTCGATGCCGAACGCTTCGAAGCTGAACCAGTGGCCGGTACGACCCAGTGCATTGGGGATCTCGTCGACGATCAGCAGCACCTTGTGGCGATCGCAGATCTCCCGCACCCGCTGCCAGTAGGCCTTCGAGGGCACCTGCACGTCGGTGTTGCGAATGGGCTCGGCGATAAAGGCGCCTATTCCCCCCTCCTTCTCGATGACGTACTCCAGATAATCGGCGTAGTGCAGGTCATCCCCCTCCCCGCGATACCAGACGCCGCGATAGCGGGTGGGGGGTGGGATGCGCTCCACTCCGGCCATCAGCGGGCCCATGCCGGCGCGAAAACAGGCTTCACCGCCGACCGAGATGGCATCAAGGGAGGCGCCGTGAAAGGCATCCCACAGGGACACCACCTTGCTGTTGCCGGTGATGAAGCGGGCGAGCTTCAGGGCAATCCCCACCACCTCGCTGCCGCCGGGGGCGAACAGCACCCGGTTGAGATCGCCGGGGGCCAGCTCGGCCAGAGTGCGGGCGCAGTCGATGGCGACCTGATGGGTGTAGCGGCGGGGTGCGAACGGTAGATCGGCGAGTTGCTGCTGCACCGCGGCCACCACCCTGGGGTGACCGTGGCCCAGCTGATGGACGCTGTTGCCGTGAAAATCGAGATACCGTTTGCCCGATACGCTGGTCAGCCAACTCCCCTGCGCCCCCTCAAGCAGATCGAGACAGGGGGTGGAGAGTGCCTGATGGAGGAAGTAACGGCTATCCTCCGCCAATCCGGCCTGTACATCTTCGTTTTGACCCGCCCACCAGCGTGAGCGCCCCTCGCCGAGGTTGATATCCCCTTCGCTGTCGGCGCGGCCGCTGCCGTGCAGCTTGCCGTCATGCAGATCACAACCGGGAGGCGCCATGCTGGTCATCGCGCGTCCCCTTGCCAGTAGCAGGCGCTGGCCATGGCGGCAAGCAAGCCGCGCACCCGCTCTGGGGTCACATCACCGATATTGCCGATGCGAAAGCAGTCGGCTTGCGAGACCTTGCCCGGATAGATGACAAAGCCCTGTGCCTTGAGTCGCAGGTAAAAATCGGCGAAGCGGTAGTCTGGATGGGCCGGAGAGTAGAAGGCGGTGATGATGGGAGACTGCCACTGCTCGGGCAGCAGCGGCGCAAAGCCGAGGGCGGCCATGCCATCCACCAGCGTGCGCTGGTTCTCGCTGTAGCGCCGATGGCGGGCAGCAATGCCCCCCTCTTCGTCCAGCTCTCGCAGGGCCTGGGCAAAGGCCAGCACGGTATGGGTGGGCGAGGTAAAGCGCCACTTGCCTCCCTGCTGCTCCATGGTCTGCCACTGGGCATGCAGGTCGAGGGAGACCGAGCGGGCACGACCGGCGCTGCCCGTGAGCGCGGCGCGGCGAGCGATGACGAAGCCAAAGCCCGGCACCCCCTGAATGCACTTGTTGGCCGAGCTGATGAGAAACTCGATGCCAAGGCACCCCATGTCGATGGGAATGCCACCAAAGCTGCTCATGGCATCGACGATAAGACGAATGCCACGGCGCTGGCAGAGCGCAGCCACCTCCTCAAGGGGGTTGAGCATGCCGGTGGTGGTCTCGCAGTGCACCATGGCCAGATGGGTGATCTCGGGGTGGCACACCAGCATCGCCTCGATGGCGGCGGGTTCCGGGCGGCTTGTCTCGCCGCAGTCGAGCTCATGGTGGCGCAGGCCAAGGCAGCGAGCCATCTCCCCCATGCGGGCACCGTAGGCGCCGTTGTTGATGATCAGCAGGCACTCGTCGCTGCCGATCGCCGAGCCCAGCACGCTCTCCACCACATAGCTGCCGCTCCCCTGCAGCAGTACGGCGCTGTAGTCGCTTTCATATTCCGGGCCGGTGGCCAGTCGCACCAGCTCGCGGCGGATGGGCTCGACCACACCCTGGTTGTAGTCCGCATCCCAGGTGCAGCTGTCTTGCAGCATGGCGGCGCGTACCGTCGCGGTGGTCGAGAGGGGGCCCGGGGTCAGCAGCAGGTAATCGACGGCGGCGGGGGCTGCAGGAATATGGGTCATGACTTCGCTCCTTTTGGTATATACCAGAATGAGCGCATTGTGGGTAACTGCCCCGCCAAGGTCAAAGGGGTGGCGCTACGTGCAACAAAAAATTCATTTTCAGCGCCGGGATCGCGATAATCTAGGAGGCCTCAACAGCAGGACCAATTCTGGTCTCTACCAATGTAGTCAAGCACCTGTATTTAGCGACTAGGCCGACGACCAGCCCGGTGCCCAACTCATTGCACAATCAGGGATTTTCATGAGCAAACCCCAATACCTGCAGATCAAGGATGCCCTCGCCAACCAGATCCTGGCGGGGGGCCTGGCCCCCAACGACAAGCTCCCCTCCGAGCGGCTGCTGGGGGAACTCTATGGCACCACAAGGGTCACCATTCGCGAGGCGCTGGTGCAGCTGGAGGCAAACGGCCTTATCTATCGGGAGGATCGCCGCGGATGGTTCGTCACCCCGCCGCGTTTCAGCCTCAACCCCAGACGCACCTCCAACTTTCACCAGATAGTGCGGGAGCAAGGGGGCGAGCCGCGCACCGAACTGCTGGAAAAAAGCCGCCAGGCGGTGCCGCCCGCGCTGATGGCGCAGTTGCAGCTCAAGCCGTTTGACAGCCTGTTTCTGCTCAAGCGGCTGCGCTATGCCAACGGGCGCGCCATCTGCTATTGCGAGAACCACTGCCTGCCAGAGCGTGTGCCTGGCCTGCTGGAGCTGGATCTCAACGGCAGCCTGACCGAGATCTACCAGGCCCATTACGATCTCCACTACGCCCGCATGCAGGTGCGCTTCTTCCCCACCGCCCTGCCGGATGAGGTTGCCAAGGCGCTGGGGGCCACCGCCGGTCTGCCCGCCCTGCGCCTCGAGCGGCTCAACTTCGATCAGCACGGCCGGGTGCTCGACTTCGATCTGGAGTACTGGCGCCACGACAGTCTGGAGATCGAGGTGGATACCCAGGATTAGTCACGAACATATCAGGAACGGCAAAACGTCACGGGGCCGTCACGGTCACGTCATAAAGATCCCCTAGCCTCTCTCTCGACCAATCTGGTTTATACCAAGCCAATTTATATGGAGAAGAGGATGAAACAGGGAACCCATCTGCTGGCCGCCGCCGTGCTGGCCGCCACGACAGCCCCGGCACTGGCCGCCACCGATATCACCGTCTATACCGCCTTCGAACCGGAGCAGCTCAGCGAGCTGAAAACCGCGTTCGAGCGCCAGCATCCGGACATCAACATCAAGTGGGTGCGTGACTCCACCGGCGTGGTCACCGCCCGCTTGCTGGCGGAAAAAGCCCAGCCCAAGGCGGATGTGGTATGGGGACTGGCCGCCACCAGCCTGATGCAGCTCGATCAGCAGCAGATGCTCAATGCCTATGCACCGAAAGGGCTGGATAAGCTCGACAGCCGCTTTCGCGACAGCAAGCCCGAGCCGCACTGGATCGGTCTGGACGCCTTCTTCAGTGCCATCTGCTTCAACAAGGTAGAGGCCGAGAAACAGGGGATCCCGGCGCCCACCAGCTGGGCCGACCTCACCAAGCCCATCTACAAGGGCAAGGTGATCATGCCCAACCCCAGCTCTTCCGGCACCGGTTACCTGAGCGTCGCTGGCTGGCTGCAGACCATGGGCGAGCAGCAGGGCTGGCAATTCATGAACGGCCTGCACCAGAACATCGACCGTTACACCCACTCGGGCTCCGCCCCCTGCAAGCTGGCCGCCAGCGGCGAGACGGTGATCGGCATCTCCTTTGACTTCCCGGCCACCAGCCTCAAGGCCAAGGGCGCCCCCATCGAGGTGGTGTTCCCGAAAGAGGGTTCGGGCTGGGACATGGAAGCCGCCGCCATCATCAAGGGCACCCCCAAGCTGGAGGCCGCCAAACAGCTGCTCGACTTTGCCGCCACCGAACAGGCCAACGCCCTCTACAACAAGTCGTTCGCCGTGGTCGCCATTCCGGAGGTAGCCAAGCCAAGAGCCGGCTATCCCGCCAACATCAAGGGCCAGATGATCGACAACGACTTTGGCTGGGCTGCCCGCAAGCGCAACGCCATTCTGGCCCAGTGGAGCGCCAGCTTCGACGGCAAGACCGAAGCCAAGCAGTAAGCGTGAAGGGCGGCGGTTTGCTCACGCCACACACCGCAGCCAATAAACTGCTTGCCGAAGGTCAACTCAAGTTGGCCTTCGCTTTTTTTTGGCATCGCCTCCCCTGTTTGTATCGTCCTCAATGGGCGACGCCTAACCCATCCACAAGCGACCAAGCCAGCTGCTTGCGACCCGATGTCATCTGACTGTCATCAAGCTGTCATCCCCCGATCACCTGACCGTCACACTTCACCCGCAAACTGGTATATACCAAATCAGTAGCGAGTCGAACCATGACCCAGCCCTATCTGGACATTCAACATCTCAACAAGCAGTTCGGTGCTTTTCAGGCCCTCAAGGGGATCTCTCTGACCATTGAGCCGGGGGAGTTTATCTGCTTTCTCGGCCCCTCCGGCTGCGGCAAAACTACCCTGCTCAGAGCCATCGCCGGGCTGGATCTGCCGGACAGCGGCGAGATCTGGCAAGGGGGGCGCAATATCTCCCAACTGCCGCCCCAGCAGCGCGATTTTGGCATCGTGTTTCAGTCCTATGCTCTCTTCCCCAACCTGACGGTGGCGCAGAACATCGCCTTCGGCCTTGAGAATCAGGGGCTGGCGCGGGATCTCATCAAGGAGCGGGTCGATCACTGGCTGGGGCTGGTGGATCTCACTGCCCAGTCCCACAAATACCCAAGCCAGATCTCCGGCGGCCAGCAGCAGCGGGTGGCGCTGGCCCGGGCCTTGGCCCTCTCCCCCGGCCTGTTGTTGCTGGACGAACCGCTCAGCGCGCTGGATGCGCTGGTGCGCACCCATCTTCGTAGCGAGATCCGCGCCCTGCAGCAGCGCCTTGGCATCACCACCATCATGGTGACCCACGATCAGGAAGAGGCGCTGACCATGGCCGATCGCATCGTGGTGATGGAGGGCGGCCGCATCGTGCAGATAGGCACACCGCAGGAGATCTACCACCAGCCTACCAGCCGCTTCGTGGCAAGCTTCGTCGGCACCATGAACTTCCTCGACACCCTGGTGCTGAGCCCCACTCAGGTGCGCCTCAACGAACAACCGCTGACACTGGCCAACCAAGCCGCTGCCGGCAGCAAATTGCAGGTGGCGATCCGCCCCGAGGCGATCACCCTGAGTGCGCCGAGCGAGCCGCACCTTGGGCAACATGGCGTTGAAGCAACCATCGATCAGGTGGAGTTTCTCGGCGCCGCTCAGCGCCTCATCTGCACCGCCGACACCTATCTGGGCCCACAGCAGATCCTGGTGGAGCGCCCGACCCACGAGCTGCCCCGCCACGAGCAGGGTGGCTGGCGCAGCGGCATGCGCTGCTCGCTGCACTGGCCCGCCAGGGCGATGCAGCTGTTTGAAGGAGAGCACCCATGACAGCCCCCCTGGCGACCTCCTCCCTGCAGCCACCAGCGACAGCCCGCCAAGACGCCCGCTGGCAGCGGCTCTGTCGCGGCTGGAGCCGGGATCAGCTGCTGCAACTGATCCTGCTGGTGCTCGGCATCGCCCTGCTCACCGGCGGCTTGCTGCTGCCGCTGCTCACCATGTTGCAAAAGAGCCTGCAGGATGAGAACGGCCTCTGGGTGGGCCTTGCCAACTTCAGCGCCTACTTCGACGCCCCTCATCTGGGGCGCACCATCGGCAACACCCTCTGGCTCGGGGTGCTGATCACCGCGCTGGTGGTGACCATCGCCTTTGGCTACGCCTACGCCCTCACCCGCACCTGCATGCCGGGCAAGAGCCTGTTTCGCCTCATCGGCCTTATTCCGCTGTTGATGCCCTCCCTGCTGCCCGCCATCAGTCTGGTCTACTGGTTTGGCAATCAGGGGATCGCCAAGGGGCTGCTCGGCGGCGAGAGCATCTACGGCCCCATCGGTATCGTCATTGGTCTGGGCTTCTGGTGCTTCCCCCACGCCCTGATGATCCTTATCACGGCGCTCGGTCAGAGCGACGCCCGCCTCTATGAAGCCTCCCGAGTGCTCGGCAGCAGCGGCTGGCGCACCTTTGTCACCGTCACCCTGCCCACCGCCCGTTATGGCCTGCTCAGCGCCGCCATCGCGGTCTTCACCCTCACCATCTGCGACTTCGGGGTGGCCAAGGTGATTGGCGGCCAGTACAGCGTGCTGGCCACCGATATCTACCGGCAGGTGATCGGGATGCAGAACTTCTCGCTGGGCGCCGTTGCCAGCGTCACCCTGCTGCTGCCGGCGCTCTTGAGCTTTGCGCTGGAGCACAGAGTGCGCAGCAAGATGCAGGAGCAGAGCAGCGCCAAGGCGGTTCCCTATCAGCCCAAACCCCATCGGCTGCGGGATCTGCTGGCGCTCGGTTGGTGTACCCTCTGGGCCCTGCTGTTTCTGGCACTGGTGGGGATGGCCGTTTACGGATCCTTGGTACAGTTCTGGCCTTACAACCTCGGGCTGACGCTCGATCACTACGCCTTTGACAGCAACAGCGTCTATGGCTGGCAGCCCTTTACCAACACCTTGCAACTGGGCTTCTATACCGCGCTTATCGGCACCGTGCTGGTGATGGTGCTGGCTTGGGCACAGGAGAAGGGGCGCCACTTCGCGCCGCTGCGCCAGTTGTTGCATCTGCTCGCCATGCTGTCGCTGGCGGTACCCGGCATGGTGCTGGGGCTGGGTTACATCTTCTTTTTCAACGGCAATCCGCTCTTTGGCAGCCTCTACGGCACTCTCTATGGCACTCTGCCGCTGATGGTGCTCTCCTGCGTCATCCACTACTACACCGTGGGCCATATGACGGCGCTGACCAGCCTCAAGCAACTGCCAAAGGAGCTGGAGCTGGTGGCCATCTCATTGCGCATTCCGCTCTGGAAGGCGTTCTGGCGAGTCACCCTGCCCGCCTCCCTGCCCGCACTGCTGGAGATCTTCATCTATCTGTTCGTCAACGCCATGACCACCACCTCGGCGGTGATCTTCCTCTATTCGAGCGACAGCGTGCTCGCCTCCATCGCCGTGCTGAACATGGAGGATTCCGGCGATACCGCCGCGGCTGCCGCCATGGCCACCCTGATCCTGCTGGCCGCCGCCACCGTCAAGCTGCTCCAGCTCTTTTTAAGTCGCGCCCTGCTGGATCGCACCCAGCGTTGGCGCCACCCATAACCTTGCCGAGGAGTCATCATGTCCACTCTCCCCTTCTGGCTGGCCGAGGCGCTCGCCGCCGAACAACCCGCGCCCCCCACGCCACTTCACGGCCACCACGAGGCCGATGTCTGCATCGTCGGCGGCGGCTTTACCGGGCTCTGGAGCGCCATCGCCCTTAAACAGGCCGAGCCACACTTGCGCATCATGGTGCTGGAGAAAGATCGCTGCGGCAGCGGCGCCTCCGGGCGCAACGGCGGCTGCCTGCTCACCTGGTCGGCCAAATACCTGACGTTAAAGCGCCTCTTTGGCGAGCAGCAGGCCGCCTTGCTGGTGCAAAGATCCGAACAGGCGGTACACGAGATCGCCCGCTTCTGCGAAACACACAACATAGAGGCAGAGCTGAGGGTCGAGGGCACCTGCTACACCGCCACCAGCGAGGCGCAGCGCGGCCTGATGGAGCCGGTATTGCAGGAACTCAAGCGCGCCGACCTTAACCAGTGGCAGGCAATTGCGGAGGGTGAACTGGCCAGCCAGAGCGGCTCCCACGTCCATCTGGAGGGGCTCTACAGCCCGCACGCGGGTTCGGTGCAACCAGCACTGTTGGTGCGCGGCCTGCTGCGGGTGGCGCGGGAATTGGGTATCGAGGTCTATGAAGGCTCCCCCATGCAGCGCCTCGAAGGGGGCCAGCCTGTACGGGTGCAGACGCCGCAGGGCATCGTCCACGCCCGCAAGGTGGTGCTGGCCCTCAACAGCGCCATGGTGCAACACTTTCGCGAGTTTCGCCGCAGTATCGTGCTGGTCTCCTCCGATATGGTGATAACCGACCCCGCGCCGGATGCACTGGCCGCCCAGCAGCTTGCGCACGGCCGCTCCGTGGTGGATGGCCGCACCTTTGTCCATTACTACCGTTCCACCCCGCAAGGGCGGCTGATGCTGGGCAAGGGAGGCAACACCTTCGCCTTTGCCAACCGCCATCTGGCCGAGTTCGACGCGCCTAGCCGTTATCTTGCCCCCCTCACCCACACCCTGCGCCGCTTCTTTCCGGCGCTCAAAGAGGTGCCCATCGCCGCCAGCTGGTGCGGCGCCTCCGACCGCTCGGTGGATGGCCTCCCCTTCTTCGGCCACTGGCGAGGACAGCCCAATATCGTCTATGGCCTCGGCTATTCCGGCAACGGGGTGGCCCAGAGCTGGTTGGGCGGCCAGATCCTGGCAGCGTTGGTGCGCGATGAGGTGCGGGAAGCGGACAAGCCGTGGCGCGACTGCGCGCTGGTCAGCGGCCCGCGCGGCTATTTTCCGCCCGAGCCATTTCGCTGGCTGGGGGCCATGGTGGTGCGCAATGCCATCCGGCGCAAGGAGCGGGCAGAAGATGAAAATCGCCCGGTGGCCTGGTATGACAAACAGCTGGCCAAACTTGCCGATGCGGCGGGCAAGGCGGACAAATAGGCGCCTTCACAGCGCTTCTGAAGGAGCCAGAAAGCCGAAGGGGCAGGAGAGTGATGACTCCCCTGCCCCTTCTCAGTTGGTACGGCTCGCAGCTGGCCCGATAGGCAGTCCGGCGTTAGCTGGCCCAGGTAATGATGTGATCGATCCAGTCGCCGGCATCCACCTCGTGCACCACCTTGCCGCGCACCGACTGGCCGGCCTGGTGCATGGCGCTGCGGCTGCCGGTGATAAGCGGATGCCACTCTGGCAGGCTCTGCCCCTCCGCCAGCAGGCGGTAGGCACAGGTAGAGGGCAGCCAGTCATATTCGGCAATCTTGTCGTGGGTGATCTGCAGGCAGTCCGGCTCTTTTTTAAAGCGGTTGCCGTAGTCGGAGCACTGGCAGGTCTTGGTATTGAGCAGGTTGCAGGCCACGTTGGTGAACACCAGCTCCTCGGTGTCCTCGTCGATCAGCTTGTTCAGGCAGCACTTGCCGCAGCCGTCGCACAGGGACTCCCACTCCGTCATGGTCATCTGTTGCAGGCTTTTTACCTGCCAAAAGGGGGCGTTCTGCACGGGTTCACTCTGCTGCATAAAAGTTGGCTCACTCAATACACTGACAAGCGCGTGGTTATACGCCCTATGGCCCGATTTTTCAAGGTTTGCGACTGAGGTTAATGTGAGCCTTGCTGGCTCAGCATTAACCTGCCACATCTGTAAGTTATGGGGGAGACTCAGAAGTCCAACATACGAAACTCTATTAAATTACCAAGTCCTTATTGGCGACACCAAACGGGATATGTACAGATGGTAAAATAGATGATGACTGTAAATGTAATTTTTGATCATCGAAAAATATGTGCGGTCTTAATATATTTAACACTTTTGACTTTTCAACCCCTCCCATAAAGAATGCCTCATTTACAGAAATCCCCCAAGAACGCATTGTATTGATAACACGCTTATGCGAGGGTGCATTTCTAGCTGTCACGATTGATACCTTAAGCATGGGCAAGTAACTTGAGTCTTCTTTTTTCTTGTCAGATTCAATTTTTTGTATATCCGATATCCGCTGTAGAAAATTTTTAAGTGGACCTGGGTTATGTGGCACATCAACAAGTTCAGATTCATGAGAGTGAAAATCAGCTAGCTGCCCTGAGCTTTTATAAATTCCCTCTGCCTCATCATCCGCAAGAACTCCATCAAAGTCGAACGCAATTCTAAGCTCTAAATCTTCGGTATCATCTTTTATATCACCATTCAAAATTTGTCCTGCTGGATAACCGGCAAGCACTGCTTGCCGAACATCTTGATAATTAGCTGATAAAAATAGCTCGATATCAAATGCAGGAATATATATGTAAGGTGATTTACCTTGTAAAAATACAGCTCTTGTAATGCCAAGCTCGTAGTGTTCAATCGAGTTCATCACTCGAAGTCCGGTGTCAGAATCATTTCGAGATAATAAAATGACCTCCACTAGAGGATCTTGTGGGCATAGAGTATTTAGCTTCAGTAATCGACGAACAAAAGGAAATGCAACACCTTTACCTAACGGTTCATCCTGCTTTTTTCGTTGATACTCTCTGTAAGACTCCTCCCCCTCTGTCCTAAATATCTCATCGGACTCCTGAAGATCAAATAGCGCACTAGAAGAAAGGCCAACAACTAATCTCTTAGTTAAATCATATGGCACGTAGCACCTTCCTGTTTTTCGATAGATTTCACTTTAATCTAGTTCATGCATCTTGCATTGATAGTTGACTTGAATCAAACCATAGGCAATTGCTTTTTACTAGATAGCGCTCAGTAATCTGTTGCAATAAAAAAATGCCACCCTTGGGCGGCATTTTTATCAGAGATAACAGGCTAAAGAACTTACCAGCCGGTTACTTCACGCAGGGCCTTGCCGATATCGGCGAGCGACCGCACAGTTTTCACGCCGGCATCTTCCAGGGCGGCAAATTTCTCGGCCGCGGTGCCCTTACCACCGGCGATGATGGCGCCCGCATGACCCATGCGCTTGCCTGCCGGGGCGGTGACACCCGCGATGTAGGAGACCACCGGCTTGGTGACGTGGGCCTTGATGTAGGCCGCCGCGTCTTCCTCGGCGTTGCCGCCGATCTCGCCGATCATCACGATGGCTTCGGTCTGCGGGTCATTCTGGAACATCTCCAGGATGTCGATGAAGTTGGAACCCGGGATGGGGTCGCCACCGATACCGACGCAGGTGGACTGGCCGAAGCCCTCGTCCGTGGTCTGCTTGACCGCTTCATAGGTCAGGGTGCCGGAGCGGGAGACGATGCCCACCTTGCCCGGCTTGTGGATGTGGCCAGGCATGATGCCGATCTTGCACTCACCCGGGGTGATGACGCCCGGGCAGTTGGGCCCGATCATCCGCACGCCGGTCTCCTGCAGCTTCACCTTGACGTCCAGCATGTCCAGGGTCGGGATGCCTTCGGTGATGGTGACGATGAGCTTGATGCCGGCATCGATGGCTTCCAGGATGGCGTCCTTGCAGAACGGGGCCGGAACATAGATGACGGAGGCAGTAGCGCCGGTGGCTTCCACGGCGTCACGGACGGTGTTGAACACCGGCAGGCCCAGGTGAGTGGTGCCACCCTTGCCCGGGGAGACGCCGCCGACCATCTGGGTACCGTAGGCAATCGCCTGTTCGGAGTGGAAAGTGCCCTGACCGCCGGTAAAGCCCTGGCAGATCACCTTGGTGTCTTTGTTGATCAGAACGCTCATTATTTGGCCTCCGCTGCTTTTACCACTTGCTGAGCTGCGTCAGTCAGACTCGTTGCGGCGATGATATTGAGGCCGCTGTCGGCCAGTTTACGGGCACCCAGTTCGGCGTTGTTGCCTTCCAGACGCACCACCACGGGCACTTTCACCCCCACTTCCTTGACGGCGCCGATGATGCCTTCCGCGATCATGTCGCAGCGCACGATGCCACCGAAGATGTTGACCAGCACGGCTTGTACCTTGCTGTCGGAGAGGATGATCTTGAACGCCTCGGTCACCCGCTCCTTGGTGGCGCCGCCGCCGACGTCTAGGAAGTTGGCCGGGGAACCGCCGTGCAGGTTGACGATGTCCATGGTGCCCATGGCCAGACCTGCGCCGTTGACCATGCAGCCGATGTTGCCATCGAGCGCCACATAGTTCAGCTCCCACTGGGCGGCGTGCGCTTCGCGGGGGTCATCCTGGGACGGATCGTGCATCTGGCGCAGCTTGGGCTGACGGTACAGGGCGTTGGCGTCGATGTTGATCTTGCCGTCCAGGCAGTGCAGGTTGCCCTGGGCGGTGATCACCAGCGGGTTGATTTCCAGCAAAGCGAAGTCGCAGTCCAGGAACATCTGGCCCAGACCCATGAAGATCTTGGTGAACTGCTTGATCTGCTCGCCGACCAGACCCAGTTTGAAGGCCAGCTCGCGGGCCTGATAAGGCTGCGGGCCTACCAGCGGATCGATGGCGGCTTTGTGAATGAGTTCCGGGGTTTCGTGGGCGACTTTCTCAATCTCCACGCCACCTTCGGTAGAGGCCATGAAGACCACGCGGCGCGAACCACGGTCAACCACGGCGCCCAGATAGAGCTCCTTGGCGATGTCGGTGCAAGATTCCACCAGGATCTTGGTGACCGGCTGACCGTTGGCGTCAGTCTGATAGGTCACCAGGTTCTTGCCGAGCCAGTTCTGGGCGAAGGCACGGATCTCGTCCTTGCTCTTGGCCAGCTTGACGCCGCCCGCTTTACCGCGGCCACCGGCGTGGACCTGGCACTTGACGACCCAGGTATTGCCGCCAATCTTGTCGGCCGCTTCGGCCGCTTCCTGCGGGGTGGCACAGGCATAACCTTCGGAGACCGGCAGGCCATACTCGGCAAACAGCTGTTTTGCCTGATATTCATGCAGATTCATAGATGCTCTATCCGTGTTGTAGGTATTTCCGTCCGGGGCTCGTGTTTCTCAATCCCCTGTGAAAGGGGCCAAGGCGACCCCTCGTTATCTTTCTAATTTCACTTTCACTCAGACGTTCCGTCGGGGCCGGGTTGGCCCCCGCTTGCCGCCGAACGGGAAGTCCGGCGGCAAGCTTGTGGCGCGAGCCGTCAAGCCAGAGGGCTTGCCGGTCCGGCCGATTTCTTTAGACGTCCAGCAGCAGACGGGTCGGATCTTCCAGCAGCTCCTTGATGGAGACCAGGAAGCCCACCGACTCGCGGCCGTCGATGATGCGGTGATCGTAGGAGAGCGCCAGGTACATCATCGGCAGGATCTCGACCTTGCCGTCGACGGCCATGGGGCGGTCCTGGATCTTGTGCATACCCAGAATGGCGCTCTGGGGCGGGTTGATGATCGGGGTGGACATCAGGGAACCGAACACGCCACCGTTGGTGATGGTGAAGTTGCCGCCGGTCAGTTCATCCACGGTCAGCTTGCCGTCACGGCCCTTGCCGGCCAGGTCTTTGATGGCCTTCTCGATGTCGGCCAGGCTCATGTTGTCGCAGTCACGCAGCACCGGGGTCACCAGACCACGGGGGGTAGAGACGGCGATGCTGACGTCGAAGTAGTTGTGGTAGACGATGTCGTCACCGTCCAGCGCCGCGTTCACTTCCGGGTAGCGCTTGAGGGATTCCACCACTGCCTTCACGTAGAAGGACATGAAGCCGAGCTTGATGCCGTGCTTCTTCTCGAAGATCTCGCCGTACTGCTTGCGCAGCTTCATGATGGGCGCCATGTTGATCTCGTTGAAGGTGGTCAGCATGGCGGTGGTGTTCTTGGCCTCCAGCAGACGCTCGGCGATGCGCTTGCGCAGACGGGTCATGGGCACGCGTTTTTCGGTGCGACCGGCCAGCGGGGCGACCGGCGCAGCCGGGGCTGCAGCGGCAACCGGGGCGGCGGCAGGCTTGTTGCCACCCTTGATGAAGGCTTCCACGTCTTCCTTGGTGACGCGACCGCCCTTGCCGGTACCGGTCAGCTTGGCGACGTCGATGTCATGCTCGGCCACCAGGCGGCGCACGGAGGGGCTCAGGCCATCGGCAGCGTCATCGGCCACCGCTTCGACCGGTTTCTCCTTGGTCTCTTCGCCGGCCACCGGGGCAGGCTTGAGCATGGCGATCAGCTGGCGGGAGAGCACGGTGGCCCCTTCGCTTTGCAGGATGTCGCCCAGCACGCCGGCTTCCGGCGCCGGCACTTCCAGCACGACCTTGTCGGTCTCGATGTCGACCAGCACTTCATCACGGGCAACCAGATCACCCGGTTTCTTGTGCCAGGTGGCGATGGTGGCATCCGCCACTGATTCCGGCAGGTCCGGTACTTTGATCTCGATAGTCATCTAATCAGTTCCTTGTTACTTCTTGGCCAGCAGGCTTGTTCCAGAGTCAGAGAGGGTCGACGCAGCGGCGTGCCCTCTCCTTCGCAACGGGTTTATTCCAGGGTCAGCGCGTCTTCCACCAGGGCTTTTTGCTGCTTGGCGTGGACTGACATGTAACCGACGGCCGGTGAGGCCGACGCCGGGCGACCGGCATAACGCAGACGGGCATGGCTTGGCAGCACGCTGTCGTAGTGATGACGGGTGCAGTACCAGGCGCCCTGGTTCTGCGGCTCTTCCTGACACCAGACGAAGTCGGTGACATGGCTGTAGTCGGCCAGGATGGCGCGCACTTCCTCTTCCGGGAAGGGGTAGAGCTGCTCAATTCGCACCAGCGCCACATCTTGCTGCTCGGCCTTGCGACGGGCATCGAGCAGGTCGTAGTAGACCTTGCCGGAGCAGAACACCACGCGCTTGACGCCCTTCGGATCCAGCGCATCGATCTCGCCGATGGCGTTCTGGAAGGTGCCTTCGGCCAGCTCTTCGAGCTTGCTCACCGCCAGCGGGTGGCGCAGCAGGGATTTGGGCGTCATCACGATGAGCGGACGGCGCATCGGACGCACCACCTGGCGGCGCAGCATGTGGAACACCTGCGCCGGGGTGGACGGGACGCACACCTGCATGTTGTGCTGGGCACACATCTGCAGATAGCGCTCCAGACGGGCGGAGGAGTGCTCCGGGCCCTGCCCTTCGTAGCCGTGCGGCAGCAGCATGGTCAGGCCGCACATCCGGCCCCACTTCTGCTCGCCAGAGGAGAGGAACTGATCCACCACCACCTGAGCACAGTTGGCGAAGTCACCGAACTGGGCTTCCCAGATGGTGAGGCCGGCCGGCTCGGCGCTGGCGTAGCCATATTCAAACGCCAATACCGCGTTCTCGGTCAGCACGGAGTCGTACACCTCGAACGGGCCCTGCTCGTCGTGCAGGTTGCACAGCGGGGTGTAGGTGCTGGCATCGGTCTGGCTGTGCAGCACGGCGTGGCGGTGGAAGAAGGTGCCACGGCCGGAGTCTTCACCGGTGAAACGGATGCGCGAGCCCTTGTCCACCAGGGTGGCATAGGCCAGGGTCTCGGCAAAGCCCCAGTCCAGCAGCTTCTCGCCGGCGGCCATCAGGCGACGGTCTTCGTAGATCTTCTCGACCTGGCGCTGCAGCACATGGGTGGCCGGGTACTGGCTGATGCGCTCGCCGAGGGACTTCAGATGATCCATCGGCACTGTGCTGTCATAGGCCATGGCCCAGTCGTGGCCCAGATAAGGGGTCCAGTCGACTGAGTGCAGCTCCATCGGACGCCACTCCTTGCTCACCCGTTCACCGCGATCCAGAGTTTCGCGATATTCGTTGACCAGGGTAGTGGCCAGCTCCTGACTGATGCTGCCTTCCGCCACCAGTTGGTCGGCGTAGATCTTGCGCGGGGTCGGGTGCTGTTTGATCTTCTGGTACATCAGCGGCTGGGTCGCACTCGGCTCGTCGGCCTCGTTGTGACCGTGACGACGGTAGCAGACCAGCTCGATCACCACGTCGCGCTTGAAGGTGTTGCGGTAATCCAGCGCAATCTGGGTCACCAGCACCACGGCTTCCGGGTCATCGCCGTTGACGTGCAGCACGGGGGCCTGCACGGATTTGGCGATGTCGGTGCAATATTCGGTGGAGCGCAGGTCACGGATGTAAGAGGTGGTGAAGCCCACCTGGTTGTTGATGACGATGCGCACCGTCCCGCCCACGCCATAGGCACGGGTCTGGGACATGTTGAAGGTCTCGGCCACCACGCCCTGACCGGCCATGGCCGAGTCGCCGTGGATGGTGATGGGCAGTACGGTCGAGCCGTCCTTGTCACCGCGGCGGTCCATGCGGGCACGGACCGAGCCGATGACCACAGGGTTGACGATTTCGAGGTGAGACGGGTTGAAGGCGAGTGCCAGGTGGACATTGCCGCCCGGGGTGGCGAAGTCGGACGAGAAGCCCATGTGGTACTTCACGTCACCCGTGCCCCAGGATTCGCCGTGCTTGCCGGCAAACTCGTCGAACAGGTCCTGGGCGCGCTTGCCCAGCACGTTGATCAGCACGTTGAGACGGCCGCGGTGGGCCATGCCGATGACGGCCTCTTTGCAGCCCTGCTCACCGGCGCGACGGATAAGCTCTTTGAGCATGGGCACCATGGCATCGCCCCCTTCCAGGGAGAAACGCTTGGCTCCCGGGAACTTGGCGCCCAGGTATTTTTCCAGCCCTTCGGCGGCGGTCAGGCTCTCGAGGAAGCGGGTCTTCTCTTCCAGGGTGTAGCTCCCCGTCCCTTCGATGGATTCGAGACGCTGTTGCAGCCAGCGCTTCTCCTCGGTGGAGGTGAGGTGCATGTAGTCGGCGCCGATGCTGCCGCAGTAGGTTTTTTTCAACGAGGCATACAGATCGGAGAGCACCATGGTCTCGCGACCGATGGCGTAGGAGCCCACGTTGAAGGTGGCCTCCATGTCTGCGCCCTGCAGGTTGTGAAACGCGGGATCCAGTTCGGCAACGGTTTCACGCGCCCAGAGGCCGAGCGGATCCAGGTTGGCGTTTTGATGGCCACGGAAGCGGAAGGCGTTGATCAGCTGCAATACCCGCACCTGCTTGGCATCCACTTGCGGATCGGAGACGGGGGCACTGTAGCGGGAGGGATCCTTGGCCAGGCGACGGAAATAATCGCGGACTCGGGAGTGAGGTTGTTCTATCGCATGGCCATTGACCTGGGGCAGCGAGCTAAACAGGCTGCGCCACTCTTCGGCTACGGACTCGGGGTCTTCCAGGAAGGATTCGTACAAATCCTCAATATAGCTTGCATTCGCACCAGCCAGGTGAGATGACTCCAACCAGGCCTTCATCACGCCGTTATGCATTTCTATCCCTTGTACATCTTGTTCACTGCAGCGCAGCTTGTAGGGTTTAAATAGCCATCCAGCCATGGTGACGGATGGCTATCCAGAGGTCGGGCCTGGCGCGTGACGCCCTGGCCCTGATACTAAACAGCCCGATTGAGCAGCATCGACTTGATCTGACCGATGGCCTTGGTCGGATTCAAGCCCTTGGGACAGACGTTCACGCAGTTCATGATGCCGTGGCAACGGAACACGCTGAAGGCGTCATCCAGATTACCCAGTCGATCGGTAGCAGCGGTATCGCGGCTGTCCGCCAGCCAGCGATAGGCGGCGAGCAGACCGGCCGGGCCGATGAACTTGTCCGGGTTCCACCAGAAGGAGGGGCAAGAGGTGGAGCAGCAGGCACAGAGAATACACTCGTACAGGCCATCCAGCTTGGCGCGCTCTTCGGGGGATTGCAGGTGCTCACGCACGGGCGGCAATTTTTCGTCGTTGATGAGGAAGGGTTTGACCTTCTCCCACTGGGTGTAGAACTGGGTCATGTCGATCACCAGATCACGGATCACCGGCAGGCCTGGCAAGGGGCGGATAACGACGTTATTGCCCTTCTTCAGCAGATCGGAGAGCGGGGTGATGCAGGCAAGACCGTTCTTGCCATTCATGTTGAGACCATCAGATCCACAGACCCCTTCGCGGCAAGAGCGGCGGAAGGCGAGCGTGGGATCCAGCTCTTTGAGCTGGATCAGTGCGTCGAGCACCATCATGTCGGAACCTTCAGGAATATCAAGACGATATTCCTTCATATGGGGGACGTTATCAACATCCGGATTGTATCTGTAGACAGAGAATGTGACGTTCATAGGGCTAGCTCCGCAATCAGTAAGTCCGGACCTTGGGCGGGAACGCCTCACGGGTCTTGGGTGACATGTTGACAGCGCGACGGGTCATGGACTCGGTGTCCGGATGATAGAGGCTGTGGCACAACCAGCTCTCATCGTCACGCTCCGGGAAATCGAAGCGGCTGTGGGCGCCCCGGCTCTCGGTACGGAAGTTGGCAGCCACCGCGGTGGCATAGGCCGTCTCCATCAGGTTGTCCAGCTCCAGGCACTCGATGCGCTGGGTGTTGAACTCCTTGGAGGTGTCGTCCAGACGGGCGTTCTTGAGGCGCTCGCGGATGAGTTTCAGCTCGGCCAGCCCTTCGGCCATGGCATCGCCTTCCCGGAATACGGAGAAGTTGTTCTGCATGCAGCGCTGCAAGTCCTTGCGGATCTGCACCGGATCTTCACCGTCACGGCAATTTTCCCAGCGATTGAAGCGGGACAGTGCGGCGTCGATATCGGCGTCGGAGGCGGCGCGGCCGTGCTCCATCTCGCTCAGGGTGTTGACCAGGTGCATGCCGGCGGCGCGGCCAAATACCACCAGATCCAGCAGCGAGTTGCCGCCCAGACGGTTGGCACCGTGCACCGAGACGCAGGCGATTTCGCCCACCGCAAACAGACCGACCACCGGCACGTCGTTGCCGTCCTTGTCCTGGGTCAGGCACTGGCCGTTCACGTTGGTCGGCACGCCGCCCATCATGTAGTGGCAGGTCGGGATGATGGGAATGGGCTCTTTGACCGGATCCACGTGGGCGAAGGTGCGAGAGAGCTCGCAGATGCCCGGCAGACGGGATTCCAGCACCTCTTTGCCGAGGTGATCCAGCTTGAGCTTGATGTGCGGGCCCCAGGGACCGTCACAGCCGCGCCCTTCGCGGATCTCGATCATGATGGAGCGGGCCACCACGTCGCGACCAGCCAGATCCTTGGCGTTCGGCGCATAACGCTCCATGAAGCGCTCGCCGTCTTTATTGAGCAGGTAACCGCCTTCACCGCGGCAACCTTCGGTCACCAGCACCCCTGCCCCGGCGATGCCGGTCGGGTGGAACTGCCAGAACTCCATGTCCTGCACGCCGACCCCGGCGCGCAGCGCCATGCCGACGCCATCACCGGTGTTGATGTGGGCGTTGGTGGTGGACTGATAGATGCGACCGGCGCCGCCGGTGGCCAGTACGGTGGCCTTGGCCTTGAAGTAGACGACTTCACCGCTCTCCATGTCGATGGCGGTACAGCCAACGATGTGGCCGTCCTGGTTCTTCACCAGATCCAGCGCATACCACTCGGAGAAGACGGTGGTCTTGTTCTTGACGTTCTGCTGATAGAGGGTGTGCAACAGGGCGTGACCGGTACGGTCGGCTGCCGCCGCGGTACGGGCCGCCTGCTCGCCACCGAAATTCTTGGACTGGCCACCAAACGGACGCTGGTAGACGGTGCCGTTGTCGAAGCGGGAGAAGGGCAGACCCATGTTCTCCAGTTCATAAACGGCCTCGGGGCCGGTCTTGCACATATATTCAATGGCTTCCTGATCACCGATGTAATCGGAGCCCTTGACGGTGTCGTACATGTGCCACTGCCAGTTGTCGTCGTGGGCATTGCCCAGCGCAACCGTGATCCCGCCCTGGGCAGAAACCGTGTGAGAACGGGTCGGGAATACTTTGGATAACAGAGCGCAGCTCTTGCCGGATTGGGCAATCTGCAGCGCGGCGCGCATGCCGGCGCCACCGGCACCGATCACCACCGCATCAAATTCACGAGTTGGAATAGTCACCTTACACCCCCCACAGTACAACGAAGCCGGTCATCAGGTAGACGAACAGCACCACTACCAGGGCAAATTGCAGCGCACCGCGCAACCCCACCGGCTTGATATAGTCGGTCAGCACCTGCCACAGACCGATCCAGGCGTGGATCAGTACGCACAGCAGCGCCAACAGGGTGAACACCTTGGTGAAGGTTTTGGCGAAGAAGCCGGTCCACACCTCGTAGCTGATGTCGTTGAACGCGACAAAGCCCACCAGGTAGAGGACATAACAGGTCATGATGAGGGCGGTGGCGCGGATCAGGATGTAATCATGAACGCCGCTGCGCCCGAAGGTTGCAGAATTGGTTACCATACCAGTACCCCCGCCAATACCGCCAAAACCGCAGTGATCACGAAAGCCACACGGGCACTCTGATTACCGGATTCCAGCTCTTCCCAATAGCCCATGTCCATGACCAGGTGACGCAGTCCGCCCACAATGTGGTAAGCCAGCGCAGTCAGGATCCCCCACAGCACGAATTTGACCAGGAAGTTGTCCATGATGGACACCACGGTCTCAAATCCTTCGGGAGAGGCGAGTGAAGTACCAAGCATCCACAGCAAGATTGAGAGCGCCACAAAGGTGATGACCCCTGAGACACGATGCAAGATGGAAGCGATGGCGGTGACAGGAAAGCTGATCGTCTGTAGGTCGAGGTTTACAGGTCTCTGTTTATTTTTCACGGCTTTGCCCACTCAGCTCCATTGAGCACGTTAGTTATTGTTTTTACACGCTTATGAGGGCATGGAGTGGCATTTGTTAGGTTTTTGTTACCAAAACAACTCAGGAAAGCCAAAAATAACATTTTCAATATCACATCTAGCTTTGCGAAAGCGTTTCAAACACCGACAGCCATCACCCACGAGGCGCAGTATATCGGCGGGCTTAACCAATGACAATCAATTAGCTACAAAGAAAACCCAAAACC
This sequence comes from Aeromonas sp. S41-2, assembly GCF_027705845.1. Classification (NCBI taxonomy): domain Bacteria; kingdom Pseudomonadati; phylum Pseudomonadota; class Gammaproteobacteria; order Aeromonadales; family Aeromonadaceae; genus Aeromonas; species Aeromonas sp. S41-2. The sequence continues at coordinate 26,918 of NZ_JAPDCG010000003.1, read as the reverse complement.
GTAAACCAGATCTCACAACTCATTTAACAAATCATTAATGATCATCCAGCAAAATTGACAACAGCCCTGAACTCTGTTTCAAATAAGGCGCTCCAGCCGCCCTGGTACGGGTCAGAACCTTTGCCAGCGTCATCAAACTCGTAATAAAGTAGAGCTGGAATCAAATTATAAAAGAGCAAAGGAGACGTGCTATGGCTGATAAGATAGCCACCCTACATCTGCCCGGTAAAGACCCGGTAGAACTCCCGATCCTGTCAGGAACTGTCGGACCCGACGTGATCGATGTCAGAAAACTGGGCGCGCAAGGGTACTTCACCTTCGACCCCGGTTTTATGGCAACCGGTTCTTGCAAATCATCCATTACGTACATAGATGGCGATCAGGGTGTCTTGCTGCACCGTGGTTACCCCATCGCCCAGTTGGCTACCCAGGCCAGCTATCTGGAAGTCTGCTACATCCTGCTGTACGGCGAGGCGCCCACCAAGACGCAGTACACGGAATTCGAACGTCTGGTCACCCGCCACACCATGGTGCACGAGCAGATTGCCTTCTTCTTCCGCGGCTTCCGTCGCGACGCTCACCCCATGGCCGTCATGTGCGGCGTGGTCAGTGCGCTCTCCGCCTTCTATCACGATGCCCTCGACATCAACAACGAAGAGCACCGCGAGATCTGCGCCTTCCGTCTGCTCTCCAAGATGCCGACCCTGGCCGCCATGTGCTACAAGTACTCCATCGGTCAGCCGTTCATGCAGCCGCGTAACGCCCTCTCCTATGCCGGCAACTTCCTGCACATGATGTTTGGCGTGCCGACCGAGGAGTACAAGGTCAACCCCATCGTCGAACGCGCCATGGACCGCATCTTCACCCTGCATGCGGACCACGAGCAGAACGCCTCCACCTCCACCGTGCGTCTGGCCGGCTCCTCCGGCGCCAACCCGTTTGCCTGTATCGCCGCGGGGATCGCCTCCCTGTGGGGACCGGCCCACGGCGGTGCCAACGAAGCCTGCCTCAAGATGCTTGAGGAGATCGGCTCGGTTGACCGCATTCCCGAGTACATCGCCAAGGCCAAGGACAAGAACGATCCGTTCCGTCTGATGGGCTTCGGCCACCGGGTCTACAAGAACCACGACCCCCGTGCCACCGTGATGCGCGAAACCTGTCACGAGGTACTGACCGAGCTGCAGATCAAGGATCCGCTGCTGGACGTGGCCATGGAGCTGGAGCGCATCGCGCTCTCCGACCCCTACTTCATCGAGAAGAAGCTCTACCCGAACGTGGACTTCTACTCCGGCATCATCATGAAGGCCATCGGCATCCCCATGTCCATGTTCACCGTGATCTTCGCCATCTCCCGTACCATCGGCTGGATTGCCCACTGGAACGAAATGCACTCGGATCCGGATCAGAAGATCGGCCGTCCGCGTCAGCTCTATACCGGTCAGCCGCAACGCGAGTTCACCCCGCTCGACCAGCGTTGAGTCACGGGTTTCGGATTTTTTGTTACAAAGGCGGTCATTGACCGCCTTTTTATTTGCCGCTCTAATGCCCCCCTTTCCATCGAAGGAGTTCATCATGAGACCACTGTTCCTCAGCGCCGCTGCCGCCCTGCTGCTCAGCGCCTGTCAAAACGCCCCCACGCCAACCGCAGGCGAGACCCTCTACGTCAACAGCCAGCTGGTACACTGCGTCGGTGTCGGCCCCATGCACTGCATGCAGGTGCGCAGTGACGAGCAGCAGCCCTGGACCCTGTTCTATCAGCAGATTGAAGGCTTTCAGTTTGAGCCCGGCTACCGCTATCAGCTGACCGTCAGCAAGGAGCAGCTCACCGATGTGCCGGCAGATGCCCCTTCCCTACGCTACCAGCTCATCAAGGTCGTCAGCAAACAGGCGGCGCGCTGATCAAAAAAGGCATCGTTTGGAGATGTCTGTTCAGTTCATGACCCGGTTCTGGTACGCTGGTTGACGAATCCATTGTTTAATCAGCGTTTTCGGGCAGCCATGCCCTACCACTATGATCAAGATCCGCACGACCCGGGCCAACGACTGGCCCGCCATCATGGCCATTCAGGACGAGTGTTATCACCAGCTGGATCCTGAGCCCATCGAAGTCATGAGCAACAAGGCCGAACTGGCCCCCGCTTGCTGCTGGGTAGCCGAACATCAGGGCCAGGTACTGGGCTATTTGCTCTGCCACCCCTGGCGTGCCCACCAGCCCCCGCCCCTCTCCGTCCCCATTCAGCGCCTGGCCGGCAATGACGAGTTCTATCTGCACGATCTCGCCGTCTCACGGCAGGCCCGCGGCAAGGGCATAGGGCAGCGGCTGCTCGCCACCGCCCTCGCGTTTGCCGCAGACGAAGGGTTCGAGCACGCCGGTCTGGTGGCGGTACAGGATGCGCCGGCCTTCTGGCGCAAGCAGGGCTTCCAGCCGGCCAGTACCCGCAAGTCCCTCACCGAATATGGCGAGGGTGCGACCTACATGAGACTGACACTGACGCAACGGGGCTGACGATCACCCAATGAAAAAGGCGCCTTACGGCGCCTTTTTTTCGACTCATGGTGGACTCATCAAGCCTTGAATTTGCTGAACACCAGGGAGGCGTTGGTCCCGCCAAAGCCGAAGCTGTTGGACATGACGGTGTTGAGATCCGCCTCTTCGTACGCGCGCACGATGGGCAGGCCTTCGGCCTTCTCGTCCAGGGTTTCGATGTTGATGCTGGGGGCGATGAAGCCGTGTTCCATCATCAGCAGGGAGTAGACGGCCTCGTGCACGCCGGCAGCACCCAGGGCATGACCGGTCATGGCCTTGGTGGCGGAGAGCTTGGGCGCATTGCTGCCAAACAGCGTCTGGATGGCTTCCAGCTCCTTGGTATCACCGACCGGAGTGGAGGTACCGTGGGTGTTGATGTAATCCACCTTGCCGACACCCTGCATCGCCATCTTCATGCAACGCACCGCGCCTTCACCGCTCGGCGCGACCATGTCGTAGCCATCGGAGGTGGCACCGTAACCGGTGATCTCGGCATAGATGTGGGCACCACGGGCCAGGGCGTGTTCCAGCTCCTCGACCACTAGGATGCCGCCGCCACCGGAGATGACGAAACCGTCGCGATCCGCATCATAGGTACGGGAGGCTTTTTCCGGGGTGTCGTTGTACTTGGTGGACAGGGCGCCCATGGCATCGAACTGGATGGTGGAAGACCAGTCCAGCTCCTCGCCGCCGCCGGCGAAGACGATGTCCTGCTTGCCGAGCTGGATCAGTTCCAGAGCGTGACCGATGCAGTGGGCAGAGGTGGCGCAGGCGGAGCTGATGGTGTAGTTGACACCCTTGATCTTGAACGGGGTGGCCAGGCAGGCGGAGGTGGTGGAGGACATGGTGCGCGGCACCATGTAGGGGCCCACACGCTTGACGCCCTTCTCGCGGGCAATATCCGCAGACTCGGAGGTGTTCTTGCCGGAGGCGCCACCGGAGCCGGTCACGATACCGGAACGCTCGTTGGACACCATCTCTTCCGGCAAACCGGCGTCTTCGATGGCCTGTTGCATGGAGAGATAGGCATAAGCCGCTGCATCGCCCATGAAACGCATGACTTTACGGTCGATCAGTTCAGACGGGTCGAGTTTGATGTTACCCCAGACACGGCTGCGCAGGTTGTACTGTTCGAACTGCTCGGAATAGGTGATGCCAGATTTGCCTGCTTTCAGGGAGGCCAGCACTTCTTCCTTGTTGTTGCCGATACTGGAGATGACGCCGATACCGGTGATCACTGCTCTTCTCATTAATTCATCTCGTCTGGAAAAACTGGCGCCAAGTCTACCCGCTTTCGGCTGCCAAACTGGTCTGCTTTCACGTAGAATGCCCGCGATTTTGTGACGCGAGCAGAGGAAAACGTGAGTCAAACATCCTTACATCATGCCCGATTGGACTGGAATGAAGCGGGAACTCCAGTCTCCAGTGAGTTCGGGGATGTGTACTTTTCCAATGATAACGGTCTAAGTGAAACCCGCTACGTCTTTTTGCAGCAAAATCGGCTGCCAGCGCGATTTTCGCATCACGATAGTGACATTTTCGTGATAGGTGAGACAGGTTTCGGCACAGGTCTTAACTTTCTGGCGACAATGGCCGCCTTTCTGGAACAGGCGCCCCAATCCGGCAACGGTGCCCGCCTCCACTTCATCAGTTTCGAAAAATACCCGCTGACCCGGGAGGACCTGCGCAAGGCGCTGGCCGCCTGGCCCGAGCTCGCCACCTTCAGCCAGCCCCTCATCGCGCAGTGGCCGCTGCCCGTCGCAGGCTGTCATCGGCTGCTCTTTGCCGGCGGCCGGATCCGGCTCGACCTCTGGTTTGGCGACATCAAGGAGATGCTGCCCCAGGTGCCCCACCCGGCAGACGGGCTGGTGGACGCCTGGTATCTGGATGGCTTCTCCCCTGCCAAAAATCCCGAGATGTGGACGCAAGACTTGTTCGACGGCCTGGCCCGCCTCGCGCGTCCCCACGCCACCATCGCCACCTTTACCTGTGCCGGCTTCGTGCGCCGCGGCCTGATTGCCGCCGGTTTTGCCATGCAGAAGGTGAAAGGGCATGGCAGCAAGCGGGAGATGCTGGCCGGGGAGCGCGCAGAGAAACAGCCACAGCAGACCATCGCACCCTGGTATGCCAGACCTGCCGGCCGCGCGGGCGAGGTGCTGATCATCGGTGGCGGCATCGCCTCGGCCATGACCGCGCTCTCGCTGGTAGAGCGAGGCCGCAGGGTGACGCTCTTGTGCCAGGATGGCGAGCCCGCGACCGGCGCCTCCGGCAACCGGCAGGGAGCCCTCTACCCGCTGCTCAACGGCGAGCACGATGCCCTGTCGCGCTTCTATTCGCTGGCCTTCGGCTTTGCCAGAAGCCGACTGCTGTCCCTGGCCAAGCGCCACCCCATCGCCTTCTCGCTGTGCGGCGTCACCCAGCTCGGCTATGACGACAAGTCCGCCGCCAAGCTGGCCAAGATGGCGCAAGGCCCCTTCCCGCCCGAGCTGATGCAGGTACTTTCCGAGCCGGAGGTTGAGCAAGTGGTCGGCTTGCCCTGCGGTCACGGTGGTGTCAGCTATCCGCAGGGGGGCTGGCTCTGCCCGGCGGATCTCACCCGCGCCGCCATCCAGGAAGCACAAGCCAGCGGGCTGCTTGAGGTGGCGTTCAATACCGAGGTGGTCGCCATGGCCGAACAGGCCGATGGCTGGCTGATCGAGAGCCGTGACGGGCGTCGCTGGCAAGCCCCCAATCTGGTGGTGGCCGCCGGCCATCAGTTGCCTGCGCTCATCCCCTTTGCCGAGCTGCCGCTCTATCCGGTGCGCGGCCAGGTGAGCCATGTGCCGACCTCGGCGAGCTTGAGCAAGCTCAACACCGTGCTCTGCTACGATGGCTACCTCACTCCGTCCCACCACGATCACCACTGCATCGGCGCCAGCTATGGCCGCAACCAGACCGATCTCGAGTTTCGCGCCGACGAGCAGGCCCAGAACCAGGCGCGACTGCAAGCCTGCCTGCCACAGCAAGCCTGGCCCGCCGAGGTGGATGTGAGTGGCAATCAGGCCCGGGTCGGCGTGCGCAGTGCCAGCCGGGATCACCTGCCGGTGGTGGGGCCAATCGCCTGCTTGGCAAACCTGGCGGATCACTACGTCAGGCTGCAGGGCGAGCAGCAAAACGCCGCGCCGTTACCGCTGCATCCTGGTCTCTATGTGCTGGGGGCACTCGGCTCGCGGGGACTCTGCTCGGCGCCCCTTTGCGGCGAGCTGCTGGCCAGCGAGATCTGTGGCGATCCGCTGCCGCTGGCGGCCGATCTGCTGGAGGCGCTCCACCCGGCCCGCTACTGGGTGCGCAAGCTGCTCAAAGGCAAGCCGCTCCAGTGAGCGCTAAGGTGCTCGGCAAGGCGCAACAACAAAAAGGGCTCCCCGACGGGAGCCCTTTTTGTTCGCTCAAATCCTGTCGGGCTCAGATGCCCTTTGGCCAGTTAAGCCCCAGCTTGCGACCGTGATCGGTCTGCTGCTGCAACTGGCTGAAACGCTCGCGCGAGCTGGCCAGCACCCCCTGCCCCCGTTGCCAGGCCTGATATTCCAGGGCGGCGCAGTCACGCTCCACCGGCAGCTGTGCCAGCTGGATGCCGAGCTGGCTGACGCTCTCCAGCAAGATATCCTTGTGGCGGCTCTCGTAGTCGAACATGGCGGCCACCAGCTTGTCCCACTTCTGGCGCTCGGCGGCGGAGGCCCTGGCCTTGTCCATCCAGTTCGGCACCATCACCTTGATCCGGGTGGTGACCCTGACTTGTTCCAGCTCGCAGCGCTGCGCCTCGGGACGGGTCTGCAACTGCCAGGAGAGTTGGTAACTGGCCATGCCGATGTGGCCGTTGGCCCGGGCTGTGCCCGCATTGGTCATCTGGCGCGCCAGGCTCGCCACGTCCGGTCCAGAAACCCGATAAAACTGAAAGTCGACCTTGATGTCAGGCACCGCCTTGATACCGGTGTAATGGGAACTCTCGGCCCCGGCCGTGGCGGCGTACAACATCAGTGCCACCATGAAAACTTTGCTGACCATTCCCATCTCTGCTGCCTTGACCTCGTTGCTGGCGGGGTTGTTATTTTAATTAATAATCAACGCATTAATACTCGAAGCAGGAGATTAACCGCGATCCCCGCGACTGTCACCTACTCCCGTCACAAAGCCTAAGTGTCAGGTTGACAAGTCGCAACCCCGCACCGCCATTGATTTGCAAGCAAGATCACAAGTGATGCGCAACATCATGGTGAGATACCCCTTATTGGATAATAATCGCCGAGTTTTATGTCGATACATTTCGGGATTGGCCAGATTAACCTCCAAGTTGACGCCAGGAATGCATCCACCTTCATTCGTACTCAGGAACTCACTCTATGATGGAACTCCTTATCGGCACCCTGGTCACCCTGGCTGTGGGTCGCTACATCTTCAAGGGCTACTCGGCCACCGGGGTGCTGCTCAGCGGCGGCTTGCTGCTGCTGGCGATCACCGCCCTGATGGGCAAGGCGGTGCTGCCCACCAGCGTCACCTCCACCGGCCACGTGGCCACCGACATCTTCGAATACGTGCGCTTCCTGCTGGTGGATCGGGGCGGTGGCCTCGGCATGCTCATCATGGTGCTGTGCGGCTTCGCCGGCTACATGAGCCACATCGGCGCCAACACCATCTTGGTGAAGCTGGCCAGCAAGCCGCTTGGCATCATCAAGTCCCCCTACATCCTGCTGGTTGCCGCCTATCTGGTGGCCTGCGCCATGTCGCTGGCGGTGAGCTCCGCCACCGGTCTGGGCGTGCTCTTGATGGCCACCCTGTTCCCGCTGATGGTCAACATGGGGATCTCCCGTGGCGCCGCGGCGGCGGTATGTGCCTCGCCGGCCGCCATCATCCTGGCCCCCACCTCCGGGGACGTGGTGATGGCCGCCCAGGCCGCCAACATGGAGCTGCTCGATTTTGCCTTCAAGCTGACCCTGCCCATCTCGCTGGTGGCCATCGCCGCCATGGCGGTGACCCACTTCTTCTGGCAGCGCTATCTGGATCAGAAGGCCGGCGAGCACAACGAGGCGGTCGCCCCGAGCGATCTCATCACCGATGCCCCCGGCTTCTACGCCATCCTGCCCTTCACTCCCATCATCGGGGTGCTGCTGTTTGACGGCAAACTCGGGCCCAAGCTCGACATCGTCACCATCATCGTCATCTGCCTGGTGCTGGCCGCCCTGCTGGAGCTGGCCCGCAAGCGCAACGGCAAAGAGCTGCTGGACGGGCTGCAGGTGTGCTGGCGCAGCATGGCCGACGCCTTCGCCGGCGTGGTGATGCTGCTGGTGGGTGCCGGGGTGTTTGCCCAGGGGTTGATGGGGCTCGGCTTCATCGCCAACCTCCTGGATCTGGCCCAGAGCTTTGGTACCGGCGGCATCGTCATCATGCTGGTGCTGGTGGTCATCACCACCCTGGCCGCCTTTACCACGGGGTCCGGCAACGCCCCCTTCTACGCCTTCGTGGAGCTTATCCCCCATCTGGCCACCAGCCTCGGCGTCAACCCCGCCTACCTGGTGATCCCCATGCTGCAGGCCTCCAACCTGGGCCGCACCATCTCGCCGGTCTCCGGAGTGGTGGTCGCCTGTGCGGGGATGGGCAACCTCTCTCCGTTCGAAGTGGTCAAGCGCACCTCGGTGCCGGTCGCGGTCGGCCTGCTGGTGGTGATCCTCGCTACCCAGATCATGGTGCCCGCCTAAATTGGCCGGGGCTCCCTGAGCGGATGCCCCGCCTCTATCTCGCGCTATCAGCCCGGCCTGCCGCCGGGCTGGTATCTCCCCCCGCCATTGGAGTAGACTCGGTGCTCTTTTTTCTCTAAGGAGGACCGAGATGAGTATTACGGTTCAACTTGCCCACTTCAGTGACTGCCACTCCCATTTTGATGGCGCTCCCATGCGCTTCGCCCCTGAAGGAGAGTCCGAGTGGCGCACCCAGTGTGGTGGCTACGCCCGCATCCTGACCCGGCTCAACGCCTTGCGCCGACAAGCCGACGCGGCGGGCCAGACCTGCCTGTTCCTGCACGGCGGTGACACCTTCCAGGGCTCGCTCTATTTCAACCGCTTCAAGGGGCGGGCCAACGCCGACCTGCTGAGCCTGCTGCGACCGGACGCCATGGTGATCGGCAATCACGAGTTCGATCTGGGCAACGGGCCGCTGGTGGAGTTTTTGCGCCAGCTCGACTTTCCGGTGCTGGCCGCCAACCTCGACAGCAGCCAGGAGCCCGCCGACGCCCCGCTGCGGCTGCGCGGCCTGCCCCAGTTGTATGACGCCAGCCGTCCCTGGCACCAGCGCATCATCGACGGTGTGCCCTTCGCCCTGCTCGGCATCACGCTGCCGCAGATGGCGGCCATTGCCAGCCCCGATCCCCATACCCGCTTTCACGGCATCGAACAGACCCTGAAGGCCGCGCTGGCAGAGATCAAGGCCGCCGGCATCCACCACATCATCCTGCTGAGCCACCTGGGGCTGGAGCAGGACAAACAGCTGGCCGAGCATTTCCCCGAGCTCAGCCTCATCATCGGTGGCCACACCCACAGCCAGCTGGGGGATCTGGCGCCGCTCGGTCTGGCGAGCGAGGGCAGCTATCCGCTGATGCGAAACGGCGTCGCCATCCTGCACGCCGCCCACAGCGCCCTCTGCCTCGGCGTGTGCGAGCTGACGTTTGACCAGCACGGCCGGGTAGCGCGCAGCCGTGGCCAGCTGGAATGGCTGCCCTGGCAGCCCTGGCCGTTTGCCTCGACACCGCCGGCCGGGCTGCATTTTTGCGAGCCGGCGCCCGCACTCGAGCAACTGCTGGCCAAACGCTACCGGCCAGAGCTCGAGACCATGACCCAGCGCATCGTGACCCGCCTTGGCGGGCCGCTGCATCATCAGCGGCTGCCCGATGCCAGCCTGCCGGCCGGCAGCCAGGTGGCGCCCCTGGTGGCCAGCGCCATGCTGGCCGGGGCCCGCGAGCAAGTCGGTCAGGTGGACTTCGCCCTGCACAATGCCGGCGGGGTACGCTGTTCCCTCGAGCCCGGGCCGCTCAGCGAAGCGGACATCGCCGGCCGCCTGCTGCCGTTCGCCATCCCGCTCACCCTCTATCGGGTGCACGGCCATGAGCTCGCCGAGGCGCTGGAGGGGGCCATCGACAACGCCACCAACAACGGCGTGACGGGCAATGGCAGCGGCAGCTTCCCCTATACCGCCGGAGTGCGCTTCTGTTATCAGGTGGACCAACCCAAAGGGAGCCGGATCACCCGGCTGGAGTGGGAGCGCGCCCCCGGCCAGTGGCAGCCGGTCGAAGCCGATGCCATCTATCGGGGGGTTTCCAGCGCCTACACCGCCTCCGGCAAGGAGGGCTATACCGCGCTGGCCCGCACCCTGACCCAGCACAACCAGGAGCTCGGCATCACCCTGGCGGATGCCTTCATCCGCTGGGCCCGCTACCTGCCCGAGCTCGCCGCCACGCCGGCACTGGTGGAGTATCAGGGGCCGTCTACCCGATGATGACCTGGCGGGCCCCTTGGTGGTGGCCCGCCAGGTCGCTTTAGCCGGTTTTGTCAGAAAACGTGCCGCTCTCATGCCGTAAAGCGGCACTTTTACAAATTATTTCAAGCACATTCCCCTCGCCCATTGCATCGTGCTGTCAGGCTCGGCAAGATAGGCCCGCTTTCGAGACTTCCCAGCAGGAACAGGTCACCCATGAATCATGCCATCCGTTTTACCCCTCCTCGCGTCAATCCGGGCCTGCGGCCACTGGTGATCCTGCTCACCAGCTTGCTGGCCTTGCTGTTCTGCCTGCGCAACCCGCTGTTCCACGGCATGGCGCCAGGTTTCGACGCCTCGCTGTTTGCGGTGATGGGCAAGATGTGGAGCGAAGGGGGCGTGCTGTACCGGGACATGATCGACATCAAGGGCCCCATGATCTTCGCCCTCGACGCCCTCGGCTACGGCCTCGGCGGCTTCTTCGGGATCTGGCTGCTGGAGTGGGCACTCTGCTGGCTGGGGCTGCTGGCCAGCTGGCAGGCATTCGGCCAGCTCGGCCTCTCGCTGCGGGCCCGGCTCGGCAGCATGCTGGCGGTGCTGGCGCTCTACGGCACCCGCTACTACTACGGCAACATGACCGAGGATTGGACCTTCCATCTGGCCCTCATCGCCCAGTGGGCCTTCATCACCATGCTGCTGGACAAGCGCTGCAGCTGGGGACCGGCGCTGGTGGCCGCGCTCACCTTTGCCATCGTGGCCTGGATGCGCACCAACAACGGCGCCTTCTGGGGTGCCTGGTATCTGGTGCTGTTCTGCCACTGGTGCCTGCGCGAACAGTGGCGCTGCGCCCTCTCCCTGCTCTGCTCCAGCCTGCTGGGGCTGGCGCTGGTCGGTGGCCCGCTGCTGGCCTACTTCCAGCATCACAACCTGCTGGCCGAATTCAAATACTATGCCTTCGATATCTTCTTCGAGGGGAGCTATGGCAATGGCTTCTCACCGGATGTGGGCAGCGTCGGCCTGCTGCGTACCGGCCTCATCATGCTGTTGCCCGCCTTCATCGTGCTGATGATGGGGCGCCGTCAGGAGTGGTATCTGCCGGCCCTGTGCGCCACCCTGTTTGGGGTCATCTTCACCCTGATCGCCAACTCGGTCTCCGGCCACGTGTTCGATCACTACGATGTGCTCTATCTGCCGCTGGCCCTGCTGCCGCTGGCCTGCCTGCTGGATCGCAGCGAACAGCAGGCCGATGGCCTCGGCCTGCTCTGTATCTCGCTGGTGGTGCTGACCGCCAGCTGGCTGTTGGCCCAGCAGCTGGGTTACGGTTGGAGCACCAAGGAGTGGTCGCTGGAGCGGGTGCGTGAAGTGCTCGGCAACAGCCTGTTGTGGGCGCTGCCGGTGCTCATCCTGGTGCCCCTGTGGCGCGCCTGGGATGTGCGCAGCGCCACCCCCTGGCTCGCTTCGCTGGCCATGCTGGCCCTGCTGCTCAACAACGCCTGGGAAGGCACCCTGAAGGGCACGCCGTTCAACCCGCCGGCCCAGGTACGGGTCGATCGGATCAAGGCCGAAACCAGCCCCACCGACAAGATCTGGGTGGACGGCATCCAGCCGCAATATTACCTCTGGACCGATCGCCAGCCGGCCTCCGCCTACCTGTTCTTTGCCAACGTCAACCCGCCCTACGACGTGCGTGAACGGGTGCTGGCCGACCTCAAGCGCCAGAGTCCCAAGTTCATCATCGCCAAGCCGGATCGGGTGGCCGATGAGCTCAAAAAACCCAGCTCCCCCTCCAGTCTCGCCTTCTATCAATATCTGGTGAGCCAGTATGAAGAGGTGGATCCGGGCCTCTATCGCAGACGCTGAGCCCCCCTTGACCGAACAGGGCCGTCATCCCGCGATGACGGCCCTTTTCATTGCGCCAACCCAGGCAAGGCCCGAAACGGTAGGCAAGCGGCGACGCGCTGACTACAATGGCGCTCTTTTGATATGACGAGTAATGCAGACATGGCGGAACTGACCTACCTCGGTGGCTACCCCGAGCCCCTCAAGGCCCAGGTGCAACAGCTGATCGCGGCGGGCAAGCTGGGGGACGTGCTGGCAAAGCGTTATCCAGAGACCCACCTCATCCAGAGTGACAAGGCACTGCTCGCCTACACCATGGAGCTGAAGAACCGCTACCTGAAAAGCTCGGCGCCACTTTCCAAGGTGATCTTCGATGGCAAGGTCAACGTGATCAAGGATGCCCTCGGCCTGCACACCTATGTGAGCCGGGTGCAGGGCAGCAAGCTCAAGGCCAAGAACGAGATCCGCATCGCCGCCCTGTTCAAGGAGGCCCACCCAGCCTTCCTGAAGATGATCGTGGTGCACGAGCTGGCCCACCTGAAAGAGAAGGATCACAACAAGGGCTTTTATCAGCTCTGTCAGCATATGGAGCCGGACTATCATCAACTGGAGTTTGATCTGCGGCTCTGGCTCACCTGGCGCGATCTCGAACGGGCCACGCGCTGATCCCGACTGTTTCAAGGAGGAGACATGACTTCATTGCGCCGTTACCTTGCCGTGTGCCACTCAGGCTGGCGCCGGCCGCTCGGCCGCTGGCTGGTGGCGCTCCTGTTGCTGAGCCCATGGCTGCAGGCTGCCGAGCGTTGGCAGAGCGATGCCTATCTCACCGAGAGTTTCTTCGAGGTCGCCATGAAGCGGGAGTACGGCCACGAACAGAACGTGCGCTTCTCCCGCTGGGAACAGCCCATCCGGCTCAAGCTGGTCAACGAATTTGGCGACAAGGCGCTGCAAAGCGAGGTGGTCAAAGTACAAAGCCAGCATCTGGCCGGCATCATAGGTCGTCCCATCGCCCTGGTCAGCGAGCGACCCAACATCACCCTGATCATGACCGAACGCGCCAAGATGGCGAGCTGGGCCAAGCGCACCATGGGGCAGGATGCCTCCGTCAAGACCGCGCTAAAGGAGGGGCTCTGCATGGCCAACTTCACCACCAATACCCGCCGCGAGATGGCCCGCGCCACCATCATCATTCCGGTGGATTACAGCCGGGCCAAGGGGCGCTTTCTCGACTGCGTGGTGGAGGAGCTCACCCAGGTGATGGGGTTGCCCAACGATTCGGACAAGGTGTTCCCCTCCATCTTCAACGACAACAGCATCGACAGCTTCCCGACCGGGCTCGATTACGTGCTGCTCAAGCTTGCCTATCACCCGGCCCTGCAGGCCGGCATGACGGCCAGCGAAGTGCGTGCCGCCCTGCCCGTCGCCCTCAAGGCACTGCGCGCCAGCGGCGACATTGCCCAGGCCGATCAGCGGGTGCAGGTCAACAGTCTCAAACGCTGGGCCGGGCTTTGACGGTTGAGGATTAAAGGTTGAGTGCTGACGCACCATCAGCTCGGGAACTCATCCCAGCAGCAACAAAAAACGCAGCCTTGGGCTGCGTTTTTTGTTCGGCAAGAAAGCTGCTAGATGAGAGCCCGGCAACCAGGCTCAGGAGGCAACACTCTCCGGCATCCAGCTGTCGGCATTTTCCCACACCTCCTGCACCATGGCTTCTGCCAGCTCCTTGTCCTCCTTGCTGGCGCGGCTGACCGTCAGCGCCATGGCGCTGCCGGGGGCGACCCGCACATGCAGGTCGGGGAACTTCTCGCCCAGTTGCTTGAGCAGCTCCTGACGCAGCGCCTCCATGGTCGAGGTGGCCACCTGATGTTTTTTGTCGATGATGATTTCCAGACGCATAGGATACTTCTCCATGATTTATAACTGTATTTTTATACAGTAAAAATTAAAAGTAAAGCGCATCATCAACCTCTTGTTGCCAACTCTGCTGCGGCATCACCAAACCCGGCCGCTTACCCTGCTTGCCGGAGAGGCAGAACCTCGCTCGGTGGTATTACCCCATCACCAAACAAGACAAAAATTGTTGATATCTATTCTCAACAAAGGCATGATTTGTTTGTTATGTTATAACAATCAAATCATGAGGCCAGCATCATGCGTCCCGACATTCACCCCGAGTACCGTCAGGTTCTGTTCCACGACCTGACCGCCAACACCTATTTTCTGGTGGGCTCCACCCTCAAGACCGATCGCACCAAGCAGTGGGAAGACGGCAATACCTACCCCTATGTGACGCTGGATGTCTCCAGTGCGTCACACCCCTTCTATACCGGCAAGCAGAAGCAGGTCAGCAAGGAAGGTCAGGTCGCCCGCTTCGGCCAGCGTTTCGGTCAGTTCTTCAACAAAGGAAAAGCGCAGCCATGAAAGTCCTCTCCTCCCTCAAATCAGCCAAGTCGCGCCACCCCGATTGCCAGATTGTCCGTCGCCGCGGCAAGCTGTTCGTGATCTGCAAGAGCAACCCCAGGTTCAAGGCCCGTCAGCGCTGATCCGCAGCCTCATAAATACAAGGCCCTCATGCGAGGGCCTTGTCCATTTATCACTCCGGCATCACGCCGAATCTGCCGCTGTTGAAATCATCGATGGCCTGCACTATCTCCTCATGGCTGTTCATCACGAAGGGGCCGTGACCCACGATGGGCTCCTCGATGGGCTCACCGCTCAGCAGCAGCACAATAGCATCACTGTTTGCCTCAATCATGACCTGCCGCCCTGCCCGGTCCAGCACCACCATCTGCGCCTCCCGGGCGATGGCACTGCCGTTGACCTGTACGGTCCCCTTGAGCACGATGAGCGCGCCGGTCCAGCCTTCGGGCAACTCGAGTGTGCTGACGCTGCCCTGCACCAGACGCAGATCCCAGACATGCAGCGGGCTGAAAGTATGAGCCGGGCCACGGACCCCCTCAAACTCGCCGGCGATGACCCGCACCGACCCCGCGTCGTTGGCCAGTGCCACCGTCGGAATGTCGCCCGCCAGGATGGGCTGGTAACCGGGCGGCGTCATCTTGTGCCGGCTCGGCAGATTCACCCACAACTGCACCATCTCGAGCTCACCGCCCGACTCGCTGAAAGCCGGGGCGTGAAATTCCTCGTGCAGGATACCGGCGCCGGTGGTCATCCACTGCACATCGCCCGGGCCTATCACGCCGCCCTGACCGGTCGAATCCCGGTGCGCCACTTCGCCCTTGTAGACGATGGTCACCGTCTCGAAACCGCGATGGGGATGCTCACCCACCCCGCGTGGCCGGCTGGTCGGCGTAAAGTTGGCCGGGCCGGCATAGTCGAGCAGCAGGAAGGGGCTCAGCTGCTTGCCGTGGCTGTTGTAGGAGAAGAGAGAGCGTACGGGAAAGCCGTCGCCTACCCAGTGAGAACGGGGTGCGCTGTAAACGCCGAGGATCTTTTTCATCTGTCGCTCCTGACATATCCAGTGGAATTGAACACTGGAGACAGCATAGTTTCGAGACGAATAGGTGGGTAGACTGCTAAATTGGGCATCAGCGTCCTATTTTTGGAACGATGAGAGCACCCTATGCAGGATCTGAACGATCTCTACTATTTCGTCCAGGTGGTGGATCACGGCGGCTTTGCCCCCGCTGGCCGCGCCATCGGCATGCCCAAATCCCGCCTCAGCCGGCGGATAGCGCAGCTTGAAGAGCGGCTCGGCGTGCGGCTGCTCCAGCGCTCGACCCGCCAGTTTGCGGTGACCGAGCTGGGCCGCACCTATTACGAGCACTGCAAGGCGATGTTGGTGGAGGCCGAGGCGGCGCAGGCCGCCATCGAGATGACCCGGGCCGAGCCCTGCGGGCTGATCCGCATGAGCTGCCCCATCGCCCTGCTGCACACCCATGTCGGCCCCATGCTGGCGGATTTCATGGCCCGTCACCCGCAGATCAGGGTCGAGCTGGAAGGGACCAATCGGCGGGTCGACCCCATCGCCGAAGGGGTCGATGTGACCATCCGGGTCAGGCCGCCGCCGCTGCAGGACAGCGAGCTGGTGATCCGGGTACTGGCGCAGCGTCGTCAGTGCCTGGTGGCCAGCCCGGCACTCGTCGCACAACGGGGTTTGCCCACCGCGCCGGCAGATCTGCACGACTGGCCCAGCATGGGGCTGGGGACGCCGCGGCAGCACTACCTCTGGTCGCTGTTCGGGCCGCAGGGGGCGCATGCCGACCTCACCCACCAGCCCCGCTTCGTCACCACCGACATGGTGGCGCTGCGCAGTGCGGCGCTGGCCGGGGTCGGGGTGGTGCAGTTGCCGCTGTTGATGGTGCAGGAGCAGCTGACCGCCGCCACCCTGGTCAAGGTGGTGCCCGCCTGGGAGCCGAGGCCCGAACTCATTCACGCCGTGTTCCCCTCCCGGCGCGGCCTGCTCCCCTCGGTGCGAGCCCTCATCGACTATCTGGTGGAGCGCTTCGCCGCCATCGACGAGGAGTGATGAAGAAAGCAGCGCCCCCTGCCCCAGACAGCCACCCCATCATGGGGTGAACGCTGAAGGGACAGGATGGGCCGCAACCTCAGACAAGAGGGGTCACAGCGGGGTGGCACACTTGCGGTATTCGGTGGGGCTCACCCCCACCCGCTTTCGAAACACCCGCGAGAAGTAGAGCTGATCGTCATAGCCCACCTGCTGGCCGATGGTGGCCACCGACAGCGGCGTGGTCTGCAGCAGCAGCTTGGCCCGCATGATGCGCTGATCCTCGCGCCAGCGCACTATGCTCACCCCCACCTGCTCGCGAAACAGGTGCGCGAGGCGCGAGGGGGACAAGAACACCTGCTCCGCCAGCGCCTCCACCGAGATCTCGGCGCAGAGCGACTCGCTCAGGATCTGGCACGCCTGGTGAACCCGGTGGTCGATGGCGGGATAGGCATCCAGGGAGGAGGCTTCGTAGCAGCGAATGAGCAGCCGCTCCAGCAGGTTCATCGCCAGCTGCTCCGACATGGGCCGCAGCTGCTGGTGGGTCTCTTCAATGTCGAGGAACAGGGCATCGAACTCGGCGAGCAAGGCGGCGTCCGCCAGTTGCAGGCGCCCCACCCGCTCCGTCACCTGTGGCCACTTGAGCCAGTCGGCCCAGTAGGCCCGCGGCCGGAAATAGACCCAGCGGTGGTACCACGCTTGCGCATCCGGCGCCCGGCCGTAATGGTGCACCGCCGCCGGCGGAAACAACAGCAGGTCGCCGGGCTCCACGGTGAAGGCCTGCTCCCCCTGAAAGATCTGCCCCTTGCCCCTGATGGTCAGATTGACGATGAAGCCCTTCATCCCCTGGGGCCGGTCGATGATGAAGTCGAGCGCACTCCCCTGCTCGATGGGGGTCATGCCCGAGACCAGGAAGACGTCGAAGGCGTAACCCGGCAGCAGGGGGTTGAGTTGTTTCGGCTTCTCTTTTTGCATCGAGGACATGGCGGAAAACAGCGCTTGGGTAAAAAAATCGGCTTGGGCCATTGTAAAGACTCACCTTGGGAACGCGCTATCCGGCGCGCGGCGCCGTGTGAAATTGGTGAACTGGCTCACAACGGGATGCATCGTGCGCCGCGGGGCAACCCTCGGCAGGCCCGCTGCGCGCGGGCCTGCATGGTTGGACAGGGATCAGATGCGCGCCTTGCGTACCTGCTTGTAGCGGTCGAACAGCACGGCGGCGAGCAGGATTAAGCCACGCACCACGTACTGGGCAAACGGGGAGATGTTGAGCAGGTTCATGGCGTTTTCCATCAGCCCCAGGATCAGTACCCCGGCGATGATGTAGGAGATCTTGCCGATCCCCCCCTTCATGGAGACCCCTCCCAGCACACAGGCGGAGATCACCACCAGCTCGAAGCCGATGGAGGTCATCGGCTGGCCCGAGGTCATGCGCGAGGCGAGTATGATGCCGGCGATGGAGGCAATCAGCCCGGTCATGGTGAAGATGATGATCTTGGTGCGCACCACGTTGACCCCGGCCAGACGCGCCGCCTCCTCGTTGCCCCCCATGGCCAGGGTGTTGCGGCCAAAGGTGGTCTTGTTGAGCAGCAAGCCGAACAGCACGAAGCAGACGGCGGTCAACCAGACCGGGGTCGGGATGCCGAGCAGGGCGGAGTTGCCCAGCTCGAAGAAACGCTCCTCGACGATGCCCACCGCCTTGCCGTCGGAGATGATGTAGCCCACCCCGCGCGCCATCTGCATGGTGGCGAGGGTGGTGATGAGGGCGTTGATCTTGAATTTGGCCACGACTATGCCGTTGATGAGGCCAAACAGCACCCCCACCGACATGCCGGCCAGGATGCCCACCGTGATACTCTCGGTGGCGTTGATGCCGACCGCGCAGGCGACGCCGGAGCAGGCCACCACTGAGCCCACCGACATGTCGAACTCGCCGGAGGCGAGGCAGAACAACATGCCGCAGGCCACCATGCCCGACATGGAGACGGCGAGCCCGAGCCCGCGCATGTTGATCAGGCTGGCGAAGTTGGGCACCAGCACGCAGGCCAGCAGGAACAGGATGGCGAAGATCACCAGCATGCCGTATTGATCCCAGACACGGGCCAGTTGCAGGCGGGAGCCGCTGGCCGCCGCGGTGCTGGCGGCCTGGCCGACTGAGGTAGTAGTTGTCATGGTATTTCTCCTGAAAATTCCGGGTGCTATCTCGTTGCGGTCAGCGGATCAACGGGCCGGCATGGCCAGATTGAGCGCCTTGACCTCGTTGGCCTCGTCGTGGGAAAGCTCGCCGGCGATCTCCCCCTCCCGCATGACCATGATCCTGTCCGCGATGCCCAGCACTTCCGGCAGCTCGCTGGATACCACCACCACGGCGATGCCCACCTTGGCCAGATCGTAAATCACGTTGTAAATCTCGTTCTTTGCCCCGACGTCGATGCCGCGGGTCGGCTCGTCGAGCAAGATGACCTTCATGTCCTCGGAGAGCCAGCGCCCCAGAATGGCCTTCTGCTGGTTGCCGCCGGAGAGGTTCATGATGGCCTGCTGGGGAGACGGGGTCTTGACCCGCATGTCGCGGATCCGCAGCCTCGCGTTCTCGTCTTCCCACTGCTGGTTGATCCAGAAGCCCCTCCACGCGTGGTGGCGGCGGGCACTGATGTTGATGTTCTCCTGCACCGAGTGGATGGGGATGATGCCGAGCGCCTTGCGGTCTTCGGTGCAGAGCATGATGCCGCTGCGAATGGCGTCGATGGGGCTGCCGATGACCACCGGCTTGCCGAACACCGCTATCTCGCCGCTGTGCATCTTGTCGGCGCCGAAGATGAGCTTCATCAGCTCGCTGCGCCCGGCCCCCACCAGCCCGAAGATGCCGAGGATCTCCCCGCGTTTGACCTCGAACGATACCGGCGCCTTGAGCCCAGGCCCCATCAGGTTATCTACCTTGAGGCCCGCCTCGCCGAGCGGTCTTGGGCTGTAGCCATAGATGTCGGTCAGCTCGCGCCCCACCATGGTCTTGACCAGCAGATCCCGGTCCACCTCGGCCATGGAGGCGAAGGTGCGCACGAACTGGCCATCCTTGAATACCGTGATGGCGTCGCACAGGGCGAAGATCTCGTCCATCCGGTGGGAGACGTAGAGAATGACCTTGCCCTCGTCACGCAGCTGACGGATGACCCGAAACAGCTGCTCGATCTCGCGCGACGACAGGCTGCTGGTCGGCTCGTCGAAGGCGATGACGCTGGCATCCCGGGTCAGTGCCTTGGCGATCTCCACCATCTGCCACTGCCCGAGCGACAGGTACTTGAGCGGCGTCTCGGGGGAGACGTCCATACCGAGGCGCGCCAGCTGCCTGGCCGCATCCTGATAGAGCTTCTCTCGATCGATGACCCCGCGCCGGGTCGGCAGCTGACCGAGGTAGATGTTCTCGGCCACCGTCATCTCGGGCACCAGATGCAACTCCTGATAGATGATGGCGATCCCGCACTCCAGCGCATCGACCGTGCTCTGAAAGACCCGCTCCTGGCCGGCCAGCTTCACCACTCCGGTGGTGGGCGACTGAAAACCGCTCAGGATCTTGAGCAGGGTGGACTTGCCCGCGCCGTTTTCCCCCATCAGCGCGTGCACCGTGCCCTGCTGGCAGCAGAAGGAGACGTTCTTCAGCGCCTTGACGCCGGGAAACTCCTTGCTGATGCCGCAAAACTCCAGATAAGGAACTGACTGATTCATGTTTCACTCCAGCCGACCGGCATGGCGCACACCGCCATGCCGGTCTCGGTGTCAGGGTTTAGATGGCGTCAATCACAGACCTTTCTTCTGCAGCTCGACCTTGAAGTTGTCGCGGGTGATGAGCACCACGTCGGTCACCTCGGTGAACTTGGCCGGTTCGGCGCCGTTGACCACCCAGTCATGGAGCATCTGGATGCTCTTGTAACCGTGCACGTCCGGGCTGGGCAGCAGGGAGCCGAGGAAGCCGGTGGCGCTGGACTTGGACAGCTCGTTCACCGCATCCACCCCGTTGATGCCGATGCCGATGACATTCTCGGCCTTGAAGCCCTGCCCTTCGGTGGCGCGCACTCCGCCGAGCACGGTGTTGTCATTCATGCCGACGATGAGCCAGTTCTTCACCTCGGGATGCTGCACCAGCATGGAGTTGGCGGCATCCAGCGCCCCCGGAATGTCGTTGGCCTTGGTGGGTGAGCGGTAGATCTGCCCCTCGGGGAAACCGGCGGCCTTGAGCGCACTCAAGGAGCCTTCGACCCGGCGACGGGCGGTATCGAGCTCGTCGGCGGTGATGGCGAGCACCCCGGTCGCCTTCACGTCCCACTGGCGTTTTTGCATCTCCTTGTAGAGCTCCTGGCCCTGGCGTTCACCAATCTTGGTGGCGGCCATCATCACCAGCGGCACCTGCTCCATGGGCTGGCCCTTGGCGTTGACGAACTGGTCGTCCACCGTGATGACCTTCAGATCCATGCTGTTGGCCTTGGCCATGATGGCGGCCCCGAGCTTGGGATCAGGGGTGCAGATGACGAAGCCCTTGGCGCCGTTGGCCGCCAGGCTGTCGATGGCATTGAGGGTCTTCTCGCCATCGGGGACGGCGATCTTGATCACCTCGAAGCCGAGATCCTTGCCCGCCTTGTCGGCGAAGTTCCATTCGGTCTGGAACCAGGGCTCCTCCGGCTGCTTGACCAGATAGCCCAGCTTCAATGCCTCGGCAGAGAAAGCAGAATTTGCCATACCAAGGGCAAACCCCATTGCGATCATGCTGTTAACGATTTTGTTCATGCGAGTGTCTCCAGGTGTTCTATCAATCCATGTATCCACGCAGTGCTGCTCCTTGAGTCAATCAAGTCGCAGCCATATAAAAACATGCTTAAACAGGACGTTATTGTTGTTGCTAGTTGAGCGAACCAAGTTGTAATCGTTTTCACATGGAAAAATGGAGAGCAGGATCACGCCATGAAATTGCAGCCGTTTTGTCTATGTTTTCAGCAAAATAATCACATAGCGGATCTTCGATGACCGTCACCCTCTTGCCGGCATAGCGTTTAAATCCATATTTCCAGCAGCCAATGGCTAACCGCCCGTCCGGTCCATCTCCTATGGTTCCTCCCCAGTCACCCCTCATTGATGGTCAGGAGCACTTATGTCTGAGCACCCCAGGTCCGAGCAGATCACCATCGGACTCGATTTCGGCAGCGATTCGGTCAGGGCACTCGCCGTGCGCTGCCACGACGGCGCCGAGCTGGCAACCCAGGTCGTCTATTACCCGCGCTGGCAGGCCGGTCGTTACTGCCAGCCGGTCACCAACCAGTTCCGCCACCACCCCCTCGACTATCTGGAATCCATGGAGCAGGCGGTGGTGGCGGTGGTGAGCCAGCTCACCCCGAGTCAGCGCGCCGCCGTGTGCGGCATAGGGGTGGACAGCACCGGCTCCACGCCAGCCCCCATCGACGAGGAGGGCCGTGTGCTGGCCCTGCGCCCGGAGTTTGCCGACAACCCCAACGCCATGTTCGTGCTGTGGAAGGATCACACCGCCATCGAGGAGGCCGAGGCCATCACCGCCCTGTGCCACGGCGGCCAGTTCCCCGACTACAGCCGCTACATCGGCGGGGTCTACTCCTCCGAGTGGTTCTGGGCCAAGATCCTGCACGTCTCCCGCGCCGATGCGGCGGTGCGCGCCGCCGCCTGCAACTGGATCGAGCTGTGCGACTGGGTTCCCGCCATCCTGAGCGGCACCCTGGCCCCGGCCGACATCCGGCGCGGGCGCTGCTCCGCCGGCCACAAGTCTCTCTGGCACCCGAGCTGGGGCGGCCTGCCCCCCGCCGAGTTTCTCAACGCGCTGGATCCGCTGTTGACCGAGGATCTCGACTACCCGCTCTTTACCGACAGCTGGACCGCCGATCTGCCGGTCGGCACCCTGACCCCCGAGTGGGCGGAGCGGCTGCACCTCTCCTGCGAGGTGGTGATCGCCGGCGGGGCCTTTGACTGCCACATGGGGGCAGTGGGGGCCGGGGCCGGCAACAATGCGCTGGTCAAGGTAATAGGCACCTCCACCTGCGACATCCTGATCGCCGACGAAGCCACCATAGGTGATCGGGCCATTGCCGGGATCTGCGGCCAGGTGGACGGCAGCGTGGTGCCGGGCATGGTGGGGCTGGAGGCGGGACAATCGGCGTTCGGCGACATCTATGCCTGGTATCAGCGCCAGCTCGGCTGGCCGCTGGAGAGCCTCGCCGCCCAGTATCCGGAGCTGCGCACCGCCATCGAGGCCCACAAGCGGGAACTGCTGCCAAGCCTTGCCGCCGCCTGGGAGCAGCAGCGCGATCTGGCCCACCTGCCGGTGGTGCTCGACTGGTTCAACGGCCGGCGCACCCCTTATGCTAACCAGCGCCTGCAGGGCACAGTCACCGGGCTCAACCTCGGCACCGATGCGCCCGATCTGTTTGGTGCCCTGGTGGCCTCCACCGCCTTCGGGGCCCGCAGCATCATGGAGTGCATGACCAGTCAGCAGGTGCCGGTGGAGCAGGTGATCGCCCTTGGCGGCATCGCCCGCAAGTCGGCCACTGTGATGCAGACCTGCGCCGACGTGATGAACAGGCCCATCCAAGTAGTGGCCTCGGATCAGTGCTGCGCCCTGGGGGCGGCCATCTTTGCCGCCGTGGCGGCCGGGATCCACGCCGATGTGGCCGAGGCCCAGCGCCACATGGCGAGCGCCGTGGAGCGTACCCACCAGCCTGACCCTGAGCGGGTCGCCGAATACGAGCGCCTCTACCAGCGCTACCTCGCCTGGGGCGCCGCCGCCGAGCCGCTCTATAACCGGGGAGTACCGGCATGAACCTCAAAATGCTCAAGGAGCAGGTGCTCGTCGCCAACCTGGATCTGCCGCGCCACGAGCTGGTGACCTTCACCTGGGGCAACGTCAGCGGCATCGACCGAGAGCGCAATCTGGTGGTTATCAAGCCAAGCGGCGTCAGTTATGAGCGGATGCTGCTCGAAGACATGGTGGTGCTGGATCTGGCGGGCAAGCAGGTGGAAGGCGCCTTGCGCCCCTCCTCCGACACCGCCACCCATTTGGTGCTCTATCGCGCCTACCCCGAGCTTGGCGGCGTGGTACACACCCACTCCACCCACGCCACCGCCTGGGCCCAGGCGGGGCGCCCCATCCCCATTTTCGGCACTACCCAGGCCGACTACTTTCACGGCGAGATCCCCTGCTCGCGCCTGCTTACCCCGGGTGAAGTGGAGGAGGATTACGAGGGGCTGACCGGTCATCTCATCGTCGAGACCCTCAAGCAGACCCCCATTCTCACCATGCCGGGGGTGCTGGTGGCCAACCACGGCCCCTTCAGCTGGGGCAAGAGCGCCGAGGATGCAGTACACAATGCCGTGGTGCTGGAAGAGGTGGCCCGCATGGCCTGGCTCACCGGCCAGATCAACCCCGCGGCCCGCCCCCTGCCCGATTACCTGCTGGAGAAGCACTACCAGCGCAAACATGGCAAACACGCCTATTACGGCCAGACAAAAGCATAAAGAGGACACCAAGATGGAATTGATGAAACAGCTGGAAGTGTGGTTCCTGGTCGGCAGCCAGCACCTGTATGGCGCCGCCACCCTGAAGCAGGTGGCCGATCACGCTCACACCATCGCCAACCAGCTCAACGAGCGCGCCGGCCTGCCGGTCAAGATAGTGCTCAAGCCCACCGGCACCACCCTCGATGAAATAAGCGCGGTGGCCCGCGATGCCAACCACGATGAGCGCTGCATCGGGCTCATGGTGTGGATGCACACCTTCTCCCCCGCCAAGATGTGGATCCCGGCCCTCAGCCAGTTGCAAAAACCCCTGTTGCAGTTCCATACCCAGTTCAATAGGGATCTGCCGTGGAGCGAGATCGACATGGACTTCATGAACCTGAACCAGACCGCCCACGGCGGCCGTGAGTTCGGCTTCATGGGGGCCCGGCTGCGGCTGCCGCGCACCGTGGTGGTCGGTCACTGGCAGGATGAAGAGGCCCATCGCAAGCTGGGCAACTGGATGCGGGTCGCCGCCGCCATCCACGACAGCCGCCACCTGAAGATCGCCCGCTTCGGCGACAACATGCGCAACGTGGCGGTCACCGAGGGCGACAAGATTGAGGCCCAGATCCAGTTCGGCTATCAGGTGAACTACCACCCGGTCGGCGATCTGGTGAAGGTGATCGACGCCGTGCCTGCAAGCGACATCGAGGCGCTGCTGGCCGAATACGAAGAGAGCTACACCCTGACCGAGGCGGTGCAGGCGGGCGGGGAGCTTCGCGCCTCTCTGTATGAGGCGGCGCGCCAGGAGCTGGGGATGAAGAAATTCCTCACCGACGGCGGCTTTGGCGCCTTCACCACCACCTTCGAAGATCTCCATGGCCTGCACCAGCTGCCGGGGCTCGCCTGTCAGCGCCTGATGCAGCAAGGCTTCGGTTTTGGGGCAGAAGGGGACTGGAAGACGGCCGCCCTGCTGCGCACCCTCAAGGTGATGGGAACCGGCCTTGCGGGCGGCACCTCCTTCATGGAGGACTACACCTACCACCTGGAGGCGGGCAACAACCTGGTGCTGGGGGCCCATATGCTGGAGGTCTGCCCCTCCATCGCCGCCGATAAACCCGTGCTGGATGCCCAGCATCTGGGCATAGGCAAGAAGGCCGACCCGGCCCGCCTGCTGTTTGCGGCCCCCGCCGGCAAGGCGGTCAACGCCAGCCTCATCGATCTGGGCAACCGCTTCCGGCTGGTGGTCAATCAGCTGGAGGTGGTGGACCTGCCAGAGGCCATGCCGAAACTGCCGGTGGCCAGCGCCCTGTGGAACCCCATGCCGGACCTGCAGACCAGCGCCGAGGCCTGGATCCTGGCCGGAGCCGCCCACCACTCGGTGTTCACCCAGTCGGTGGATATCGAGCAGCTGCGTACCTTCGCCGACCTCATGGGCATCGAGTTTGTGGTCATCGACGAGCACACCCGCATCCCCGAGCTCAAGCAGACCCTGCAGTGGAACGAGGTCTACTACAAGCTCTGCCACTGAGCCCGCCACCAGAAAACCTGGACAGCCCCGCCAACGGGGCTGTCTCTTTGTACTCTCTCCCCCGTACCTCTTTTTCTCCTGCCACTGGCGCCTGCCTGCCCAATAAAGCGGCAGCCGGCCGGTCTGCCCTTCGTTCTGCCTGCGCTATGGTTTACCATGCAGGCAACCGAGGTGCATGGCACCCCCACCCTGGCGCCAGGCGCCACCGTCATCGGATATCCCTCTCGAGCAACATGAGCAAAACAGCACACGCCGGCAGCGAGCCGACCTTCTACTTCCACGTTTTGCAATATGTGTTTTTTAATGGACTGATTTATAAAGGTTTATGGTTCTTACGCTGATGAGCGCGGTACACAATTGGGACATGGTGAAATTTGAGGGCATTGCTACAGATAGCAACGCTGTTCGTGTGAGTAACTGAAGGGTCAGGACTTCATCCGCTTTGGCCGCAAAAAAACCAGTAAAGCCAGTCCGCTGTTTCATATGTGAAACACAACATGCAGAAGTTCGTGACCATAAACAGCAGAAGTTCAATTTGTAGTTATATTTCAATGCATTGCAGTAGAATTCAAACAAAACAAAACGAGTCCTCAATGCTCATCTCTGTAGAAAGCACCAATCAACAGCCCATAGACCAACCGCATTCGGCCATCCCGGCCCAGCAATGCACCGAACAATATCTCGCCGCTTGCCGGGTCGACCCCATGCCAGAAACACCAAATGGCGCTTCCGCCACATCCTGCCTAGCTAGTTCTTACGCTTAGCTGCGAGAGATGGGTGAGACCTGTGGGAAACGCCCGATGGCACGATTGATGCGGCATGATGGTTTACATTTACACGCAGGCTAGCACCACCAGCCCATGACTGATGGGTCGATAGGTTTGTTGAGGCTTGCGCAGTTCGATAATCCCTGTTGGCGCTGGTCATCGATGGCATGGGGGCAAGAAGAGTGACCGAGCAAGCCATCAGGTCCCTCCTTGCGATATCGAGTGAGCCACTTGTCAGTTGCTCGGATAGTGACTCGGCAGCGTGATCCGCCTCTTCAACACGCAGGCCCTGTTCAAGGACGCGCCGGACAAGAAGCTGTCGACCAAAGACGGTTAAGTGGACATTTTTATGGTTGTTCACTCGCACATCTCCGACGATTAGTTTGGTTGGCGCCTCCAATTCTCCGGTAATGCCCCGAGTGAACAACCTGCAGAGAGATCACAGCTAGGGAGACCATATTACCCCCGATATACAGAACCCCCGATGTACCACATCGGAGGCTCTTGGTGATTAGAAGATGCTCAGAGCATATGAACGGAGGCGGTGTTGGTGGTACCGCTCGGTACCAGGGCACCGGAGACCATGACAACCACATCACCCTTCACGCCCATGCCGATTTCCAGCGCAGCTTCTTTGCCGATGCGATAGAAGTCGTCGGTGGAGGCGATGGAGTCAACCACGTGAGCAACCACACCCTTGGTCAGCACCAGCTGGGCAGCGGTCTTCTTGTTGGTGGTGATGGCCAGGATCCAGGCTTTCGGGAAGTACTTGCGGATGGCCTT